>NZ_MSGO01000034.1:11126-24076 GCF_001929375.1 Actinomyces oris | reverse complement strand
ACGGCCGCGCAGCCGTCCCGCCACACGGGCTCGGTCAGGATATCGCCGCGGTCGCGCACCCACTGCGGCGCGCTGCCCATGACGACGCCGGCTCCGGCCCACTCGATCATCTCGACGTCGTTGGAGCCGTCCCCGACCGCCAGGACGTGGGCGGAGTCGGTGCCCAGGCGGGCGATGAGCGCCTCGAGGGCGGAGGCCTTGGTGACGCCCTCGGGGGCGACGTCGAGCCAGGCCGTCCAGCCGATGGCGTACTCCACCGAGTGCAGCCCGGAGTCGGCCACGATCCGGGAGAAGCGATCCACGGACATGCCCGGGGCCCGCAGGACCACGCGGGTGACCGGCTGGGAGACGAGCTCGTCGAAGGTGACGACCCGCTGGTCCTCGATGAGCTCGCCGTCGGGGAAGAGCCGGGAGACCTTGAAGCCGACGCCGGGGTCCTCCACGGCGAGGATCCCGTCGGGCACGGCGGCGTGGAGGGTCTCGATGGCGGCGCGCGGGTCGAAGGTGCGCGAGTCGACCACCTCGTAGCCACCGGGGGCGTCCGGGTCGAGCCGCAGGGTCAGGGCGCCGTTGGCGCACACCATCCAGCCGGTGGACAGCCCCAGGTGGCGCACCACCGGCATGGCGGCGGCGATCCCGCGGCCGGTGGAGATGACCACGGGGACCTCGTGGGCGCGCAGGCGGGCGACGGAGGCCATGACCCGCTCCGAGACGCGCCCGTCCATGTCGAGGATGGTGCCGTCGACGTCGAGGGCGACGACGAGCCCGTGACCGGGCGCGAGCCGGGCGCCGCCGTCGGCCTCCAGGGCGTTAAGGTCCTGCATCCGGTCCTGGACGAGGGCGTGGTACTCCTCGTGGTCCAGGGGCCGACGGCGCAGGACGCGCTCGCCGGTGCCTGCGGCCTGTCCGGCGCCGTCCTCGAGGTGCCCGACGTACTCCGTGGAGCCGCCCAGGTGGGTCAGGGGCTGGCCGGCCGGGGCGATGCCGGTGACGGGGTTGACGGCCGGGCCGTTGCCGGTGTGCTCGCAGCCGGCGGGCTCACCGACGGCCTCGGTCTCGTGGGCGGCACTCGGGCTGGAGGCGGGCGTGGGGTTCACGGGGCCGGCCCTCAGGCGGTGGCGCCGACGGGCTCGATGACCTCCAGGCCGCCCAGGTAGGGGCGCAGGCCCGCGGGCACGCGCACCGAGCCGTCGGCCTGCTGGTGGTTCTCCAGGATGGCGACCATCCAGCGGGTGGTGGCCAGGGTCCCGTTGAGGGTGGCCACGGGGCTCGTGCCGCCCTCACGGCGCTCACGCACGGCCAGGCGGCGGGCCTGGTAGGTGGTGCAGTTGGAGGTGGAGGTGACCTCCATCCAGCGCTGCTGGGTGGGCAGCCAGGCCTCGCAGTCGAACTTGCGGGCGGCCGAGGAGCCCAGGTCCCCGGCGGCGGTGTCGATGACCCGGTAGGGCAGCTCGACCAGGGCCAGCATCTCCTCCTCCATGGCCAGGAGCCGGGCGTGCTCGGCCTCGGCGTCCGCGGGGCGGCAGTAGGAGAACATCTCCGCCTTGTTGAACTGGTGGACGCGGATGATGCCGCGGGTGTCCTTGCCGGCGGCCCCGGCCTCGCGCCGGTAGCAGGTGGACCAGCCCATGTAGCGATTGGGCCCGGCGGACAGGTCGAGGATCTCGTCGGCGTGGTAGCCGGCCAGGGCCACCTCGGAGGTGCCGGTGAGGTAGAGGTCGTCGGCGGGCAGGTAGTAGATCTCGTCGCTGTGGGCGCCCAGGAAGCCGGTGCCGCCCATGACCTGCGGGGTCACGAGGGTGGGGGTGGTCATCGGGGTGAAGCCGTGGGCGACGGCGGCGTCCAGGGCGGCCGTCATGAGGGCCAGCTCCAGGCGCATGCCCCAGCCCTTGAGGTAGTAGAAGCGGGCGCCGGAGACCTTGGCGCCGCGGCGGGTGTCGATGATGTCCAGGCCCTCGCCGATCGCCAGGTGGTCGGCGGGCTCGAAGCCCTCGGCGGCGAAGTCGCGGGGCTGGCCGCCCTCGTGGCGCAGGACGACGTAGTCCTCCTCGCCGCCCGAGGGCGCCCCCTCGATGAGGTTGGCGAACTGGCGGGCCAGGTCGTCGAGCTCGGCGGCGGCGGCCGAGGAGGCGGCTTCGGCGGCCTTGACCTGCTCGGCCAGCTCCTTGGCGCTGGCCAGGATCGCTGGGCGCTCCTCCGGGGAGGCCTTCCCCACGGACCGGGAGACCTGCTTCTGCTCGGCACGGAGGTTCTCGAAGGCGGCCAGCGCCTGACGGCGGGTCTCGTCGGCGGCGATGACGCGGTCGACGAGATCGACGTCGGCACCACGGGCTCGCTGGCTGGCGCGGAAGGGCTCGGGGTTCTCACGAAGCGCACGCAGGTCGATCATGGTCCCGAGTGTAGTCAGGACCGCGCCCCAGACAGCATTCGAGCGGCCCCGGGCCGTGGACGGGACGAGCGGGGCGGGCGGGGAATATCGAGAGGACCAAAGTCACGGGCGAGTGGCCGAGCCGACACTCGGGGGCACAACGGGCCGGATTCGACGTCGATCCCCCGGCGGACACCCCGCCGTCGAAGCGACCCGGGCCCCCTGGAACCCAGGAATTATCCGGGAGATTAGATGGTAGCGGCGTGGGGCCTACGAGGCCGCGACGCATACACGCCCACCCTCACCCGCACCACCTCGGAACGAAGAACGTGACCCACACCCCTCTTACCAAGGCAATCCACCTGTGAATAGAATCCATTTCAATCGGTGCGCCCTATCGTTCCCGACGGTGTTTCCGAGTCGCCACGTTGGAGGCTCGCCCTCACCTCCCACCGCACCGCCCTCCCCGCTCCTCCCGGCTAGTCGTCTGCCCCCGATTATCTGTCACTCCGTCATAACAGGCTCGCCGATCGCCATGAATGCGGGCCCCGACCACAGGACCACAACTCATGCCGACCACATCATCTCCGTCCTTCTCCCAGCTGCGGGCCTTCGTTGCGCTGTGCGACCACCAGCACTTCGGCGAGGCCGCCACGGCGCTCGGAGTCAGCCAGCCCAGCCTGTCCCAGGCCATCACCGCGCTGGAGAAGCGCGTCGGTGGCGAGCTGGTGGAGCGCACCACCCGCCGCGTCCTGGTCACCTCCCTGGGCGAGGCCCTGCTGCCCTTCGCTCGGGACGCCGTCCTGGCCGCCGAGGCCTTCAACGAGGCCGCTTCCAGCCGGGGCGCCGCCCTGAGCGGCACGATGCGCCTGGGCATCATCCCCACCATCGCGCCCTACCTGGCCCCCGTTCTCATTGACGGCCTGCGTGAGGCCCTGCCCCAGATGGACCTGGACCTGCGTGAGATGGTCACCGGGGACAACCTCGACCAGCTCGCCCAGGGGCGCCTCGACGCCATCATCATCGCCCTGGAGGACGACCTCCAGCGCATCACCGCGATCCCGATGTTCGACGAGCGGCTCGTCGTCCTCACCGCCGCCGACCACCCCTGGGTCGGCCGCACGGACGTGAGCCCCGCCGAGCTCGACGACCAGCCCCTCCTCCTGCTCGACGAGGGCAACTGCCTGCGCGACCAGACCCTGGCCCTGTGCCAGCGCTACGGCTCCCAGCCCCCGGTCGCGGTGGCCACCACCCTGTCGACGGTGACCCGCATGGTCGCCCACGGCTCCGGCGTGACGATCATCCCCGAGGGGGCGCTCCAGCTGCTGACCCCCGCCTCGGAGTACGGCGTCGCCCGTTTCGGCGACGAGGCACCGATGCGCCGCATGGGCCTGGTGCACCGGGTCTCCTCCTCGCGCGGCGCCGACTTCGCCCAGCTGGCCGACCTCATCTCGCGCCTGGTGAGAGAGGCCGACCTGCCCGTCTCCCCCGTCAAGGCCTGAGCCCTCCTCCGGGGCTCCCCTCGCCGGCGGCGTGCGGCCTCCCAGTCCGCTCCCGCCCGCCGGACCCTCCCGGGCCGTGACCCAGACCGCCAGGGCGACTAGCCTGCCCCTATGACGGGCGGCACCGACGGCGACACCCGGGCGACGACGCGCACCGGGCGACCACTGGCCTGCGTCGTCGTCAACCCCTCCAAGCCGCGCGTCACCGCCGCGGTGCGCTCCCTGCTGGAGGACGAGCTGCGCGAGGCCGGCTATGCCGGGCCCGTGTGGCTGGAGACGAGCGTCTCCGAGCCCGGCACGATGCAGGCGCGCCTGGCCCTGGCGGCCGGGGCGAGGCTGGTGGTGGCCGCCGGCGGTGACGGAACGGTGCGCTCGGTGGCGGCCGGCCTGGCCGGCACCGGCGCCCAGATGGGCATCGTCCCGCTGGGCACGGCGAACCTGGCGGCCCGCAACCTCAGGGTGCCGGTCGGGGACGCCCGGGCCGCGGCCCGGGTGGTGGCCCACGGCGTCGATCTTCCCGCCGACATGGCCTGGGTGCGCACCGAGCCCTGGTCCGATCCCGACGTCGCCCCCGACCCGGCGCCGGCGGGCGACCCCCGCGGGCGGGCGGGCTCCGCACCCCTGACGGGCCCAGCCGCAGCAGCCCCGCCGGAACCCCCTCCCGCCCCGGTCGCACCGGCCGACTCCCGACAGCTGTCGACTGAGGCGGCCCGGGCCGTGCGCACGATCCAGAGGGCGACCCGCAGGCCGCGCCAGTGGACCCGGCCCACACTCGGCGACGAGCACGCCTGCATGGTGGTGGCCGGGATCGGTTTCGACGCCGGCCTGGTGGCCTCCACGCGCCCGGCCCTCAAGGCGCGGGTCGGCTGGGGCGCCTACGCGCTGGCGGCCATGGAGAACCTGGGCTCGCCGCGCATGGATCTGGTGCTCAGTCTCCTGGACGAGGCCGGCGCGCGGCGCGTGGAGCGCCTGAGGGCCCGCAACCTGCTGGTGGCCAACGGCGGCCGCCTGCCGGCCGGGATCACCCTGCTGCCGCAGGCCCGCACCGACGACGGCCTGCTCGACATCGCTGCCATCGACACGGTGGCCGGCCTGGCGGGCTGGAGCTCGCTGGCGCGCCAGGTGCTGCCGCCCTACGCGGCGCGCTACTCCGAGTCGGGCCGCTCCCTGGGGCGGGTGGTGCTGCGCCGCGGAGGGGAGGTGGCCGTCCAGCTCTCGGCGCCGGCCCTGGTGGAGGTCGACGGCGACCTGCTGGCGCCCACGCAGAGCATGCGGGTGCGCATCGACCCCGGGGCGCTGCTCATCCGCCGCCCGGCGACCTGACCCGCACCGACCAGGGGCGCATGAGGGCGCCATAGCGCTCCATGGCTCTACCCGCACCGCAGACCCCGACAGTGAGCCGTCAAGTGCGGTCAGGCGGTCGGGGCAGCCCGCACCGGCTGTCCGCCCGGCGGCCTGAGCCCGGCTCACTCCTCCCAGAAGCCGGCGACGTCGATAGCCCCGCCACTGGCCTCGAAGTCGGCGCGCACGCAGCGGCGCAGCTCGGCGTCGTGCAACCAGTCCAGGGCGACGGCGGCCAGCCCGTAGGCGCCGTCGAGCGCGGCCGCGTCCCCGGTGGGGGCGCCGGCGGCCTCGGTCATGGCGGGGGTGTGGAGGGCGACGTCGGGCCGGTCGGTGACCTTGATGAGCGGGTGGATGCCGGGCACGCGCTGGGAGACGTTGCCGAAGTCGGTGCCGGCGGCGATGGTCTCGGGCAGGACCCCGGCGGCCAGCGGGTCGCGGCCCCGCTCGCGCTGGGAGCGCACCCAGGAGCTGAGCAGGGGGCCGTTGTCCCGGACGGGGACCTCGTTGCAGTACTCGGAGGTGAGGATCTCGACGCCGGTGCCAGTCATGAGGGCGGCCCCGTGGAGGAGCTCCTCGACCCGCTCGGCGATCTCCTTGAGGGTCTCGAGGTACTTGGAGCGCACCATGATGGACAGCTCGGTGCGCTCGGGGATGATGTTGGGGACCTGGCCGCCGTCGGTGATGATGGCGTGGAGACGGTCCATGGGGAGCATCTGCTGGCGCAGCAGACCGATGCCGGTCAGGGCCAGGGTGGCGGCGTCCAGGGCGTTGCGGCCCATGAAGGGCTGGGAGGCGGCGTGGGCCGGCACGCCGTGGAAGACGACCTCCAGGCGGCGCACACCCAGCCAGGTCTGGTGGGTGACGTCGTGGGCGTAGGAGTGGGTCTGGATGGCGGCGTCGACGCCGTCGAGCATGCCGCGCACGGCCAGGATCTCCTTGGCGGTCGAGTTCTCCTCGGCGGGCGTGGTCTGCAGGACGACGCGGCCGGGCAGGGCGCCGGGGCGGGTGCGGGCCAGGGCGGCCAGGGCGAGGAAGGCGCCCACGGAGTTGGCGCACATGACGTTGTGTCCGCAGCCGTGGCCGATGCCGGGCAGGGCGTCGTACTCGGCGAGGATGGCGATGGTGCCGACTGATTCGCCGGCGCCTCCGGCCGCCGCGTCCGCGCCTCCACCCCCGGGGATCTCGGCGCGCAGGGCGGTGTCCATGCCGTAGACGCCGACCTCGGGCTCGATGCCGTGGCGGCGCAGGAGCTCGGCGACCGTGGCCACGGCGTGGTGCTCCTCGTAGCCGGTCTCGGGGTGGTCGTGGATGTCGTGGGAGAGCTCGACGATCTGCGGGGCCAGCTCGGCGACGGCCTCACTCAGGGCGGCGCGCAGGGCGGTGGGGGCTCCGGCGTCGTCGGGCAGGGCCGGTGCCGGGCCGACGACGCCGCGGCGCTCCTCGGTCTCGGCGAGCATGCGCTCCTGGATGGCGCCGGAGGGGACGGTGGGGCGGGTCAGGTCATTGAGGTCACGCATGCCTCCATCTTGGCCCCGCCACCCCCGCTGCGGGAGCCACCGCCCCATCGAGGACGTACTTTCACCACCAGGACTGCGTTCTCCCCCATACGACTGCGAGGAGATCCCAGTAGCCTGCAGGACAACGCAGTCCCCGATCGGAAAGTACGTCCCGGGCGCGAACCGCGGCCACCGCCCCGGCCCGCCCGAGCCGCCTCCGGGGGGCGAGTGCCCCTCGCCCCCGCGCTCTTCCGCCACCTCCGGCGCTCGCACACCGAGACTCTCTTAAGACCAGGGATCCAGCCCTGATGGTGCTACACTCGCACTGACTGATTCCCAGTAAGCCCCGCCATGCTTGCGGGGTTGAATGCTCCACCGGCTTGCCCACCGGCAAGGCGGTCTAACTGCCCGATCTCACATTGAGACCGGGCAGTTTTCTTACGCCAGCCTCATGATGCGTCCGAGTGTGGTATGCATCTCTCATGCCTACTCACCACCTTCGCGTGGGGATCGACGTCGGCACCCATTCCGTCGGGCTCGCAACGCTGCGGGTTGACGACCAGGGGACCCCCATCGAGCTCCTTTCAGCGCTGTCGCTCATTCATGACTCAGGGATCGGCGAGGGTGGGAAGAAAACCGCCTCGACTCGTAAGGAGATCTCCGGCGTCGCCCGGCGCGCCCGGCGTCTGCTGCGGCGTCGACGCAAGCGGCTCCAGCAGCTCGACAAGGTGCTGCTCGACCTGGGCTTCCCGATCCCCAAGCCAGGAGAGTTCCTGGACCTGAGCGAGCAAACCGACCCATACCGGGTGTGGAGAGTACGCGCTCGATTGGTCGAGGAGAAGCTCCCCGAGGAGTTGCGCGGTCCGGCCGTCTCCATGGCGGTGCGTCATATTGCGCGGCATCGGGGGTGGCGCAACCCGTACTCGAAGGTCGAGTCGCTGTTGTCACCGGCAGAGGACTCCCCGTTCATGGAGGCACTGCGCGAACGCATCATGACGGGCTCGGGCGAGATTCTCGACGACGGCATCACCCCCGGGCAGGCGATGGCCCAGGTGGCGCTGACCCACCGCATCACCATGCGTGGCCCGGACGGCATTCTCGGCAAGCTGCATCAGAGCGACAACGCCAACGAGATCCGGAAGATCTGCGACCGTCAGGGCATCTCTCCCGATGTCTGCAAGCAGTTGCTGCAAGCCGTTTTCAAGGCGGAGTCCCCACGCGGGTCAGCCGTCTCCCGCGTGGCTCCCGACCCGCTTCCCGGCCAGGGCTCCTTTCGGCGCGCGCCGAAGTGCGATCCGGAGTTCCAACGGTTCCGGATCGTCTCCATCGTGGCCAATCTCCGCATCAGCGAGACCAAAGGCAAGGACCGGCCGCTGACCGCGGACGAGCGCCGCCAGGTAGTTGCCTTCCTCCTGGAGGACCCGCGAGACGACCTGACCTGGGTTGATGTGGCTGAGAAGCTGGGAGTCTCCCGCCAGGCCCTGCGGGGTACCGCGACGCTCACCGCGGATGGTGAGCGGTCGGCCGCTCAGCCTCCGGTCAACGTGACCGACCAGATCATGCGCAAGACGAAGATCAGCGCGCTGAAGACCTGGTGGGTGGAGGCCGACGCCGAACGGCAGGGCGCCATGGTCCGTTACCTCTACGAGGGTCTTGAGGACTCGGAGTGCGCCGAGGTCATTGCCGAGCTCCCGGAGGAGGACCAGGCCAAGCTCGATTCTCTCCACCTCCCAGCCGGACGTGCGGCGTATTCGCGGGAGTCATTGGCTGCCCTCAGTGGCCACATGCTGGCGACGACTGACGATCTGCATGAGGCACGTAAGCAGCTCTTCGGTGTCGATGACTCATGGGCCCCTCCGGCCGAACCTGTGGGCGCCCCGGTGGGCAACCCGTCCGTCGACCGGACTCTCAAGGCTGTCGCACGGTATCTCGCCGCGGTCGAGAATGTGTGGGGCAAGCCCGAGGTCATTCAGGTGGAGCATGTTCGAGATGGCTTCGCCAGCGAGCGTGCGGCAAGGGAACGGGACCGGGCGAACAACCGTCGCTACGAGGTGAACCAACGCGCGATCAAGGAGATTCAGCAGTCCTACGGCGTGGAGGGACATGTACGTCCGGGCGACGTCATGCGCCATCACGCCATCACATTGCAGGACTCCGCCTGCTTGTACTGTGGGGGGACAATCGGCTACCACACCTCTCAGCTGGACCACATCGTTCCGCAGGCCGGAACAGGATCGAATAACCACCGAGAGAATCTCGTGGCCGTCTGCGAGCGCTGTAACCGTTCGAAGTCGAATACCCCGTTCGCAGTGTGGGCGCAGACCTGCGGGATCCCTGATGTCGGGGTGAAGGAGGCCATTGATCGAGTGCGCAGGTGGCGCAACCGCCCTGGCGGCATGTCACCTGGTGAGTTGAAGCGCCTTAAGAAGGAGGTCATTGCTCGTCTTCAGCGCACCCAGGAGGATCCGGAGATCGATGAGCGCAGCATGGAGTCCGTGGCTTGGATGGCCAACGAGCTTCGCCACCGTATTGCCGCCGCCTACCCCGACGCCGATGTCATGGTCTACCGTGGCGCCATCACTGCGGCTGCCCGCAAGGCGGCGGGCATAGACTCCCGCATCAACCTGATCGGTGAGAAGGGGCGCAAGGATCGCATTGACCGCCGCCACCACGCCGTGGATGCGAGCGTTGTCGCCCTCATGGAGAGGAGCGCCGCCAAGACCCTGGCAGAACGGTCAAGTCTTCGCTGGGCGCAGCGCCTCACTGGCCAGGAGGAGACCTGGAAGCAGTACACGGGCGCGACCGTGGGGGCGCGAGAGCGCTTCGAGTCGTGGCGGGGCCACATGCTTCGTCTCACGGAGCTGTTCAATGAGCGCCTGGCCGCCGATGAGGTGCATGTCGTTGAGAACCTTCGCTTGCGTCTCGGTAGCGGTAACGCCCACGACGACACGATCCGGAAGTACGCTACTCCTCGGCTCGGTGACGGCCTGTCAGTCAACCAGATTGATCGGGCCAGTTCCCCCGCATTGTGGTGTGCGCTCACCCGGGAGGAGGACTTCGACGCCGAGAACGGCCTTCCTGCCAGGGAGGATCGCTTCATTCAGGTTCACGGGCGAGAAATTAAGTCTGACGACCATATTCAGCTTTTCTCTAAAAAGAAGAAGACGGAGGATAACAGTAAGGAGAAGCCTTTTGGGGCTATCGCGGTGCGTGGTGGCTACGCGGAGATCGGGTCAACGATCCATCACGCCCGCATCTACCGCATCGAGGGCAAGAAGCCCGTCTACGCGATGCTCCGCGTCTTCACTCATGACCTGCTCAGCCATCGGCACGAGGATCTCTTCTCCGCGGTCGTCCCACCCCAGTCGATCAGCATGAGGTGCGCCGAGCCGAAGCTTCGCCAGGCCATCGCTGAGGGCGACGCAACATATCTGGGATGGGTCGTGGTAGGGGACGAGCTGGAGATCAACGTTAGCTCCTTCACCAAGGACACCATTGGGCGTTTCCTCGAAGACTACCCCAACACCACACGTTGGCGCATATGTGGGTATGACGCCAACAATAAACTGACGTTGAAACCAAGAATCCTTGCAGCGGAAGGATTAGGGAATCCAAGCAGCGCCGTAAGTGAAATCGTTGAAGGTAAAGGATGGCGAGTAGCTATTAACGTACTGGCTAAAGTACAACCTACTGTTGTTCGTCGCGATGCTCTAGGCCGCCCTCGGTATTCCAGCAGATCCAATCTCCCCGTCTCCTGGACTATCAACTGAGGATCGCCGATGGACACAGCCTGGCGCATCATTGACTGCTCGTCACTGGAGGGGCGCATCACCTCGGATCGTGGGGCGATCTGCGTCCACCAGGACGACGGGGTGAGCATCGGATCCCGACGGCCGATGTGGCAGTCGTCCTCATGGGCCCCCACGTGAGCTTCTCGACGGCTGTCGTGCATCGCCTGCTGGGCGCGGATGTCGTCGTGCTGTTCTGCGACTGGCGGGGCATCCCCGAGGGCGCCGCCTATCCGTGGCATGAGCATGGTCGCGTTGGGGCCAGGCAGCTGGCGCAGTCACAGCTCTCCGAGCCGCGGAGGAAGAATGCGTGGGGGCGCCTGGTGAGGGCGAAGGTGTTGGGGCAGGGGACTGTCCTGCTTCAGAAGGATCGTCCTGCGGCAGCCCGGCTCAAGGAGATGGCGCGTTCGGTGCGCTCGGGCGACCCGGAGAACGTCGAGGCCCATGCCGCTCGCCTGTACTGGTCCCGGCTGTTTGCCTCCGAGGGTGATTTTCTCCGGCGCCCGGAGGCGGAGGATCACCGCAACAGCTGCTTGAACTACGGCTATGCGGTCCTGCGAGCTCAAGGGATCCGGGCGGTGGTGAGCGCCGGGCTCAGCCCGACGCTCGGCCTGTTCCACCATGGGCGCGGCAATATGTTCAACCTTGTGGATGACATCATTGAGCCCTTCCGCCCGGCGGTGGATGATGCCGTGCTGCATCTGGCTCCTGATGCGAGCCCCGCTGAACGGCAGGTGAAGCAGGTTCTGGTTGCTGCAGTGCAACAGCCGTTCCGTGACGACGGTGCCACGCTACCGACCGTCTTGGAGGAGCTGGCTCAGCACTTGGGCCAGTACTGTGAAGGGGACCGAGCCCGATTGGATGTCCCATCGTGGACCGGTCGGAGGCGTGAGTCCTGATGGCGGATGATCCAGTGTGGTGCGTGGTCATGTTCGATCTGCCGGTGGCGACGAAGAAGCAGCGCAAGGAGGCGACTCGTTTCCGGCACCTTCTTCTGGATGAGGGTTTCTGGATGGCGCAGTACAGCGTCTACGTCCGTTACTCCCCGACCGTGGCCGGCGAGCGCCGTAGGGCGAGTGCGATCAGGAACAACCTGCCGCGCGGCGGCGAGGTGCGGATCCTGTACGTCACCGACCGCGAGTGGTCGCACGCGCTCTGTTTCCGCAACGAAGAACCCGTCGAGGCTGAACCCGAGCCCCAACAGCTCATGATCTTCTAACCCCTGACGAGGCGTTTGCGCTGGTCAGACCCCCTTGATAGACGTTTCTGAAGTCTATCAAGGGGTCTGGTGACTGATTCCCAGCACCTCAGTTCCGTCCAGACCTGCCAGCAGAAGTCTATCAAGGGGTCTGGTGACTGATTCCCAGCCCTGCGCCCACTCGTGGAAGTCGTCGGGGAAGTCTATCAAGGGATCTGGTGACTGATTCCCAGCATCGCCGCCACCTGGCGCGCAATCATCGGAAGTCTATCAAGGGGTCTGGTGACTGATTCCCAGCGGATGGCCGCGGCCGCGTCCTGATGCGAGAAGTCTATCAAGGGGTCTGGTGACTGATTCCCAGCGGGAAGGCCAGCGGCCTGCCGTCTCTGCGAAGTCTATCAAGGGGTCTGGTGACTGATTCCCAGCGCGTTGGATAGGTCCTGGCAGGGGGTGCGAAGTCTATCAAGGGGTCTGGTGACTGATTCCCAGCGATAAGGCGGTCACGTCGCTGGCGTCTCGAAGTCTATCAAGGGGTCTGGTGACTGATTCCCAGCTGTACCAGTAGTGGCTGTCGGGGTTCGTGAAGTCTATCAAGGGGTCTGGTGACTGATTCCCAGCCTCAGTTCAACCTGGCGGCCGCCGAGGCGAAGTCTATCAAGGGGTCTGGTGACTGATTCCCAGCGGCGATCACGCGACCCGAGTGGGTGCGTGAAGTCTATCAAGGGGTCTGGTGACTGATTCCCAGCGTGGGGCGGTGACGGGGCGGGCGGTGGAGAAGTCTATCAAGGGGTCTGGTGACTGATTCCCAGCGGTCGGATCCCAGTCGGGGTCGCTCCACGAAGTCTATCAAGGGGTCTGGTGACTGATTCCCAGCCTGACGGGCTCCCTGAGCCCAGGGGCCTGAAGTCTATCAAGGGGTCTGGTGACTGATTCCCAGCAGAAGTTCGAGGTCCCGCTGCCGGACGCGAAGTCTATCAAGGGGTCTGGTGACTGATTCCCAGCTGCCCTCACGCTCGCCCAGAGTCAGTCGGAAGTCTATCAAGGGGTCTGGTGACTGATTCCCAGCAGTTCCCGCAGTCGTCCATGTCGCCCCAGAAGTCTATCAAGGGGTCTGGTGACTGATTCCCAGCACTGCAAGGCGTACACCTTCGCAGACGGGAAGTCTATCAAGGGGTCTGGTGACTGATTCCCAGCCCATTCTCCAGGCCGTCCGAGACGCCAGGAGGTCTATCAAGGGGTCTGGTGACTGATTCC
>NZ_MSGO01000034.1:0-11099 GCF_001929375.1 Actinomyces oris | reverse complement strand
AAGTCTATCAAGGGGTCTGGTGACTGATTCCCAGCATCGAGCTCGGCCCGACGGCCCCCTCTGGAAATCTATCAAGAAGTCTGGTGACTAAATCCCAGCAGTGAGGTGACATGTGCGCAGGGCGGTGGGGGCTCCGGCGTCGTCGGGCAGGGCAGGTGCCGGGCCGACGACGCCGCGGCGCTCCTCGGTCTCGGCGATCATGCGCTCCTGGATGGCATTGGAGGGGACGGTGGGGCGGGTCAGGTGGCGTGAGAGTCCATCGTGGCCCAGCCACCCACCCCCACTGCGCAAGCCACCGCCCCATCGAGGACTTACTTTCGCCACCAGGACTGCGTTCTCCCCCAGATGGCGACGAGGAGATCCCAGTAGTCTGGAGGACAACGCAGTCCCCGATCGAAAAGTACGTCCTCGGTGGCGACGCAGGCGACGACAACACGCGGGCGGCGCGCCAGCGGAGAAGAACTCCGCCTGCGCACCGCCCCGGGAAGGCGGGTGGGGGCGAAGGCGCACGGTCCGTGTCGCCTCAGTCTCGCCCCCACCCGTGAGCTACGCCCCTCGCGCAGCCTCAGCTCGTCGAGTCCTCGCTCTCCGAGGTGCCCGCCGCGCCAGCCGGGCTCCCGACGGCGTCGCCACCACCGACGATGTCACCGGTCCGCCCCGTGGCCACGGAGCCCCCGCCGGTCGCCCCGGCACCAACCTCCACCCCGACCCGCGCATCGGCCTCCTCCTTGAGCCGGGTGTTGACCTTCTCGACGTCGAGCCGCATGAGCAGGACGAGGATGAGCGCGTTGGCCGCGAGCGGCAGCCACACGTACATGATGTAGATCATCTGGATGGCGGACTCCGGCTGGACCTTGAGGTCCCCGTCGTACCCGGAGGCGGCCAGCAGCCACCCGGAGAGGGCCGTGCCGAGCCCGCCACCGACCTTCACGCCGAGCGACGTGCAGGAGAACATGAGGCCGTCGATGCGCTTACCGGTGCGCAGCCAGGTGTTCTCCGAGGCCTCGGCGATGAGGGCGTTGAGCGTGCCCTGCAGCGAGCTCATGCCCAGGGCCGCGACCCCGGAGAGGATCAGCATGAGCGGGAGGCTGTTCATGTAGGCGGCCACGAGCACCCCGAGCCGCCCCAGGGTCGCGATGACATAGCCGACGATGTTGATCCGGTACATGCTCCTGAAGCGACTCACCACCAGCGGCGTGATGAGGAGCCCGATCATGAGCGGGATGTTGATGGACCAGGCGAACGTCTTCAGCAGGTCCTCGTCCCCCAGGACGTACTTCATGAAGTAGATACCCATGTTGAGCATCGCCGTGAAGATCTGGGTGAGCAGGAAGACGATGAGGATGATGAGGTAGTACTTGTTGGACACCAGCATCTTGGCCGACTCCGCCACCGAGAGCTTGTCCTCCTGGGGCTCCTCCTCACCCACGAGCTCCTCGGGCGGCAGCTCCTTGACCGAGAACACTGAGAGCGTGTTGACCGCCAGGCCGAGCAGCGCGTAGAGGATCGCCATGGTCCGCCAGCCGACGGCGCCGCCGCCGAACAGGGCCACCCCGCCCACGGTGGCGCTCTGGATGAGCAGGTTCGTCCCGAAGGCGAACATGAAGCGGATGGAGCCCATCTGCACGCGCTCAGCCCCGTTGCGGGTGATGAGGGCGGTCAGCGAGGAGTAGGCGATGTTGTTGGCCGTGAAGAAGACGGCGTTGAGCAGCGTGTAGGCGATGAAGAACCAGGTGTACTTGGCGGTGTCCCCCAGGGTCGTGGGGATCGCGAAGATCGCGATGATCAGGACAGCACAGCCCACGAACCCCCACAGCATCCACGGACGGGCCTTGCCCAACCGCGTGTTGGTGCGGTCCAGCAGCGCCCCGAAGATGATGTCGGAGAATCCGTCGAAGAGCCGGGAGACCATCATGAGCGTGCCGACGACGCCCGCATTCAGCCCGGCGGTGTCCGTCAGGTAGATCATGACGAAGGCGGACAGAAGGACGTAGACGACGTTGCCTGCGACGTCGCCCGACCCGTAGCCCACCTTGTTGTACCACTTCAGGTACTTCCTCTCGCTGGCCGCCTCCAGCCCGCTTCCTGCGGTGGGGGCGCCGACCTTCTTGGCGGCGGAGTCGCTGCTCATGGCTTCACCTCGTTGTGAGTGCTGGTGTGGGTGATGAGGGGGTTGAGCAGGAGATGGAGCTCCATCCCCAGCTCCTGGCTGTCGACCTGGTAGCGGGGCCGCAGGGCGGGCCCGCAGCTGTTGGATCCGATGCCGGCCATGGCGGCGTCCAGGCACAGGACGGTGCTGCCCGACGGCGTCAGCTCGGTGTTGCGGCGCCGCGCGGCCAGCTCCTCCTGCGTGTAGCGGGAGGCGTTGAAGGAGAAGGGGGTCGGTCCGACGGCCGCCAGGCTCAGACCGCCTCCGGAGAGGAGGACTTTGTTGCAGTCGGCGTGGCTGCCGTTCTCCTGGGGCCTGATGTAGTCCTCGTGGAGGTCGACGACGTCGGCGCTGAAGGACCCGTGGTAGCTGGCGCGGTGCTTATCGACGTAGCTCTCCTGCGGGCCCAGGCCGTAGTAGTCGACCTGGCTCATGGACTCGGGCAGGAAGAGGCGCAGTCCCAGGCGCGGCAGGCTGGGGAAGCCCAGTGTCCGGCGCAGTCGCAGGCTCAGGCTCAGGACGCCGTCGTCGGTGAGGGTCCAGACGAGCCGTCCACGCAGGGCCGGCTGGACCGAGGGCGCCACGAGGCCGACGTCGGCACTGACGGTGACCCGCCCGGGCTTCTCGTCGACGTCGACGCCGTAGGCGCGGGCCGAGGCCTGGTGGTAGTGGGCGCGCTCCCACTCCAGGCGCGCGTGGCGGTCGTTGTCGGTGGGCGCCCGCCAGATGTTGAGCTCCACCGGGCGCTCCAGGAGCTCGCGGCCCTCCGAGGACAGGGACACGGGCAGGCCGGTGCGCGTGTCGATGGCGCAGTTGAGACGGTCGCTGTCGACCTCGATCCGGGTGCCCTCCCGCCTGACCGGCAGGAGGGTCTCGCCGATGGGGCGGTCGGCGAGCGCCGCGACCCACCGGTGGCGCCTGTCGGCATTGCGCAGGGCGATCTCGTCGAAGCCCAGGACGTGGCCGGCGGCCCGCAGCGAGTCGGGGCGGGCGAGCCGGTAGGTGACCAGCAGGTGGCAGCGCCCGGTGGGCGGGACCTTCGGCTCGCAGCGCAGCATGACACTCGTGTGCGGCGGGACGGGCTCCACCAGGTCGAGGTCCTCACGGTCCACGACGACGCCGTCGCAGCGCACCTCGTAGGAGATGCGCAGGTACTGGGACAGGTCGGTGTGGTCGAGGTCGTTGTGGATGGTGAGCAGGCCCTCCTCCTGGTCGTACTCGACGACGCGGGCGGGGCGCTGGACGTTCTTGAGCTCGGCGAGCCCGGGGTGGGGGACGCGGTCGGGCGAGACGAGCCCGTCGACACAGAAGTTGCCGTCGTGGACGGCCTCATCGTGGTCACCGCCGTAAAGCTGGATCGGCCGGCCGTCGTCGGCGGTCCCGGCGGTGACAGCGTGGTCGCACCACTCCCACACGAAGCCGCCGCACATGCGCTCATCGACCCGGATGATCTCCCAGTAGTCCTCGAGGTCACCGGGACTGTTGCCCATGGCGTGGCAGTACTCCACGAGGATGAAGGGCTTGTCGGGGTCGGAGTCCAGGTAGTCGCGGATCTCCTCGATGGCCGGGTACATGCGGCTGTACAGGTCGATGCAGGAGTAGTCGTAGCGGCGCTTGGAGTCCCGGTAGTAGGAGCTCTCGTAGTGAGTCAGCCGCGTGGGGTCGAACTCCTTGGTCCACAGCAGCGCCGCCTCGAGGGTGCAGCCGTAGGAGCACTCGTTGCCGGCGGACCAGGAGATGATGCTGGGGCGGTTCTTCTCGCGGTGGACGCACAGCCTCATGCGGTCGACGGTGGCCTGGGTCCACTCGGGGTTGTCGGCGATGGGCTCGTTCCAGTGCTCGACCTGGTTGTCCCAGGAGGGGTCGGCCAGGAAGCGGCTCTGGGTGCCGTGGCTCTCGTTGTCGGCCTCGGACATGACGTAGAAGCCGTGCTCGTCGCACAGCTGGTAGAAGCGCGGGTCGTTGGGGTAGTGGGAGCTGCGCACCGCGTTGATGTTGTGCTCCTTCATCAGGCGCAGGTCCCACAGCATGTGCTCCAGGTCGACGACGGGCCCGGTGGTCGGGTCGGAGTCGTGCCGGTTGACGCCGCGCAGGGTGATGGGCCGGCCGTTGAGGTGCACGACGGCGTCGCTCACCGCGACCTCACGGATGCCCACCCGGTCGGTGATGACCTCACCCGGCGTGGTGATGACCAGGGTGTAGAGGTAGGGGTCCTCGGCGCTCCACAGGTGAGGGGCCTCCACGGTGAGCCGGGCGCGGTGGGTGTAGCCGTCGTCGCCGGCGAAGGGCTCCAGCTCTCCGGCGACCACCACTGCGCCGTCGTGGTCGATGAGCTCAACGGAGGTGGGTACGGCCCCGCCCCGGTAGGCGCCCTGGATCCTGACCAGGGCGGTGGCCGGGGCGGCGTCGAGGCCAGTGCCGGACACCGGGCCGAGCGAGGTGGTGGTGACGTAGTCGAACAGGACGGCGGCCGGACGGCTCAGGAGGTAGACGTCGCGGAAGATGCCGCTGGTGCGGAACTTATCCTGGTCCTCCAGGTAGGTGCCGTCGCACCACTTGAGCACCAGGACGGCCAGGCGGTTGGCGCCGAGGCGCAGGAGCTCGGTGACGTCGAACTCCGCGGAGGCGTGGGAGACCTGGCTGTAGCCGACGTAGGTGCCGTTGAGCCACACGTAGAAGCAGGAGTCCACGCCCTCGAAGGTCAGGTAGGTGCTGGGGGCGGCGGGGTCCGGGGTGTAGTCGAAGTCGCGGATGTAGGCGCCGCAGGGGTTGTCCTGGGGGACGTAGGGCGGGTCGAAGGGGATGGGGTAGCGGACGTTGGTGTACTGGTGGTGGTCGTAGCCCAGGTGCTGCCAGGAGCTGGGCACCTGAATCATGGTGAAGCCCTCCGGGAGGCGGGCGGGGCTCGCCTGGCCGGGCTCGTCGTCGGCGGTGGCGGTGGGGACGCCCTGCTCCCAGAAGGGCTCGGTCAGCTCGTGGATGCTGGGCAGGTAGCGGAAGGCCCACTGGCCGCTGAGCAAGTGGAAGCGGTCGGAGTCCTCCCGCCTCCAGGGGCTGGTGGCGATGGGATGGGACGCGGGAACGTAGTAGGAACGGGGCGGCAGCGTGTGTTCATGGAGGACATCGAGGTCCTCGAAGTGTCTCGGAACGATCATTGTTCGGCTCCCCAGAGGGTTGACGGGAACAGAGGACGCGCAGCGGTGCAACGCCTGCGTGGTGACGTTAACATACTAGATGAGTGCCCGCCCCGCTAGGTATATCTACAGACAGAATCTCGGTTCAGCACTCCCCGAGACAGATACCCATGGCAACGTCACCATTCCTCCGGGACGTGGACGCCCATGACACTCCTGATAACCTCGCACCATGCCAGGGCAGAGCCGGGGCGCGCAGGGAGCGCCGTCGATGAGCGACGTGGCCCGCCTGGCGGGAGTCTCCGCTCAGACGGTCTCCCGCGTGGCGGCGGGCTCGGAGCACGTCCGCCCCGACACCCGCGAACGGGTCCTGCGCGCGATGAACCAGCTCGGCTACTCCCCCAACCGCGCCGCCCAGGCCCTGCGTCGCGGCTCCTTCAAGACGATCGGCGTGCTGACCCAGCAGATCCAGCGCACCGGGGAGGCCTTGACCACCGCGGGCGTGCTGGAGGCCGCCACCGCCGTCGACTACGCCGTCAACCTCGTCCAGGTGGAGCACCCCGCCTCCGAGGAGCTGCGCGAGGCCGTCTACCGGCTCTCCCACCAGGCCATCGACGGGCTCGTCGTCGTGCAGGCCGGGCGGGCGGGGCGCGAACAGCTGGCCCTGCCGCCCTCGATGCCGGTGGCGGTCTCGGACTCCACGCTCGTGGACTACTACCCCTCGGCCAGCGCCGACCAGGTCGGCGGGGTGCGCGACGCCGTCACGCACCTTCTGGAGCTGGGGCACCGCACCGTCCACCACGTGTGCGGGCCCGAGGACTCCCAGTCCGCCCTCATCCGCAAGGCCACCTGGGCCAGGACCCTGCGGGAGGCCGGCAGGGACGTCCCCGAGGCGGTGGCCGGCGACTGGGAGGCCGCAGCGGGCTATGAGGCCGGCCTGCGCCTGGCCGCGGACCCGGAGGTGACGGCCGTCTTCTGCGCCAATGACGAGCTGGCCCTGGGACTCATCCGGGCCATGCACGAGCAGGGCAGGCAGGTTCCCGCCGACGTCTCGGTGGTCGGCTTCGACGGCCTGGCCGTGGGCGAGTACACCTTCCCGCCGCTGACCACCGTGCGTCAGGACTTCAGGCGGCACGGCCGCGAGATGGTGAGCCTGGTGCTGGAGCAGGCGGGCTCCGGGATCCGGGACGGCGGCCGCAGCGTCATCATCCCCACCGAGTTCCTCGTGCGCGGCTCGACCGCCCCACCGGCCGCCTGAGCGCGACGCGACGTCGACTCCGGCCCTGCCACCCTCGCTGCGGGAGCCACCGCCCTATCGAGGACGTACTTTCGGTACCAGGACTGCGCTCTCCCCCAGATGACTGCGGGGAGAGCCCAGTAGCCTGGAGGACAACGCAGTCCTCGATCGGAAAGTACGTCCTCGGCGCGAACCGCAGCACCAGCTCCAGCCCGGCCTGCGGGCCCGCCCTCGGCTCAGCCGGCCTGCGGCAGGAGGATGGAGGCGCCCAGCGCGAAGGGGTAGCCGGGTTTGAGGATGCACTGGACGACCGGCTGCGCCATCTCCAGGACGCTGTCGGCGTCGAGGCCCTCCTCGCCGTTGGGACCGGCCTCGGCCACGAGGTCGGAGTAGGGGATGGTGAGGTCGAGCAGGGCCATACCGTCCCGGTGGGTGGCGGAGTCCCAGGCGCCGCCCTCCATCTCCTGCAAAGTCCCCAGGTGGAAGCTCATGACGCCGTGGTCGTCGACCTGCGCGGGCACGGACAGGATGTGGTGCGGCTCGGGGTCGCGCGGCGCGCGCAGGGTGAACAGGATGATGCCGCCGTCGCGGGCGGCGCGCAGCATGACGCGGCCGATGTGGATGCCGAAGCCGACGATGTCGAAGACCCCCTCCATGGCCTCCGCGTAGCTCAGCGGCGCCTCCAGGGGGATGGGGGCTCCCTCACCGGGGTCGTTGATGGCGCGGCGGCCCGACGGCGTGGCCGCCTTGAGCAGCAGGAGGCGGCCGGCGTCGGTGAGGACGCCGGTCTCGACGCGCTCCTGCCACCCGGCCGGGGCCTGGGCGGGGCCGGGCTCGGACTCCACCAGCCCCATGCCCAGGACGGTGGACAGGTCGGTGTCGTCGGCGGGCCGGTGCCAGGTGATGGTGGCGTCGTCGTGCCAGATGGGCAGGACCCCGTTGAAGGGGATGCCGAAGCGCACGTGCTCGCGGTCGCCGTCAACGGGCCGGGACTCATCGACGTGACTGACATGGCTGGTGTGCCGGCCGGACCGACTCGCCGGCCCTGCGCCGCCGGCGCCATTGTCGTGCGGCCCTGCCAGGTACTCGCTCATGAACCCAGCCTAACTGCCGCCCCGTCGCCTCGTGCGCTCGCGCGGCCGGCAAGGCGCTCCTCCTTGCGGGCCAGCTCCCACTCGTGGACCTGCCGGGCCGAGAGCGCCAGGAGAGCCAGGACCTGGAGCGCACTGGTGACGACCAGGCCGAGAGTGGCCTGCCGGACCCCGAGGCTGGAGGCCTGACCCATATCAGTGACGATGCCCAGGACAAGGGTCGCCATGAGGGCGATGCGGCCGCGCGGGTGCCCGCGCCAGGCCGCCACCCCCAGGGCGGCGGTGGTGAGCGTCAGGCCGGCGGACACCGTGGCGATGAGGGCGACGACGGCGGTGACCGCCCCCAGGTCCGCCTCGGGGATCGGGGCGGCCTCCAGCACCTGGGTGATGTCGATGCGGGCGACGCGCAGGATCTCGACCGCCACCATGAGCCCGATGAGCACCAGGGCGATGACGAGCTGGCTGGGGCGTCGCCGTCGGGCCTGGAGGTCGGCCAGGCGGGCCCGCTGCAGGGAGAGCCCGGCGTCGGATCCGGGGACCACCTCGTTGAGGTCGAGGACGTGGAGGGCGCCGTCGGTGACCACCCGGTCCCCTCCCCCGTTCTTGTCGTGGTAGGAGGTGAAGAAGTCCGGCCAGATCTTGAGCTCGGCGGCCTCATTGGCCCAGCGGACGTCGTCGACGACGTAGTTGCGCTCAATGTCGATGTCGGCGTCGATCTTGTGGGTGACCTGGAGGGTGAGGACGCTCAGGCCGACGGCGCGGTCGTAGGTGGCGGCGGCCAGCCAGTCCACGCGCCCGCCGCCGGGCAGCGACCAGCCGGGCGGGCAGTACCAGAAGCGGATGTGGTGGCGCTGGGCGGGGTTGCCCTCGACCTCCTTCTGGTAGGCGAAGCTCTGCTTGCGTCCGAAGAGCATGAGGCTGGAGACGGGGGCGGCCGGGTAGGAGCGGTGGAGCAGCGAGGAGACGACGATCCTCCAGGAGGTGCGCAGGGTGATGGGGTCGGCGCGCACCCAGCCGGCCGAGATCATCGCCTCGTGAATGTCCTCCTCGTCGCCCTTGACGGCGAGGTTGACCGGGTCGCCCAGGAGCCCGTCGGGGGTGCGGGTGCGGCCGATGAAGTAGTCGGGGACGTAGAGCCAGGTGAGGACCTGGTGGAGGCGCGGCAGGGCGAGGTAGGCCAGGACCGCCCAGAACAGCAGGGAGTTGACCACGAGCACCGCATCGAGGTGCCAGCCCGATCCGATGAGCAGCCAGGCCAGCCACAGCGTGGCGACGGCGGCGATGGCGAAGAAGACGGCGTCGAGGACGTCGTCGACGCTCCAGGAACGGGCGTCTACCTCCGACATCTTGGACGGGCCGTCCCGGTAGACGGGCGGCTCCGTCGGACGGGGGCGAGTCACCTCGGATGACGTCATGGCAGCACGTTACCGAAGACGGGTGGCACAGAAGTCGACTGCGCGTCGTGGACCGCCGCTGGTGACGTACGGTCCACGACGACGCCGCCCCTACCCGCCAGATCACAGCAAAGTCACGGCCTCACTGGACGGAGCAGTCCTTCTCTCTTCGAGGTCGACAGAGGCGCGACCGAAGTCTCCGGCCGGCGCTTGCAACGGACGAAGGCGGACGGTCACAGTCACGCCGGCTGGGCCACCGGTAACACCCCGACCAGCGTGACCGCCAGGGCCACTGCTGGTAGCACCACCGCCGCCATCACCGCCGGGTCGTCTGGTCTGCAGCTGTCGGCTCCGGATGGGAAGGCGTCTTGTACCGGGTTCGGCATCGCCTGGCACTCCGGGATGCCGGAGGGGTCGAGTCCGTGCACGATCTCCTTCAACCGCAGCTCAGCCCACCTGGGTGGTGCCACACCACTGACCATCAAGGTCGCCTACTCGGCCTCCTACACCGCCACCGACGGCAACAGCGGCACCCTGCCGGCCATCACCACCACCAGCACCGTCAACCTCCCCGTCGCCGAGGTCCAGACCCTGACCACCAACGCAAAGAACCCCCGCCAGAACTGAGGTGGAGCAAACGACTTGACCGTGACGTCTGTCTCCGGCTGGTGCGAGTGTCGTCCCAGCACGCGTCACCGACGTCGTGCCCTCCTGTAGGCGACTGGTCTCTGCGAAGGTGGGGGTGGTGCTCGGCGAGGGGCTCTGTGAGGACGTCGGCAGGGGCCGTTGACCTCGATGGGCTTGGGCGTGCGACTGTCGTTAGGTGGTGGGGGTGCTCTGGTGGTTGGTGAGGTAGGCGTTGAGGGCGTCGCGGATGACTGCGCTTGGGGTCAGTCCGTGGGTCTTGGCGTAGGTGTCGAGGGCGGTGTTGGTGTGCTCGGGCAGGCGGACCTGTCGGCGGGTGGAGGCTCCGCGTCCGGTGGCGCGGGTGTGCCCGAGATTGGGGCGGCCGCCGGTGAAGACTGCGCGCAGGGCGGCTTCGTCGGGGAGGTCTCCTCCGCCGTCGGGGGCTCCGATGGGGCGCAGGTCGCCGGTGGTGGCGAGGGTGTCGAGCTCTTCGTTGGTTGTGGTCTCGGTGGTGCGGGTGGTTGTGTGGGTCATGCTTGTTGCTCCTCCCAGGGGGTGTGTCCGGGTGCGTACAGGAGCCACCTCCATTTGTCGGTGAGCTCCATGGCGTGGAAGACCTCGAGGCGTCCGTCGGGGCGCATGGCGGCGCCGACCTCGAGGAACGTACGGGACAGCTCGTGGGGTCGTCCGACGAACATGAAGGTGACGTCGCGGGGGCGCCCGTCGACTCGTTGCTTGTTGATGGGGTGGAAGAGGGCGTACTCGATGTCTTCGTGTGGGACGTTGTGCTTGCTGGCGCTGTCTGTGTAGTAGATGGCCACACCATTATTGTAGTACAGAACTGGGGTGGTGTCATGCTGTGGTGCCGGCAAGCACTGATCCCCTTTGAGTGCTACTGAGGCTTATTCACGGCATCCATCAAAAATACTGTTACCTGCGCAGATGCCAGTGTCCGCTAGCCCTGTGAATAAGCCTCACTGAGTACTACGGCGGACAATTTGTCCCCGGCAGTAGGCACAGCTGGGGTGTTGGCTATCGGTGATGTCATCGGTACTCAAAGATGTTGGGGTTGGAAGTCGGGCTGGGGTGCGTGGTGTTTCTCGGACTGGGGGAGTTTTTCTTCCCCTGAGTCGATAGGATGGAGACCATGCCAGCAGCCAGATACTCGGAGGAGTTCAAGGAGCAGGTGGTGCGTGAGGTGATCGAGAAGGACCGCACGATCGCCTCGGTGGCCGCCTCATACGGTCTTGTAGCCCAAACGGTGGGTAACTGGGTCGCCAGGTACAGGAAAGAGCACGCCACCGACCAGGACCGCAAGAAGGCATCCGAGTCAGCCGAGATAGCAAAACTCAAGGCAGAGGTTCGTGAGCTGCGTCAGGAGAACGAGTTCCTGAAAAAAGCAGCCGCCTTCTTCGCCAAGGAACGACCGTGACCGAGCACTTGCGAGGTCGGGGCCGCGAAGAAGGC
>NZ_MSGO01000033.1 GCF_001929375.1 Actinomyces oris | reverse complement strand
GGCATCGCCCTGGGATTCCGCAACCTGGCCAACTACACCATCCGCAGCCTCATCCACACCGGACGCCTCAAAGACCACCTGACAACAACCACCTAAACCAACCGATAAGCCCCACCTACCACACCCTCAAACACGAAGAGCCCCTTAACCCCCGAACACACGGGCTAACCCACGAACTCGCCAGTCAGGGCACGGAGGGTGAGTGTCATGACTTCTGAGACGCTCGCTTGGACGGGAAGCCGGGGCGGGCGGTTGGCTGAGGGAAGAGGCCTGGCAGGTCTTGGCGGGTCGCTGGTGTCCATGGTGCTGACATCAAAGGCGCACCGGCGCCGCACGCCGAAGATCAGCCGCAGGATTCCAACGATCCCCACGGGGTGCTTCGATGACTGGATCGTTGATGTCAGCGCGGTGGACACCGGGCCGCGCGGGAGTGAGTCCGGGGCTCTTGGTGGAGCTCGGTGCCTCCGTCACAGGTCCGCCCGGAGTCGGCCTACTGCACGAGGGGCGGGATCCACTGGCCAAGGGGTGTGCGTACTGCACGAAGGCCCCACCTACCCGCAGTACCCCCGGCCCTCCTCCAGTAGCACCCCACCCTCGTGCAGTGCATCAGATGACGCCGGCAGCCACCGGAGTGACCGGGGCAGCTCCCCTCCGACAGGCCGAAGCGCAGCTCTCCCATCTGGCAGACGTATTTAAGCGGTGTTCCGCGATGTCATGACGTCCGAAACTCTCAGAAGTCATGAGACAACACAGAGGCGTCGTCGTCCCGGTTGCTCGCCCAGACAACACTGACGACAACGGTCGTGGCCGTGGCGATCACGGTGAGTCCGATGAGCACGGGGATACTCAGGAACGATGCTGAGACCGCTGAAGCACCGGTTGAGTGTTCTGAATGGCGTTGTATGAAGACCAGAACGCCTCCGGCCGCGCACAGGACCCAGAAGCCGGCCTGAAGCAGACGACGGAAGACGTCATCATGGGCCAGGTCCGGGTCGGACAGGACTTCCTGAATCAGGACGGAGACGGCCCACTGGTCACTGGGCATCGTGGGAGTACCTCCTGGTGAATCTTGGTCGAGAATCCGGGTCCCACGATGCCCCCTCTACTGATCTCAGGCAGCCACACCGGCCAGGGAAGCCCCGCAGGAATTGCCACCACACTAAGAGACTCACCCTGAAGACGTAGAAAAAGCCGATCATGATGATGAGGGATGAGGTGAGAAGAACCTTGAGTCTGCCTCTTCTGATGGTCCTGGTGACACTGTGGGCGTCGGGCAAGGACGGCCCCATACAGCCGTCAAGAGTGACTCCCCGCCTGCGTGTCTCACCATGAGGGCGGGTGATGAGATCGGGGCGTAGCCCCGCTTCGACGTCGAGCGGGCGCGACGATCCCGGCTGCTGCCCGGTCATCCGGGTGAGGACTGAGCACAGGAGCTGCCACTGCTCCTCGGCGACGAAGTCCGGCGTGCGCAGAATTCAGGCGCTCCGGAACCCAATGACCGTGATGAGTACGCCCAGGACGATGAATCCGGCAGGCAGGAGCGGTGGGGGGAGAAGAAGGCTCCGAAGCCGACCATGGCCAACCTGCCCCACGTCCCCGGGCCCCACTGCTCGACTGTGACGACGCCGCCTTTTTGACGTACTCGTACCGCGAGGAGCTTACAGCGTGCGATCGTGGGGCATGGTGACGACTTGCAGGCACAGGGCCGGGCATACACATGCGGGCTTGTCTCCGTGGGGTTGGGCAGAACTCAGGTCAGTCCTGCCTGATGGCGCAGCTCACTGTCCTTCTGCTGTATCCAGTGCCTGCCGATCACCACGGTGGCGAGTGCCGCAGCGATGACGACCAGTGCAAGGACCGAATTCCATATCAGGGCGTGGGTGTGAGCCTCCAGCGAGGAGGAGCTGGTCGAGAGCACAGTCTGATTCAGCATCACAGATGCGAATATGGTGAGGACTGTCACGACGAACTCAACCAGGAACACGATCGCAGCAAGGTTCCAGTAGCGCTCGCGCCGGCGCGCATCGCACCATGCGGGCAAGGAGGCGGTGTCGACATCCTCCCAGCTGATCTTCTGCGGCTCTTCCCCTGCGGGCATCGTGCTGGGATAGGAGACGAGGAGACGGTCGCACCGCTTGGCGGAGTAAGAGAGGATCGCGCCGAAAACGCTGACGCCGAAGAGCAGGGGAATGAGTGTGAACTGCCCGGCGGCGATGAACATCAGGAAGATCAAGACCCCCGCGGTCAGGAACACTGAGGCGAAGATGGTCATGCCGACGAGGGCGCGCCGCCCCTGCCTGACGCGCTTGGCGACGTCGTAGGCGTCCGGCCATGGAGGACCCATACGTCCGTCACGGGTGACTCCTCGCCTGAGAGAGACTCCGTTCGGGTGAGTGACGAGATCCCGGCGCAGGCCCGCCTCAATGTCCAGGGGGCGTGACGAGCCGGGCTCCTGCCCTGCCAGCTGGGTCAGGGTCTGACGCAGCAGCCCCCACTGCTCCTCGGCCACGAACCTTGGAGTGCGCAGGACCCACGCGGCGCGAGCGCAGGTGACCGCGATAGCGAGTGCCACGAGGACGAAGAAGCCGGGCAGAATCATGAAGAGCTTCTGCAGGCCGGCAAAGGGGCCGCCCGGGGGTGCGATGGAAGTGCTTCGGTGCAAGGAGATGGCCAGGTACAGGCCGATTCCCGCCAGCCCCAGTGAGGCGACGGTCTGCAGCAGCCGCAGCAGCGCGCCCCTGCTGAGCTGAACGGACAGTGCCGCCGTACCCGGGTCGTAGGCGGCGACGGCATGGTCCACGGCTTGACGAACCTGCTGCTCACTTGCCGCACTGGCCGGAATGGTCAGACGCTCCTTGACGAGGGCAAGACCTGTTGGCGACCCCAGGCCGGACTCGAAGCTCGGAATGTCATGGTGCTCCACGTAGCCGCGATGAGCTGAGTCGGAGGTGCTGATCGTGCGAATGCTCTCCACGCGGGAGGGGACCCGCTGCTCGACCGTGATGACATCGCCGCGCCTGCGTACTCGCACCGAGGGCAGCATCCAGCGGGGAATGGTGGGGCCATGGCGTCGGCTGTCAGGTGCGGGGGCGGTAGTCACTCAGGCTCTTCTCGTTGGGGGACGTCGCCCTTGAGCATAGGCGCATGAAATGACCCGGGAGAGGAATTCGAGCGGCTCATCAAGGGCGAGGGGAGGGAGAGGCGTTAGCATCGGCCTCCATGGACTCCTTTGAGATGACCGTTGCTGCTGACGGCGACCTGCCTGCACTTGTCCTGTCGGTCCCGACCGGTGATGACCTCGACCGCATCACCGAGATCTGCCAGGACGCGGACATTCAGGAGTGGACCTTCGTCCCCCGCAGCTACCAGCGCAGTGACGCACAGTTCTTCGTCGAGCAGGTCGTGGCCAAGGGCTGGAGCGAGGGGCGTGAGCTCACCTGGGCGGTTCGCGAGGCCTGCGACGACGGCGCATCTGCGACCCTCGTGGGCATGCTCGGCATCACCCTGAGCGGTCCCGACGACGCTCGGACAGGGGAGATCGGCTACTGGCTCGCCGCCGCCGCGCGCGGGCGCGGCACGATGACCCGCGCCGTCGCCGCCCTCATCGATACGGCCTTCGACCCGAACGGCCCCCTGAGCCTGTCCGCCCTGCGGTGGCGCTGCAACATTCACGAGACGAGCCATGGGCCGGTGCCCAACTGGGCCTCCTGGAAGGTGGCCTGGTCACTCGGCTTCCAGCGGGAAGGGAGAGTGCGCCGCTTCCTGCCCAATGACGGTTGCCTCCATGATGGCTGGATCGCCACCCTGCTGCCCGAGGACCCGCGCGTGCCGCAAGCTCCCTGGGACGGCCCCGTTGACGCTGGCGGCGTCCTCCCCCTTGTGGCGCACGACGGCGTCGGAGAGCGGGAAGGCGACGACCCCGAGGCCCTCGTGCGCCGCTTCCACCACATCTACGGACTTCCCGTCCAGACCGACGGCGCCAGCCTCGAGCGCGAGAGCCTCGGCATGCGCATGAGTCTCATCGGCGAGGAGTTCGCTGAGCTCGTCGGAGCCGTCTACGGGCAGGCGGCGCGCACCGAGATCGAGTCGAGCTACCACCGCGCCGTGGCTGCCGACGACGGTGCTCGTGACACCGTCGAGGCCGCCGACGCTCTGGCGGATCTCATCTACGTCATATACGGCATGGCCCTGGAGACCGGGATCGACCTGGCGGCCGTGCTCGCCGAGGTGCAACGCTCCAACATGTCCAAGCTGGGCGCTGACGGAAAGCCGATCTACCGCGAGGACGGCAAGGTCCTCAAGGGACCGGGTTACTTCCCTCCGAACGTGGAGGCAGTGCTGCGCCGTCGCCGCCTGCGCTGAAAGGATCCCCTCACCGCACCCATAACTATACTGTGCGTATAGTACAGTTCTGGTTGCGGCTCGTACTCCTGGACTTCGTGCCTGGGCAGCCCTGGCCGTCCTGACCCTGGCCGTGACCCTGCTGGCCATCGACTCCACGGTGCTGGCTCTGGCCATCCCCTCGCTGAGTGCGGACCTGAGTCCAACGGCCAGCCAGCTGCTGTGGATCGTGCCGATCACCTACGCCGTCAAGTCCTTCGCCCACGATGGCCTCACCGTCATCGCGGGCGTTGCGCTGGTGGGTGGCCTCGTCGGCGGATGGCTGTTCATCAGGCGTCAACGCACGCTGGCCACGCCGCTGATCGACATCGAGCTCTTCCTGCGCCCCGCATTCACCTGGGCGATTGCGGCCACTGTCCTGGCGATCTTCGCGTTGGCCGGCCTGCTGTACTTCTTCTCCCAGTACCTCCAGCTCGTCCGGGGCTACTCCACGCTCCGAGCGGGTCTGACCGAGCTGCCACCTCCATCGTCGTCGTCGCGGTCGTCGCCGCGGTGGTGCGCCGGCTCTGCAATGGCCGGGCGCTCGGAAGCGGCCTGCTTGTGGCCGCGGCAGGGCTGGTTGTGGTCGCGCTGGGGGGAGTCCTACGGTGGAATCGTGGTGATCTGCGTCGGTCTGCTCATCATTGGCGCAGGCATTGGCCTGGCCTTCACGGTCTCCACCGGAGCGGTTCTGGGGGCGGTGCCGGCGGACCGGGCAGGAGCGGCCTCCGCCATCTCCGAGACCGGTCTCGAGCTGGGCGTCGCCCGGGGGATCGCGGTGCTCGGCACGATTCAGGATGTCGGCTACCGGCTGCTGCTCGGGCGGGTGCCATCGGGACTTCCGGGGCGCGTGGCCGACGCCGCCGAGCAGTCCCTGGCCACCCTGGCGGGCGCCATCGACCCGGGCGACTCCGGGCAGGCCGAGCTGATGGTCCAGGCCCGAGAGACATTCACCTGCGCCATGCAGGCCACGGCGGTCATCGCCGCCGTCATCCTCCTGGGCACGGGCGTCATGGCCGCACGCCACGTTCCGGCGACGAGTGAGACCAGTGAGGAGACCTCATGAGAACCTCGAAACGCGACCGCATCATCACCGGGGCGCTCGAGCTCGCCCACCGTGAAGGCTTCGATGCCCTCACCTTCGACGCCCTGGCCGAGCACGTCGGACTGACCCGAGGTGGAGTCATCTACCACTTCCACACCAGGACCGAGCTCCTGGAGGGCATCGCTGCGGCCTTCCGGGAGCGGTGGCGGGCCGAGGCGCTGGAAGCACTGGGCAAGCCGCTGGAGGAAGCGAGCCAAACCGAGCGCATCGAGGCTTTGACTCGCTCCGTCCTCGACGGAGAGATCCTCCCCGGAGAGGTCAGCTTCATGCTCTCGACCACACCCCAGGCCGAGACGATCAAGAACGCCTGGGACGCGCTGCGCGACGAGTGGGTCGGCGAGGTTCCCGAGCTCACCCCGATGCAACGTGTGGCGCTGCTGGCCGTGGACGGATGGTGGGCCAACCGTGCTGTCGACAGCCGCCGCCGCAACCCCGATGAGCCCGCCATCGCCGACCTCATCGTGTCCCTGGTGGTGGGAAACCCGCCTGACCAGAAGCTCTTCAAGCCGTCCGATAAGGACCAATGACCCACGAATGTCTGCACGTTGTGCTTGAGATGCCCTGGGCTCATGGCACGATGGGCCCATGAGCGAGACCACCGACGCTACCGACCTCCCGGAGTCGAACGTCTTCGCCAAGCCATGGCCGCTCGACCTCGGCCTGCCCGGCTTCACGGCCGTGGACCACGCCGACATCGAACCCGCCATCCGCGCCGGGATGGCTGCCGAGCGCCAGGAGTGGGAGGCGATCGCCACCAACGGGGACGAACCCACCATCGCCAACACCGTCGACGCGTTGGAACGATCCGGTGAGCTGCTGGAGCGGGCGCTGACGGTGCTGGACGCTCTGACCTCCGCCACCGACTGCCCGGACCTCGACGAGCTCGAGGAGGCCCTGGCCCCCGAGCTGGCGGCCCACTCCGACGCCTATCACCTCGACTCACGTCTTTACCATCGCTTCAAGGTCCTCGACGACCTCGTGGCCGCAGTCCCTGAAGGACGGGACGCGTGCGACGCCGACGGCACCGTCATCGACGCCGAGGCCGCCCGCCTCATCCGCCTGACCGTCGAGGAGTTCGAGCGCAACGGCGTCGGCCTGGACGAGGCGGACACGCACGCGCTCAAGGAGATCAACGCCCGCGTCAATGCGCTCAAGATGCGCTTCTCCGTCCTGGCCACCGAGGCCATGCACGCCGCCGGAGTCACCAATGTCACGGTGCCCCCGGCCCTGGCCGCCACCCGACCCCACGGCACCAGGCTCGCCCTGCTGGAGACGTCCATGAGTCGAGGTCTGGGGAAGCAGGGCGTCTTCGGTGACACGCGCGGCATCGTCCTGGAGCTCGCCCTGCTGCGCGCCGAACGGGCCGCCCTCCTGGGCTTCCCGCACCACGCTGCCCTCGTGGCCGCGGAGTCGGCCGCTCGAACCACCGAGGCGGTCTCGGAGCTGCTCGGCCGGCTCACGCCGCCGGCCATGGCCAATGCCCGCGCAGACGCTCAGGTCTATGCCGCCCGCATGGACCTCGACCCGCAGACTCAGGCGGGTGAGGCCTTCGGCCCCGCCGACTGGCCCCTCTACGAGGCTGCCGAGCGCAAGGAGCGCTTCGGCGTCGACGACGAGGTCCTGGCCCCCTACCTGGAGCTGTGGAGCGTTGTCACCAAGGGGGTCTTCTACGCCGCCAACCGCCTCTACGGCATTACCTTCCACGAGCGCGAGGACCTGGCGGAGCACATGTACGCCCCGGGCGTGAAGGTCTGGGAGGTGCGCGACGGCGAGGACTCGCAGGCGCCGGTTCTGGGCCTGTTCATCGGCGACTACTACGCCCGGGCAGGTAAGTCCGGCGGCGCCTGGATGGACAGCCTCGTCACCGGCTCAGCGCTCACCGGCCGCAAACCGGTCGTCATCAACTGCTGCAACATCGAGCAGCCCGCCTCCGGTCCGGCCCTGCTGACCTGGGACGAGGTCATCACCTGCTTCCATGAGTTCGGGCACGCCCTGCACGCCCTGTTCTCCCAGACCCGCTACCCCTCGGCCTCCGGAACCGCCGTGCCCCGCGACGTCGTCGAGTTCCCCAGTCAGGTCAACGAGAAGTGGGCGCTTCACCCCGAGGTGCTGGCCTCCTACGCGCGCCACGTGGACACCGGTGAGCCCCTCCCACCCGAGCTTGCCGAGCAGCTGCGCGGCCAGGGCACCTTCGGTCAGGGCTACGCCACCACCGAGTACCTGGGGGCGGCCCTGCTCGACCAGGCCTGGCACACTCTGGCCCCCGGTGAGGTTCCCAGGGACGTTGCCGAGGTGGAGGACTTCGAGCACCGGGCCCTGGCCCAGGCCGGAGTCGATGACGCGCTCGTGCCTCCCCGTTACCGCACCACCTACTTCTCCCACGTCTTCGCCGGGGGCTACAGCGCGGCCTACTACGCCTACATCTGGAGTGAGGTCATGGATGCCGACGCCATCGAGTGGTTCACCACTGATGGTGCGATCAACGGCGACCTCGGCCTGAACCGTCGGGCCGGAGAGATCTTCCGCCGCGAGTTCCTCTCCCGTGGCGACTCCCGAGAACCTCTGGCCTCCTACCGTGCCTTCACCGGGCGCGACCCCGGCATCCTGCCCCTTCTTCAACGTCGCGGACTGGCCTGATGGACGCGGTTCGCATCTTCTCCCTCTCATCACCGGAAGGAACATAATATGGCTCGCGTCACCATCGTCGGCGGTGGATACGGTGGCATCACTGCCGCCAAGGCCCTCGACGACGTCGCCGAGGTCACCCTCGTGGAGCAGAAGGACACCTTCGTCAGCCACGCCGCGGCGCTGCGCGCGGCGGTCGACCGTGACTGGGCGGAGAAGATCTTCCTGCCCTACGACCGGCTTCTGACCAACGGGCGCGTCGTTCACGGAACGGTGCTGACTGTGCGAGGCGCCACCGTCGAGGTCTCCGGTCACGGGCAGATCGAGGCCGACTACCTGGTGCTGGCCACCGGGACCGCCTACCCCTTCCCCGCCAAGCACATGGAGTCCTCCTCCGTCATCGCCAAGGCCCGTATCGAGCGCGTTCACTCCAACCTCGAGCAGTCCTCGCGAGTGCTCATCGTGGGCGGCGGCGCCGTCGGTATCGAGCTGGCCGGTGAGATCACCTCGGCCTTCCCGGACGTCAAGGTGACCATGCTGGAGGCCTCTGACAGGATCCTTCCCGCCGGCGACTACAAGCCGGAGATCCGTGAGGCCATCTCCGACCAGCTCACCCGGCGCGGGGTGGAGATCCTCACCGGCGACTCCCTCAGCTTCCTTCCCCCGATCGACGTCGGCGTGCTCTCGCCCTTCCGGGTCACCACCCAGGGCGGGCGCCAGCTTGAGGCCGACATGTGGTTCCGCGCCTACGGCTCGGCGGCCGCCACCGGATTCCTCGGCGAGGACTACGACGAGGTGCGCCACTACGACGGTACGATCCGCGTGGACGAGTACCTGCGCGTGGTGGACCACCCCGGTGTCTGGGCCATCGGTGACATCACCGATGTGCGTGAGTCCAAGCGCGCCGACGCCGCCCGGGCCCATGCCCGGGTCGTCGCCAGCAACATCGCCGACATCATCGCCGGCCGTGAGCCCGCCATGACTTACACTCCCGGAACCGAGCGGATCATCCTGCCCCTGGGGCCCGACGGCGGTGCCTCCCAGATCCTGCGCGACGGTGTGCGCGTGGTCGTTGGCCCCGAGGAGACCAGCAAGATCAAGGGGGAGGACCTCTTCCTGGGCTTCATCCGTCAGGAGCTGGGAATCGATCCGGAGGCCTGATCGGGCACGACGCGGCCCTGCAACGCCGTCCGCCTGTGCGCTGTGCGGGGGATAGCCGGTAGTGTGTCCCACATGACGAACGATCCGCGGTCCGCGCTCAACCGACTCATCGCCGCCTTCGAGGCGCACCTGGATGCTGCCGCGACCGGTGACGAGCTCTCCCCGGCCGTGGTCGCGGCCGAGAACGCCCTCCAGGACGCCTTCTTCACCTACGACGACTCGCTGTTCACCGCATACGGCATCGAGCTGCCCTTCGAGGCCTTCGACTCCGATGGCGACGACGAGGACGACGATGACGACGATGACGATGATGAGGACTACGACGACAGCGAGTACGACGAGGACGACGACTACGACGACAGCGATGATGACGATGATGAGGACTATGACGACGAGGACTGACTGACGCTCTCTCGGTCATTCCTCTCTTCAGCAGCGGGGGCTGCACACGATGTGTGCGGCCCCCGCGTTGCCTCGCGGCTCAGAAGCGCTCGGGGTAGCCGAGCTGCACAGAGGTGACCTCGTCCAGGGCGTGGCGGATCTGAACCGGGAGCTCCAGGTCGTCGGCCGACAGCACACCCTGGAGCTGAGCCGGAGTGCGGGCGCCCACAATGGTCGAGGCGATCCCGGGGGCGTCGCGGGCCCAGGCGAGTGCGACCTCGACCGGCTTTCGGTCCAGGCCCGAGGCGGCAGTGGCCACGGCCTCGACCACGCCCCGGTGCGAGTCGCCCAGGTAAGGGGACACGTAGGAGCGCAGGTGAGGGGAGGCGGCCCGTGAGTCCGGTGGAATCGTCGCCCGGTACTTGCCGGTGAGCACGCCCCTGCCCAGGGGCGCATACCCCAGGATACCGAAACCCAGGGCCTGCGAGGCGGGCCGCAGCTCGCGCTCGATGCCCCGGGAGAGCAGCGAGTGCTCCACCTCGACGGCCGCCAGCCCCGGAGCCCGGCCGCACTCGCTGAGCAGGTCATGCATGCGCACCGATGCCCAGGCGGGGTGGTTGGCGATGCCCACGTACCGGGCGCGCCCGGAGGAGACGGCCAGGCTCAGAGCGTGGGCCGTCTCCTCCAAAGAGGTGCTGGGATCGGGCACCTGGACCAGCAGAAGGTCCAGGTGGTCGGTGCCCAGGCGGGCCAGACTGGTGTCGAGCGTGTCCAGCAGCGAGCCGCGGGAGGCGTCGGCCACTGAGGACCGCTCCCCGGTGCGCCAGGTGCGCACTCCAGCCTTGGAGACCAGGACGAGGTCCTGGCGGTCCACGTGCTCGCGCAGGAGCGCCCCGATCACCTCCTCGCTGACGCCCTCGCCGTAGGAGGCGGCCGTGTCCACGAGCGTGCCCCCGGCATCGAGGAAGATGTCGAGCTGTTCCTTGGCCTCGAGCTCGTCGGTGTCCCGGCCCCAGGTCATCGTGCCCAGGCCCACGGAGGACACGCGCAGGCCGGTCTGGCCGAGTCTCCTGTGCTCCATAGGCCTAACCGTAGCGGCTCGGGCTACTTGCGCACGGTGATGGTCCAGGCCGCGTCGCCGGTGCGCTCGAACTCGGTGACGGTGTGTCCGTTGTCGGCGGCCCAGGCGGGCAGCGTCTGGGTCCCCTGGGTGCGGTCGAAGCCGATGACGAGCTCGTCGCCGACGCTGAGCTCCTCCATGGCCTCTTCCGCCTCGATGACGGGGAAGGGGGCAGACCTGACCGGTGGTCTCTAGAACAGTGCGCATGAGTGACTCCTTGAAACGATGTGATGAGGGTGCGGGGGGCGGTTGGGGCAGCGAGATGGTCGCGGGGTTTTGGCGAGGCCTCAGACGGTGGCGGGCACGCGCGAGGCGGCGCGTTCGGCGCAACGACGCTGCCGGGGACGGATGAGCAGGAACCAGGCGGCCACCCCGACCCCCAGCACCTGGAAGACCAGTGCGATCCAGCCCTGCCATGACAGGAGCGAGGTCTGCACCAAGGGCATTGCCGATGGAGCAGCCGCCGGCCCAGGCAGCGCCGACACCCACGAGGAATCCGGTGACCAGAGGGTTTCACTGCTTCTTCAGCAGCACAGGCCACGTCATCCGGCGGGGGAGTGAGGTGGGAGGCCTGGCTGGACGTGGCTGATGAGGCGCCGTCTCAGGGGCGCCAGGAGCCAAGGAGAATGATCTGTCTGAGACCGCCTCAGAACGCCCGAACCAGGCAGCGTATACACATGCCGGCTCCGCGCGAGGCGGTGCGGGCTGTGTGGACCTGGACGACATTCATGTGCTTCCCCATGAGGAACTGGGAAGTGCGTGGCGACGGTTGTCAGCCGCCATGGGCTGTAACCGACGGCTTCTGGCCGTGGCAATTCCTCGACGGTGGTCGAGATCAGGCAGCAGTGCGGCGGGCACTTAGGAGGCGGGCGATCCCGTCCTCGGGCACCTGCGGGGTGGCGCCGCCGAAAAGCGGGCACTGGGCCTGGAAGGCGCACCAGTCGCACAGCCGAGAGCGGCGAGGGCGGAAGGAGCCGCTGCGAGCGCAGTCCTCGACCTCGTCCCACAGGTGCGCCAGGCGCGTCTCGGTCCGTTCCAGCTCGGCCAGGCGAGGGTCGTGAGTCAGGACCCGTCCGTCCTTGAGGTAGACCAGCTGGAGGCGGGCCGGCGCCCGGCCGCGCAGGCGCCACAGGACCAGCGCGTAGAAACGCATCTGGAACAGCGCCTCCTCCATGAAACGTGTGCCGGGGCTGCGCCCGGTCTTGTAGTCGACCACTCGCATGGCGCCGTCGGGTGCCACGTCCAGACGGTCCACGAAGCCCCGCAGGAGCAGACCGTCACCGGTCTCGGTCTGGACGAAGAGCTCGCGCTCGGCCGGCTCCAGGCGCTGGGGGTTCTCCAGGGTGAAGTAGGTGCGAATGAGTCCGCGGGCCTCCTCCAGCCAGGTCTCCACGTGGCCGGCGTCCTCGAACAGGTCCATGACCTCCGGGTTCTTCTCCCGGTGGGAGGCCCACTGGCCGGGCAGGAGCTCGAGGGCCGCCTCCGGGAGACGATCTGAGGCCGGAAGATCGTAGAGACGTTCCAGCACGCCGTGGACCACCGTGCCCTTGTGCGTGGCCAGCGAACCGGGCTCGGGGAGGCGGTCGACCGTGCGCAGACGGAACATGAGCGGGCACTGCATGTAGTCCTTGGCCCGGGAGGGGGACAGGGCAGCGCGGCGTCCACCGCCCGAACCTCCTCCGGGGCCACCACCGGCGCCCGGACCGGTGGGCCTGATGCCGGCCTGGGGCGATGAGCGAGGGACGGTGTTCGGCGCAGGAGACATGGGCACGACGCTACCGCGAGGAGGTGACACGGCGTCGGATCTGGCCGGAGGAGACGAGCGTTCCTCCACAGACCGCGCTCGCGGGTGCAGACATCCGCGGCTGTGGCCGCCGAGCGGATGCGGCGCCCCGCACCCGACGGCGTTAGGCTCGCGCCCATGCCTGCCTCCACATCGACCGGCGAGTGGGTGATCGCCCGCATCGGCGGTGCCCCCGTCGTCATCTCGCCGACCTCTCTCCTACTCGGCCTGCTCATCGCCGGCAGCTGGTACCCGCTGGTCTCCTCCGCCCTGGGCGTCTTCGGGACCACAACGGTGCTGCTGGTGGTGGTTGCCACGGTCCTGGGCGTTGCGGCCTCGGTCCTGCTGCACGAGCTGGCCCACGGGCTGGCGGGTACCCTCATGGGCAGGCGCCCCGCCCGCTACGAGCTCTACCTGTGGGGAGGGCGCACCTCCTTCGGGTCGGCGCGTGACTGGAACGCCTGGAAGGACCTGGTCACCTCCCTGTCGGGGCCGGCCACCAACCTGCTCATCTGGGGCATCGGAACCCTGGCGCAGAACTCGGTCTCACTATCGGTTCCCGTCGTCTTCACCATATGGGCCGTGGCCCTGGTCAACCTGGCCCTGGCCGTCTTCAACGCCCTGCCGGGTCTTCCTCTCGACGGCGGCTATGCCCTGGCGGCACTCGTGGTCCAGGTGACCGGCAACCGCAGGCTCGGCCTCAAGGTGGCCGCCTGGGGCGGGCTGGCTGTGGTCGGCGGCGTCGTGTGGTGGTGGATCCTGCGCCCACTCGTGCTGTACGGCCGCCAGCCAGACGTCTTCAACCTCGTCCTGGTCATCATGGTGGGATGGTCGATCGTGGCCTCCAGCTGGCAGGTGCTCGAGCTCGGGGGAGGTACCCGGGCCGCCTCGAAGCTGGACCTGCGCGAGCTGGCCAGGCCCGTGCGCGTCGTCGGTCCCGACACGCCCGTGTCCCAGGCACGTGAAGCGCTGGCGCAGGGAGCCGCACTCGTCCTCGTCACTGACGGGCCCGAGCTGGTGGGCACGGTTGATGAGGCCTCCCTCAAGGAACTCGGGCTGATGGACGCAGAGGGCTCGGCACCTGTGGTCGGGGTGACCGTGAGACAGGTCTGCACGGTACTGCCGGCAGCGGCGGTGACCACCGAGCTGACCGGGCAGGCGGCCGCCGACGCCATGAAACGGGCCCGGGAGGTCTCCCGCTGGCTCGTGCTCGTGGAGGCGGGGAGCCTGACCGGCGCAGTCCCCACCGGCGCGCGCTGAGCAGTCGCGGGGGCCACAGCGATCAGCTGCCCCTTCAATTTAGGAGTGGAAGCTCCAGGTCGTAGGCCAGGACGACAGCACGAGCCAACTCATGCTCCTGCTTCTCAGTGAGAAAACCAATGTTGCGGCCCAGGAACTGCGAGGGGATGGTGACGACGTTGTCGAGCGAGATCGCACTGGGGTGATCCAAGCCGTTGATGGTCCCCACCTGCACCTCACTTGACAGTCCCTTGGCTGTTGAGGTGATGGGGGCAACCGTCACCTTGGTCATGCTTGCGCGGGCAGTATCCCGAGTCAGGACAAGGACGGGGCGGGTCTTGTCCAGGTGAGCCAAACAGATCTCTCTCACGTCTTACTCGTCCAGCGAGAAGGAATGGACCGACCACGTGACCAGCTCGTCAAGATCATTGGAAGTGCCGCGCTGCTCCAGGATCCTCACGTCATTGAGAGCAGCCTGTCGGCGCATCTCTCGTTCAAGCGCTTGAGCCACGAGCGCGGCACGGCTTGGAGTGCGTCCCTGGGAAACTGCGTCGTCGAGAAAGGTGACCATGTCGTCGGGGAGTCGGACGGCGATCTGAACAGACATGCTTCCATGATACCGAGATGCATCCCATAGTGGGATGCATGATTCGAGGTGAGCGTCGCGCTGACACGTTGAGGACCTACACTCGCACTGATGAGCGAGCAGACTGAGCACATGGTGAACTCACCCACGGAGTCCTCCCAGCGCCCGGCCCCCCAGGCGATCCTGGGGCAGGCCGGCCGCCGTGGCCCCTTCCGCTACGGCGAACGCATCCAGGTCACCGACACCAAGGGCCGCAAGAACACCTTCCTGCTCGACCCCCACGGCTACTTCCAGTCCGTGCGCGGCTCCTTCCGCCATCGAGACGTCGTCGGCATGGACGAGGGCAGCGTCATCGAGACCGACACCGGTCACGAGCTGCTCCTGCTGCGCCCGCTCCTGGCCGACTACGTCCTGTCCATGCCCCGCGGCGCCCAGGTGGTCTACCCCAAGGACTCCGGACAAGTCATCGCCATGGGGGACATCTTCCCCGGCGCCCGCGTCCTGGAGGCCGGCGTCGGCTCCGGTGCACTGACCATGAACCTGCTCTCCGTCATCGGGGAGGGCGGCCACCTGTTGTCCATCGAGCGCCGCGAGGACTTCGCCCGGATCGCCGCCTCCAACGTCGACGCCTGGTTCGGCCGCCACCACCCCGCCTGGGAGCTGCGCACCGGGGACTTCGCCGACGTCGTCGCCGCCCGGGTGGAACCCGGCAGCATCGACCGGGTGGTCCTGGACATGCTCGCCCCCTGGGAGAACGTCGAGGCTGCCTCTATAGCCCTGGCGCCGGGCGGACTCTTCCTGGCCTACGTGGCCACCGTCACCCAGCTCTCCCGCACCGTGGAGGCCCTGCGTCACATCGGCCTGTTCACCGAGCCCGAGTCCTGGGAGTCCATGGTGCGCACCTGGAACGTCGATGGGCTCGCCGTGCGCCCCGACCACCGCATGGTGGCGCACACCGGCTTCCTCCTGACCGCCCGTCGCCTGGCCGCGGGCTCCCGCCCCCTGACCCGCAAGCGCCCGCCCTCCCGCGGCGCCTATGACGAGGGCGGCTACTGGCTTCCCGACGACGTCAAGGAGCGCACCAGCACCGACAAGAAGGTCCGCCGCGTTCTGCGTGACTGCCGGGCCAAGCAGCCCACCGACGCCACACCCGTTCGCAGCGGGAGCGCGGACGACGGCCAGGACGGCGCTGAGGATGTCTGAGACGTCTGCGGTCGGCGCCGGCGCGGCCCAGCCACTGGGGATGCCCGCCAAGGACTTCACCAGCCACCAGCTGCGTGAGGCCCGCGCCCGGGCCGTCAGCCTGGCGGCCAAGAACGAGCGCCTGGTGGCCGCTCTGGGCACCGCCCGCGAGCGCATCGCCGAGCTCGGCCAGCAGCTCGATGCCGTCACCCACCCCCCGGTCACCCTGGGACTGCTCATCGGCCTTCCTCGCACGATGGAGACCGCAGGCGCCGCAGCAGACGCCCCCCGGGCCCGCGAGGTCGCCGTGAGCCTGTCCGGCCGCCAGATGCTCCTGCACGTCCACCCCGGCGTCGATGACGCCGAGCTGCAGGTCGGGCGGCTCGTGGCCGTCAACGACCAGATGCTCGTCGTCGCCACCCTCCCCGAACCGTGCACCGGCGAGGCCGTCACTCTCGAGGAGAGCCTTGATGACGCCCGCGTCCTGGTGACCACCGGCGCAGGAGTCACCCGGATCCTCAACCTGTCCTCGGCTCTTGGCCGCAGCGCCGGGACCGGTGAAGGGCTCAGGCCCGGCGACACCCTGGCCGCCGACCTGCGCGCCGATATCGCCACGGCCCGCATCGAGCGCACCAGCGTCGAGCAGCTGGTCGTTGCCGAGACACCCGACGTCTCCTGGTCGGACATCGGGGGCCTGGGGCCGCAGATCGAGCAGATCCGCGATGCCCTCGAGCTGCCCTTCACCCACCCCGAGCTGTTCCACGCCTACGGCCTGCGCGCCCCCAAGGGGCTGCTGCTCTACGGCCCGCCCGGCTGCGGCAAGACCCTCATCGCCAAGGCCGTGGCCACCTCACTGGCCGGCTCGCCCAGCTCCTGCGGTCCCAAGGGGCGCTCGCCCGCGTTCCTCAACATCAAGGGCCCCGAGCTGCTGAGCAAGTTCGTCGGTGAGACCGAGCGGCAGATCCGCGCCATCTTCGACCAGGCCCGCAAGGCCGCTGCCGAGGACCGGCCGGTGGTCATCTTCTTCGATGAGATGGAGGCCCTCTTCCGCACCCGCGGCACCGGCGTGTCCTCCGACGTCGAGACCATGATCGTGCCCCAGGTCCTGGCGGAGATCGACGGCGTGGAGTCCCTGCGCAACGTCGTCATCATCGGGGCCTCCAACCGTGAGGACATGATCGACCCCGCCATCCTGCGCCCCGGGCGCCTGGACGTGAAGATCCGCATCAACCGGCCCGATGCAACCGCTGCCGAGGAGATCCTCACCCGGCACCTCACCGCCGACCTGCCCCTGGCCCCGGCCGAGCTCGCGGCCCACGGGGGAGACCGCGAGACCACCGCCGCCTCCTTGCGCCGCGTCGTCATCGAGGCCCTCTACGTCCGCGACGAGGCCACCGCGGTTCTGGAGATCACCGAGGCCCACACGGCCGGCGGCACCTCCACCCGTGTCCTTCACCTGGCCGACCTGACCAGTGGCGCCATGCTGGCCGCCATCGTCTCGCGCGCCAAGACCGCCTCCATCAAGGATGAGCTCGCCGGGGGAGAGGGCGGGCTGAGCGCAGCCAGGCTCCGCTCGGCCGTCGAGACCGAGGCGCGGCAGAACGAGGAGATCACCGGCGCCACCACCCCCGATGGGTGGGCTCGGCTCATCGGCGCCCGCGCCTCGCAGATCCTCAGCGTGCGCAGACTCGGCAAGGAGAGCACATGAACGACGTCGGCTTTCAGCCCGGTCCGGTGACGCGACCCGTCGGCCTGGAGACCGAGTTCGGGGTCCTGCGCCTGGGCGACGCCTACGCCAACCCCGTGGTCCTGTCCACCGGGGTGGTGGAGGCCTACTGCGTCGGCGCCGGCGTGCCCACGGTGGGGTGGGACTACGAGGGCGAGGATCCCCTGGCCGATCTGCGTGGCGGCAGGCTCCGGCGCTCCGCCGCACACCCCAGCCAGCTCACTGACGACCCCGCTCAACCGGCGCCGTCGGGCGACGCGCCATCGGCCGCCATGGGGGAGGGGGGCGACCTTCCGCCTGCACCCTGGGGGTCGCGCGCCCGCCCCAGTGCCGCCGAGGCGGCCCTGCCCCGGGCCACGACGGCGGTCCTGGTCAACGGCGCCCGCTTCTACGTGGATCACGCCCACCCCGAGTACTCCTCACCCGAGGTCCTCACCCCCCGCGATGCCCTGGTCTGGGACCGCGCCGGTGAGGTGGTCGCCCGGCGCGCCATGACGGCCCTGGATAAAGGCAGCGCCGATGCGCCGGCGCAGATCGTCCTGTACAAGAACAATGTGGACGGCAAGGGCGCGGCCTACGGATCCCACGAGAACTACCTCGTGCGGCGCGACGTGCCCTTCGAGGAGCTGACCGCGGTCCTCACCCCCTTCCTCGTCACCAGGCCCGTCCTCGCAGGTGCCGGCCGGGTCGGCATCGGGCAGCGCAGCGAGCACCCCGGATTCCAGATCAGCCAGCGCGCCGACTACGTCGAGTCCGAGATCGGCCTGCAGACCACCTTCAACCGCCCCATCATCAACACCCGCGACGAGCCGCACGCCGACAGTGTCCGTTGGCGCCGCCTCCACGTCATCAACGGCGACGCCAACCGCTTCGACGTTCCCATCTACCTCAAGGTCGCCACCACCGACCTGCTTCTGTGGTTCCTGGAGCAGGCGTACACCGAGGGCTCCGACCGGTTCAAGGAGGCTCTGACCCGCCTCAGGCGCCTGACCATCACCGGCGACCCCGTCGAGGAGCACTGGGCACTCTCTCACGACCCCACCCTCTCCTACGAGCTGCGCACCCAGTCCGGGTCCATGACCGCCCTGGCGATTCAACGTGCCTTCCTCGACATCATCAGCCCGGCCGTCACCCGTGTGGAGGACGCTCAGGCCCATCACGCCCTGGCTCTGTGGAGGCAGGTCCTCGACGCCCTGGAGAAGTGGCGCCACGACGGATCCGGCCCGGCCGCCCAGATGGTGGAGTGGGTCGCCAAGTACGAGCTCTGTGAGGGACTGCGCCGCAGGTCGGGAACCGGCTGGGACGATCCCCGTCTGGCGGCTCTCGACATCCAGTGGGCCGATCTGCGCCCGGGGCGGTCCGTCGTCGACAGGCTCGACGCCGCCGGCAGGATCCACCGGCTGGTCTCCGAGGCGGAGACCCAGCGCGCGGCCGACACACCCCCCGAGGGCACACGTGCCGCCATCCGGGGAACCGCCATCCGCCGTCACCCGCAGATCGTGGGGGCATCCTGGACCTGCCTCCTCCTCGACGTGCCGGGCGCCCCCGAGCTGGCGCGTCTGCGCCTGCCCGACGACGTGGTCGTCGGCTCCGATGAGACGGCGACCGTCCTGGAGGAAATTGGTCGCCGGGCGGAACCTGAGAGACACTGGGCCTTACAGCACGCTCACCAGCGGTGCGCGGCTGGGCAGGACGAGTGAAGGAGCAGCACATGACGCCGCAGCACGCCAATCAGTCCCATGGGCAGGTCCGTCGCGCCGGCGTCGAGACCACTGCAGCGGACACTGACCAGGCGATCAGCGCCAGTACATCGTCGTCGGCCGGGCAGACCAGCGACGTTGACAGCATCCTCGACGAGATCGACTCGGTCATTGAGACCAACGCCGCAGCCTTCGTCCAGGGCTTCGTCCAGAAGGGCGGCCAGTGAGCATGAGCGGCTCACGGCCCTTGGCACGGCGCATCATCGGGGTGGAGACCGAGTACGGCATCACCTGCGCCCCGACCACCGACGGGCCCCCTCCCATGGACGCCGACCACGCTGCCCGTGAGCTCTTCGATCCCGTGGTCCAGCGCTCGCGCTCCTCGAACGTCTTCACTCGCGGGGGTGCTCGCCTCTACCTGGACGTGGGCTCCCACCCCGAGTTCGCCACGGCCGAGTGCGACCGCCTCGAGGACGTGCTCGCTCAGGACCGCGCCGGTGAGCTCGTCATGGCCGATCTCGCCGAGCAGGCCAATGCCCGCCTGGCAGCCTCAGGTGTTCCCGGGCGGATCCACCTGCTGAAGAACAACCGCGATGCCGAGGGCAACGGCTTCGGGTGCCACGAGAACTATCTCGTGCGCCGTCGTGGAGACTTCTGGAACGACGCCCGCACTCTCGTACCCCACCTGGTGACCCGACAGATCCTCGTTGGCGCAGGCCATATCGCGGCAGGCGGGGAGACTCGTCCCGCCGACGACGCTCTCAGCGGCTACGTCTTCTCCCAGCGGGCCGACCAGATGTGGGACGCCGTCTCCTCAGCCACGACCCGGGCCAGGCCGCTGATCAACACCCGGGACGAACCACATGCCGATGCCGAGCGCTACCGGCGCATGCATGTCATCGTCGGGGACTCCAACATCGCTCAGGGATCCACCCTGCTCAAGGTGGCGGCCATGGACCTGCTCCTGGACTACCTGGAGCACGGGGAAGACCTCGGTGACCTGGCCCTGGCCGATCCGATGAGGGCCATTCGAGACACCTGCCATGACATGACTGGAGGGGTGCTCCTGGAACGAGTCGACGGGCGGACCATCACACCGTTGGAGATGCAGACCGAGCACCTCGGACGTCTACGCGACCACATCGCACAGGACATCGAGGTCACTGCTCTCCACACCGCCGCGCTGGAGCTGTGGGAACGAGGGCTCGAGGCCCTCCGCATGCAGCAGCCCGAGTCAGTGGACACGGAACTGGACTGGGCGGTCAAGCACCGGCTGCTGACCCGATACTGCCAGCGGCACGACACCGATCTGACCGATCCCCGGGTGACCCGCTTGGCCCTCGCCTACCACGATGTCTCGCCCGGTCAGGGCCTGCGACAACGGTTGGAGAGCACCGGGCTCCTGCGCCGATTCGTCGATGATGAGACCTGCCGCCGGGCGGTGGACACCCCGCCCGCGACAACGCGTGCACGCCTGCGTGGCGCGGTCGTCGCCAAGGCCGAGGACCTGCGCCGCGATGTGAGCGTCGACTGGGTAGGAGTTCGACTCGACGACGGCGTCGGCTCACCTGTTACCCTGAGTGATCCCTTCTGTGCCGTGGACGAGCGCATCGATGCACTCCTGGAGAGCATGGAGCGTTCGGCCACCGATCTTCCCATCGGGGTGTGAACGGTGAGGTTCACGGCACCGGTAAGGCGACTGACGGAAGACGCAACATGAGTACTACCTCCTCCCCGGATCCCGAAGCGGGCATGCCGCTGACGCGGCGTCAGCGCCGTGCGCTCGAACGTGCTCAGCAGGCCCAGCAGGAGGCGCTGACCCAGGACCTCCCGGCACTGTCCCAACCTGCTGTGCAGACAGGCCCCGCCGGTACTCCGTCCCCCAGTGCCCGACCCGCAGCCGGCACACCGACGCCTCGCACTGAGCCGCAGCCTCTGCCTGAGCAGCAGGCTCCGGGCCGACCCTCCGTCCCTACGTGGGATGCCTCCCATCGTGGGCGACCCGTGACCGGCGTGCAGACAGCCACGGTGCCGCAGGCCAGCAGCCATGATCGTCACGGCTCGTCCATGCCGACTGCGCGAGCTGATCGAGACGCTCCTGCTGATGAGCCCAAGCATCCGCAGGACGAGGCGATCACCGGGGCACAGGAAACAGAACCGACGCAGCGGCGGCCTCCCCTGGGCGGCCCGCTGGGGCGCATGCCCCGAGGTCCTCTGGCGGTCGGCCTGATCGGTGTCGTCGTCCTTGCCATGATCCTGGTGCCGCTGGCCGTCAACAAGCTCGTCTCCGGAAGGAACGGCGCTGGTACCAGCACCGCGGCCCAGTCGACCGTGCTGGACGGCAACGCCCCCCTCAGCCAGCTGCTGAAGGTCAGCGGACGGGTCGGATCGGGGGTGGCGCCCTCCATCGAGCTGAGTGAGGACGCCTCTTTGTCAGCTCCCAGCTCGGTGCTGACCGACATCGTCCAGACCGGGCAGGGGCGTGCGGTCTCCGAGGGGACCCCAGTGATCCTGCAGGTCTCGCAGTTCTCCGGTCTCAACGGGCGCAACACGACGGGTAACGAAGAGGGGTACAAGCTCTGGCAGGGTCTGCTCGGTCCTGATGTGGGGGACTACATCAACGCGGCGGTCTCCGGCCAGCGTGAAGGCACCCGCGTCGTTCTTCGCGAACCGGCCGAGGAGGAGGACGGCTCCCGGACGGCGAAGATCACCGTCGTCGATCTCCTGCCCACCACGGCAACGGGGGAGGCGAGGCAGCCGGCTGCAGGTACCCCCTCCGTGACTGAGGGACCGGACGGCTCCATCACCGTCAGCAGCACCGGGCTTCCTGCGCCAACTCGAGTGTCCACCGAGATCCTCATCAAGGGCACCGGTCCTCAGATCGGTTCCCAGGACCGTCTTATCGCTCGTACCACGATGGTCAGCTGGGCCACGGGGCAGCCCCTGGAGAAATCGACCTTCGGCCACCAGGAGCCACCCAAGCAGCTCGACATGAGCAACGCCCTGGTGGGAGTCTCTCAGAACCTGGTTGATATCACGGTCGGCTCTCGAGTGGTCCTCTCACTGCCCGCCGAGCAGGCACAGGGGAAGGAACCAGTCGTCGTGGTGATCGACGTCCTCGCCAAAGATCCTGCTCAGGCTCCCGCAGCGTCCGCAGGACGTGCGGGCAGCGAGTCGAGCGCCACCCCTCACTCCTCCACCGGCCCGACATCCAAGGACCAGTCATGAGCGTTGCCATTCGCATCATTCCCTGCCTGGACGTCAAGGACGGGCGTGTCGTCAAAGGCGTCAACTTCCAGGGACTCAAGGACGCCGGAGATCCCGTGGAGCTGGCCTCCCGCTACGGCGCTCAGGGTGCCGATGAGATCACCTTCCTGGATGTCTCAGCCTCGCACGAGGGACGTTCCACCATGTTGGACGTGGTCCGCCGTACTGCCGAGCAGGTGTTCGTTCCACTGACTGTTGGTGGGGGAGTGCGCTCGGTCGACGACGTGGATCAGCTGCTGCGGGCGGGGGCGGACAAGGTCGGCATCAACACCGCGGCCATCAACCGTCCCGAGCTGCTGACAGAGGTGGCACAGCGTTTCGGCAACCAGGTGGTCGTCCTGTCGGTGGATGCGCGTCGGTGCCCTTCCGGCGTCTCGACGGCCTCCGGCTTCGAGGTGACGACTCACGGAGGGCGAACCTCCACCGGTATCGACGCCGTTGCCTGGGCGGTTCGAGGGGCCGAGCTCGGTGCCGGTGAGATCCTCCTGAACTCCATGGACGCCGACGGGGTCACCAAAGGATTCGACACCGAGATGATCGACGCCGTTCGTCAACGGGTCCGAGTACCGCTCATCGCCTCCGGCGGTGCCGGTTGCCCGCAGGACTTCGTCACCGCGGCCAACCACGGTGCCGACGCCGTTCTGGCAGCCTCAGTGTTCCACTACGGAGTGATGACCATCGCTGAGGCCAAGAATGCTCTGCGAGACGCAGACCACCCGGTGCGTTAACAAGTATGAGAGACTGGCTGCGGTTGTGGCGCCGGTGTACCGCCCCGTCCTGACGCCCGCGTAGTCACGTCCTAGGAGAGTGTGTGAGCCGCTGTTCTATGACAGCGAGTATTCTCTGCTGCTGATTCACTGTTGGGACACGGATTCTGCGTCACTCTGATTTATCTATTTGCTAGGATGGGAGTCAGGTGAGAGGTGGCGGGGTTTAGGGCGGGCGCCGGCGCTGCGCCGGGGTGGCGCCGGGGTGGCGCCGCGAAGTGGCTGGCTTTGCGTGCTGCGTGAGGCCTGTTATACTCCAGCAACATACTGTCAGTGTCAACATCGCCGAACCCTATCTACACGGAGAGATGCTATGAGCAACATGGGTCCCTACCCCAACGGTCAGTACAATCAGCAGCCCGGAGGATATGTCCCCGGTGGATTCGGTCCTCGCCCTGATGAGAAGAACTCGCTTGGGATCTGGTCCCTCAGCCTTGGGCTTGTCAGTTTCTTCTGCTGTGGTCTCGTCACCGGTATCCCCGCTATCATTGTGGGGTATCTGGGTATTCAGGCGGCGAACGAGGGACGCGCCACCAATAAGGGCATGTCCATTGCAGGCATTGTGCTGTCGCTGGTTGGTACCGTGCTGGCTATCGTGCTCTACTTCACTGGAGTGACGGCGCAACTCATGAGCGGATTCCAGTCCTAGGTCCTCGTCTCCCGTCTTCGCTCCGCTGCGCAGAGGTATCGTCAGATGCCTACGCGGCGGAGTGAGGACTGTGGGGAATTGAATACCGAGACTGATGGGGCGCTCTTCTCATCGAGGTGCGCTGTCGGTCTCGGAGTGTGATATGTGTGCTCGTGTGGGATGGGTGCCGGGCTTCGCCTTCGGGGAGGTATGATGAGTGACTTGAATCCTTACCAGGCAGATCCCTATCGTCAAGGAGCCGCTGGTGCCCCTTACCCTACTGACTCGGATGCTGGCTCCCAGCCCGGTTCAGGCACGTCGTCAGCCCCGGACGGGTACTACAGCACTGATTATCCCGGCGATCCGTCGACCCCCTTCCCAGTGGCTCCAGCAGGCCAGGTGCCCCCTTATCCGCAAGCCGGCCAGCAACCGTACAGCCAGGCCTACGGGAATCCCTACAGTCAGCAGTACCCCTATCCGCCACCTTATTATGGCCCTTATCCGCCATATGGTCCGGGTGCATATTGGGGGGCGTTCTACGATCCGCGTCGACACGAGGCCAACGACCTCGGCGGATGGGCGCTCGGGCTCGGTATTGCGAGTATCTTTGTGAACTGCTTGTATTTGGGGGCAGTCCTGGGAATACCGGCGATCATCGTGGGAATCAAGGGGATGCACGCTGCCGATGAGGGGCGTGCATCCAACAAAGGAATGTCGATAGCGGGGGTGGTGACGGGAACCATAGGCTCTATCATCAGTGCTGGTTTCCTCCTGCTGTTCATGGTGGTGATGCTTCAATGAACTGCAGGTCTGAGGGATGCTGTGCGAATGCCTCAACAAGCCTCGACCGCTCCGGTGCGCACCCGGGATCTGGAAAGCGGATCGGACTGGGCCTTCTGATGGTTCTGCCCGCCTTGCCGGGTGGTCTCATCGTGTTGCGTGCTCTGACTCTGCCTCGCAGCTCTCCGGGGCTTCCCGACCTCTGCCCGCTCCACCGCACCACAGGGCTGTGGTGCCCTCTGTGCGGAGGCACCAGGGCGACTCGGGAGCTCATGCACGGCGACCTGTGGGCCGCCATGGGTTACAACCCCTTTGCGCTCGTGCTGGAGGCGGCGGTCGTTCTTCTGGTGGTGCGCTGGCTGCTCGCAACTGCTCGGGGCCGACGACAGCCGCTCGTCACCGGTGGGGAGGGCATTCTTCTCGGGGTGGCGCTGGCTGTGTTCGCGGTGGTGCGCAACCTGCCCGGCATGTGGGTCTACCTCGGCCCGCTACTCGGTCCGCCGGGCTGAGCGCCACCTGGCGTGCATAATGCGGTTGTGGCTCTCGATTCTCAGATCTCCGCGCGTCTGAAGCGCAACGCCGACGGCCTGGTCTGCGCCGTCGTTCAGCAGCACGACTCACGTGAGGTCCTCATGGTGGGGTGGATGGATGATGAGGCCCTCCGGCGTACCCTGACGGAGGGACGAGTGACCTTCTGGTCGCGGTCGCGGCGCGAGTACTGGCGCAAGGGGGATACGTCCGGACATGCGCAGTACGTCAAGTCCGTGCATCTGGACTGCGACGGCGACGCCCTCCTGATCGAGGTCGATCAGGTCGGAGCCGCCTGCCACACCGGCGAGCGCAGCTGCTTCCTCGCCGGCGGCGATCTGGGCGCGCACGTGGGAGGGCGTCCCAGCTGACCACTCCTCGGTCAGTGCGGTTTGGCGATTTGCAACAGACGGCCTTGGGCCGTCACGATGGATACAGACAGGCGCTCTGCCGGAGCGCCGGCAGGTGACATCGGGGAGGTGTGTGATGACCTCGTTCGAGGCGATGGTGGCCGAGGCCAAGGCGGCCGCCGACCGTCGCGCTTCGCTGGTTCCCCTGGCCCGCCTGCGAGAGGCCTCCCGCCTGGTTCCCGGAGCCATCAGCGCCCTGTCCAGCCTGCGCACCGATGACCGTGCGGTCACGGTGATCGCTGAGGTCAAGCGCTCCACGGCCACGTTCGCGGACCTCAGCGGAGTCGGGGATCCGGGGATGCTGGCCTGCTTCTACGCCGCCGGTGGCGCCGCCTGCGTCTCAGTGGTCACCGGTCCGAGCGCCACACGAGGCTCCCTCAAGGATCTGGACGCCGTCAGGGCCTCGGTGGATCTTCCCGTCCTCGCCAACGACCTGGTGGTCACTCCCTACCAGGTGCACGAGGTCCGGGCTCACGGCGCCGACCTGGTCATGCTCGACGCCCGCCTCGAGACCCTGGTGCTCGAAGGGCTCATCGAGAGGGTCCACTCCCTGGGGATGGGGGCCGTCGTCGAGGTCCGTACCCGCCGTGAGGCGCTGACCGCGGTCGATGCGGGCGCCTGCATCGTGGCCATCGACACCCGCGATCCCGACACCCTGGCCGTCGACTGCGGCCTGTTCGACCAGGTAACGGACGTTCTGCCGACGCAGGTCGTGCGGATCGCGGCCGGAGGAGTCAGAGGCCCGCACGACGTCATGACCTTCGCGCGCTGCGGCGCCGATGTCGTCCTCGTCGGCGAGGCCATCATCCGCTCCACCGACCCCCAGCAGTTCGTCGCCGAGCTGGTCGCCGCCGGCGCCCATCCGGCTCTGATCCCATCCGCCCATCGAGAGGTTCTCTGAGTGCCTGTCGCCACCCTTTCCGCCGTGATGCCAACGATGCCAATGATGCCGTTCGCGGCCGCGCTGCCCGCAGGCATACCGAGCCCGTCCTCGGCCGTGTGGTACCTCGGCCCCATCCCGGTGAGGGCCTACGCGCTGTGCATTCTCACCGGGGTCTTCGTGGCCGTGTGGTGGTCGGACCGACGCTACCGGGCCCGGGGAGGCCGACCGGAGCTGGTCCTCGACGTCGCCATCGTGGCCGTGCCGGCTGGGATCGTGGGTGCCCGTCTCTACCACGTGATCTCCTCGCCCGACGACTACTTCGGCCCCAACGGCGACCTCGCCCGTATCCCGCAGACATGGCAGGGGGGCCTGGGAATCTGGGGAGGCATCGCCGGCGGGGTCCTGGCCGGGGTGCTCCTTCTGCGTCATCGCGGCCTGCGTGTGGCTCCACTGGCCGACGCCGTCGCCCCGACGCTGCTGGTCGCTCAGGCGATCGGCCGACTGGGCAACTGGTTCAACCAGGAGCTCTACGGCTCCCCGACAACGCTGCCCTGGGGACTGCGGATCGACGACGCCCACCTGCCAGCGGGTTCCACCTACCCGCCGGGGACCCTGTTTCATCCGACCTTCCTCTATGAGGCCCTGTGGAACCTGGCCGGGGCGGTCCTGCTGGTATGGATCGGCAGAAGGATGCTCGCCCGCAGCGGTGTCACGGGCGGGAGACTGCTGTGGGTCTACCTCATGGTCTACACCGCCGGCCGGGTGTGGATCGAGATGCTGCGCATCGACGAGGCCGAGACGGTCCTCGGCCTGCGGCTGAACGTGTGGACCTCGATCGTCATCTTCCTCGTCGGCGCCATCGGACTGGCCCTCTCCTCCCGACGACCCCTGAGCGATGCCATTGACAAGCCGGAGCGCGGGGCGAGGAAGGACCGCTCGGCGGCCGAGGAGGACGACCCCGCCGAGGACGACTTACCTGAAGACGCCTCACCGGTGAAACCTGCCGCTGCGGCGTCGGCCGCCCAGGAACAGGCGGATGCGTAGAGGCTGAGTGGGGGACCGGGCCCGCCACGCAGGTGGGGGAGAACCGGGTGAGGATGGTCGCAACCTGACAAGTGACGGAATTCCTCCTCGTGCACAGGGCCCGGTGTCCCGTATTCTAGACCCATGCGTAGAGCCAAGATCGTATGTACCCTCGGACCCGCTACTGACTCCCCCGAGCAGGTGCAAGCGCTCGTGGACGCCGGCATGAACGTGGCGCGAATCAACCGCTCCCACGGTCGCGCCGAGGACCAGGAGGAGGTCATCGGCCGCATCCGTGAGGCCGCAGCCGCTTCCGGTCGTGCCATCGCCATCCTCGTCGACCTTCAGGGCCCCAAGATCCGACTGGGGCGTTTCGTGGATGACCAGAAGGTCATGCTCAACAAGGGTGACGAGTTCACCATCACCATCGATGACGTCCTGGGCACCGTCAAGCGCGCCTCCACCACCTTCAAGGGGCTTCCCGGCGACTGCCGCCCTGGTGACCGGCTCCTCATCGACGACGGCAACGTCGCGGTGCGCGTCGTGGCCGTCACCGACACCGACGTCGTCACCAAGGTCGAGGTGCCCGGCTACGTCTCCAACAACAAGGGCATCAACCTGCCCGGCGTCGCCGTCTCGGTTCCGGCCCTCAGCGAGAAGGACCGCGAGGACCTGCGCTGGGCCCTCAAGATCGGTGCCGACCTCATCGCCCTGTCCTTCGTACGCGACGCCGATGACATCAAGGACGTCCACGAGATCATGGACGAGGTCGGCGTACGCATCCCGGTCATCGCCAAGATCGAGAAGCCCCAGGCGGTGGAGAACCTCTTCGACATCGTCTCCACCTTCGACGGCATCATGGTGGCCCGTGGAGACCTCGGTGTGGAGATGCCCCTGGAGGCCGTCCCGCTGGTGCAGAAGCGCGCCATCGAGCTGGCCCGCCGCCAGGCCAAGCCGGTCATCGTGGCCACCCAGGTCCTGGAGTCCATGATCCAGAACCCGCGGCCCACGCGGGCCGAGGCCTCCGACTGCGCCAACGCGATTCTCGACGGCGCCGACGCCGTCATGCTCTCCGGTGAGACCTCCGTGGGCGCCTACCCCATCGAGGCCGTGCGCACCATGGCGAGCATCATCGAGAACGTCGAGGAGCACGGAGGGGAGCGCATCCCCGGCCTGGGCTCCTACCCGCAGACACGCGGTGGTGCCCTGACCCGCGCCGCCGCTGAGATGGGTGAGCACCTCGATGTCACCTACCTGGTGACCTTCACCCAGTCAGGTGACACCGCCCGGCGCCTGTCGCGTCTGCGCTCTCCGCTTCCGCTGCTGGCCTTCACCCCGCTGCACGAGACGCGCAACCAGCTCGCCGTCTCCTGGGGCGTGCAGTGCTACGAGGTGCCCGAGGTCCAGCACACTGACGAGATGGTGGCCCAGGTCGACGAGATCCTTCAGGACAAGCACCTGGCCCAGCCCGGGGACACCGTCGTCATCGTGGCCGGCATGCCTCCGGGCACGCCCGGCTCGACCAACTCGATCCGCGTCCACACCGTCGGCGAGACGGGTGACTACAAGGTCTGAGCACCGGCTCCAATCCGTCGAGGGGTCTCCCACCTATTCACCGGGAGACCCCTCGCCCTTTTCCCGGTCACAGCCTCATCGCCGTAGCCACCACTGGGGAGTCAGATCGGCAAGAGTCAGCGTCTTCCCCGCAGCGTAGTCGATCATCACCTCGATAACGCCGAACCGGCTCGGCATCAGCTGCGTCATCATTTCTCGACATGCTCCACAAGGCGGCCCGGTACGGCCGTCACGCATGATGGTCAGAACACGCCGAATCGCATCCTCACCGTTGGTGATCATGTTGAGGATCGCGTTACGCTCGGCACAGATTCCCAGTGTGCAGGCCGTATCCACACAGACACCCGTATAGATTCTTCCCGAGAACGACTCCACTGCGGCTGCGACACCGCCCGCCTCAATGTATGAGGACACGTGACGAGGCTGCTGAACAGCCTTGGCCGCTTCGTACAGTGAGACCCACGTCGTGCTCAAAGGTGTTCTCCATCTGACTGACCCGGTCTGTCCTGAGGCGGGGCTGGGTGGGGGCTTGCTGGTACCTCCGGTGGGACTCGAACCCACAACACTCCGATTTTGAGTCGGATGCCTCTGCCAATTGGGCTACGGAGGCACGCCGCCGGCTCTGCGGGGCGCTAACAGCGAGATCATACTAGGATCACAGCCGTGAGCAATGAGTCCAGCACCACCAAGTCCCGCCGGGTGCTCGTCGCTGAGGACGAGACCCTCATCCGCCTTGACATCGTCGAGACTCTCACCGACGCCGGCTACGAGATCGTCGCTGAGGCCGCAGACGGGGAGGAAGCCGTCCGCCTGGCTGATGAGCATGATCCTGACCTGTGCGTTCTCGACGTCAAGATGCCGGTGACCGACGGCATCACCGCGGCGGAGAGGATTCTCGAGAAGCACAACTGCGCCGTCGTCATGCTGACCGCCTTCTCCCAGACCGAGCTCGTGGAACGAGCCAGCGCCGCCGGCGCCATGGCCTACGTCGTCAAGCCCTTCACTCCGGCGGATCTCGTCCCGGCACTTGAGATCGCCATGTCCCGGCACGAGGAGATCCTCTCCCTTGAGAGTGAGATCTCCGACCTCACCGAGCGCTTTGAGACTCGTAAGCGCGTTGACCGGGCCAAGGGGCTGCTCATGGAGCGCATGGGGCTGAGCGAGCCGGAGGCCTTCCGCTGGCTGCAGAAGACCTCCATGAACCGGCGTCTGACCATGCGCGAGGTGGCCGATGCCGTCATCGAGCAGGTCGGTTCGGCCAAGAAGGACTAAGAGGTCGCGTCAGTAG
>NZ_MSGO01000032.1 GCF_001929375.1 Actinomyces oris | reverse complement strand
CTTACATAACAGGCCCTAGCGCCGACGTCGAGCCACCGCCGGGAGGCTGCGGGGGAACCAGGCCGGAACCAGAAACGGCTGGTCAGAGGTCAGGCAGGGGAAGGAGAGGCCGGTCCCTGGGGCGAGGGCGCCCGGCCTCACCGTTAAGACCTTGCAAGACCTCGCCAGACCTTGCGGAGTCGAGTACGTCAGCAGCTCAGTGTCCACGGTGCTGACATCAGCGGTCCCGTCGTCGAAGCGCCCAGCGGGGATCGTTGGGATTCCAAGGCTCTGTCTCGGCTCGCGACGTCGGTGCGGCGTCAATGTCAGCGTCATGGACACTGACGCCCCGCCAGGCCGCTGTCAACGACCCGCTCCTCAGCCGGCCACGACCTTGAAGGTTCCGATCCGCCCAGCGATCCCCGCCGCCAGGTCCTCGATCATCCTGGCGTCGTGGAGGCGGGTCCGCCAGTTCTCCGGGATGCCGCTGCGCCCGTACAGCGCCCCCGCCAGCTGCCCGTAGATGGCCCCGACGGTGTCGGCGTCGTCGCCCAGGTTCACGGCCAGCAGCACCCCGTCGAGGAAGGTGTCGGTCCTGGCCAACGCCCACAGCGCCGCCTCCAGGCTGTGCAGGACGTAGCCCGACGACGAGATGTCCTCGCGCTCCTTGACCCGGTAGGAGCCACTCAGGATCGCCGCCAGCTCGGGGCTGGTCACCTGCCCGGCCAGGTCGGCGGCCAGCACATGCAGCTCCGTGTGCGACGCTCCCTCGATGGCGGCCGCGATCAGCCTGCCGTGGGCCCCGCACGCCTCGACGCACTCGACGGCGGAATGGGTGGTGCGCGAGCTGTCGGCGCAGAGCCGCCCCGCAGTCTCGAGGTCGTCGCAGAAGGCCATCGCGACCGGTGCCAGGCGCATCAGCGACCCGTTGCCCGCGCTCATCCCACCGGCCGCCGTGCGGTAGGGCTCGCCGGTGGCCTCGAACTCCCCCAGGGCGGTGAGGGTCTGGTTGCCGATGTCGAAACACCGGCCCGTGCTGCTGAGGTACCCGTCGCGGTACCAGCGGACGAACCGGGCCAGCTGGTCGCGGGGATCGTAGGCCCCGGTCTCGACCAGGCTCGCTGCGATGCACAGCGCCATGGACGTGTCGTCGGTCCACTGCCCAGGTGCCAGACCGAACACCCCACCGCCCACCATGTCGGTGACGGGTGGGAAGGAGTCGCGGGCCTGGAACTCGACGGTGGTGCCCAGGGCGTCGCCCACTGCCAGCCCCAGGAGGCTGCCCAGAATTCGATCCTCGTTCATGGGGTCACGGTACAGAGGATGAACGGAGAATGACGGGAGGATGACGGTCCATAAGGCGGCCACCTAGGCCGGGACCGGGTGGACCGGCTCCGGATGGGTCCCCGTCGGGATCCCGCCGGTGGCCCAGCGCCCTACTTGGTGGGGGTGCGGCCCAGGGTGAGGTAGCCGGGCAGCGTCTGGTCCTGACCGGCGCTGGAGAAACGCAGCGGCTGACCCGACTCCAGCGGATTGACCACGCGCACCAGGATCGTGTTCTCCCCGGCCGGGTCCGCCGGGAGCTGCCCGGAGAAGGTCTGGGTCTTGCCGACCTGGATCTTGCGCAGGTCGCCGCTGAGCGTGGTGCGCCCGACCTCCATGCCGTTGGAGGCGTTGATGGCCACCGCCTCCACGTTCCAGTTGTAGTAGAAGGGGGCCACCCCGTTGTTGGCGATCTGCACCTCGACCTTGCCGTTGCGCATCCGCCAGCGCGCCACCGCCAGGTCGTAGCCGGTCTCGGCGGAGGCCTGCACGGCCCGCTCGCGCTCGGCGCTGTTGAGCGTCGTCGTGAAGGCCCAGTCGTCCACCAGCCAGCTCGCATGCGTGGCCTTGATGGAGGCGCTGATGTCCACCGTTGCTCCGTTGGAGCCCGAGGCCATGCAGTTGCCCGGGCTGCGCACGGAGCACTCCTGGATACCCGGGTAGACCTCTCCGCCGATCGGGTACTGCTGCCAGGCCTGGTCCGCCTTGGCCTGCTTCAGCTTCGGCAGGAAGTGCCAGTCGGCGGTGTCCATCGTCGCGTAGCCGAAGGAGTCGTCGTGGTAGCCGACCCCGCGCTTGACCGTCTCCGCGGACGGGTAGCGCGCCAGCGTCGGCGTCACCTGGAAGGAGCCGTCCCAAGTGTCGATGAGGGTGTTCTGGTTCGCCGTCGACGGCATCCAGTTCTCGCCGGAGGGGTTGTCCCCGGAGACCTCGCCGTTCATCGGGTAGGTGTGCCCCTCACCCCAGAAGCCCACCAGGCCGTGAGTGATGAAGGCCAGGCGCGGGTCGCCGTCGTACTGCCGGCCCAGGGCGGAGATGAAGCCGGTGAGCATCGACATCATCTCGGGATCGTTGTAGTCCGGCGCCAGCGACTGGCCCGGCGCGTTGCCGTGGAACGTGTACTCGTGGGTCGCCACCGCGTGGGAGGTCAGCAGGTAGGCCGGTATGCCGCTGGGGCGCCCGGGGTAGTCGACGTAGAAGCGCAGCACCGCCTGGTGCCCGCGCGAGGCGATGGCGTTGAGGTGCGCATCGAGCCTGTCCCACGAGTACGAGCCCGGCCCGGTGACGACGTCACTGACCGGCAGCGTCAGCCACTCCATCGTGTGGGGCGGGGCGTTGTCCGGCAGCCCCGGCGACTGCGAGGCGTCCGCCGGCGCGAAGGGCATCATGCCCTTGAGCGGGTTGGCCTCCGGCGTGGCCGCCGCGGAGACCTCCGTCCAGGCCCGGCTGCAGTTGCAGGCCCGGAACCCGGTGGCCAGGGACATCACGGCGACGAGCGCCACCAGAATGGCGCCCAAGCGCGGCCTGCGCCCCCTGCGGAGCCGGTCGAGCATCTGGCGTCCCAGGGAGGGCGTGCGATCGGAACCTGGGCCGTGCGAATGCTGCGCGGCCCCCGACTTGGAGCCGGAAGCTGCTGCAGAAGTGGTCTCGTCGTGCTGTGAATCGATCATAAAAACTTGTCAGGTAGGGACTTGGGTGTGGGTAAACCCTACCGGCCAGTTGAGAGGTCCACCTGTGCTATCGCTGACAACGTGCCCAGTTGACGGGGTGGATGGCCTGTGTCATCCGCACTTTTGGGGGACATGAGAATTTCGTGCTGCGCTGCGCCTCGTTCCGGTTGCGGTCCGACGGCGGCGAGCGGCGTCGGCCAGGGAGAACGTTGAGGGGATCGTCGAGGCCTTCCGGGGCGGAGTGGAATGAGAGGCGTCGTCGCCATGCGGGACGAGATTGCCGCCGCGCGCATAAGCGGCCATGATGACTCCGTGCGCGTCTTCAATTTCTCCGCCGGTCCCGCCCAGCTCCCCCTGCCCGTCCTCGAGCAGGCCGCCTCCGAGCTCACCAGCTGGGGAGGATCGGGAATGTCCGTCCTGGAGGTCTCCCACCGCGGGGCCGACTTCGTGGCCTGCGCGGCCGACGCCGAGGCCACCCTGCGCCGCCTCCTGTCCGTCCCCGAGGGCTACCGCGTGCTCTTCCTCCAGGGCGGGGCCAGCGCCCAGTTCGCCGGCATCCCCCTCAACCTGACCGCCCCCGGTGACACGGTCGCCTACCTCAACACCGGCCAGTGGTCCGCCAAGGCCATCAAGCAGGCCGGCGCCTACGAGCTCGACGTCGTCGTGCCGGCCGACGAGGCCGCCTCCTCCTACACGACCACCCCCGAGCCCGGCTCCTTCACGGTGCCCGAGACGGCCCGCTACCTGCACTACACGCCCAACGAGACCATCGGCGGCGTCGAGTTCGACTACGTGCCCGAGGCCGGCGACGTCCCGCTCGTGGCCGACTTCTCCTCCACGATCCTCTCGCGGCCCATCGACGTCTCCCGCTACGGCCTCATCTACGCCGGCGCCCAGAAGAACATGGGGCCCTCGGGCCTGGCCGTCGTCATCCTGCGCGAGGACCTGCTGGGGCGGGCCCGCCCGGTGACCCCCACCGTCCTGGACTACCAGAAGATGGCCGACGCCGACTCCATGCTCAACACGCCCCCCACCTTCGCCATCTACCTGCTGGGGCTCATCGGCCACTGGATCGAGGACGGCGGCGGCCTGGAGGCGATGGCCGAGCGCAACCGCGCCAAGGCCGAGCTCCTCTACGGCTTCATCGACTCCTCCGACTTCTACGCCAACCCGGTTCAGGAGCGCTCGCGGTCCTGGATGAACGTGCCCTTCACCCTGGCCGACCCCGCCCGCGACGCCGACTTCCTGGCCGGCGCCCAGGCCGCCGGGCTCACCAACCTCAAGGGGCACCGCTCCGTGGGCGGCATGCGCGCCTCCATCTACAACGCCATGCCGATCGAGGGCGTACGAGCCCTCATCGACTACATGACCGACTTCGCCGCCCGGGCCTGAGCGCCCCACCGGCTTGCCATCCCGGCCGGCCTGCGGGTCCGGCCACCGGCCTGCGGGCCAGACCGCCCGTCATCACCTTTCCCACCCGGACCGCTCTGCAGAAAGTACTCCCGTGACCACCAGCAGCGTCGACCACAAGTTCCGCATCCGCACCCTCAACGCCATCTCCGGGGCCGGCCTGTCCCGCCTGCCCGACGAGCTCTACGAGGTCGGCGGCTCCGTGGAGGAGCCCGACGCCCTCCTGGTGCGCTCGGCCAAGCTCCACGACACCCCCATCGAGGACTCGGTCCTGGCCGTGGCCCGGGCCGGCGCCGGCACGAACAACATCCCGGTCGAGGCGCTCACCGAGCGCGGCGTGCCCGTGTTCAACACCCCCGGCGCCAACGCCAACGCCGTCAAAGAGCTGGTCCTGGCGGGCCTGTTCATCGCCTCGCGCAACCTCATCCCGGCGGCCCGCTTCGCCCACACCCTTGAGGGCGACGACGCCGAGATCGCCAAGGCCGTCGAGGCCGGCAAGAAGCAGTTCGTCGGATTCGAGCTGCCCGGCCGCACACTCGGCATCATCGGGCTGGGGGCCATCGGCGTGCAGGTGGCCAACGCGGCCCTGGGGCTGGGGCTCAACGTCGTCGGCTTCGACCCGGGCATCTCCGTGGAGCACGCCTGGCACCTGAGCGCCGAGGTCGAGCGGGCCGGCTCCATGGAGGAGGTCTTCCGCCGCGCCGACATCCTCACCGTCCACGTGCCCCTCATCCCCGCCACCCGCGGGCTGGTGAGCACCCAGCGCCTGGCCCTCATGAAGGAGACCGCGGTGCTGCTCAACTTCGCGCGGGCCGAGATCGTCGACACCGACGCCGTCGTGGCCGCCCTCGACGAGGGCACACTGGGCGGCTACGTGTGCGACTTCCCCTCCACGCAGGTCCACAAGCACCCCAAGTGCATCTCCCTGCCGCACCTGGGCGCCTCCACCAAGGAGGCCGAGCGCAACTGCGCCATGATGGCGGTGGACTCCCTGCGCGGCTTCCTCGAGGACGGGCAGGTCCACAACTCGGTGAACTTCCCCGAGGCCGTCATGGCGCGCCAGGAGGGCACGCACCGGCTCGTCATCGTCAACCGCAACGTGCCCAACATGGTCGGTCAGGTCTCCACGATCGTGGCCCAGCATGGGCAGAACATCGCCAACCTGCTCAACAAGTCCCGGGGTGAGCTGGCGGTGACGCTGGTCGACGTCGAGGGCGAGATCGAGCTCAAGGTCCTTGAGGAGCTGCGCGCGATCGACGGCGTGCTGTCCGCGCGCTGCATCTGAGCCGGCGCCTCGGGGCTCGAGGACGCACCTGAAGGCGCGCGGTCTGCGGCCGCGGGGGCCGTACTCGCAGTCTGAGGTGCGTCCTCGACGACGCGCGGGGCGCGGCGTAACGACGTCCTGTCACATGTCCGTGGGCGCCTGCCTGCGCCCGAGTCCCTCGGCCACCTCGTCCATGAGGTCCAGGACGTCCTGAGCCCTCCAGGCTCGGCGGCCCCGGGAGACCTGGTAGCCCCGAAGGATGCCTGCGGTCTCCAGGCGCTCCAGCGCGCGCCGCGCCGCCTGCTCCGACACTCCCACAGCGGCGGCCGCCCCGCGAACATCCGTCACCGGCTGGGAGACCAGATGACGTATGAGGTCACGGTCGGGGGTCCCGGCACGGGAGGCCACGCGATCCTGCATCTGCCTGTGCACGCCGTCGAGCTCCCGGCTCGCCCAGGCCCCGAGCTCCGCGGCGCGCTGTGCCGCATCGATGAACAGCTCCACCACCGCCAGCGGCGCCCCTGCTCGGTACTTGTCCAGGGCTCGGAAGTAGGCCCCCACATTGGTCAGGAGGATCGCCGACAGCGGCAGCGGCGCGTTGAGGGACAGTCCTTCCCCCGACAGGACGACGTGAATCAGCGCCCGCCCGGTGCGGCCGTTGCCGTCTGCGAAAGGATGGATCGTCTCCAGCTGGGCGTGCGCCAGCGCCGCCTTGGTCAAGGGCGGCAGGTCCGAGCGCCGCAAGAAGGAGAGCAGATCCTCCAATGAGGTCGGCACTCGTTCATGGTGAGGAGGGACGAACACGGCGCCTGCCGGGGACAGGTCCGAGCCACCGATCCATACCGGCTCCTGCCGGAGCCGACCCGCGATCGTCGGGGCGGAGTCCCCCAGTAGGGCCCGATGCATTGACAGCAGGGAGCTGAGGCCCAGGGGCCAGGGTGCTCCGGTAGCCGCCTCCATCGCTCGGGCGTTGGCCACGATGAGGGCGGCGTTTCCGCTGCTGCGGTCACTACCGAAGGTCTCCTCCTCCACGATGCGGCGTGCCGACGACGTCAGGCGCTCAATGCGCGAGGACGCGCTCGACTCGCTGCGCAGAAGCAGGGGTGTGAAGGGAAGCAGGGCGCAGGCCGCCGTCGTATCGAAGCGCGTGATGGCGGACACTGCAGCTGCTTCACGTGCCATGACCTCGGTAGGGAGCTCGATGGCGGCGTCGGCGATGTTCGGTACGACGGCCGAGTCGTAGGTGTGTGGCAGACGAGAGCGTTGCCGAGCGCTGAGGGCGGCGCCGTCCCGGGGGCGCCAGGGCAGGGTCTCCCAGGTCACGCGCGGCCATGAGGCAGTGGCGGCTGCATGATCCATTTCTGACACCCCCAGACAATCTGATGACAGTTCACCACCATAAGTGTCAACAGAATGTGTGTCGAGCCTTGTCCGTACTGCGGCCAGTGGGGCCCGCACGCGACAGATGCACCTGCGGGCCCCGCGGGATGTCAGAGGTTGTTGATCCAGGCCCGGCGGTGCCCGAACAGAGAGAGCGTGGGCTTGTAGAGGAGCACGTACTGTCCTCCGGCCGACACGTCGGTATCGAAGCAGACGTCGCCACTGACCGAGCCGCCCGCGATGAGCGTGGAGGAGGACAGGTGGTTGCTTGACCCCAGGAAGCCGCTGTTGCTGATCGCCCCGGCCGGGTTCTGCAACGTGAAGTCCAGGGCGTTGACGTCCAGGGTGTTCTTGGAGCCGTTGGTGATCGTGATGGTCGAGCAGGCGGTGGGGCCCAGGGTGGCGTCACCCGCGACCACAGGTGTGGCGCTGACCTTGATACCGCCGTCGTCGATCGTGTCACCGGCGTTTCCGACGACGTCGCCGCTCTGCTTCCCGGGGAAGCTCAGTGCGGAGTCCGACTTATCGCCGTCCTTTGCCGGCTCCTGCTGCTGGGGGCTGGGTACGGCTGCGGAGTCCTGGCCGGCGGTCTGTTGAGCGGGCGCGCTGGCCATCGACTGGGCGGAGGGCGGAGTGGTGGCAGTGCTCGAGTCGCCCGAGTCCGCACCACCGTTGAGCGCGGAGGCGATCATGCCGACGGCGACGAAGGCGCCGATACCGGTGAGGATCTTGTGCCGGGCGAACCAGGAGCGCTTCGGCTCGGGGGCGGGGAAGCCCATGCCTGGGGCCGGGGTGGGGAAGCCCGCGGTGGGGACACCTGCGGGCGAGGACGGGACTGGGTTGACGGGGCTGGTCATGATGGGTCCTTCGAGATGCGGGAGGTGAGGCACTGAGCGGGATGCGGCAGTGCCCATCACGGTGTGAGTCGTCACCGGGGCTGACGGGATCAGCTGACGGGAACAACGATGGCCCCGGCCGTGCGGCGCGCACATCGACCGATGAGTCCGAGACGGCCGTCCGAAAGGGCACTCATCGCGACTGTCCAAAAGGACGATGCCTCCCGCGCCATAGCGCCCGAATCGTGTCCTATCGGGCGATCATGCGTGTCAGTGCCCGGTTCTACAGTGAGCACATGTCAGTCCCCACCTATCCGCCCACTCCTGCACCCGGTACCCCACCCGTGCCGGGCTGGAGCGGTGGCCCTGGGGGCGGTCGGACTGAGCCCACTGCGCTCCCCTTCGGGGTGAGGCCCCTGCCATACCCGCCGAGCCCACTGTCCTACCCCTACCCCGCCTATCCGGGATATCCGGGGTACCAGGGGTACGCGGGGTACGCCCCGCATCCCGTATATCCCGCTGCTCCCGGTACTCCTGCGGCGCCGGGCCCGGGCTTCCGCCCCCCGATGACTGTGGCTCCCGCCAGTCCTGCGCCGTACGCGCCTGTAAGACCGGCTCCGTCGTTCACGCAGTCCCTGTCCCCGTCGCAACGCCATGCTTTACAGGTCACCCTGACGATCCTGCGATCCCTGGGCCTGTTCGCTTTGTGCGCCATGGGGTTCCTCATCGCGCTGGGAACACGTTTCGGTCATGAGCAGGTTCTCAAGGAGAGCCACCACCCAGTGCTCGAAGCCGCTGGATTCCTCACGGGGCTGGGGCTTCTCGTGGCGGTCTTCCTACGCGGGCGCTGGCAGGTGCCCATCACGGTCGCCTCGGCGCTCGCGGGCATCGGGGTCTACCTGGACACCACGGTGGGACTCATCGCCTTCACCACCGTGGTGCGCCGGGCCCGGTCCCTGCGCGACCCTGTCCCGTGGGCCACGGGCGCGCTGCTCGCCGTCGGCACCCTGGTGGCGCTCTTCCGGGACGCGAGCTACGGGGCCACCGGGAACTCGATGATCGGTGCCTTCAACTCCTCTCCTCCCCTTGACCCCCATGCCGCGACCCATGTGTCGGTGCCGCAGGTGCTGTTCCTCGCGGTGGTGGGCATGTCCCTGCCGGTCGCCGTCGGACTGTGGCTGCGTGCGCGTGACGGGGAGAAGAAGGCACGACGCCGCGCCCGGGAGGCGGCCGACGCCTCAGCCCAGGCCGAGCGCACCGCCCAGGAGCAGACCCGGACCTCCACCCGGTTGGCGGACACCGTCAGCCTGCAGGCCGAGCGTGAGCGGGTGGCTCGCGAGGTGCATGACGGACTCGGCCACCGCCTGTCGCTGCTCGCCCTCCACGCCGCCGCCCTGGAGCAAGGCGTCCTGGAGACGTCGGAGAACACGAATGCCCCAGAGGGCTCGGACGCCACGGACTCAGCCGACGCCCTCGGTGAGGATGATCCGCGGGCCGCCGCCCAGCGTGTGCGGCAGGAGGCCCAGGGCGCCATGCGGGACCTGCGTTCCCTGCTCGCCGTGCTGCGCGAGCCGGTGGGGGCGGTCGAGCCCGCCCCGCGCCTGGAGGACCTCAGAGAGGTGGTCGACGGGGTCCTTGCCGCCCGCCAGCCGCTCAGCTCCTCGATCTACCTGGACCGTGCTGCGCAGGCCGATGAGGTGCTCTCGCGAGCCGTCTACCGGATCGTCCAGGAGTCCTTGACCAACGCCCGCAAGCACTCGCCCGGTACGAGTGTTCAGCTGCGTGTCGAGGGTGGGCCGGACACCGGTATCGACATCACCTGCTCCAACCGGATCTCTCGGACCGAGTCGAAGACTCACGACGCAGAGGCCGGTGAGGGGCCTCAGGCCGCGGGCGCTGACCGAGGCGCAGCGTCAGGACCCGGAGTCACGGTCGGTGACCCCCAGAGTGGTTCGGGACTGCGCGGCATGGCCCAACGGGCGGCGATCTGCGGCGGCACGTTCCACGCCGGCCCCGACGGCCAGGGCAGGTTCGTTGTGAGCGCGCACCTGCCCTGGCGCTCGGCGGAGTCACTCCGTACCGACCGCTGAGTGGCCGCCAACCAGTATCTGAACAGCCCGGCTGGGAGATACCGGTCGGCGCGCAGTTCACCGGCCTGCGCCACTTGGGGCCTGGGCCGTTGGGATGGTGATTGTGTGGGCGCACGCACCTAGGCTGGGTTCCGTGCCCGATCCCTCCGCCGCCCCTGCCGCCTCGGCCTCCTGGTCCGCGTCCCCCGCACCGGCCTGCCCGGTCCGTGTCATCCTCGTCGACGACGACCCACTGACTCGCGCCGCCATCAAGCCGCTCCTGCGGCCGCGCGAGGACTACGTCGTGGTCGCCGAGGCCGGTGACGGCCGTGAGGCGATCGACGTTGTGGGCCGTACTGAGGCCGATATCGTGCTCATGGACCTGGGTATGCCCGTCATGGACGGGATCGAGGCCACACGCCAGATCTGTGCCGCACCGCGCCACCCCCACGTCGTGGCGCTGACGACCTGGGATGTCGACGACGCCGTCGTGCGCGTCATTGAGGCCGGTGCTGTGGGCTACCTGCTCAAGTACTCCGCCTCCGAGGAGCTCCATGCCGGGTTGCGTCGGGTCATGGCGGGCGAGTCGGCGCTCTCGCCGGGGGCACTTGCTGAGCTGCTGCGATACGTGCGTTCCCAGCCGACGGCACCGACGATGGCGGCCTACGACGCTCGTTCTCAGGAGCGTCAGCACGCCGTGGCCCAGGCTCGGCAGGCAGCGGCAGGGCTCAGCCGGCGCGAGCTCGAGGTCATCGCCGTGGCCGCCGAGGGGCTGACCACTGAGGAGATCGCGAACCGGCTGTACATCTCGGTCTCAACCGTTAAGGCCCACCTGCGCAGTGCGCAGGAGCGGGTCGGTGCCCGTAACCGGGTGCACTTGGCGGTCCTCGCCGAACGTGCCGGGCTGCTGGGATAGGGGCGGCCCACCCCTGATCGGTGAGGGCCGGTGGCGCGAGCCTGCCGGACTCAGGCGCTCAGGTGCGCGCGGGGACGCACCTGAAGGCGCGTGGCCTGCACCCGCGGAGGCCGTACTCGCAGCCTCGGGTACGTTCTCGACGAAGCGCGGGGTCAGTTGTTCGCACGCACGGAGTGGCAGGAGGACAGCGAGGTGCATCCTCGACGCGCAGGGCCGGCCACACCTCCGGGGCTGACGTTGATCGTCACAACACGACCCCAGCGAAAGGACGTGGCCGGTGTCCCAGGCCAGGAAATCCTGAGGCACCAGCCACCACGTTGTGGGGACCAAGGTGTTTGGCGCCGCGGCAACACTACTTGGCGACGTACAGAATGATCTCCTTGTCGGGACTGATCGGCTGACCCTGTTGCGGGTTGGAACTGATCACCGTTCCAGGTTGGACTTGTGGATCGTCGGACTTTTGCTTCTCGATCTTGACCTTGAAACCTCGATCTTCAAGATCGGACTTCACGGCCTTGGAGTCCTTCCCGTTCACTTCCGGCATGACGGTGGCGTTGGGATCTCCTGAGGCAGTCGGGTTCGGCGTCGGCGTGGCGGCGCCACTGGAGAAGTGCACGGTGATCGTGTCTCCCGAGGAGACGCTGGAGCCCGCGGCCGGGTCGGAGGAGACGGCCTTGCCGCGCTCGACCTCGCTGGAGGCGACGTTATCGCCCTTCTTGAACTGCAGGCCGGCGTCCTCAATGGACTTCTTCGCCGTGGCCTCGTCCTGGCCGGAGACGTCGGGGACGGAGGTGTTGCCGGTGGAGAGCACCAGGTCCACCGTGGTGCCGCGCGCAACGGAGTTGCCCGCCGGCGGGTTGGTGTAGATGACCCGGTCCTTCGCGACCGTGGCGGAGTCCTCCTGGGAGGTGTTTCCGCCCTCGAGCCCGGCGTCCTTGAGGGCCTTGCGGGCGTCCTCCTGGGTCTTGCCGGTCAGGTCGGGAACCTTGACCATGGCCGATCCGGTGGAGAAGTGGACGGTGACGGTGGAGCTCGGCTCGACCTTCGTGCCCTTGTCCGGGTCGGAGGAGACGGCCAGGCCCGCACCGACCTCATCGTTGGCAACCTCGTCCTTGGCGAACTTCAGGCCGGCGCCCTCAATGGTCTTCCTGGCCGATTCCTCATCCTGACCCTTGATATCGGGGACCTCCACCTTGCTGATGGTCGGGCTCGACGTCGGGGTGGGGGTGTTGTCGAAGGCCCCGGAGGCCCACCGTCCGGCGACGACGGCCAGCGCCACGAACAGCAGGAACACGAGGACCCAGATCCAGGCGTGGCTCTTGGACGTCTTCTCCGGCTCCTCGCTCTCCTTGACCGCGGAGGCCGGAGAGGGCTCGGAGGCCACCTGGGCTAAGGTGGAGGTGGGCTGAACCGGCTCGGTGGCCGGTGAGGCCATCACCGAGGTGGCCGGGGACCAGGAGTCGGCGGCCGGCGCGGCCACGGACAGGCCTCGGACGGCTGCCTGCAGGTCGGCGCGCATGTGGGCGGCGTCCTGATAACGGTCCTCGCGGCTCTTGGCCAGCGACTTGAGGATCACCCGGTCCAGGGACTCGGGCACATCGGCCGCCAGCGACGAGGGGCGCTTGGGGATCTCTCGCACGTGCTGGTAGGCGATGGCCACGGCGGAGTCGCCTTGGAAGGGCGGCTGGCCGGTGAGCAGCTCGTAGAGGAGGCACCCGGTGGAGTACAGGTCCGAGCGGGCGTCCACGGACTCGCCGCGGGCCTGCTCCGGGGAGAGGTACTGGGCGGTGCCCACCACCGTGTGGGTCTGGGTCACCGTGGAGGCGGAGTCCTCAATGGCCCGCGCGATGCCGAAGTCCATGACCTTCACCGCACCGGTGGAGGTCAGCATGATGTTTCCGGGCTTGATGTCACGGTGGACGATCCCCACCCGGTGGGAGTACTCCAGGGCGTCCAGGACACCGGAGACGATCTCCGCCGCCTCCGCGATCGGGACGGCCTCGCCCTCGCTGAGGAGCTCACGCACCGTGTGCCCCTCGATGTACTCCATGACGATGTAGGGGACGGTACGGCTGGCGCCGCCGGGCTGGAGGAGCTCCTCCTCCCCGGAGTCGTAGACGGCGACGACGGCGGGGTGGTTGAGCGCCGCCGCGGACTGGGCCTCCCGGCGGAAGCGGGCCTGGAAGGTGGGGTCGCCGGCGATGTCCGAGCGCAGCAGCTTGATGGCCACGACCCGCGACAGGCGAGTGTCGTAGCCGAGGTGCACCTCTGCCATACCACCACGTCCGATGAGGTCGCGGATCTCGTAACGGCCCGCGAGGACCTGGGGGAACTGACTGGTCACAGTACCTCCTTGACAGGGATGCTCAGCATCAAGGCTGGCATGACCTGATGCGCATGGGCAAGCGTACCTGTGCTGTGCAGGGTGATGAGAGAGAGCGCCAGAATGAGGACCCTCAGCGTCAGCAGGTTGAGGCCGAGGAAGGAGCGTCCCGAGGCGTGCCGGGCGGTGCGCGACGTCGTCGGCTCCTGGGCCGCGTGACGGCCGCTACGTACGGTGGCGGGCTGGGGCAGCTCGCGGGTCTGCGGGCCACGGCGGCCGGTGGACTCCCAGCTGAGCGCCTCACGGGGGTCCCACGCATCCGTGGGCAGGTTCACCACCGCCCGGTCCAGGGCGCGGGCCACCTCGCGGGCGGAGTGCGGCCGGTCGGCGGGCTTCTTGGCGAGCAGCTTGAGGATGATGGCCTGGACCTGAGGCGGGACGGTGTCGGGGAGGGCGGGCACCTCCTCGTTGACGTGCGCGAAGGCGATATCGACCTGGGTGGCTCCGCTGAAGGGGCGCCGCCCCACCAGGGCCTCGTAGGCGATGATGCCCAGCCCGTAGAGGTCGCCGGCCGGGGTGGCCATGTTGCCCATGGCCTGCTCGGGGGCGAGGTACTGGGCGGTGCCCATCACCATGCCGGAGGCCGTCAGCGGGCGCTGGTTGATGCCGGTGGAGATGCCGAAGTCGGTGAGCTTGGCCAGGCCCTCGCGGTTGATGAGGATGTTGGAGGGCTTGACGTCCCGGTGGACGACGCCGGAGTCGTGGACGACCTGGAGGGCGCGGGCGACCTGCGCCAGGACCGGCAGGATCTCGGCGGGTGACAGAGTCCCCTTCTCGGCGATGATGTCGGACAGGGCGCGCCCCTGAACGAGCTCCATGATGAGCCAGCCGGTGCCGTCCTTCTCCCCGGAGTCCAGGACGACGGCGAGGTTCGGGTGGCGCAGCCCCTTCGAGTTCTTAGCCTCCGCGCGCAGGCGGGACAGGAAGATCTCGTCACCGGTCAGCTCGGGGCGCAGGATCTTGGCGGCCACCGCCCGGCCCGAACGCAGGTCGGTGGCGCGCCACACCTGGCCCATACCGCCCAGAGCGATCTGCTCGACCAGCTCGTAGCGGCCCTGGAGCTGGAGCCCGGCAACAGGTTTCACTGGTTCACCGCCGCATCGATGACCTTGGCGGCGACGGGGCCGGCCACCGTGCCACCGGTGGCGCCGTCCTCGGTCTCGGCATTGCCGTCGAGCACGACGGCCAGGGCGATCTCAGGCTTGTTGATGTCGGTGCCGGCGAAGCCCACGAACCAGGTGGTGGGGCCGCTGTCCGTGCCGGTCTCGGCGGTGCCGGTCTTGCCGGCCACCTGGACCCCGGTGACCTTGGCGCTGGTGCCCGTGCCGGTGGCCACGGCCTCCTGCATGAGGGAGGACAGGGAGGTGGCGGTGGCCGAGTCGATCGGGGTGCGGGCCACCTTCGTGGAGGTGGCGCTGACCTCGTTGAGGTCGGGGTCCAGGATTCGCGAGACCAGGTAGGGGGTCATCTGCTCGCCCTTGTTGGCCACAGTGGCGGCCACCATCGCCATCATGAGCGGGGTCGCCTGCACCGAGGCCTGACCGATGCCGGCCATCGCGGTCTGCGCCTGGGAGTCGTTGTCCGGGTAGGTCGACGGCGTGACCTTCAGCGGGATGGACAGGTCGGAGTCGAAGCCCCAGTTCTTCGCCTCCTTGGAGAGCTCCTTCTCGCCGACGTTCATGGCCAGCTGGGCGAAGGGGGTGTTGCAGGACTCGGCGAAGGCGTGGGAGAAGCTGGTCCGACCGCCGCCGCAGGACTCCCCGCCGTAGTTCTCCAGGGAGTGGCTGGTGCCCGGCAGGGTGATGGTGTCGGGGGCGTCGACCTCCTGATCCGGGGTGATCTTGCCGGTGCGCAGCGCCGCCGCCGTGGTGATGATCTTGAAGGTCGACCCCGGCGGGTAGCGGTTGCCGGCGATGGCCCGGTTGTCCAGGGGGCGGGAGGAGTCCTGGCTGAGGGTCGCGTTGGCCTCATTGGCGGCGTTCCCGTTGCGGGTGGCGAAGGCCGAGGGGTCGTAGGAGGGCGTGGAGACCAGGGCGAGGATGGCCCCGGTCTTGGGGTCCAGGGCGACGACGGCGCCCTCGCGCCCGGCCAGGGCGTCGTAGGCGGCCTGCTGGATCTCGGGCTTGATGGTCAGCTCAACGGCCCCGCCCCGCTGGGAGTCACCGGTGATGAGGGTCTTGATCCGGGAGGAGAACAGGGAGGGGTCGTCCCCGTTGAGCACGGAGTTGCCCTCCTTCTCCATGCCGGTCATGGAGGCGAAGGCGGGCGAGAAGTACCCGGTCACCGGGGCGTAGAGCGGCCCGTTGGCGTAGACGCGCTGGTAGTCCTCGGAGCCCTGACCGTCGTCGGACTTCTGGGTGCTGGCGATCGTGGTGCCGCCGGCCAGGAGGATCGGGCCCCGCTCGGTGTCGAAGTTGCGGCTGACGGTGCGACGGTTGCGCGGGTCGGAGTTGAGGGCCCCGTTGGCCGACCACGACTCCCACACGGAGGGACGGGCCAGGCCCTGGACGCTGGTGACGGACAGGGCCAGCGTGGCGAACATGACCAGCACCAGGAAGGCGACCTGACGGATCTGTCGGTTCATGGCAGCTGCCTCCTGTCAGAGTCCTCAGTGAAGCCCGGGGCGCGCGATGAGCGCAGGGTCTGCCCGTCCGGCGCGGTGCGCGGCGGAGGCGGCGCCTCCGGACTGACGGCGACGGTGGGGCGGGCGTCATCTGCCAGGCCTCCGAAGCCGGGTGCGGACGGCGGGGACGTGTAGCCCCCGGCGTCGGCCTGTGCGCCTCCGGTGGGCGCGTCGTCGGCCTGGGCCATCGACTCCTCGGCTCCGGCGTCCTGGACCCGGCGGCGCAGGGAGAGCGGCAGCTCGGCCGTGTCGATGATCCTCGGCGCGTGAGTGGCCGGCCGCCGGGCGGCGTCGGACAGGCGCAGCAGGAGGGCCAGGATGACCCAGTTGGCGATGAGTGAGGAACCGCCGTAGGCCAGGAAGGGCAGGGTCAGTCCCGTCAGCGGGATGAGCCGGGTGACACCCCCGATGACCACGAAGATCTGCAGGGCGATGGCGAAGGACAGGCCCACGGCCAGGAGCTTGCCGAAGCCGTCGCGCAGCGAGACGGCGGTGCGCAGTCCCCGCTGGATGAGGACGAGGTAGAGCACGAGGATGACCAGCGTGCCGGTCAGGCCCAGCTCCTCACCCAGTGAGGCGAAGATGAAGTCGGAGTTGGCGAAGGTGACCAGGGTCGGCGAGCCCTTGCCCCAGCCGGCGCCCATGAGCCCGCCGGTGGACATCCCGAACATGCCCGTCAGCAGCTGCCAGGAGCCGCCGGCGGCGTTGTACACGGCGTCGTCGGTGGCGTGAAGCCAACCGTTGATGCGCTGCTGGACGTGGTGGAGGTGCGTCGCCGCGAACCAGGCCGCCGGGAGGAACAGCGCGCCGCCGATGATCAGCCAGGAGGGCCGGTCGGTGGCCACGTACAGGACGACGACGAACAGACCGAACAGCAGCACCGAGGAGCCCAGGTCCTTCTGAAGGACCAGGACGCAGATACTCACGCCCCACACGATGAACAGGGGGCCCAGGTGCCGGGCGCGCGGCAGGCTCATCCACAGGATCTTGCGGCCCGCCAGGGCCAGGTTGTCCCGGTTGGCCACGAGGTAGGAGGCGAAGAAGACCGCCAGCAGCACCTTGGACAGCTCGGCCGGCTGGAAGCTCATCGGACCGATCCGGATCCAGATCTGGGCGCCGTTGATGTTCTGGCCGATACCGGGGATGAAGGGCAGGACGAGGAAGACCAGGCCGGACCACATGGCCCAGCGGTCCCAGCGCCTCAGACGCCGGTAGTCGCGCAGCAGGAGGAGCACGGCGGCGAACAGGATGACGCCCAGCAGCGTCCAGATCAGCTGCTTGGAGCCCACGTAGAACTGCCACTGCTCGTTGACCTCGTAGGCCAGATCCAGGCGCCGGATCATGGCCAGACCGATCCCGTTGAGCGCCACCGCCGTCGGCAGGAGAACCGGATCGGCCCACGGGGCGGCGTAGCGCACACACAGGTGCATGAGGACGGTCAGGACGAGGAAGGCGATCGCCACGACCACGGTCTGCGCCGGGGACGAGCCGGTGCGGTTGAGAGCGGTGAGCACGAAGCCGCCCAGACCCAGGACCAGGGCGACGCCGAGCAGCGCCGCCTCCGCCCACCGTCCCGAGTACCTCGCGACGCCGGCGGGCTGGATGGTCGCGACGCCCGCGGGGGCGCCCAGGGGGCCGGGAGCAGCAGTCATCTCACCCCTCCTGCCCGGGCTTAGCGGGCTGGGTCGGCGTGGCGGAGGCCGGCGACGGGGTGGAGGTGGGCGAGGATGAGGGCTTGGCCGTGGGGCTCGAGGTGCCCTGCGGGGCGGCGGCCTGCTTGCGGTAGGAGCGGACCGTCTTGTCCACGTAGGTCTCCGCGGCGCTCATCGACGACTGGGTGACGGTGGCCTCCAGGCGCTCGCGGATGTTGTGATCGAGGGCCTCCACGGGAAGGTCCGCGTAGGTCTTGACCGAGTGGCTCAGCTTGAGGGGGCCGACGGACTGGGGGATCCCCTGGTAGATGGCGACCTCGCCCTTGTAGGTGGAGACGTAGTAGCGGGTCTGGGTCCAGCGGTAGAACAGGGCGCTGGCACCGACGAGCGTGGCCAGCAGGACGAGGCTGCCCACGAGGACCCGACGGCGGTGGCGGCGTCGGGCCTTCTCCTGGGTGGCGGCCTCGGCGGCGATGGCCTCGTTGACCTCGGAGGACTCCTTGGTGGAGGTGGAGCCGGGCTTCTCCTCCAGGGTGGCCATGAGGGCCGCGGCCTTGGCGGCGGGGCTGGCGGCCTCGGTCTCCTTGGCCTCGGTCTGCCCGTCGCCCGCGCGGTGGGCGGCGGCGGCACGCTCCTGGGCCAGGCGCTCGGTGGCGGCGCTGCCCACCACCTGCGGGACCGTCTGGGGCTCGGGGTCGTCCTTGACGACGTCGAAGACGACGGCGGTGACGTTGTCCGGTCCGCCGGCGCGCAGCGCCAGGTCGATGAGCTGGTCGGCGGCCTGACCGGGGTCGGCGACGCCGGCCAGGACCTCACCGATGGTCTCGGCGGTCACCGGGCCGCTCAGGCCGTCGGAGCACAGCAGCCAGCGGTCGCCGGGAACGGCCTCGCGGATCGACTCGTCGAGCTGGACCTCGCCCTCGGTGTCCCCCAGGACGCGCAGGAGGACGGAGCGCTGCGGGTGCTGGCGGGCCTGGTCCCGGGTGAGGCGCCCGGTCTCCACGAGGTACTCCACGAAGGTGTGGTCGGTGGTGACCTGGGTGAGGGTGCCGTCGCGCAGCATGTAGGCGCGCGAGTCGCCCACGTGGACCATGGCGAGCTTGTTGCCGCTGCGCATGACGCCGATGCAGGTGGTGCCCAGGCCGGCGAGGTCGGGGTCCTGCGAGGACAGGGTGACGAGCTCGGTGTGGGCGGCCTGGACGGCGTCGCGCATGAGGCCCAGCAGCTCGCCGGCCTGGTGGGAGTCGGCGTCCAGGGGCATGAGGTGCTCGACGGCGACCGCCGAGGCGATGTCTCCGCCCGCGGGTCCGCCCATCCCGTCGCACAGGAGGCACAGGTGGGGGCCGGCGTAGCCCGAGTCCTGGTTGGACTGGCGGACCAGGCCGACGTCGGAGCGTGCGGCGAAGCGCAGGGAGATGGTCATGAGCGCAGCTCCAGCGTCGTTTGGCCGATTCTGACAGGAATGTTCATGGGGAGCTCCACGGCGCCGTGCACGGGGCGGCCGTCCATCATGGTTCCGTTGGTGGATCCGAGGTCCTCCAGCCACCAGGCGCCGTCCTTGGGGAAGACACGGGCGTGGCGAGATGAGGCGTAGGAGTCGTCGAGGACCAGGGTGCAGGAGGGTGAGCGGCCGATGATGATCGACGAGGGGCTCAGGGGCACGGTCGAACCGGCCAGGGGGCCCTCGGTGATGACCAGGCGAGTGGCGCTGCGGCGTCGCCCCCTGGGGGGCGGGCCCGAGGGCTGCTCGGAGCCGCCCGTGGAGCGTCGACGAGAGGGGCCGGCGACGGGGGAGTCGGCCATATCGCGGCGCATGACGCGCACGATGAGGTACAGGAAGAACCAGAGCAGGACCAGGTAGCCCAGCCGCAGGATCGTGAAGGCGAGTGCGCTCAACCGTTGACTCCGCTGTTCTGGGTGCCATCCCAGAACAGGATCTGGGTGCGGCCGATGGTGAGGGTGTTGCCGTCCACGAGCGTGACGGCGTCGACCCGCTGGCCCTCGACGAAGGTGCCGTTGGTGGAGCCCAGGTCGCTGGCGATGGCGTTGCCGTGGGTCAGGCGGATCTCCAGGTGACGGCGGGAGACGCCGGAGTCGTCGACGATGATGTCCGCCTCCGAGCCGCGCCCGATGACGGTGACCGGTCCGGTGAGCAGGTAGCGCTGGCCGTTGATGTCGACGATCGGGTGCGTCGGGGTGGCGGTGGCGGAGGCGGCCGGGGCGGCGGCGCCGCGCCGCGTGGAGGACTCGATCTCGATCGCCGGGGCGTTGGGGTTGTTGTTGACGAGGAAGGAGACCTCGACCGGGCCGACGAAGGAGTAGCCCTGGTCCGCGGCGTGCGAGGTGGCGACCTCCTCCATCTGACGCACCATCTCGTCCTGGCCCCAGGCGGTGATGCGCTCGATGCTCGGCGGGGTGAGGCGGATGCGGAAGATGTTGGGAACCACGGAGCGGTCGCGGGCGAAGGACGCGGCGCGCTTATCCATGGTCTCGCGGAGCTTCGAGGCGATCTCGATGGGCTCGATGTCGTCCGAGAAACGGGACATGGCGCGGTTCGTGACGTTCTCGACGCCCTTCTCGAACTTGTCCAGGAATCCCATGGACAGTACCTCCCCCAAATATGGTGTGGCGGCCCCCGGGATGGAGCCGGGAGACGGGACTGTCCCGCCTCGCTATGGGCCTGCACGGACCTGCGTGCAGGCCGATACCGTTCCCATCGTAACGGTAGCGAAGCCATCGCAGGGAAGACGGCCCCCTCTGTGTGAGGTAATTGTGTCGTGAGCGGTCTCACGGCCGGATATGGTGGTGAGGATTGGACGCGGGCCGGGATGGCAGGCTAGTCTCATGCTCGCTTCTCGCGCGAGTGGCGGAATTGGTAGACGCGCACGGTTCAGGTCCGTGTGATCTTACGATCATGGGGGTTCGAGTCCCCCCCCGCGCACAGAACGGAAAGGCCCGGGCCCCATGGTCCGGGCCTTTCGCTGTCTCGGGGTCTCCGATTCCCCGGTCGGCCCGCGCCGATAACCCGCGTCGTCCACAACGCTGACATCAACCTTGTGCCGGCGCCGCACGCCGAAGAGAAACCGGGGCATTCCAACGATTCCCACTCGACGCTTCGACGGCGGGGCCGCTGATGTCAGACTGGTGGACACCGAGCCGCGGTGCGGCGTCGTTCCAGTGATGACGGGGGAGTCAGGCGGAGGCGGGTCGGGGGCGCAGGCGGCGCAGCAGGTACCAGGCGGCCAGGGCCCCGGCCCAGGCGCCGGCGGCGTTCTGGCCGACATTGGCCAGCGAGGGGCGCCGCTCCAGCATCGGCAGGAGGCTCTGGAGCACCTCGGCGCTCAACCCGACCACGCAGCCCACCAGCGCCCACATCCACCAGGGGATGTCCCGCCAGCCCACGACCGCGCAGAAGGTGGCCGGAGCCAGCATCACCAGGTTGAGGACGACGTCCTTGCCCTCGGAGCTGAGGAAAGCCGGCCCCATGGTGTCCTTGAGCTCGGCGACCTCGCGCCCGGAGGGCCACACGACCGCCACGCAGACGATGGCCAGGAGGATGACCGCGGCGACGCGGAAGATCCGCTCGTAAGGGGAGGTGCTCGGGGGGAGGGCCCTGGGCGGGTTCGGGCCCGTGGCGCGACCGACCGACGGCGAGAGTGCCGACGTCGGTGACGTCCCCCGGGAGGTGTTGGGGGAGTCGGCGGACGTCAGTGCGTCGGGCGCGGGCTGCTGGGCGGGCACGCTCACGACGCTACCGCCCGCCCTCCGAGAACCCCGGAAGGCGGGCGGTAACGATCAGAGCACATCAGAGCACCGGAGCGTGCCCCGGCTCAGCAGCAGCTGGCGTTGATCTCCGTCTCGGCCTGCTTGGCCCGGGCGCGCCAGAACTCGCGCTCGCTCATGGGACCGTGCCCTGGGCCGTGGGCGCCCCCGTGCCCGTTGGGGCACTGCGCGTGCTCGCGGGCGTAGCGCTCCAGGTAACGGTCGTAGGCGGACTCCCCGGTCATGTCCCGCCACAGGGCGCGGGCCCGGCTCAGGATCTGGTGGACCCGACGTCGGGCGCTCACCCGATCCGCCGGCTGCGGCGTCGGAGGAATGGGTGTCATGACTTCTCCGCGTGGGCCTTGTGCGGGATGAGGGCCGGGTCGCCCACCTGCTCGTACTCCCGGGAGACCTTCTTCATGAGCGAGGAGGCGATCATCGTCTCGGGCGCGTAGAAGTTGGACTCCTGGTACGGGTCCTCCGACGTCGTCGTGTCCCGGTTGCGGATCGTCTGGACGATGCGGATGAGGGCGCAGACCATGACGAAGGCGACCATGACCAGGAAGACGATCGACAGCGTCCCCTGAATCATCGTGTTGCGCACGACGGCCCGGGTCTCCTCGATCTTGGCCGGGTCGGTGAGCGTGCCCAGCTTGGCCGCGGCCTCACGATGCTGCTGGAAGTAGCCCACGAGCGGGTCGGTGGAGAAGATCTTCTGCCACGAGGCCGTGAAAGTGACGGCCGTGTCGAAGACCAGCGGGATCGCGGGGATCCACACCCACTTCGTATAGCCCTTGCGCACCACCATGACGGTGACCACCAGCAGGGCCACGGCCGCGATGAGCTGGTTGGCGATACCGAACAGCGGATAGAGCGTCTGGATGCCGCCGCGCGGGTCGGTGACACCCATGAGGAGCAGCGCCCCCCAGGAGGCGACGACGACCGCCGTGGTCCCCCAGGCTCCCACGTGCCAGGACGGGTCCTTGAACTTGGGGAAGGCGTTGCCCAGCGCGTCGGAGAGCTGGAAGCGGGCCACGCGGGTGACGGCGTCGACGGCCGAGAGGATGAACAGCGCCTCGAACATGATGGCGAAGTGGTACCAGAAGCCCATCATGGCCCGGCCTCCGCCGATCTGGTGGAGGATGTGGGCGATGCCCACCGACAGGGTGGGGGCGCCGCCGGTGCGCGAGACGACGTTGGGCTCGCCGACGTCGCTGGCCAGGCGCTCCAGGGCCTCGGCGCCCGTGTAGGTCTTGGGGTTGCCGTTGTCGTCCCAGGAGTCCCACTCGGGGGTGGGCTTGCGGCCCTGGGCGTCGGTGACACCGAGCTTGGCCACGGCGGCCTCGGCGAGCTTCTCGCAGTGGTGCTCGGGGTCGTCGGTGGTCTTGCAGGGGGCGGCGGCCACCGTCTCGGGGCCGGCGAGCTTGTTCATGGTCGCCGTCGAGGTGTTCATGGAGAAGTAGATGCCCGGGCTCAGCGAGACCGCGGCCGCCAGCGCCATGATGGCCACGAAGGACTCCATGAGCATGCCGCCGTAGCCGATCATGCGGACCTGGGTCTCCTTCTCCACCATCTTGGGACTGGTGCCCGAGGAGACCATGGCGTGCATGCCGGACAGGGCGCCGCAGGCGATGGTGATGAACAGGAAGGGGAAGAGGGTGCCGGCGAAGACCGGGCCCGCGGTGTTGAAGGCGAACTCGGTGACAGCGGACATCTCCACCAGGGGGCGCACGATGATGATGCCCAGGGCCAGGATCGTGATGGTGCCGACCTTCATGAAGGTCGACAGGTAGTCGCGCGGGGTGAGCAGGACCCACACCGGCAGGACCGCGGCCAGGAAGCCGTAGATGATCATGGCCCACACCAGGGTGGTGGGGGACAGGTGCAGGTAGTGGCCCAGGGGGGACTCGGCCACCCAGCGCCCACCGATGATGACGGCGATGAGCAGGCCGAAGCCGACGAAGGAGACCTGCGTGATCTTGCCGGGCTGGACGAAGCGCAGCCACAGGCCCATCCCGATGGCGATCGGGATGGTCATGCCCACCGAGAAGACGCCCCAGGGGGAGGCGGCCAGGGCGTTGACGCAGACCATGGCCAGGACCGCCAGGACGATCATGAGCATGACGAAGACGACGATGGTCGCCACGATGCCGCCGACCTTGCCGATCTCGTCAGTGGCCATCTGGCCCAGGGAGCGGCCGCCGCGGCGCATGGAGAAGAACAGGACGAGCATGTCCTGGACGGCGCCGGCCACGAGGACGCCGATGATGATCCACAGGGTGCCGGGCAGGTAGCCCATCTGGGCCGCCAGGACCGGGCCGACCAGCGGGCCGGCGCCGGCGATCGCCGCGAAGTGGTGGCCGTAGAGGACGACGCGGTGGGTGGGGTCGAAGTCGCGCCCGTTGTTGATGCGCTCGGCCGGAGTGGCGTTGGTGTCGTCGGGGCGCATGATGCGCCGCTGGATGTAGAGGGCGTAGAAGCGGTACCCGATCGCGTAGGTGCACACGGCGGTGACCACGAACCAGATGGTGTTGACGTGCTCGCCGCGCACGACCGCCAGCATCCACCACCCCAGGACGCCCAGGGCGGTGATGGCCACCCATGTGGCGATCCGTGCGGGCGTCCATCGATTATCAGGACGTATGCCGACAGGGACGCCGTCGGCGTTGCGGATGATCCGCTTCTCCTCCTCCGGTGAGTAGGTGGGCAGAGAGGCTTCTTTCTGGGGCATCGGGATTCCGCTCTCGTCGTCGAGAAAAGGTGTGACGTCATCGTCTCCGGTGACGGTCCCCAGGGTATTCCTCCTGGTGGTGGAAGGGAAGCAATAGCGAGTTCGGCGGCGGGGCGTTCGTCTTTCGCCCCCGATATCAACACCATTTATCTCAGCTATTGAATATTGCTTCTAGTGGCTGCTGTTTGGCGTCGCGCATGACATATCCGGGCCCCGCCGGGAACCGGGGACGCGCGGTGGGCGGGGCCTTCTGCGCATCCCCTTCACCTCCTCCCGGTGGGTCGACACCCCGCTGAATCAAGCAGGTGCCGGGGGCGACCCGCCGTGGAAGGCGTGCCGCTACCCTGGCGTCGTGTCCGTGCTCCATCCCGTCCTCGACGTCCTCGCGCAGGCGCCGATCCTCACCGTCTTCCTCGTCATCGGTCTGGGGACCGCCGTCGGACAGATTCCGCTGGGACCGGTCCGCTTCGGCGCCGCCGGGGCGCTCTTCGTGGGCCTCGCGGTGGGCGCCCTCGACCCCCGGCTCGGCGCCGACCTCGCCCTGCTGCGAAGCCTCGGCCTGGCCCTGTTCTGCTACACCGTGGGCCTGGCAGCCGGCAACACCTTCTTCCGCGACCTGCGCAGGCAGCTGCCGCTCATGGCCGTGTGCGTCGTCGCGCTCGTGATCGCCGGCGCGGCGGGCGGCCTCTACTCCCACCTGACCGGCGTGAGCCCCGCCATGGACTCCGGCGCCTACGCGGGGGCCCTGACCTCGCCGGTGCTCGACGCCGCCATCGAGGCGGCCGGCACCCAGGAGCCCGCCGTCGGCTACGCCCTGGCCTACCCCGTGGGCGTCGCCGTCGCGATCCTCATCGTCTCCGGGGTCGTGGGGCGCTCCTGGCCCGGGCGGCGCGACCCGAGGCCCGCCAGCGCCGACGGCATCACCGCCACCAGCGTCTACCTCCTCCGGCGGGTGGCCCTCGGCGAGATGAAGGCCTTCAAGGAGGGCAGCATCCGCATCTCCTACCTGGAGCGCGACGGCGAGACCCGGGTCGTGGCCCCCGGTGAGGAGCTGCTGCCCGGGGACAAGGTCGTCATCGTCGGGGCGCCGGCCGCCGTCGAGTCCGCCATGCACGACCTGGGCACCGGGCTCAACAACTGCTTGGCCAAGGACCGCACCGCCGTCGACTTCCGGCGCCTGACCGTCTCCTCGACGCGGGTGGCCGGCCGCACCATCGCCGAGGTGGACATGCCCGGGCGCTTCCAGGGCGTCATCACCCGCGTCAAGCGCGGCGACCTGGACCTGCTGGCCCGAGAGGACCTCGTCCTGGAGCTCGGCGACCGGGTGCTGGCGGTCGTCCCCAGCGACGAGCTGGAGAAGGCCGCCGACTGGTTCGGCGACTCGGAGCGCTCCATCGCCCAGATCGACGCCTTCTCCGTCGGGGCCGGCATGGCGCTCGGGGTGCTCCTGGGGCTGGTGGCGATCCCGCTGCCCGGTGGCATCACCCTGCGGCTCGGGGTGGCGGCCGGGCCGCTCGTCGTCGGCATGGTCCTGGGGTGGGTGGGGCGCACCGGGCCCTTCGTGTGGGGGCTGCCGCACGCCGCCAACTCCACCATCCGCCAGCTGGGGCTGCTGTTCTTCCTGGCCGCGATCGGGCTGGCCTCGGGGCCGGACTTCGCGGCCTCGGCCTTCTCGATGACGGGGCTCAAGGTGGGGGTGCTCGCCGCGCTCGTCGTGGCGGTCAGCGCGATCGTCATGCTGAGCGGGGCGCGGTGGGTCGGGGTGTCCGCGCAGCGCGCCTCCGGCGGTCTGGCCGGGCTCGTCGGGCAGCCCGCGATCCTCGCCTTCGCCCTGTCCAAACGCGATGACGAGCGCATCGAGGCCGGCTACGCGACCTTGTTCGCCCTGGCCATCGTCGTCAAGATCGTCATGGTTCAGGTCCTCGTGGCGCTGTAGGGGAGGATCCTGGCGGCGGTGCACGAAGGAGCGCTTCTCGGCCGTCGGAACCGGCCCGAGTGAGCCCCGGTGTCCAAATCGGTGACAAAGAAGCCCGCGGCCCGATCATGCCGTCAATAGAACCGCGGAATCATGCGGTTTCTTTGTGGCGGTGTGCACGTGGAGCCCGCCTTTGCTGCAGATATGGACACGCACGCCTCTTTCGCTGCCTGCTGTGGCCGTGCGACGGGACGGTGCGGACGCTCAGTCGGTGGCGTCGCGCTCGGCGAAGACCTCGCGGGCCACGAAAGTGGCGTTGAGCGCCCGCGGGAAGCCGGCATAGACCGAGGCGTGCAGGATCGCCTCGACGATCTCCTCGCGGGTCAGCCCCACGTTGAGCGCAGCCCCGATGTGGATCCTCAGCTGCGGCTCGCAGCCGCCCAGGGCCGTGAGCACACCGATTGTCACGAGCTGGCGGCTGCGCGGGTCGAGCCCGGGGCGGGCGTAGACGTCTCCGAAGCCGAAGGCGGCGATGTGGTGGCCGAGCGCCGGACTGATGTCCGCCAGGGAGTCGATGACGGCCCGGGCGGCCTCGCCGTCGACCGAGCGGGCGACCTCCAGGCCGCGCTCGCGCCGAGCCAGGTTCTCGGGGCTGTTGACGTCGTGCTGGGGGTGAGTGGTCTCAGCGGTCATGAGGGGTTCTCCTTGTCAGTGTCGATGTCGTGTGCGGTGGCCAGCTCCTCCAGCTCTCGCGTGTAGGCGGCGATCTTGTAGTCGGTGGCGGCCAGGGCGAGCTGGAGCTCACTGATCCGGGTGCGCAGAACACTTCGGTGCTCGGCGAGCATGGCCAGGCGCTCGGGTACCGTGTCCCGGCCGGCCTCGACCATGTCGACATAGTGCTGCAGGTCGCAGATCGTCATGCCCGAGGTGCGCATCCGGGCGAGGAAGACCAGGCGCCGCACGGCCGCGGCGTCGTAGCGGCGGTACCCGGAGGCGTCGCGCCCGACCCGCACGAGCCCGATTCGCTCGTAGTAGCGCAGAGTGTGGGCGCTGATGCCCAAGCGGTGGGCGGTGGTCGCGATGTCCCAGCCGGTCGCGTCGGGCCACCTCTCCGCCCCGATGTCGTCGCTGGGCGGGACGGCGACGAGCCGCAGCGCCTCGCGGAGCCGGACGTCGTCGGGCTCGCTGCTCGGGATGGTCGCGTTGGTCATGACGCAGACCGTAGGGCTTCGAGCGCGCTCGAAGGCAAGAACGCTCGGAGCGGTGGCCCAGGCGGCGCGAGGCCGCCTACCAGACCTGGCTCCACCACTACAACCACCACCGACCCCACACCGCCCTGGGCGGCCAAACCCCCGCCAGCCGCATTCACAACCTCACGAGGAAGTACAGCTAGCCTGGCCGCATGCTTGTCGCCTTCTCCGTGTCCCCGACCACCACCGACGACCCTGCTGGCTCGGTCTCCGAGGCGGTGGCCCGGGCCGTGCGTGTGGTGCGCGACTCCGGCCTGCCCCATGAGACGACCTCGATGTTCACCACGCTCGAGGGTGAGTGGGACGAGTGCATGGACGTGGTCAAGCGGGCCTGCGAGGCGGTCGCCGAGGTGAGCCCGCGCGTGGCGCTCGTCCTCAAGGCCGACATCCGCCCCGGTTGGACCGGCCAGATGACCGCGAAGGTCGAGCGCGTCGAGGCCCGCCTGCGCCAGGCCGACTGAGCGGCGCCCGGCAAACCGACCGAATCTTCATAAATGACGCGGCTCCGGGTCGTTTGTGAAGAACAGGTCGATCTATGAAGAAAATGTCGGTGAGTGGGGCGATGAGACCGCCAGGTCCTCCAGCCACTGCCCGATCGGGCGCGGCCGGAGCCTCAGGAGCTCCTGGGCGCTGCTGTCCTCGGCGATGGTGTTGTCGTCCTGAGCGTTGAGCGCCCGGTAGAGGTCGACAACCGGCGCCGCGGCCGGCCCGAAGAGCGGCGTGATGAGCTCGCCGAAGGCCTCGGGCGTGATGCCTTCGAAACGGACCTCGCGGCCCAGGTGGCTGGAGAAGGCCGCGGCCAGATCCGGTCCCGTCAGTCCGGGCAGGTGACCGACGCCGACCGTGCCCGTGGTGGGGGAGGCGTCTGTGAGCAGGCGGGCGACGACCTCGGCCACATCCAGGTGCGAGCTCCAGGAGACCGGGAATGACGCCGGGAGCGGGTAGCGCAGCACGCCCTCCTCGTGCACGGGGCCCAGAACGACCGGCAGGAGAAGGTTCTCCAGGTAGAGGCGCGGGGCGACCACGGCCGTGGGGACGCCGCTGGCGGTCACGCCGTCGATGAGCGTCATGATGGGGCTGTCCCCGGGAGCCTGCAGCGGTGAGCCCGGCTGGTCGACGACCTGCCCGCTGGTGGAGATGACGACGCGGCCGGGGCGGGCCCGGGTGACCGCCTCGACGACCGCCCGGGCCTGGGCGGCCGCCGCCTCGGGTGCACCCATGGGCAGGTGGATGAAGACGCCGTCGGCGCCCTCATAGGTCGGGGTGAGGGAGGCAGCCGAGGCCAGGTCGACCTGCCGGGCGGCGATGCCGGCGGGGACCGCTTCAGGACGGCGGACCGCAGCGATGGCGGTGTGCCCGGCGGCGATCAGAGCGGACAGGACGGGAGAGCCTTGGGCGCCCGTGGCGCCATGAACGATGTCAACCATGACGCCATTAGTGCATACGATGCACCAGTTACGTCAACTGCACTATTGGGGTAGGTTTCGATGTCATGAGTGAGGTCGATCTTCCCGAGTGCGGGGTGGCGAGGTTCCTGCTGCTGTTCGACGGGCCCTGGGCGACGCTCATCGTGCGTGAGCTCATGCACGGCCCGCAGCGCTTCGGGGAGCTGCGCGACGCCCTGCCGGGGATCAGCGCGCACACGCTGACCAGCCGGCTGCGGATGTTCGAGTCGCGCGGGATCGTCACCCGACACGCCTACCCCGAGGTGCCGCCTCGCGTCGTCTACGAGCTCACTGACCTGGGCAGGAGCCTGAGGCCCGTGCTCGATGCGATGAATGAGTGGGGCGCCACCTGCCCGACGTCGGCCTTCACGCCGCAGCTCGACTCGCGCCGGTGAGGCTCGGGGCGACGACGGCCGTGGGGACGGTGCGGCCGGTCAGACCAGGAGGTCGTCCCACCAGTCCTTGAAAGTGGGGCAGCGTTCCAGGACCGCGGGGAGCCCGGCCTCGCTGACGAGTAGAGGACCGGTGACGGTCTTCATGTAACCGGGGTCGGCGGCCTCCAGGCGCTTGGACGGGGCGGTGCTGGGGCCGTCGTTGACCTGCTCGGGGCCGTGGGCACGGGTGATGGCCTGCCGCAGCTCAGCGAGTCCCTGCCGGGGAAGCAGCCCGTCGCCCTGCCCAGCGTCGATCGCCGCCAGGACGAGGGCCTCGATCTCATGGAGGACGACGAGCGGACGGAAGCGCGGATCCGGGTACTCGGCGCGCAGAGCAGCCATGAGTGTTGCCTGCCGGCCGGTGCTGTCGAGACTCTCGGAAGACGTCGCCTCCTCTCGCTCGGGTGCGCCCTTGGGGTACTGGTAGTAGTCGAGCAGGAGCCCCACACGGTGCCAGTGAGACGCCTTGAGAAGATCCTGGAGCTGGGTGTGGTAGTGCTTCCAGTGGCCGCCGCCGTGATGGGCGCCAGTGGGAGTCGCCGAGGTCGTGACGACGACCGGCGTCACGTACGTTCCGCGCATCGAGGCCGCAGGACCCAGGACCTCTTTGACCAGCGCTTCCTCGGTCTGCCCCTCCACGAGGATGACGACCTGCCTCATCAGGCCCGTCCCTCATGCGCCGGGCGCCCGCCCAGGAGATTCATCTCCCACAGCGATCCGGTGGAGTAGTCCTCCAGGAAGCCCTCCAGGGCCGCGCGGTCGGGGCGAGTGGCCTGGGTGGCGCCGTCGACCCGCTCCAGGACCACGACCTCTTCCAGGGCGAAGTGGGACAGCAACGGCACCGACTGGGTGGCCAGGATGACCTTGTGCCCGTTCCTGCCCGCGATATGCGTCATCTCCGCGAGCAGGCCGATCGCAGCCGGGTGGAGGCCCAGCTCGGGCTCGTCCAACACGACGGTGGCCGGCAGGTCCGGCCCCAGCAGCAGCGTGGCCAGGCAGATGAACCGCAAGGTGCCGTCACTGGCCTCATGAGCCAGGAAGGTGCGGTCCAGCCCGCGCTGCTTCCAGCGCAGCCGAATCCGCTCCGAGGGATCGGGGACGAGCACGAAGTCGTCGAAGAACGGCGTGACATGGCGGACTGCCGAGACGATGCGCTGATAGTGCTCGGGGTGATCGTTGCGCACCTTGAGGAGGTAGGCGGCGATGTTCTCCGCGTCCGAGCGCAGGTAGACGTCGTCGCCGACGGTCGAAAAGCCTTTGACAGGGGCATTTGCGCTGACGTCATCGAAGTGGAAGACACGGCAACTCGAGACAAGGGGGATGAACGACTCTACTGCCCCATAAAGTTCATGTGCTGGGTTGCAGGCGATTCGCTGGATCGCGCTGTGCTGGGAGGGTCCGAACTCTTGCCTGAAAAGCCGAGGAGTACCACTGTTGTCTTGGAATGTCAGTTCCTCCGTGTACAGTGGCTGATCGTTGATGTCGTTCTCGATGCGTGTTCTATATGTCAGTGAGAGGCCGCTGTTGCTTGACTTCTCCTGGGTGAGCTCGATCAGGATCGAATCCACCGATCCGGACGGACCGTCGAAATACTGGCGGGCGACACCCGCTTGCCTTGTCAGCCGGTCGGTCGCTGTGTCGTCAACGACCCGCGAGACCAGCTCCAGGGCGCTCACCAGGTTCGACTTGCCGGATCCGTTGGCGCCGATGAGCACGGTGACGTCGGTGGTCAGGTCCAGCTCGAGGCGCCGGATCGACCTGAATCCCTCCACAACAAGGCGTCCCAGTGCAGCAGTCATACGCCGAGCCTAACCAACAACCAGCCGATGCGGAGGGTGCCGCCGCTGACGGCCTGTCCGGAGTGCCGGCTTGTGTCCGCCCAACGATGTTGTCGGCCCTCATGCCGAGGCTCGACTCGCGCCGCCGGGGCCCGCCTGCGCCAGGCCGACTGAGCGGCGCCCGGCAAACCGACAAAATCTTCACAAACGACGCGGCTCCGGGTCGTTTGTGAAGAACAGGTCGATCTATGAAGAAAAAGTCGATGAGGCGCGGGGCGTCAGCGACTCAGGCGAGCAGAGCCAGGACGACCGCGGCGCTGCGGGCGGCGGCCTCCTCGGCGGCGATGTGGAAGTCCTGGCCCGCCTCGGGGCCGCACAGGTCTGACACGCCGCGCACCGAGACGAAGGGGATGCCGGCGCCCGCCGCCACCTGCGCCAGCGCCGTCGACTCCATGTCCGTGCTCAGCGCCGCGGGGAAGACCTCGCGGGTGTCGGCCACGTTCGCGGCCGTCACGAAGGAGTTGCCGGCCAGCATCTGACCGACACGCAGCCGCGCCGAGCCTGACGACGCCGTGGCGCCGCCCAGGGCCTCCTGGCCCACCTGCTCCAGGCGCTCCAGCAGGGTCGGGTCGCCGGCGAAGGTCTCCGGCTGGCCCGGGGTCTGGCCGCGGGCATAGCCGAAGGCGGTGGCGTCGGCGTCGGTGTAGGCCAGGCTCGCCGAGGCGCACACGTCGCCGACCTCGACCTGCCGGCCGAGCCCGCCGGTGGTTCCCGCCGAGATGACGGCGCTGGGGCGGACCCGGGCCAGGACCGTCGCCAGCGCGCTCGCGGCCGCCACGAGCCCGATACCGCTGCGCACCACGATGAGCTCGCGCTCGTCGCCGGGGAGCTGGAGGGACCAGGCGCGTGCGGCCCCCGGCAGGATCGGCGCCTGGGTCGCCGCGCGCTCGGGCAGGGCGTCCAGGAAGGGCTGGGCCTCCTCGGCCATGGCGCAGGAGACGATGATGGGCGCGGCACTGGTGCGACTCACACGCCGAGCCTACAGGGGCGGCCGAGCCCTGAAAGTGTCCAGAGGGGACGGCTTTGACGGCCGTTCGCACCCGCTATCAAGAAGTAACAGTGCGATGACCTGGGCTTTTGCAAACCGCGATGCGGACGCTCCGATTCAAAGTCGTCCCATACGGACAGAATCGCTGCATGGTGACTTTGTCGGTGTCGTTGCTCTGAAGACATGCTGCCGTCACACGACCGCGGGTCAAGAGCTGGGACGTCTGGCGGGCGGGGCGGATGCGGCGGGCTGCGCCCGCCAATGATCCAGGTGACGGCTCCCCGGTTCGTCTGCCGTGCCCGTCTCACTCGGGACCTATGAGGTAAGGGTGCCATCACCCTGCCTGGAGTGGATGATCGGGGTGATTCCCATACGCATGGCGATGGGGGCGACAATCTCGACCGTACTGTGCTGGAGGACCTGTCGGCTAGTCAGACGCAATGGAACGTGACTCGCGGTGATCGCGGCCTGGTCGCGCAGGTGGTCGTGCTCCCAGTCGAGATGGGAGGAGTGAAAGGTGTAGCCGTCCGTCTCGATGAAAAGCGCTGGGTGACTGTCTGCTCGAAGCGCCTTGGTGTCGGGCGTGAGACCGGGAATGAGGTCGTGTGGGTGAGCTGTCAGCACCAGATCCACCTCTCCAACGCCCGGGACGAACACTGCCGTCGCCGGCCGGTATCCAGCCTCTTCCAGCTCGTAACGAGCGATCGTCTCCAGGAGAGAGCGGGCATCGGGGAGCGACCGCGACACAAGCGTGCGGGAGCGGTGGTTTCGCGGACCCCGTAGGAGGCTCTCAAGCTGAGAGCGGGTCGTCAGACCAAGTCGAAGGGCCGCATCGAGTGCGATGAGCGCATCAAGCTCGTCCGCACAACGTAGGTAGCAGATGAGTGCCTGCTCCACGGGGGCCACCGGTGCCGCATCCGCGGCGGGGAGAATGAGATCGCCCAAACGGTGGGTGACGACACGCCCGATTGCGTCCGGTATGTGACCCTGGTTCCCGGGGACGGCGATATGCAACGTTGTGGGTGCTGACTGCAGCGGGAGGCCGTAGTGCTTCATGGCGTGGGCGCAGGTGATGACACCCCCGATGCGTCGGCAGAGGATGAAGCGAGGGTCGGCGCCCTTCAGCGCGGCCACGTGGTTCGGGTGAAGAGTAATGAGTCCGTCGGCGGCGGCTCGGGCAACCAGACGACGTTCGGTCCGTGTGCTGCACAGCGCGCTCAGGCGTGCTGCTCCATGGTGAGCGGCGAGACGCGCCAGCAGTCCCTCGATCCTGGAAGTCTTGTCCATGATCAAATGATCTCAAACATCATCAAAGTGTGTCTCGCTGAGGTGAGGGATTGTGTGTTGAGGTGTGTCCGTTGTGTCCAGGTGGGACGGCTTTGACGGCCGAGCGCACCCGCTATCAAGAAGTAACAGTGCGATGACCTGGGCTTTTGCCAATCGCAGTGCGGCTGCCGTGATTCAAAGTCGTCCCAGGTGGACAGATTCGCCGCACGGCAGCTCTGTCGAGGTGCTGTAGGGAGCGTGCAGTGGGAGTCGGCGGGGCGCTGTGGCCTTCTGTCGCCGTGGTGGAATCCGTCGCTTCGACGGGAAGTGGGTCCTGGTGCGGAGCTGCGTCAGGCGTCGCTGCCGCCGTCAGTGTGGGAACCGGCATGCTCGGCATCCTCGCGGCGGCGAGCATCACCGACATCAACTCCACCACCCCGGTCCTGGCCGTCATGATCGGACTGGCGGTCGGCATCGACTACGCCCTGTTCATCGTCTCTCGGGCGCGCGAGTACCTTGCCGAGGGCGTCGAACCGGCCGAGGCCGCCGGGCGGGCCACCGCCACCTCCGGCGGGGCCGTCGTCTTCGCCGGCACCACGGTCATCGTGGCCCTGTGCGGTTTGAGCGTGGCCGGCATCAGGTTCCTGACCACGATGGGACTGGCCTCGGCGGCGGTCGTGGCGGTGTCCGTGCTCGTGGCCCTGACGGTCGTCCCCGCTCTCATCGGCCTCCTCGGTCAGCGCCTGCTCCCGCGCCGCCGCAAAGCTGCAGCCGGCGGTGCGGACGCGGACCGCAGGCCGGCGTCCCGCTGGGTGCGCACGGTGACCCGCCGCCCCTGGATGACCATCGGCGCTGTTGTCGTCCTCCTGGGACTGTGCGCCGTCCCCGCCGGCGGCCTGCGCCTGGCCCTGACCGACAACGGCTTCGCCGAGAAGGGAACGCAGCAGCGCGAGACCTACGACGCCGTCGCCGCGGCCTACGGCGAGGGCTACAACTTCCCGATCGTCGTGATCGCCGACGTCTCCACGATGGAGCTCGTGCGCAACATCCGCTCCCACGCCGGCGACTACGGGAGCCGTTACGGGCTCACCAACGTCATGGTCACCGGCCAGACCGCCGTCGCGATCGATGTCGCCGAGGAGCTCAACGACGCCCTCATCCCCCTTTGGCATCGTGGTGGTGGGCCTCTCGCTCATCCTCCTCATGGTGGTCTTCCGCTCCGTCACCGTTCCCGTGACCGCGACCCTCGGGTACCTGCTGTCGCTGGGGGCGGGCATGGGGGCCGCGGTGTTCGGTGAGGGCGGACCGGCGGCAATCCGCCTGGCTCGCCCCCACCGGCCCCCATGGCGTACCAGGGCCTACTGACCGGCACCCTCGTCGTCCCGGGAGCCCGTGGCGGCGGTGACGGCCGCAGCCGGGTTGATGGGCAGCGCCCGACGCGACTGGTCGCGGCGCAGCAGGAAGTTCCCCAGCCGGATCGGCCAGGCCACGTGGTTGATCCGCGGCCAGCGCAGCATGACGTAGTCGACGGCGTCGTCCACCTCCAGGCGCCGCGTCGAGTTGCCGACCCGCACCCACAGCGCCGCCCCGTCGCGCCCCTTGGCCGGCTTGAGGTAGACCGGCAGCGGGGACGGGGGCGCCGTCACCCGGCACACCTCCGCGGTCCCATCCGGTGTGGGCGCGAAGTCCACCTGCGGCAGCGCCGCCGCGTTCGTGCCCATGCGCGTGCGCCACATGCCGCGCAACCACAGCTCGAAACGGTCGGCGTCGGGCTGCTTGAGGGTCGCGTAGTCGGGGCCGAGCCCAATGAGGTTGCCGCCGTCATCGACTCCGAGCAGGAGCGTGCCGCCCGCGGAGTTCATGAAGGCCGCCACCGTCTTGGCCACGATCTCCTCCATCGCCTCATCGCGCTTGTCCGTGCGCAGGTTCCAGCGGGCCGAGGACTTGAACTCCAGGCGGTCGGACTCGCCCATCTGGGCGACCTCCGCGATCGGCAGCAGCGTGCGACGGTGCTGGACGCGCGCCAGCACCGCGGAGGTCGCGACCAGCACCACGACTGCCACGCCGCAGGAGGTCGCCAGCATCTTGACCGAGAACAGGTCACCCTCGTCGAAGAACCACCCCGCCAGCAGCAGCCCCAGCCACAGGCCGACGAGCGCGATGAGCGTGGCCGCCGCATCCGACACGGATGCCCGTCCGCGCAGCAGGAACCGCGTCACCTGTCCCACGAGGTAGGACAGCAGGAGCAGCAGCGGCTGGGCGATGACCCACCAGATGAGGATGGGGTTGGCGGGATTGGCGATGACGGTGCTCTCCATGGTTGTCAATGCTTCTCGTCGCTTTTCGGGAAATAGGTGGGTTGGCGCCCCAGCGGGCGCGTGCGGGACAGCGTCAGGATACGGTGCCGGACCCGACGTCGGAGTCCGGCGACGGCGCGCCGTCCCACCCCGTCACTGTGCCGGGCCCGGTGTTGTCAGACTGTGAGGACTGTCCTCTCCTCGGTTCCGCTCTCACTGATTGGGGACACTCTGCGCGGCTGGGTGCGTGTCCTTCCGTGCGGGGGCGTTCGACGCCGTCGGGGACCGGATTCCTGTCCCCGAACGTGCGAGACGTCCCCGGCCGGGTGGGTACGTCAGGCCATGACCCGCGTCCACTGCTCGCGGGCGGCGAGGAAGTCGCGCACCGCCTCCTGGGCGGCGGCCAGTGAGTGGTTCGCCCCCCAGCCGCACTGGACCTCGTTGGCCGCCGGCACCTCCTCGGCCGAGAGGATGTCGCGGAAGGTCGCCTCCAGCAGCGGGAGGAACTCCTCGGTCCCCACCCCCAGCATGAGGGCGTAGAAGCCGGTCTGGCAGCCCATGGGGGAGAAGTCGATGAGCCGGTCGGTGTGGTTGCGCATGAGCTCGGCGCTCAGGTGCTCGATGGAGTGCACGGCCTTCATCTCCAGGTGGGCGCGGTTGGGCTGGCAGAAACGCACGTCGTACTTGATGAGCACGTCTCCGCCGGGCAGCTCCTTGCGGTCGGCCACGCGCACGTAGGGCGCGGCCACCTTGGTGTGGTCCAGGTTGAAGGACTCGACGTTCATCCTCGGCGTGCTCTGCTGGCTCGTCTCGCTCATGGGCTCAGCCTACGGGGCGGGGACGGGGCAGGATGGGGGCATGACTTCACTGGCGCGCATCGTCGCGGGGCCCGACGCCGCCCCCACCCTGGTCCTGCTCCACGGCATCACCGGATCCGCGGTCTCCCTGGCCGAGGCCATCGACCACTGGGCGGGCCGCGGCTACCGGGTCGTCGCGGTCGACGCCCGCGGGCACGGTCTGTCCCCGAAGTGGACGTCGGCCCAGCTGGAGCGGGCCGGGGAGGTCCTCGTGGGCGACCTCATCGCCGTCCTGGAGGACCTGGACACCGCCTCGCGCGGCCGGGCCGCCCTGGGTCTGCCGACGTCGCCGGCCCCGGTCGTCATCGGCCACTCGATGGGTGCGGCCACCGCCATGGTGGCCGCCGGCCGCCGCCCCGACCTGGTCTGCGGCCTCGTCCTGGAGGACCCGGCCCGCTTCGGCACCCGCAGCCAGCGCGAGCTCCTGGCCCGCGGCGCCGCCCGGGAGCGGGCCCGCGCCGCCGAGGTCGCCGACCTGCCGGCCGCCGTCGGCCGCGCCCTGGAGACCACGCCCGACGCCGAGGCCCTCCCGGGCGTGTGGGCCTCCCAGCGTACCGACCCGGGCCTGCTGCTCTCCGGCGTCGTCGCCCCCGAGGTCCCCTGGGACGAGGCCATGGCCGCGCTCGACGTCCCCGCCCTCCTGCTCACCGGCGACCGGCCCGGCAGCGCCCGCGTGGGCCGCGAGGGCCTGGCCACCGCCGCCCGCAATCCCCGCATCACTCCGGTCCTCGTCCCCGGCGCCGGCCACCAGGTGCGCCGCAGCGACCCGCAGGCCTTCTACCGCGCCGTCGACACCTGGCTGGCCGAGGTCCTGCCGGTGGACTGAGGCGCGGCCGCGGCCACCGGAGCGCCACCAGGCTGCCGCCGGACTGCCGCCCCAGCGCCGTCGCCGCGAGTGCGAAAGGGGGAGAGCTCCTATGGCGCGCAAAGGTCGTGCGTCGAAGCGCGCCGCCAGTTCGTGGGAGGATGCGCCCATGGCAGCTGTGTCGGAAAAAGCTCGGAAGGCCTCCGCTTCCGTCCCCGGGGAGCGCACGCAGGGGGAGACCATCGCCTACCTCCTGGCGGCACTGACCATTGGCGCGGTGGGGCTCTACCTCATCCAGGACCTCTTCGCCCCGGCCTTCTTCGCCCTGACCCTCGTGGTGACGGTCCGGCCGCTGGTGTCCTGGATGACGCGCCACCGAGTGCCGCGCGTGGTCTCGGCGACGGCGGCGATCCTGCTCATCTTCACCTTCGTCGTCCTGCTGTTCGCGGCCCTGGCCGTGGCCGTCGCCCAGCTCGTCGACACCCTGCCGCAGTACGCCCCCAAGTTCCAGGCGATCTGGAAGCAGATCGAGACCCAGCTCAACGGCATGGGGGTCGACCAGTCCGCGGTGCTCAAGCAGGTCACCAACGTCCTGGACACCTCCCAGCTCGTCATGGTGGCCCAGTCGGTCCTGGGGCAGCTGACCTCGGCCAGCGCGATGCTCGGCGTCATGTCGATGGTGGTCGTCTTCCTCATGTTCGACACCGCCAAGATCGAGATCCGCACTGCGGCTCTCAGTGTCCTCAAGCCGGGCATGGCCTCCGCCCTGGTCTCCTTCTGCGAGGCGGTGCGCTCCTACTGGATGGTCTCGACGGTCTTCGGTCTCATCGTGGCCGTCATCAACGCGGTCACCCTGTGGTACCTGGACGTGCCGATGGCCATCACCTGGGGCGTGGTCTCCTTCATCACCAACTACATCCCGAACATCGGCTTCGTCCTGGGTGTGGTGCCGCCGGCGATCCTGGGGCTGGTGGACTCCGGCCCCTGGACGGCGCTGTGGGTGGTGCTGTCCTACGTGGCGGCCAACTTCGTCATCCAGTCCCTCATCCAGCCCAAGTTCACCGGGGACGCGGTGGGGCTCAACACGACGACGACCTTCCTGTGCCTGCTGTTCTGGTCCACCGTCATCGGGGCGATGGGGACGATCCTGGCGGTGCCGCTGACCCTGTTCGTCAAGGCCCTCCTCATCGACTCCGACCCGCGCTCGCACTGGGTGGGGATCTTCCTGTCCGCCGGCGACTCGCCCGTGCGCGACCCCGATGAGCTCGACCAGGACGTGCTCGACCAGCTCGACCTCGATGGCGACGGCGTCGGCGAGGCCGACCCCGACTACGGCCGGCCCGTCGTCGAGAAGGGCGCTGAGGCCATGAAGGAGCGTGAGAAGGCCGGTAAGTCGGCCACCAGTGCCGACGGCGGAGACGGCGTCGGGGGCGGCGGGGGAGATGGCGGCGACGTCGGTGCCTCCGCGGGCCCGGACTCGACCGGCCGCTGAAGGACTGAGGTCAGGCCTGGGCCCCGGCGCGCAGTGCTTCCATAACTGGTGGCAGGTTCACCAGGACAGTCTGTCGGACGATGGTGTCGTCGATGAAGCCGTAGTCGTGAGCGATGCGGTTGCGCATCCCCCGCATTCTCGGCCATTGGTCGCCAAGGAGACGTGTGCGGGTATCGGGGTCCAGCGCTCCAAGTGCTTCCACGCCTGCGGAGAGCCTCATCGCGACTGCATCGATGACGATCTGGTCGGAGAGATCCCGCTGTGAGTGACTGATGGCGATATCGAAATGCTCCAGGGCTTCCGCGATGATTTCTGCGGTCGTTCGTCCTGCGGGGCTCATAGTGGGATCGCCTCGGAGAGGATCCGCTCGCGCATGGTTGGGCGAATGTTGGTGTCGGGCACGAGATCGACGTCGGCATGCAGGATGGTCCCCAACTCGATCTCCAGCCCGGCCAGATCCATGAGCCCGAGTGGCTGATCCATACGGAAGAGCAGGTCGATGTCGGAGTCCTCGTGCTCCTGCCCGGTGGCCACGGAGCCGAAAACACGAACATTCGATCCGCCGGCCGCTTTGACTGTCTCGATGACCTCTCGGCGTGCAGTCCGCAGCTGCTTGGCCAGCGGTGTGGTGCCGTGAAAGCGCAGCAGTCGGGAGACCTCGGGCTGGCTTCGGCCGATCAGCCGGGCGATCTCCTTCTGGGACAGGCCGTCTTTGGAAGCCTCGCGCACGGCCGCAACCAGCTGATTCCGCGCCCGGCGGACTGCCTCATCCGTCTCCTGAGCGACGGAGGCCAGGTTCTTACGTGTCTCCGCAGCAGACATGACACAAGTATAGCAAGTGCTATATCTCGTGGGGCGGCGTCGGCGCGGCCACCTCCCCCGGCCGGCGCCCCGCCGCCCTCAGGGCTGGCGGGCCAGGTCGGCGGCGCCGACGAGCCCGGCCTCCTGACCGCCCTCGGCCAGCACCACCGGGATGGCGGGGCGGTGGGGGGCGGCCGTGAGGTTCTCGGCGAAGGCCTTGCGCGCGGGGGCGAGCAGGATGTCACCGGCCTCGGCCAGGCCGCCGGCGACGACGACGACCTCGGGGTCCAGCAGCGCGCACATATCCGCCAGCCCCACCCCCAGCCAGTGGGTGAGCTGCTCGTAGCACTCCAGGGCCGCCGGGTCCCCCTCGCGGGCCGCGGCGGTGACGGCCTTGCCGGAGATGTGCTCCGGGTTGCCGCCGGAGAGCTCGATGATGCGGGCCGCGTAGCCGGGGCGGAACTGCGCCAGCTCCCAGGCGTTGACGCCCAGGGCCGTGCCGGCGCTGTAGCGCTCCAGGCACCCGCGCAGGCCGCACCCGCAGGGGCGCCCGCCGGGGACGACGTTGATGTGCCCGATCTCCCCGCCGAATCCGGCCGCCCCGCGCAGGAGGTGCCCGTCGACGATGATGGCCCCGCCCACGCCGGTGCCGATGGCCACGATGAGGGCGTTGCGCTTGCCCCGGGCCGCCCCGAAACGGGCCTCGGCCCACCCGAAGGCGTTGGCGTCGTTCTCGACGACGACGGGCAGGCCCACGCCCTCGGAGACGACGTCGCCGATCCGCATCCCGGTCCAGTCCAGGTTGGTGCCGTGTGCCATCGTGTTGCGGTCGGAGGACACGAAGCCCGCCGCCCCGATGCCCGCGGTGGCCACGTCGGGGAAGTCCTCCCGCAGCCGGCGCACCACCGTCGTGATCGTGTCGATGATCGCCTGGCGGCTGAAGGCGGGGGAGTCGCGCCGAATCGTCTGAAGAACCTTCCCGTCGTCGTCGACGACGCCGGCCGCGATCTTCGTTCCGCCGACATCCACTCCGATGCTCAGTGCCATGCTCGCGCTCCTTGGTGAGACGACCGTTGGTGACGTTGCTGCTCGTCAGACGATCGATGGGTCAAGTGATGGAAGAATAGCGTCCCCGGCCCGCCCGTGGGGCGAGTCGGGGGAAGAGCCTCGGGGCGGGGTGGGCGCGTGCGCGCCGCCGGGCCCCGTCGGTGCTCCGCTGCGTGGTGGTCAGTGCGCCGACGCCGGTGCCGCGGGGCTCGTCGGGCTCGCGGCCCCTGTGGCTGCCTTGGCCTCCTTGGCCTTGGCGGCCTGGCTCTTGACGACGGCTGTCACGTAGTTGGCGTCCCGGTAACCGTTGATGTAGGTCTCGCCCACGATCATGAACGGGGTCCCCTGAATGCCGATGGAGTGGACGTGGTTGGTGGACTCGGTGACGGCCTTGACGGTCTCGGTGGCGGTCATGTCGGTGCGGAACTTCTTCAGGTCCGGCACTCCGGCCTTCTTGGCGAAGTCGACCAGGGAGTCCTCGGTGTAGCTCGGGTGGTCCTTGGGGTCGGCGGCGGCGTAGACGGCGTTGTGGAACTCCCAGAACTTGCCCTGCTTGGCGGCGGCCCGCCCGGCCTGAGCGGCCAGGGGCGAGGTCTCCGTGATCTGAGCCAGGTCACGCCACTCGACGCGCAACGTGCCCTCCTTCACCAGCTTGTCCAGCTCGGGCTCGACCTCCTGGGCGAACCGGGTGCAGAAGGGGCAGGCGAAGTCGGAGTAGATGACCATGACGACCGGTGCGTCGACCTTTCCCTTGGCCTGGCCGTCGGCCGGGTCGCGGTGGATCTCGGAGTGGATGAGCTCCAGGGTCTGCTGGTCGGCGACCGGCGGGGCCGGTTCGGGCTCGGGGACCGCGGCGGCCGAATCGGAGGCGGAGGAGGATGCCTGGCTGGTGGCGGCGGCTTGATGGCGCCGGGAGGCGACGTTCTGCAGCAGCACCGCGGCGAGGACGGCCAGGATGACGGCGATGACCACGAGGGTGATCACCGTGGCGCGGTTGGTTCTCGACTGCGTCTGCGTCGGCGTCGAAGAAGGCGGCTGAACACTCATGGCAGCGAGTCTGTCAGAGGAGGCGCGCTCCGCAATACGCCTGATCAGGCTGACGAGAGCACAGTTCGTCACAGCCGTCTCGGGCCGATCTCGGCAGGCCCGCCAACCTCACGGGGCGCTCACGAGCCGCTTACGGCGCGCTCACGAAGGTCACCGAAGCTCATCGGCCCCGGGGCGGCGTCGCCCATCCTCCGACCCACACACTTCGACCGAATCTTCATATTCGACCCGGAGCCGCGTCGTTTGTGAAGTTTTGGTCGAAGTGAGGCGGGGTCCCGGCCGGGCGGCGCTCTAACGCAGTGCTGCGCCGGCAGCCAGCCCGAGTCCGACGGCGCCCAGCGTCGCCGCCGTCATGAGGGCCGCGTGCACGAGGGCCGGCCCCCACCGCCCGGCCAGCAGCAGGCGCGCTCCCTCGACGCAGGCCGTGGAGAAGGTCGAGTACCCGCCCAGGAAGCCGGTCCCCAGGACGGTCAGCGCGGTGGCGGCCCAGGTCCCGGAGTGCGGCGGGTCTGCCGCCCAGCCCACGAGCAGGCCCATGAGCAGGCAGGCGGTCACGTTGACGACGACCGTGCCCCACGGCATCCACAGCATCCGCGACATCCAGGGCGCCCGCAGCCCGGAACGACGCCGCTGCCGGCCTCCCGCCGTGGCCTCCCGGGCGACTCGGCCGCTGAGGCGGCTGACGGAGGCGTCCACGCCCCAGCGGCAGGCCGCCCCCACCCCGCCGGCCAGCGCCAGGGGGAGCCAGTCGGTGAGCCAGGTTCCCAGCCCGGCGGCGGCCCCGCTCATGACGCCTCCGGGAGGCGGCCGCTGCCCGCTCGGTCCACTCGGCCTGCTCGGCCCACACTGCCCGTGCGACCCGTGCGACCCGTGCGACCCGTGCGGTGCAGACGGCCGGCCAGCCACAGCCCGAGCCCGGCCGCCACCAGCCCGGCCACCATCGAGCCCACCAGGTAGGCGCCGCCGAGGACCGGGTGGCCGCCGTCCCCGCCTAAGGTCAGGAGCCGGTGGCTCTCCAGGATGAAGGTCGAGTGCGTCGTCAGCCCGCCCAGGACCCCCGTGCCCAGGGCCAGTCGCAGGCGGGGGCGGCCTTCGCCGAGCGCCCCGAGCAGCAGCCCCAGGGCGAGGGCCCCGACGACGTTGAGGGCCAGGGTCGTGACCGGCAGGTGCCCGGGGGAGGCGGGCCAGGCCCGCTCCAGGGCCGCGCGTACCAGCGTGCCGGCGCAACCGCCGGCGGCGACCAGGGCCAGGCAGGCGGCCACGGATGGGGCCCGCCCGGCCACCGGCGGGCAGTCCTCTGCGGCCGCCGCTGTCGGCTGAGTTCCCGGATCGGCTTCCGGTTCACCCCTGGCGCCGGCTCCCGGCGTGGGAGCACCTCCGGCCCCGGGGGCGTTGCGGGTTCCAGCATCGGCGCCGGGGTCGGACTCAGTCATTGCGCTTGGCGATCTGGTAGTTGTCCTTGTTGAAGATGAGGGAGTAGGTGGCTCCCTGCTTGGAGTGCTGCTCGCCCCAGGTGGCGGCATTGGTGGTGCCCCACTGGTTGGCGCTGTTCGGGGTGATGACGATGTACTCCTTGTCGGGGCCGCTCGTGCCCACCCAGGAGACCTCGGCCCGGGGCACCAGGTAGGCCAGCAGCGACAGGTCGGTGACCACCGTGGCCCCCTCGGGGATGGTGGCGATGACCTCGTGGGCGACGGCCACCCGATGCGTCTCGGTTCTCTTCGCCTCGTCGCTCTGCTTGGCCTCGGCGACGAGCGGGTCGAAGTTCTGGTCGGTGGCCTGCCACAGCGGAAGGTAGGGGCCGGTGAGCACCCCGGTGGCCACAGCGGTGAGGATGCTCGTGGCGACCACGAAACGGTGCCGCATCGGTACGGTGAGCCAGGTGGGGAAGGCGGTCGGGTGCCGGCGCGGGCCGTCGACGTCGGACTCATCAGGGGTGCCCGCGTCGTGGGCGGCCTGGGCGGGGCGCCCCACGACCGCTCGGCCATCGACCCCCACCTGCCTGACGGGGCGGTCGGCCACATAGGAGCCAAGCGCCCGGCGCCGGGCGACGACGTCGAGCAGGGCCCCCAGCGCGATGGGCATGAGGGTGGCGTTGTAGTGCCAGTTGTCCCACACCCAGTAGAACTCCACCGACCCCAGGAACCGCCACGCCAGCGTCGGCAGCACCACGAGCAGCCACGGCGAGGTCACCCCGACGACCCCGCTGGTGAGGATCAGCATGACGACCACCTTGACCTTCTGGGTCAGGGCGTCGGGTGAGGCGGGCTTGTCCTGCGAGCCCAGCCCGTAGTCCCACACCCCGTTGACGTTGAAGGCCGGCAGGAACACCATGACGGACAAGAGGAAGGCCACGATCCCGCCGACGACCATGCCCGCGCCCAGGCGCAGCCCCCGACGCCGGTTGCGGGCGGCATCGTCCCCAGCGGCCGCGTCGAGGCCGTCGGTCCCCCGGTCAGCGGGGCGGACGACCGTGCACGTGCGGTACCAGGCCGGGACCGCCGAGGTCAGGAAGACGGCCACCCCGATCATGAGCACCGTCAGCCCCATGTCCTCCTTGACCAGGACCAGGGGCACCGACCAGGCCGTCACCGCCACCCAGCGCCGCTCCACGAAGGCCACCGAGGCGTAGGCCAGCATCGGCATCGCGAAGGCGATCTCATGGAACTGCGCCGCCACCGCCCCCTGCATCCCCCAGGACAGGACGTAGACGAGCCCCAGCGCCCCGGCCACCCACTGATTCGTCAGCCGGCTGGCCAGGCGGGTCAGCGGCCAGGCCGAGAACGCCAGCAGCAGGTCCTGGGTGATGAGCAGGCTCAGCGGAGTGGGGAAAAGCCGCCAGATCGGCCCCAGCAGAATGAGAATCGGGTGGAAGTGGTCACCCAGGAGGTTGTACCCGTCGGCCTTGACCGGCACGATCGGGGCCTGGAAATGGGCGTAGGCCTTGGCCAGCTCGGAGAAGATCGCCAGGTCCCAGCTGGGCACCGGCTTCATCGTCTCCCACTGGACGATCGAGTAGTAGATCATCACCCAGGCACCGATGACGACGACGATCACGGCCGGAATCGAGTGGCGGATCTGCTCCTTGAGGTTCACGGCGCTGAGCCTACCCGTGTGAATCGGGGATGAACCTGGTAGCGCTAGGCTCGTGGCGTCACCCACGATCAGGAGACAAGATGCCCCAGACGCCGACGCCCGCCGATTCCACCTCGGCGGCCGAGTCCTCAGCGCCGCATATGCGGCCTGACCTCGACCAGATGGTGGACCACGACGCGGAGCCCCAGCTCCAGCGCCACCTCACCAACCGCCACGTCCAGCTCATCGCCATCGGCGGGGCGATCGGAACCGGGCTGTTCATGGGGTCGGGGAAGACGATCTCCCTGGCCGGTCCCGGTGTGTTCCTCGTCTACGCGCTCATCGGTGCCATCCTCTTCCTGGTCATGCGGGCCCTGGGCGAGGTGCTGCTGTCCAACCTGTCCTACAAGTCCTTCGCCGACGTCGCCCACGACCTCATCGGGCCGTGGGCGGGCTTCTTCGTGGGCTGGACCTACTACGTGTGCTGGCTGGTGACGGCCGTGGCCGAGGTCATCGTCATCACCGGGTACGTGAGGTACTGGTGGCCACACCTGCCGCTGTGGATCACGCCGGTGGCCACCGTGATCCTGCTGTTCGGCCTCAACCTCGCCACCGTCAAGGCCTTCGGGGAGATCGAGTTCTGGTTCTCCATCATCAAGATCGTGGCCATCATGGCGCTCGTCGTCGTCGGCGTCCTCATGGTGCTGCGCGGGTTCACGGCGCCCAACGGCGCCCACGCCCAGATCTCCAACATCTGGAGCGGCGGGCTCTTCCCCAACGGTGCGAGCGGGTTCTTCGGGGCCTTCCAGATCGCCATCTTCGCCTTCGTGGGCACCGAGCTCGTGGGGACCGCGGCCGCCGAGGCCAAGGACCCGGAGGTCACCCTGCCCCGGGCCATCAACGCCATCCCGGTGCGCATCGTCCTGTTCTACCTGGGGGCGCTCGCGGCCATCATGGCCGTCACCCCGTGGGAGGAGATCAACCCCGAGGAAAGCCCCTTCGTGGCCATGTTCGCCCTGGCGGGGCTCGGCGTGGCCGCCAGCGTCGTCAACTTCGTGGTGCTCACGGCCGCGGCGTCGTCGGCCAACTCCGGGGTCTACTCCACCTCCCGGATGCTCTTCGGCCTGTCCTGGGCGGACAACGCCCCCCACGTCTTCCGCAGGCTGACCGCCCGCTCGGTGCCGGGTGTGTCCCTGGCCGTCACCTGCGCCTTCCTACTCACCTCGATCCCGCTGCTCTACACCTCCAAGTCCATCATCGCGGCCTTCACGACGGTGACGACGGTGGCCAGCGTCCTGTTCATCCTCGTGTGGTGCGTCATCGTCGTGAGCTACCTGCGCTTCCTCAGGCTGCGGCCCGAGCTGCACGAGGCCAGCGCCTTCCGCCTGCCCGGTGAGCGCGCGGCGGCCTGGCTGTGCCTGGTCTTCTTCGCCTTCGTCATCTGGACCCTCACCCAGGCCCACGACACCCGCATCGCGGTCTTCGCCTCGCCCCTGTGGCTGGTGGCGCTGGGCGTGGCCTGGCTCGTCCACAGCAGCCGGCTCGCCGGGCAGCAGGAGCTCCAGTCATGAGCGCTGTCGGTGGTGGGTCAGTGACACCTAAGCCCTCACAGGGGCCGACGTCGTCGGCCTGCCTGGAGGACCTGCTCGCCCACGGGGTGGCTGCGGTCCGCCAGGCGGCCGCCTTCGCCCTGGACCCGGGCGAGGAGCTGCGCATCGAGGCCAAGGCGCACCGCAACGACCTGGTCACCCAGGTCGACCGCGGCGTCGAGGAGCGCATCGCCGGTCACCTGGAGGCCACCGGCGTTCCCATCCACGGCGAGGAGGCGCACCGCGTCGAGGACTTCGAGGACTACCGCGGGCGGGCCTGGGTGCTCGACCCCATCGACGGGACCCTCAACTACGTGGCCACCCACCGCGACTGGGCCATCTCCCTGGCCCTGGTCGACGACGGCGTGCCCACGGTGGCGGTCCTCGCCGACCCCGTGGCCGACCGGCTCTACACGGCCGTCCGCGGGCGGGGCGCATGGGTGCAGCCGCTCAGGATGGGGTCGGCGGGCGCCGACGCCGCGGCGCCACGGGCGCTGGAGCGGCTGGAGGACCTGCCCTTGAGCGAGGGCATGCTCATCGCCCACTACCAGCTCACGCAGGACACGGGTATCGGCCGGGCCATCGAGGCCTCGCGAGGTATGCGCTGCTACGGGGCGGCCGCCCTGGAGATGGCGGAGGTGGCTGCGGGCGGAGCGGTCGTCTACGCCCAGCCGCGGCTCCAGCCCTGGGATGTTGCGGCCGGTGCGCTGCTGTGCGCCGAGACCGGCGCGGTCCTCACCCGGATGGACGGGGCGCCCTTCGACGTGCGCCGCGCCGGTTCTCTCCTCGTGGGAACCCCGACCGCCCACGCCGAGGTGCTGGGGCACCTGCGTGCCGGCGGGGCCTGAGGCTTGCAGGGGCGGGCCAGGGGGTTCGCTCTCACGCGGTCGAGGGTTATGCCGCGAGATCGAGGGTTAAAGGTACGACCGCGAGGACTAACCTACGACCGCGCGGTGTTTTAGTCGCGTGAAAGGTGTGCCATGTGAGGCAGACACTCGTCTTGCTGCTGATCTGCACCGCCAGCTTCATGAACGTCCTGGACGTCACGGTCGTCTCCGTCGCGCTGCCTGACATGGGGGCCGCACTGGGCGCGTCGCTGAGCGAGCTCCAGTGGGTCGTCAATGCCTATACGCTGCCGCTGGGGACACTCCTGATGTCGGCGGCGACGTTGAGCGGGTCGGTGGGGCGGCTGCGCCTCTTCCGCTGGGGCATTGTCCTGTTCGCGGTCGGCTCCCTGGTCTGCGCGCTGGCGCCGTCGGTCGGTGTCCTGGACTGGAGCCGCTTCATTCAGGGGGTTGGTGGCGCGATCTTCCTGGGCGTCGGGGTCCCCATGATCTCGGACCGCTACCAGGCGGGCCCTGACCGGGCGCGGGCGATCGGTGTCTACGGCGCGGTCTCCGGTGCGGCCATTGCCCTGGGGCCGCTCATTGGCGGAGGGCTCGTGCTGACGGCGGGCTGGCGCTCGATCTTCTGGGTCAACGTCCCAGTGGGCCTGGCGGTCTGGCTCGGATCGCGCTGGGTGCCCGAGGCCGGTGCGGACCGGGGCGGCACTGCGGCGGAGGCGGTATCCAGGAAGGTCGACTGGCCGGGTACGGCACTGTGCGTCGCTATGACGGGGGCGCTCACGCTGGTGCTCCTCCAGGGCAACACGTGGGGATGGACCTCGCCCGTGATCGTCTCCCTGCTGGCCGGCTCGGCGGTGCTGTGCGGCGCCTTCTGCGTCGTCGAGAGGCGATCGGCCAGTCCCATGGTCGACGTCTCGATCCTCACCGAACCCACCTACGCCGGCAGCGTCCTGGTCGGCTTCATCATCCAGGCGGCCCTCATCGGGCCGATGGCCTTCCTGTCCCTGTACGCGCAGAACATCTACCGGCTCACCCCCGCCCAGACCGGGCTGTGCTTCCTGCCCTTCAGCGCCTCCGCCCTCATCGTGGCCGCCACCTGCGGGGGAGCGGTCAGACGCCACGGGGCCAGGGCGAGCCTGCTGGGGATCGTGCTGGGCGGCGTCGTCGGCTCCTGCCTGCTCATGCTCCTGCGCGGATCGAGTACCTGGCTGGTCCTCATCCCCGGGCTCGTCCTGGCGGGGACCGCCACTGGGGCCACCGGGACGATCGTCAACCAGCTGGCGGTCTCCTCGGCCGATGAGGACACCGCGGGGATGACCTCGGGATTCTCCGCCTCCGCTCGCCAGCTCGGCATCGTCATGGGGGTCGCGGTCATGGGTGTGAGCTATGAGCGCGTCATCCGGAGGGTGATGACGATGACCCCGGAGATCGGCGTCCTGCGGCGGGCTGCGGATCGAGAGCGTCTCATCTCCCTGGTGGCCTCCGGCAAGGGGCTGCGGGCGCTGGACGGCTGGCCCACCGCCATGACGGCGGGGATGCGCTCCCACCTGGCACCACTGGTCCGCTCCGCCACGGATGCCGGTCTCATCGTCAGCCTGGGGGTAGGGGCCGCGGCGATGCTCGCCGTCGCGATCCACCTGGCCCTGACCGTTCCCGGACGGCGCGCGAAGGGCGAGGTCTCACACCTGTTCGCCTCGTGACCAGGCTCCCGCGCGGTCGTGCCTTATGTCGCGCGCTCGAGGGTTAAAGGTACGAACGCGCGACCTACCCTACGAACACATGGCGGACACAGGTGCATTCGTAGGATGCCGCGCATGACAAGAACAGTAAGGCAGCGCTCAGTCGATTCAGGGCGCGCCATCGCGGCGCAGGCGTCCGCGGAGTCCGCGATGACAGGAGCCGCGCCGCGCCGTCGTCGCACGAGCGTCGGTGCCCTGGCGGTCCTCGTCGGCGGGTGCCTGAGCGCCTGCGGGACGGGACCGGCCCCGCCGCGGGCGGCTCGGTCACTGTCCCGGGCCCGATTCCCTCCGGTCTGGAGTCCTTCTACCGCCAGGCCGTCAGCTGGTACCCCTGCACCGCCACCGACGGCATGGAGAAGGACTCGGAGAAGACCGCCCAGGCGAGTGCCTCCACGGCCTCCACCACCACGGCGTCGGTGCAGGCAACCGCCGCCCCGAGCTCTGACGGCGCGGCCGGGACGGCCGGCTCCTCCGAGAAGACCGATACGGCCACCTTCAGCTGCGCCGTCATCACCGTCCCCCTCGACTACGCCAACCCCAAGGGCGGGACCATCTCGATCGCCGTGAAGAAGCGCGCCGCCACCGGTGGACAATCGCAGGGAGCCCTGTTCATCAACCCCGGTGGCCCGGAGACTCCGGGGTCTCCTTCGCCGAGCGGGCGGGCAGCGCCTTCACCCCGATCTGCTCAGTGCCTACGACATCATCGGCTTCGACCCGCGCGGGGTCGGCTCCTCCACGGCCATCACCTGCTCCAGCGACGACGACTCATCCTCCAGCACCGCCAATCCCTCCGCCTCCGCTGGGGCCACGGCCTCGCCGTCGGCCTCGGCTACGCCGTCGGCAGGAACGGAGCCCTCTACCGGGACCGCCGCGGGCGGCGACTCCTACGAGGAGTGGGCGGAGTCGGCCCGGAAGTCCTTCCAGGAGCTGGCCGAGCAGTGCGACTCCAACACCGAGCCCGCCACCCTGCTCGACCACGTCGACACCGTCTCCGCGGCTCGGGACCTCGACATCCTGCGGGCGCTGGCCGGTCAGGAGAAGCTGAACCACCTGGGATTCTCCTACGGCACCTACCTCGCCTCCATTTTCGCTGAGAACTTCCCCAGCAACACGGGCCGCATGGTGCTCGACGGCGCCATCGCCCCCTCCCTGTCCCTCGCCGAGCAGGGACTGGGGCAGGCCAAGGGCTTCGAGCAGGCACTGCGCACCTACATGGACTACTGCCAGTCCTCCGCCGGCTGCCCGCTGAGCGGCGGCACCGACGCCGGAGTCCAGCAGGTCCGTGACCTCATCGCCTCCGCCAACAGCACGCCCCTGCCGACCGGGGACCCGAACCGCACCGTGACCGGCTCGGACATCGTCGCCGCCCTGAGCGAGTACCTCTACACCACCGAGCAGAACTGGGAGCCCCTGAACAAGGCCCTCGACCAGGCCATCAACCACCGCGACGGCTCGGCCTTCGCGACCACGGACGGGCAGGACTCCTCCTCGAGGGATGACGGCGGCGGAGCCTTCCAGGCCGTCACCTGCCTGGACTACCCGGTGGAGGGCGACAAGACGACCTGGGCCGCGCAGTACGAGCAGGCCAAGCGTGAGACCCCGATCTTCGGGAACACCGCGGTCGGCATGGACCTGGTGTGCAGTGTGGGGGCACAACGCGACCCGCAAGCCCACGCAGATCCACGCCCGCGGTGCCGCGCCGATCCTCGTGGTGGGAACCACCGGGGACCCGGCCACCCCGTACGCCTGGTCGAAGTCCCTCGCCGAGCAGCTCGACTCCGGCCAGCTGCTGACCTGGGAGGGCAACGGGCACACCGCCTACGGCGGCGACGCCTCCTGCGTCAACGACGCCGTCGACGCCTACCTGATCTCCGGCACCTTGCCGAAGAAGAGTCTGACCTGCCACGGCAACGAGTAGGTGCGTAGCCAACGAGTCAGCGGGCGGGCCGAGGTGCACTCGGCCCGCCCGCGCGCCCCCAGCGCCCGTCATCCCGGGCCGGACGGAGGCGGCGGGCCAGTGTCGGCGGACCTACAGGTCCCCGACCTTCTGGAGGCGCTGGAGGCTGAGCCAGCCCACCGGGATCGGGATCCAGAAGGTCACCAGGCGGTAGACGATCGCCGTGGACAGTGCCACCCCGTAGGGGACGCCGGCGGCGACGAGCCCGGCGGTCAGGGCGAGCTCGACCGGCCCGATACCACCGGGGGAGGGCACGATCGACCCCACCGTGTTGGAGGCCAGGTAGGTGATGGCCAGGACCGCGAAGGGCACCGTGTAGCCGAAGGACCACAGGCTCGCGCTGAAGGACAGGATGTAGGACAGGCTCAGCATGAGGGCGCCGCCCACGCCCAGGACCAGGCGCATCGGGTTGGACATGACCCACACGAGCCGCGGCCACACCTGGCGGTAGGTGGGCTCGATCTTGGTCCACGCCCAGGTGCGCGCCTTGGGGATGGTCAGGATGGTCGCCGCCACCACGACGACGGCGCCCGCGGCGACCAGCACCCAGCCAGACGGCAGGGTCAGCCCCGTGGACTGGCCGGTCATGGCCGCCAGCACCACGAGCAGCGCCACGGTGACGACGAACTGGACCACCTGGACCAGGGCCACCGTGGCCACGCCGACCGCGGTGGGCACCCCCTTGCGGTTGAGGAAGCGCAGGTTGATGGCCGCCCCGCCCACACCGGCCGGGGCCACCAGTGAGACGACGGCGCTGGCCAGGTGCACCTCGGTAGAGCGCCACAGGGAGAGCCGCTCGGGGCTGAAGGCCACCAGCGTCAGCCCGGCGCCCACGTAGGTCGCCACCGAGAAGACCAGGGCCGCCAGCATCCACCAGATGTTGGCCTGCGAGACGGCGGCGGAGACCTGCTGGAAGTCCAGCTGGGCCAGCAGCGTCCACACCGCCACGAGGGCCACCACGGCCATGAGGACGGTGCGTGTGGAGAAGCGGTTGAGGCGGGCCGGCTCGGCGTCGGCCGTGGGGGTGAGTGCCACGAGGGCGTCACGCAGATCCTGGAGGACCTGCCGGCTCGCTCCGCGCCGCCCCATGACCTCGCGGGTCTGGCGCGGCAGCACCACCCGCTGAAGCATGGGGGCGATCGAGGCCAGCTGCGCGGTGGTCAGTGAGCGGGAGGCGGCGTCGATGGCCCGCTCGGCGCCGACCGCCAGCGCCGTCAGCGCCAGGGCCTGAGCCAGGTCCACGCGGCGGGAGAGCTCGGAGGAGATCGTCTCGCCCGAGGCCCAGTCCAGGAGCCACAGCCGCCCGGACTCGTCGACGACGACGCTCGAGGCGTCGATGCTCCCGTGCGCCAGCCCCGCGGCGTGAGCGCGCTGGAGCTGGCTCCACAGCTGGTCCAGGACGTCGTCGTCGACCTCGGCCCCCAGGTCGCTGATGGACCGGGCGCCGACGACGTGGTCGGTCACCAGCAGCACGGACTCGGCGGCCTCGGCCATCCCCAGCAGGCCGGGAGTGCGCACGTGGGCGCGGCGGGCCTCCATCGTCATGAGGGCGGCGTGCTCGGCGGCCGGGCGCAGGGACAGGTCACGGGTGGGGGACAGGCCCTTGACGCGGATCTGGTCCCAGATGTTGGAGAGGAATCCGGCCACCTGCCGGTCGGCGTCGAGGAGGGTGACGTTGTGGCGCTCACCGGCCGAGTCCCACACGGCGTACATGCGGTGGACCGAGGGGCGCTCCTGGGACAGGGCCTCGCTGGAGGCCTCGGCCAGGACGGCGGCCAGGTCGACGTCGGTGGCCGGTCTGATCGTGTTCGCGCCCGCCGACGTCTGCGTGCTCCCGGTCCCGGCCGTGTCCAACGGCGTCGAGTCGAGGGGGGAGGCCGCTTCTGCGCTCGATGACCCGGTGGTCGCGTCCGCGACCTGCTCGTCGGCGGGGGTGGGGACGTCCCCGGTGGCGGGCTCGGGGCCCTCCGGCTCCTGTGGGGGCGAGCTCAGCGGGTTCTCGCGCATCTGCTCACGGACCTGCTCGGTGTAGCCCAGGGGGGCGTCGGTGGTGACGACCCAGGCGCGCGCCTCGGGGGCGCGGTCCATGCGGACCACGCGCACGGCGTCGATCCCGGCCCGGCGCAGGGCGCGCACGAGCGTGACCCCGTGGGCGCGGCGGTCCTCCACACCGAAGACGTAACGGACCAGCAGGCCGACGGCGCGGCCCAGCAGCAGGGACAGCACCGCACCCGGCAGGGTCAGGGCGCCGCGCAGGACGGCCATACCCAGGACCGCCCACAGGGCCGCCCAGCCCGAGCGCATCACGGTGGAGCTGTTGCGGTCGCCGGCGCCCGTGAGCAGGCCGGCCATGGAGGCGAAGACCGTGGAGACGCCCAGCTGGGCGGTGCCCGAGGCGGTGACCGTCAGCCCCATGAGCAGGGCGGTGGGGCCCCAGGCCACGAGGCCGGTCATCGCGGCGACGGCGACCGAGTAGCCGGCGATCCCCGATAGGACGGCTTGACCGCAGGAGCGCCAGGAGCGGCGCAGGACCCGATCCAGCAGGACGGCCAGCGGCACGATGAAGGTGGCCAGGCCCTCAATGGTCTGCAGGGGGAAGACGAGGATGCGGCGCAGCACCACCGCCAGGGCGTTCTGGACGTCCTGGGTGACGCCGGTGGTGGTCTCGCGGGCGTAGATCGCCAGGACGAGGACGGCGAAGATGCCCAGGAGCGTCAGGGTCAGGTCGAGCAGGTCCTCGTTGCGGCGCAGGCGGTGCGCGGTGGTGTCCACCAGGAGCGTCGTCGAGCAGGGGGTGGCGGGGTCGGGGGCCGGGGCGGGCTCGGCCATTGGGGCGACCCCGATGACGGGGATGCCGACCGGTGAGGTGGAGGTCGACTCGGCGGAGGGCGCGGAGGGCGCGGAGGGCGCGGAGGCGGCCGACGGGGCGGCCGCAGGTGCCTGCTGGGCGACGGCGGTGGGGGGCTCGCTGGGAGGCTCGGTGAGCGTCGAGGCGTGGTCGAGGTCGCCGGTCGGCGGGGGCGAGCCTGGTGCCGCATCTGTCATGACGCCGATTCTAGGGGGAGAGCCTGTGCAGACCCTCCTACGCCGGAAGGAACCGTGCGGCAACGGGCGGTGTGTTCAAAGTAGTTTGCAATGCAAACCAAAAGTCGCTATCCTGGAACTGGTTTGAAACACAAACCCCTGTTCACGAGGAGGTTCACCATGAGTGCTGCCACTGAGCACCAGAAGGTTCCGGCGGGGCCCGATGAGGCCCTCGCCGTCGTCGAGGCCCAGCGGAGCGCCTTTCTCAAGCGGCACGAGATCAAGGCGGCCCCGCTCCTGATCGCCTGGGGTCTGGCCTGGCTGGTCGGTTATGCCGCGCTGGCCCTCTACCGCGGGGCGGACTACAGCCTGCCGACGGTGCCGTACCTGTTCTTCTGCGGCTGCCTCGCGGCGGCCCTGCTGTTCACCTTCGCCTATATCGTCCCCAAGGCGCGCGGCATCCGCGGTCGGAGCAGCCGGGAGGGCACTTACTACGGTCTCGCCTGGGTCCTCGGGATGCCGCTGGGGGCCGTCATCCTGAGCCGGGTCAATGCCTTCCTGGCCACCTTCAACACGAGCCAGGCCAATGAGGTCGCCAGCGTGGTGTCCAACGCCGTGCCCTGTCTCGTCGTCGGCGTCATCTTCCTCATGAGCGCCGCACTGTGGGATGAGACGGTCATGGGGGTCCTGGGTGGCTGGATCCTCCTGGTCACCCTGGTGGTCACGATTGTCGGGATGCCCTGGGCCTGGTGGATCATGTCCGTGGCCGGTGGGGGTGGCATGCTGGTGGCCGCTGTCGTCGCTTCTGCCACACGATCGAAGCGAGGTGCGTGACATGTCCGGAGGGGTGCGGGCGCAGCGGCCTGGAGCGCCGGAGGGTGCGGGCGCGACGGAGGAGTCGGCGGTGCCGGTCGGTGCCGGCGCTGGAGCCTCCGCTGCCGCAACGGTCTCCGCCGTCGATATCGACCCTGTCATTCACGCCCAGGCCCGCCTGCGGATCATGGCGACCCTGGCCGCCGTGCCCGTCGGCGACGAGCTGCACTTCCCTCGGCTGCGCGAGCTGCTGGACATGACGGCCGGCAACCTGTCCACCCACCTGTCCAAGCTGGAGGGTGCGGGATACGTGCAGCAGAACAAGACCTACTCGGGGCGCAGTCCTGCCACGTACCTGGCGCTGACCCCCGAGGGGCGGGTCGCCTTCGAGCGGTACGTGCGCAACCTGCGCGCTCTGCTCGACGCCTGAGGCCGAGTTGCCGGAGCTCAGCCGAGGGCTCCGGCGGTCATTCGGCCGACGTCGCATCGCCCCCGTTACCGGCCGAGCGGGGAGGCTCTGCGGCTGACCGTGATGCTGGAGGTATCGACGGACGCTGCCGGAACGGGGGCGGTGAGGGAGTCGGTCGACTCGAGGACTGTGTGCGTTCCCTGGCGAGACCTGGAGGCTTATTCACAGGGCTAGTCGACACTGGCGTCTGCGCAGGTCACAGCACCTTTGACGGATGCCGTGAATAAGCCTCAATGAACGCAATGGATGAGGGATAGACGAAGGATGGGGGCACCAGGCCGACCCCGGCCGTCAGCATGGCGAACGCCTTCAGGTCTCTTAAGTGGTCGGCGCGTCCATAATTTTGCGCTGCGGACTTGTCTCCGCCCGTGGGGGAGAGCTTCTGAAGCAGAGTCATGCAAACAGCTTTCCCATGAGGTGGGGCGACGACATCTCGGCCTCCAGTTCACGCCGACAGAACGTCGTAGTTCACTGGCTATGGAGGTCCTTGGCTATTTCGGCGACTGGGAAATCCATGAGGCTTCGCACGTGAACAAGGAGGCGTATTCACAGGGCTAGCCGACGCCGGCATCTGCGCAGGTCACAGCGCCTTTGACGGATGCTGTGAATAAGCCTCAAGGCCTTGTGGCGTACCGATGTTGCGACGAGCATCAGCGTAACTCGAGTAGAACTCAAGAATTCTTTGAAGCTGGACGTATCCCAGGGGCAGCGTGAACATTGGAAAATAGTAAAATGAACCGGTTCTGGTCTCTATGAGAGCGACGGGCGTGCCGTTATGTCTCACACAGCCTGAAACTTTCGGTTGTGTTTCCCATGGAATCATGGATCGATAGCGCCCGGCGGGCCATAGATGAATTCCGGCAGAATCAATAATGATTTCAGGCTTCGCCCATTGACTAAACGGAAATGAAAGCAGGCTGACTAATGACAATATCAGTAACGCCCCGGCCATCATCATGATTTTTAATTGCGTCCGATCCGAGTATGGTGTCCCACCAAAATACGTAAACCAGACCGCGGTGACTACGGTAAGTACTAGGATGACTATCGTCAGAATGCTCCACGAGTTGAAGAACCAGCATGGACCGAACTCAATGCCTCCTGGCCTAGCATTCCATTTTTTGTAAGAGTGCTGAGCAAACTTGAACTGCATATTTCGATTGACGGCATACGAAGTGAGGAACAAACCAACCCCTAGGTATAGAATCTCCATAGGAGTGGGGATCAACTTGATAAAAAGAATGGCGGCGAAGCACATAATAGCCGCTAGGCCAAAAAAGTATGATTCATGCAGGCGGCTTAAGTCGGCACGATCGCATGGGTGAATCTTATTCACGTACGCCCTTTTCTGTTGAGAGAGTTTCCCGCGGTGGATTCGGCCAACGACAGACTTTCAGCCGCGAAGAAATTTTCTTCTCGCCCACTCTCAGTGGTCGCGACAACCTTACCCGGTGATTATCCATCATCAAGCTCGTATGTGGCAGTTGCAGCGTTGGTGGTGGTTCTGTGAATGCTATCAGTGCGTCGCCGGCCTGGGCTTGTGTGCATGTCGTGTTGGCTGGATGCATGGCGTCTATCTGTTGACGCCATCGTGTTGGAGAGCTGAGGCCGTATTGCCTTCCGCTTCGCCTCTCGGAACTCCAGTCCCACCGGCACGTGTGACCGAGCGGCCTTCGGGCGGTTCGTGCGCAACCTGCGCGCCCTGCTCGACGCCTGAGGTTCCAGGGGCGGCCGCGATAAGGGGTGTTATTGACCTTCCGGTTATAGTATGGTGTGAATCAGGTCTCACGGGTGAGCGCCGATGGAGACGCCGCCGTGAGGCCCTGTCTCAAGGGGCGGCCGGTGTCCGTCGGCCGACCGAGCTCAGGGGCGGCGCCGTCGTCGCCGGATCGGCCCCGGCCCAGGCCGCCCTCACGGTGGCCGAGCACGAGGACCACGGCCGCATCCAGTACTACAAGCTGACTACGCCGTCGGTCGGCCGGCTGCCGCGCGTCAACGTGCTGCTGCCCGACGGCTACGACACCTCGCGCCGCTACCCGGTGCTCTTCCTGCTGCACGACGGCGGCGAGAACTACTCGACCTTCGACACGAAGTACGACATCCGCAACCACACCGCAGGGCGCAGCCTCATCGTCGTCATGCCCGACGGCGGAGCGGCCGGCTGGTACTGCGACCCCGAGTCCTCCAACGTGGGGACGCGCAACTGGGAGACCTTCCACATCAAGGAGCTCATCCCCCGGGTCGATGCCACCTTCGCCACCACCGGACAGCCCTCCGGCCGCGCGATCTCCGGCTTCTCGATGGGCGGCTTCGGGGCCCTGAAGTACGCCGCGAAGTACCCCGAGCTCTTCGGGTCGGTGTCCAACCACTCGGGGCCGGCCGACCTGCGTATCCAGGACGGCGCGGTCGTCCACTGGGCGAACTTCACCGCCGGAGCCACCGACCTCAAGGGCGCACCATCTACGGGATTCCGTGGGACCAGGCGCGGGTGAGCGCCGACAACCCGGTCGAGCACGTGGAGAGCTACCGCGGCAAGCGCATCTTCCTGGTGTCCGGCACCGAGAGCGACCGCTACGCGAGCATCGTCCTGCCCAGCCAGCAGAGCTTCGAGAAAGCGCTCGACGGCGCCGGCATCGGCTACGAGCACACAGGTGCCCACATCGTGCGCTGGGGCCGCATCCAGCAGGACATCGACTCCCTGCTCAACCACTTCGCCAAGGTCGGGTGAGAGGTGGGCGCCGCGGAGTCGGTCGGGTCGGCCGGTCAGCGGACTCCGCCGAGGCGGCGGGTGGAGTTGCTCCCTGCCTGCCCAGAGCGAGAACCAATCACTCTGATATGGCGAACCTCGCAGGGCGCCGTCGACACTTCGCCAGGACAAAACCGCTCCAGTCGAACCTGAAGGGCGGATACTTCCGGTGAGTTGCCGTCAAGAAGGGGAGGCGCCTGTGATCCGCCTGGGTCTGGCTGACGACGAGCCGCTGTTCACCATGGGACTGGCCACACTGCTGGGGGCGCAGCCGGATATGGAGATCATCTGGCGGGCCGCCGACGGCAAGCACGCGCTCGCGCGCAACGCCGCCGACCCGGCCGACGTCCTCCTCCTCGACGTGCGGATGCCGGGCCTGAGCGGCCCGGCCGCCACCGGCGAGCTCATGGCCCGCGGCGCGGCTGGGAGAGTCGTCATCCTGACCACCTCCGACACCGACGACTCCGTCATGGACGCCATCGAGGCCGGTGCCTCCGGCCTCCTGCTCAAAAGCACTCCGCCCCAGGAGCTTATCGCTGCGATCCGTGCCGTTCACGACGGGAGCTCCGTCATCTCCCCGGGGTCCACGCGCCGGCTGCTCGCCGCCACGCACGCCGAGTCGGTCAGCGGTGCGCGCGCCGGAGCAGGCACCGGGCGGCACCGCGCCGAGGAACCACTCGAGGCGGTCCGGGGCGCCGAGGCCTCCCGGCAGGTTGCGGGCCTCACCCGGCGTGAGCGCGAGATTCTGGCGCTCATCGCTTTGGGGCTGAGCGACCAGGAGATCTGCGACCGGAAGTGGCTGTCCATGCCCACGGTCAAGACCCACGTGAGCCGCCTGCTGTCCACAACCGGCCGCCGCGACCGGGTCCACCTCGTGCTGCTGGCCCTGCGCGGCGGCGTCATCGACTCCGCCGACCTCCTGGGTGGGGACTGAACCACGCGGCCCCCAGTTGGAACCGGTCGTCTCGTGTCACTGTGGGCGACTTTTAGAGCTGATCTGCTCCTCGGTCCTCCGCGGCTCGTGAGCATATGCCCAGGTCAGGACGGTTTGCTGGTCGCAGCAGAGCGGTGAGGGCCGGGGAATAGTCGCCAAAAGTGACATTTTCCCCGATGGTGAGCCACGCTCGGGCGCAGTTGCTGTCTCAGCGGCTCTGGGGCTGCACCAGGACGGCCACGGTGCGCGCCGGCACTGAGATCGTCCCGCTGGCGCGGTCGAAGCCGGTACAGCGCACCACCTCATCGGCACCCTCGGCCTGAATGGGGGAGAGGCGGAAGTCCCGGCCCACCAGCTCGGGCAGCGGCTGAGTGAGAGTCTGACCCGAGGCGTTGAAAACCACCAGGACGGCGTCGAGCTCGGGGTCCACGTCGCACCCGCCCCGGGTGTCGTCGATGAGCATGACGATCACCCCCGCCGGTGCCCCGAAGCCCGACCCCGGGAAGCTCAGCTTGTCCTGGATGAGACGGGCCGAGCCCAGGCTGAACAGCGGCGTTGAGGCGCGCAGTCGCAGCAGATCCAGAGCCTGGGAGCGGGCCGCCGCGATCTCCTCGGGCGAGGGCCGCAGCCAGTCGTCCTGCAGCAGCGGCCCCTGGATGCCCCAGGAGCCCTCGTTGCGGCTGGCCGGCGGCAGGCCCCGCCCGAAACCATTGGACTGCCCCGTGAAGTCGATGGCGTTGAACCAGTCCCCGGAGTTATAGGAGTCCCGGTCCAGGGACTTGCTGCGCAGCAGCTCGGTGCCCGCGCTCCAGAAGGCCGGCGACTGCGCCAGCGCCACCGTGGCCAGGCACACCGTGTTCATCCGCACCCGCTCGGCCACCGGCATGCCCTGGGGCAGCTTGTAAGCCAGCAGGTCGTAGAGCGTCTCGTTGTCGTGGGCGTCAACGTAGTTGACGTTCTCCTGGGGGTGGGAGGCGAAGGCCGCCGGCGCCCCGTTGTGGATGAGGTCGATCCCGCGGCGCACCGACCCGTCCGAGATCGTCATGACATAGTCCTTGAGGTTGCCCACCAGGCCTAAGCGCACCAGGTCTGTGCGGTGCGCCAGGTCGGCCGACTGCTCATTCCAGCCGCGGTGGTCCAGGCCGCTGGGCTGAGTGAGCAGGCCGGTGCCGAAGCCCTGGAAGACGCGGTGGTCGGGGTCGAAGGCGCTCCCGCCGTGGACGGCGTCGCGCAGGCGGTCGTTGAAGGTGCCGATCCCGGTGCCGTCGAGCTGACCCTGGGTGGCCTGCACGAACAGGGCGTTGCCCGCGACCTCCCCGAAGTTCCAGCCCTCCCCGTACAGGTAGATGGAGCGGCCGTCGACGCCGTCGGCCTCCAGCGTCAGCTCGTCCAGGGCCGCCCGCACGCGCTCCATGACGGCGCGTGGGTGGTGGCCCATGAGGTCGAAGCGGAAGCCGTCGACCCGGTACCAGCGCGCCCAGCGCACCACCGAGTCGACCATGAGGCGCTCGCACAGGGAGTTCTCGGTGGCCGTGTTGGCGCAGCAGGTCGAGTTCGTCACCCGCCCGACGGCGTCGAGGCGGTGGTAGTAGCCCGGCACCACCCGGTCCAGGACGCTGCGCGGGTCCTGCCCGCAGGCGGCCGTGTGGTTGTAGACCTGGTCGAGGACCACCTGGAGGCCCAGGTCGTGCAGGGCCCCCACCATCTCGCGGAACTCGACGACGCGCGCCCCGCCGTCCTGGTGGCCCTCGGTCGCGTAGGAGCCCTCGGGGGCGCCCCAGTGGAGCGGGTCGTAGCCCCAGTTGTAGGCGTCGTCGTCGGCCACCTCCGCGATGGCCGCCTGCTGGTCGGCCGAGGCCGGGTGCGCGCCGGCGGGGATGTTCGGGGCGCGCTGGGAGCCGCGGTGCTCGGGGATGGTGGCGATGTCGAAGGTGGGCAGCAGGTGGATCGTGTTCATGCCGGCTCGGGCCAGCTCGGCCAGGTGGCGCACGCCCGCGGAGCCCGCCACCGTGAAGGCCCGGTAGGTGCCGCGCAGCTCGGGCGGGACGGTGCCGTCGGCGGCGGAGAAGTCCCGCAGGTGGAGCTCGTAGATGCTGCGGGCCGAGTCGTTGCGGACCGCTGGCGCCCGGGTGGTGGCCCACTGCTCGGGCGCCAGGCGCGGGTCGGCCAGGTCGACGGCGACCGAGCGGGTCGAGTCCGTCGTCAGCGCCGTCGAGTAGGGGTCGGTGACGACGTTGGTCTCCACGCGCCGAGTGGAGGGCACGTAGACCCGCACCTCCCACAGGTACTGGCAGCCGGCAGTGATGGGAGCGCCGGGCCGGCTCGGGCCGGGGGTGCTTGCGGCGACGTTGGCCGGCTGGTCGGGGCGGTTGGCGACGACCCAGCGGCCGTCGTCCGAACGGATGGCTGGGGTGCGTCGCGGCGGGCCAGGGACCTCGGGCACTGAGCCCAGCGGGTCGCCGGTCTCCCAGGTCAGGAGGGTGACCGCCTGGGCGGTGGGTGCCCACAGGGCGAAGGAGGGGAGCCCGCCGGTGAAGGTGACGCCGAGCTCGGCGCGGGTGGCGGCCTCGGCGTAGAGGTGGTCCAGGATGATGGCGGTCTGCACCCCGGTGAAGGCGTCGAGGCGGGCGCCGCTGACGTCGGCGGCCTCGGTGGGGTCCGGCACTCCGACGTACTGGGCGATGGCGACCTGGCCGGTCAGGGCGGAGGCGACGGCAGCGTCGTCGAGCAGGGGTGTGCCGGCGGCGTCGGTCGCGCTCAGGGCGATGTAGCCCTCCAGGTGGGGGTGCGTGGCGAGGACCTCGCCGGGCAGGTTACCGACGATGCGCAGGGGTGTGACGGTTGGGGCGGGCATGCCCTCTGCGCCCAGGATCTGGCCGTGAATGGCTGCGGCACCGCCGTCGGGGGCCGTGATGAGACGCAGGGCGAGGCCGGAGCCGGGGAGGGGGTCGCCGGCGTTGGTGACGACGACTCCGCGGTCCATCCCCCGGGGCAGCAGCGACAGCGGCCACGCCAGGATGGTGGGGGTGACCCAGTAGGCGCGCTGCTCCTCACTGCCGGCCACGGGTGGGAGGGCCGCGGCGGTGTCGAGTGTGCAGGTGAGCGTGTAGGTGAAGGTCATGGTGGTGTCCTTCCGAACGGAGGCGCCGTGGTGGGGCGCCGCCGGTCCTGCCGGTCGTGTCGCGTGCGGCTCCGTGGGGGGCGGACGTGGGGCCGCGCACCTCGTAGTCTCTCCTGGGGGGCGGGGCCCTGTCAGCCCGTTGGCGGGAATTGTCCTGCCCGGCCTGCGGAGCGTGGTCCGCAGGCGGTCCGCGTGTGGGACGTCCCGGCAGGTCAAGGTGGCCGCACTCCCCATTGTTGAATCCTCGTGCGGGTCTGACACTCATCCCATGAGTAATGATGCGACGCCGACGCTCGGCGGCTTCGGAAGCGGCCCGTCCGAAGTCTCGGTGGATCAACGTGGCTACCCGACGGTCAACGGTGTTGCTGGTGCCGGATGGAGGCGGCCGTCCCCGGTCGCAGGTGCTCAGGGGAGCTCGCGTCGCCGGCGGGTGGTCTTCAGCCTTCTGGCCGGAGTGCGTCTGGCGGCAGGGGGCGCGGCTCTCATCCTGCTGGGTTGGGGGATCGCGGAGGCGCTGCGTTCACCGCTGCCGGTGCCGTTGATCAGTACCGGGTGGGGCGCCGTGCAGATACTTCTATTAGTTCTGTATTCTCTCTGGACCATGAGCCGGGCACAGCCTTCCTCCCGGTGGCCGGCCGGTCTCATCATCGGGTACACCATCGGTGGATTGGGCGCCGCCTCTTTTCTGCTCCTCCTTAGCGGTGGGAGGACCCTCGACATGATCGGACGGTCGGGTGCGATCGTCCCCGAGTACATTGGCCGGCTAGCAGTTGGGTGGGTCTGCCTGGTTCTCGCCCTCTTGAGCCATCAGGTCCTGCGCGTCTACCGGACGGCTGTGCCGCCTCAGGCGGCGCAGGGAGCGGCGACTTCGTGGGGCGGCGCCTCGACGTCGGATAGTGCTGCCCTTGCGTACGGGAGGATTATCGGCTCGTCGTCGGCATCCTCGCAGCAACCGCAGTACGTTCAGCAAGCGACTGCTGCGGCCCGGAAGCCTGTTGGACAGAGCGTGCGGGACATGGGGGCGAGCCTCATCTGTATCGCCGTGGTCACCGTGATTGCGGTGACGGTCCCCGGCCTCATCAGCAGCTCCTACGATCATTTTGTTCGTGTCACGACCAGTGCGGCCGCCGACCGTGACGGTTTTCCGACAGTCGAGGAAATGGCGTCCGCGACCGCCAGCAAGGGGAAGATCGACGCCGATCCTATGTGGACCGCTGCCTTTGATGACAGCACTGTTCATGAGGTTCTCGCCGGGGTGCGCGGCGCCGTCGTCGTCACCAGGAACGGCGTCTACGGGCTGGACTCCTCAACCGGAAAGGTGACGTGGAGCTTTGCCACGGCCGAGTCGAATGGCCGCTTGTATCGCGGAAATACCGACCTTCTCAAGGGGGCGAGTGTCTATGGTGGGCGGCCCGCCTTCACCTCACCTAATGGTGCCTGGCTCGCCTACGCCTTCGACGTCTCGCCCTCCGCCATCTCCAGTAAGTCCGGCGAGAACATCACCCGCGTGGTGGTCCTGAGCACGGATACGGGCCGGGTCGCTCTTGATACCCAGGTGACCGGGGCGACTCCCGCGGTGCAGCTGACCGATTCGAAGACCGTCATCAACCGCAAGGTCTACGACACCGCCGACGGACGCGAGCTCACGCCGCTCGACGAGGAGAAGGCGGCGATTCCGGGACCCGGTGGGCACTCCTCCGTGGTCGTCCGGGACAAGCGGGAGGACTCGCAGTTTCAGCGCCCTGTCATAGACCTCGAGGCTCTACCTAATGCTGGGGACAGCAGTGGCTCTTATCTCTCCTCCCGGACAATCAGGGCTCAGGTGATCGCCGGGCAACCCGTCAATGCCGGTGGCTGGATTGTCAACGCCGCTAAGGACGGGACGGTGGAGAACATCGACAGTGGAGGGACCGTGTCTCTCAAGGGGGAGGACAAGCCCGACAACTGGGCTCTGGTCGCGATCCAGGCCAGTGCCCAGGCCGTGTCCGCCTGGACCGTCCAGGACGAGGTCGAGGGGAAGGCCAAAGAATTCGGCCACCCGCTGGTGCTCAATGTCTTCGACACCCGCTCGGGAAAGGTAACAGCTGTCGATCCTGCAGGGACTTATCGCACCATTGAACAGGATGGTGACCGCAGTTCAAGCTCTCCGTACTCGGGCGCAGTGGACACCCCTGTCTTCTCGGCGCGCGTGGATGACGAGAACCACCACAGCTTCTCCGACCAGCTCGTGGTGCCGCAGAACGAGGCGGCCCGCCAGGACGCCGAGCAGGATCGCGGCGCCACCGACTCCGGTGGTCGCGAGCCCGCGTGGGTCAGCGTCTCGTTGCCCCGGTTCTGGGTGACCACCGACCCGGTGGCGCTGTGTCCGGGCGGAGTCATCGTTTCTGGTGACTCCCACTCGAGTGCAAGTGCGGTGGTCACGGGCAGAAAGGCCCCTCAGCGGTAACGCCTCGAAGCGGACCATCGGGTGGAATCGAGGCTGTCGGCAGGACGGGAACGACTGCGGCGGGCCTGAGTTGCACAGTTTTTAGTGCCCTGTTGGGATGTTGAGGGCGGTGAGGATGTCTTCGGCTTCGGGGGTCAGGGGATCGGCGGCTGTGAGGTGGTGGCCGTCGAGGGTGATGGTGACGTCCTGGAAGTGGCGGGATACGGCCAGGGAGGCCTCATCCAGGGTGGCGTCACCGGCGTGGACGGCGGGCAAAACGAGTGTCCTTAGGATGCTTCTCGCCGGCGATGACGGCCCGGGCCCGGTTGGCCTGAGCTGTGAGGGTCTGGTTGTCGTGGGCCGCTCGCTTCTTGGAGTAGGCCCACACCGCTGGCCACGAGCCCGGATGGGTGACCGGCTCCCACAGCGGCTCATGACGCCTGCTGACGTCGCGCTCGCTCCTGGAACCCCTTCTAGGGGTGACGGTGTCGATCAGCTGCCCATCGGCGGGGGCTTGACCGCCTCGCTCAGCCCCAGGCGGGTGTAGACCGTCTTGATGGCCTCGATCAATCAGCCCGACCTGCGGGAGATGATCGCCGGCCTTCGCACCGCACCACCGTCACCCGGCTCATGACTGGGCGCCTGGCCGCCACCGTCGAGTGCGGGCCCCAGGTCCAGGACCTGCTGGCCCGCCAGAAGCCTCTGGTGTCCCAGGTGCATCAGCGCGGCCGGTTCAGCCTCGTCATGAGCTGAACCCAGGTGCTCAACGATGTGGCGTACACCGTTGTCCTTGGCCACGACCTGGACGGCCGTGGCTCCCGAGGCGGTTTTGACCTTACGCAAGTACGGATTCACCCACCAGATTCTACCGCCGCGTTAGTGCTCCACAACAACCGCCCCACCCCACCATTCCAACGAAAAACCCCGCTCTGAAACACAAACCAACCCAAGCTGTGCAACTCAGGTATGACTGCCGACACATTGGTCTCGATGAGGTCACGACCGGCCGGTAGTATCACGCCGTTTCGTATGTTTGGTGCGTCAGCGCCTTCGATGCGTGGGTGTGCCGTGCCAGTACTGCAGGAGGTTGCTCGATGGCGGGTGCGTTGAAGTGGGATGCCGACTCGGCGTCGTCGGTGGTGTCCGACCTGAACTCCGCGAACTCGGAGGTCAGCGGTAAGAGTGTGGGGGCACCATCCGGGTGCGGCTGGTCGAAGTCGGCGGCAACACCGGTGGTGTCGGAGCTTCAGTCGACTTTGTCCGATCTGCAGCGGACTCTGCCTGAGTTGTCGAAGAACATGTCAGCGGCAGATGCGTCGATACGGCAGACCGACAAGGACAGCGCCAGCAGCACCCCGAAGTCCTCGTAAACCTCCCTCACCAGTTCCCAAAGAAAGTGACGTGAAGCAATGCCGATTGATACGCATCTGGACGCGACGCCAGCGGATATCACTGCCTCTGCGTTGAACGTGGGCAAGGTGAAGACTGCTGTGGATGAGGCCGAGATCGATGTGTCGAGAGCCAATCGCACCATGCAGTCCGGTGAGCTTGAAGGGGAAACCGCTAAGCAGGTCAAGAAAGCTGTGGGGTTGAAGCTGCAGCAGTGCCGGACCTTGTCCTCGAGCCTGGCGAGCTACAAGACCGCCTTGGAGAACTTTGCCTCGGGGCTGACAACGGTTAAATCCGACCTGGCTGGGGTTCGGGAGAAGGCGACTGCCGGTGGGTTGACTGTTGAGGGGGAGAAGGTGATGGAGCCTCAAGCGCCGCCGCCGCTTCCGGAGAATAACCCCGTCGAGAGGGACAAGGACCGGCAGACTCATCAGACGCTGGTTGACAACTACAACACCAAGAAGGCCCTGTACGATTCACTGTCCACCGAGACCAGTGATATCCGCATCAAGGAGACCGAGACACGCGACGCTTTTGCTAGTGCGTGCTCCGCGGTCATTGACAACCCGGTGTGGAAGGAGCTCAAGGGTGCGCTCCTCCCGGACACATCTGCGGGCGGAGGTGTTGCCGTAGGAAAGACGGCGATCTGGGCGAACAGCATGGTGCAGCGTGCGGCGACGCTGGCCGAGGGGGCCGGACTCAAGGCCACCAATGCCGTGGTCAAGCACCCCATGAGGGATAAGCCCCACAAGTGGGTGACGTCCCACGACCCCAGGCGAGGTACGCCCAAGGGCATGAAGCCCCGCTGGGTGAGAAATGATCGCCATCTCAGCAACTGGGAGGTCCCCAAGGGCAAGAGCGGGACCTGGGGAGGCAAGACTGTCGCCGCTGCGAGGAAGGCGGCGCCCTACCTGGAAAAGGTCGACAGGGGCTTCGTGGCGGTCGATTTCGCTGTCAGCGCCTACGAGCAGTGGGATAAGGACTCCCACAACCCGTCACTGAGTGAGGGGAAGAAGGTTGCACGTGCAACAATGACTGGAGCTGCTTCGGCAGTGGGAGGATACGCGGGGGCAAAGGCCGGCGCTGCTATTGGTGCATCGATTGGTGTGGCCGGTGGACCCGTTGGAGTTGCGGTCGGAGGGGTTGTCGGAGGTATTGCGGGAGGTATAGTGGGATCTGCTGCTGGAAAGTATATTGGTGGTTTAGTTAATGACTTTTTTTGGAAGTAGTAGTTCACGAAGGGTGAGTTTTCGATTGTGTGGTTGTGTTTGTTATGACTGGAGTGTGGATGGGGGTGATTGCCCTCGTTATCGGCGTAGTCTCGTTGGTGAACTGGTGGTTTGTCATGTTCTCTGACTGTTGGTATGCCGAATTTCAACGGGAGCTTTCAAAAGCCTGGTTTAACCTTGGGCGCAACACTGAATCGCTGATAACTCCAGCTGCTGGAATGATGATGCTGGTCGGGGGTTGTCTTGCGATACTGGATGAGCTTTTCCCTGAGAATCGTGGGGCTCTCAAGTTTCTGGCAGCTGTATGTGTGCTCTGTTTAGGTGTCGCTGCTCTGGGTTTGATTCCGTTTCGGTGGCCGGGGCCGATGTATCCGGAGTGGCAGCTGGAGAGGCGTCGTCGTCGGGCGGAGGAGGCTGCTCGGGGCGGCTGGGAGCATGAGGCCGGCGGTGTAGTTCCGCGAGGTCGGCACGCCGCACCCCCAGAGACGGTAACCGACGCAGGTGGTCAGTACGGTCAGTACGCGGGCGATGCCGGCGGCGAAGACCCGTTGAGGTCTACTGACTCCCTGCCGATGCGGGCCCGCTCTCCGCGTGACGAGGATAGCGGTGGCGGTCTGCGCGGCGGAGAGAACGTCTGATTCAAACACTCCGATAGGTAGTGGGGTGATGAGTATGCTGTGGTCAGCATGAGGTGTGGAATGCTTGGTTCTGGTGGAGTGAGGTGACTGTCTGGTGAGTTCTTCTCATATGTATGGAGCCATTGGGTCTCTTGCTTTGGGCGGCCTCACGTTGGTGAACTGGGGGTTCGTGATGTTTTCCGACCATTGGTATGGAGATCTTCTGCGGGGAATTTCGAAAAGTTGGTTTAATCTTGGTAGAAATACTGAGTCGGTAATATCGCCGGCCGCCGGCTTGTTGTTTATCTCGGCTGGAACATGCCTGCTGTTGTTTCCCTATGGGCCTGCGGCTGGGGTTTGTGACGATATTCTTGTCTCAATATCGTTCATCTGTGTAGTAATTCTGATTCTTGGAGGCTTATTCACAGGGCTAGCCGACACTGGCATCTGCGCAGGTCACAGCACCTTCGACAGATGTGTGAATAACCTTCTTGGTATGTTTCCGTTTCGGTTGCCGGGGCCGATGTATCCGGAGTGGCAGCTGGAGAGGCGTCGTCGTCGGGCGCAGGAGGCCGCTCGGGCCGGCTGGGAGCGTGAGGCCGGCGGTGTTGTGTCGCGGGGTCGGCATGCCGCACCCCCAGAGACAGTAAACGGTGCGGGTTGTCGGTACGGTCAGTACGCGGGCGACGCCGGCGGCGAGGACCCGCTAAGGTCCGGCGACTCCCTGCCGATGCGGGCCCACCTCTTGCATCCCGACGACAACACCGGTGACCCGCAGTAGTGCGGAGAACTCGTGCAGATACTGCCCGGGTGTGTGTGCTAGGCATGGTGGTGATCTGCCGGAGTGGGCGAACCGCGCCGTGCAACGGCTGGGAGGGAGTCGGGAAGCGTGAGTGAAACAGTGCGTGTTCAGCTGGCGCCGGGGTGGCAGCCGATGGCCGCGGATGAGCTGCCTGCGGGGTTGTTGCGGGGTACGCAGGACACGGTGCGCTACATCGCGGCGGCTGTGCCCCAGACCCGCGCCTACGCGCCGAACCTGGTGGTGGTGCGTACGCCCTTGGGTGTGGATGAGGACCCCGGCGCTGTGCTGGTGGGCTCGGGGCGGGCGATCGTGGACGCCATTGCCGGTGTGCGGATGATTGATGAGTGCCCGGCCGAGCACCTGCGTGAAGGCGGCCGGCTGCGCAGCGGCATCTACATCCTCGATGAGACGGCTCTGACCTTCATGCAGCTGGCCTGGATCCAACAGACCCTCAGTGAGGGCGCCTGTTTGTGGACGGCGACCTTCACCTGCGCCACGCGAGAGTTCGGCGCCCACTTCGGTCACATGTATGAGATGAGCCAGTCCCTGGAGGTTGTGGCATGAGCTCCTTCGACGCTGAGCGTGGTGTGATGATCCTGGAGCCGGAGCAGTGGGACGTCCTTCAGAGGATGGTAACTGGCCCCATTGCTGACCGTGCGAACTATGCCGAGGGGGCCCTGGCGGGGCTGGAGGACATCGGCGTCATCGACCCTTACGGGCCGACGCTGGCGGCCTCGGAGGTCCTGGCCGGCCTGATGGCCGCCGACGCCCGCTACAGCCTGCGGCGGATGGACCCCAAGGACCCGGTGCCGGTGCGGGACATCGTCTTCTGGCTGAGCTCGCCGCGGTGCACCGTTGAGCGCTACGACGCTGATGGTGTCCACGTCTATGGCTGTGATGACGTCGAGGTGGCGCATATCGCCCTGGCCAACGACAATCTCTACCCCCGCCCCATGATCGATGACGGCCCCGACGACATCTACGACACCCTGGCCGCTGCGGTACGCCTGGCAGATGTCCAGGCCGCTGAGGCCAACATGCACACCATCGGTTATGGCGGGCCGAGGGCCTCTCAGTTCGTGCGGGACGCTCGAGACGGGCGGTGGACGATCGTGCTTCACAGTCGGGAGGACCGGGACCGGGATCAGGGCTTCGTCCTGACCGATCAGCTGATGACCCTGGGGGTGAGCGCCATGGTCTACGTCATCGAGGAGGACGATTCTCCCGTTGGTGATCCCAACGGCCCCAGCCGGGGCATCCCCCTGATCCCCGTGTCCGCCACCGAGGTATGGGGGCACCTGTCGTCATGGATGTGGGCCACCAGCTGAACCAGCCCCCGATCGGTCAGGGGCCGGTTGTCCCTGACGCAAGCGGCCGGAACTGATGTCGCCTCCGGGGCCTACGCTCGGAGGCATGGCTCGCCGTACGCCCGAACCCGACTCGCCCTCGCTGTTCGACGACGCCGGTCCCAACGGCTCCGGCCTCATCGACGACCCGGCCCGCCCACTGGCCGACCGGCTGCGGCCGCGGGTGCTCGACGACGTCGTCGGCCAGGACCAGCTGCTCGCCGCTGACGCCCCACTGGGCCGCATGGTCGCCTCCGGCCGCCTGTCCTCGATCATCCTGTGGGGCCCGCCGGGCTGCGGCAAGACGACGATCGCCCGGCTCCTGGCAGACCGCACCGGCCTGGTCTTCGAGCAGGTCTCGGCGACCTTCTCCGGGGTGGCCGACCTGCGCAAGGTCTTCGCCGCCGCGGCCCGCCGCCGCGAGATCGGGCAGGGCACGCTCCTGTTCGTCGACGAGATCCACCGCTTCAACCGTGCCCAGCAGGACTCCTTCCTGCCCTACGTCGAGGACGGGACGGTCGTCCTGGTCGGTGCGACCACCGAGAACCCGAGCTTCGAGCTGAACGGCGCCCTCCTGTCGCGCTGCCAGGTCATGGTCCTGCGCCGCCTGGACGAGGCCGCCCTGACCGAGCTGCTGGCGCGCGCCGAGTCTCTGACGGGCCGGGCCCTCACCCTGACCGGGGAGGCCCGCACCGCCCTGCTGTCCATGGCCGACGGCGACGGCCGCTACCTGCTGGGCATGGTCGAGCAGATCCTCGCCGCCCAGGACACGAGCGGCGAGGGGCCTCTCGACGTCGAGGGGCTGCGCGCCGTCGTCGCCTCCCGGGCTCCCCTGTACGACAAGTCCCGCGAGGAGCACTACAACCTCATCTCCGCCCTGCACAAGTCGATGCGCGGCTCCGACCCGGACGCCGCCCTGTACTGGCTGGCGCGCATGCTGGGCGGGGGCGAGGACCCGCTCTATGTGGCCCGGCGTCTGGTGCGATTCGCCAGCGAGGACGTCGGCATGGCCGACCCGGCCGCCCTTCAGATGACGCTGGCGGCCTGGGACGCCTACGAGCGCCTGGGCTCACCCGAGGGGGAGCTCGCCATCGCGCAGGCGGTCGTCTACCTGGCCACCGCGCCCAAGTCCATCGCCGTCTACCGCGGTTACGGGCGGGCGGCGCGCCTGGCCCGCGAAACCGGCTCGCTCATGCCTCCGGCCCACATCCTCAACGCCCCCACACGGCTCATGAGGGAGCTCGGCTACGGCGAGGGCTACGAGTACGACCCGGACACGGCCGACGGCTTCTCCGGCGCGGACTACCTGCCCGACGGCGTCGAACGGCAGCCCCTCTACGAGCCGACCGCCAACGGCCACGAGCGCCGCATCCGTGAGCGGCTGGAGTACTGGCAGGGTCTGCGGGCGCGTAAACGCTGATCACTGAGCTCAGTCGTCCAGCGGTTCGTTCAGCAGGGGTCCCACTTTCGACACCAGTGCAGGTCTGGGTTGAGGTTGATGTTGACCTCGATGGTCCAGCCGCCGGACTTCTGGTCTGGGAGAAGGGGTGGTGGGTTGACGGCGAGGAGGGTGACGGTGCCCAGGCCGTCGATGTGGACGCTCTCACCCAGGTGCAGCTCGTACACGGTCGGCTTCCCTCCCGTGGGGGTCCAGTGCACCGAGGCGATCCACTGATGGCGCTCGGAGCGCAGACTGTCATACTCCAGCGTTCCCGTTCTGGTCTGTGGGGGAGGGAGTGAACTAGCAAGGGGGACTGTCTCACCCCCCTCTACCCCAGCCGGCAGAGAAAC
>NZ_MSGO01000031.1 GCF_001929375.1 Actinomyces oris | reverse complement strand
CCCAGCCGCCCCGGCTCGATACCGCCCAGAACCTCGGACCAGTGGCGCTGCTCGGCGGCGCTCATGACATAGAGGGCCTTGTCGCTGCCGCCGTGATGGACGCGGTCCCCGTGCTTGTCGGTGACGATCCCGGTGCGACTGACCTCGACCGGGCCGTCGACGGCGCCCTTGTGGATCGCTGAGACGCCTGCCGGACCGGCGTCGGGCCGCAGCCCCTTGACGGTGCACACCGCACCGACGGCTCCCACCAGGTCGCCGTCGTGGAACGGTGAGGGCTCATCGCTGTGGCGCCCGTCCGCGCCGGCGTGGGGCTCGCCCAGCACCCGGGCCAGCTCCCGGGTCAGGACCAGGCCGGAGCCGTCGTCGGTCAGGGCAGCGTCAACCACTGCCCGTCTGCTCGTGTCGGTCATGTCCGCAGCCGTCCTTCCGTCGTCCGCCGGCGCCGTCCTCGTCCTGCTCGATCCTGTTCGTACCCGCCGGCCGCGCTACTTGCCCGGCTTGGCGCCGGTGGGCGTGTCCGCACCGAGGGCCGCGATGAAGGCCTCCTGGGGCACCTCGACCCGACCGATGGCCTTCATGCGCTTCTTGCCCTCCTTCTGCTTCTCCAGCAGCTTGCGCTTACGGGTGATGTCACCGCCGTAGCACTTGGCGAGCATGTCCTTGCGCAGGGCCCGGATGGTCTCGCGGGCGATGACGCGAGTGCCGATGGCCGCCTGCACGGGAACCTCGAACTGCTGGCGCGGGATGAGGTCCTTGAGACGCTTGGTCATCATGACGCCGTAGGAGTAGGCCGAGTCGCGGTGGACGATGGCGCTGAAGGCGTCCACCTTGTCCCCGTTGAGCAGGATGTCGACCTTGACCAGGTTGGCGTCCTGGGAGCCGTCCGCCTCGTAGTCCAGGGAGGCGTAGCCGCGGGTGCGCGACTTCAGGGCGTCGAAGAAGTCGAAGACGATCTCCGCCAGCGGCAGCACGTAGTGCATCTCCACGCGGGACTCGGAGAGGTAGTCCATGCCCTGCATGGTGCCGCGACGCGACTGGCACAGCTCCATGACCGTGCCCACGAACTCGCTGGGGGTCAGGATCGTGGCCCGTACCACCGGCTCGGAGACGGCAGCGACCTTGCCCTCGGGGAACTCGCTGGGGTTGGTCACCGTGTGCGTGGTGCGGTCCTCCATCGTCACCTCGTAGACCACGGAGGGGGCGGTGGAGATGATGTCCAGGTTGAACTCGCGCTCCAGGCGCTCGCGGATGATCTCCAGGTGCAGCAGGCCCAGGTAGCCGCAGCGGAAGCCGAAGCCCAGGGCCACGGAGGTCTCCGGCTCGTAGGTCAGGGCGGCGTCGTTGAGCTTGAGCTTGTCCAGGGCGTCGCGCAGGGCCGGGAAGTCCGAGCCGTCCACCGGGAACAGGCCGGAGAAGACCATGGGCTTGGGGTCCTGGTAGCCCGACAGCGGCTCGTCGGCCGGCGCCGCCGCGGAGGTGACCGTGTCACCGACCTTGGACTGGCGCACGTCCTTGACCCCGGTGATGAGGTAGCCGACCTCGCCGGCCCCCAGTCCGGCCGACGGCGTGGGCTCGGGGCTGATGACGCCGATCTCCAGCAGGTCGTGGACGGCCTTGGTGGAGAGCATCTCGATGCGCTCGCGGGGCTTGAGGGCGCCGTCGACGACGCGCACGTAGGTGACCACGCCGCGGTAGGTGTCGTAGACGGAGTCGAAGATCATGGCACGGGCCGGGGCCTCGGGGTCGCCGTGCGGGGGCGGGACGGTCTCGACGATCCGGTCGAGCAGTTCGGGCACGCCCTGCCCGGTCTTGCCGGAGACCTTGAGGATGTCGTCGACGTCGCAGCCGATGAGGGAGGCGATCTCCTCGGCGTGCTTCTCCGGCTCGGCGGCGGGCAGGTCGATCTTGTTGAGGACCGGGATGATGGTCAGGTCGCCCTCGATGGCCATGTAGAGGTTGGCCAGGGTCTGGGCCTGGATGCCCTGGGCGGCGTCGACCAGGAGGACCGCGCCCTCGCAGGCCGCCAGGGAGCGGTTGACCTCGTAGGAGAAGTCGACGTGCCCGGGGGTGTCGATCATGTTGAGCGCGTAGGCGCGCGTCACGCCGTCGTCGCCCTCGATGGCCCAGGGCATGCGCACGGCCTGGGACTTGATGGTGATGCCGCGCTCGCGCTCGATGTCCATGCGGTCCAGGTACTGGGCGCGCATGTCGCGGGGCTGGACGACGCCGGTGGCCTGGAGCATGCGGTCGGCCAGGGTGGACTTGCCGTGGTCGATGTGCGCGATGATGCAGAAGTTACGCAGCCGGGCCTGCTCGGTGGCGGCGGGCTGGACGCTGGCCATCTGCTCTGGTGTGGGGATCGGTGACACGGAGATCGGTTCCTGGCTCTTCCTCATATCCGGCATGGGTCTGGCCCAAGTCTCCCACGACGGCGGCCCGCCGCCCCAGCCCGCCGGGCCAACCCGCAGTGTGAGGTGCGGCCGCTCAGAACAGCACGAGGACCTGCCGACAGCAGCCGGTGACAGCATCAAGGAACGACATTGAACTGCACACGTAAATTCTATCTGCACAACAGGAAATAGGGATCTTCTTTCCTTGCTCATACACCTACAACGTCAAACAATTTCTAAACATCAGCCCCACGCATACGCACCCAAACCTTGTCAACACACGTCAACCCCACAGCTTATCCCGACTCCTATTCTCGCGACACCACACCTCCGGTTCATCAACCTCCAAAGCGAGCTCACCAGAAAAATCTGCCCAACCAGCCCCAGAAGGCAGTTCTGAGATAAATTTTCCCGGCGACTCCTCCAGGAAAATTGGAGGATCGGTATGCCAGTACGCGACATTAAAGCGCACCCCTCCAAAATTACCACATCCACCCCCTTCATATTTGATACCACGGAAACGTGTATCTCCCTGAAAGAATGCCTTCGAAAAATTCACGCAACCTCTAAATGTTGCCATGTTAAAGTTCGCAAACGCACGAAATCTTGCGTGCGAAAACCGAGCGTCACCAGAAAATATTGCGCCATAAAATGAGGCACTTTCAGTGAATGTCGACATCCCCAAATCTAGATAATTATGAAAATGCGCCCCACTAGCATTCAACCAGCGACACGTGATCCCCCCAAGATGAACTCGTTCGGTGAAATGGACACCATGTAAGTCAATTTCACAGTCGCACCATAACTGATCGTCGGCGACATCTTGCTTGACTTGAAGGCAAGAATGTGAATCGACCCTTCCTTTACGGAGATGGCGCGCTAGCACATTTAAAATAGTAGACTCCACTGGACCATCATTCGTTGTATAGTATAGTTCGGAAGTGTCTTTGACCTCATGACTACACACCTCAGCACCATCAGGAGAATTCCAGCTTCCTCGCTCAACACGTAAGTAGCCACATAGAATGTTGACAACACGCTGATGGTAAGAACTACCATAGGTGTCAGCCAAATCCGCCAGAGAATAGACGCCCGCAATCCGAACCTGAGGCGAGTCACTACCAAGTTGCTGAACCGCGGACAAAAGCTTGACATCAGCCTCACTGTGTTCCACGCCAGCACGTTCTCGATATTTTATCACTAAGTACCCCACAGCACCGATACCGCCAATCATGGTCAAGGAAACCTTGATACGCTCGAAAGGCTCAGTTCGCAGTTCGCCGCCAACCCAATTGACAAGAATTCGATGCAACGAAAAATATGGCCCACTCCCCCACATCCAACCCAACACAGTGAAAGCGACAATAGCCAGAATCACCCAAAACACGATAGTCTCAAATAATCCCCACCGCCGAGGCTTGAAAATAATGGTTCCGAATCTCCTAACCTTGCCCCACGCCGTCCGAAATATACGCCGAATTGACTCAAGAACCTGAACCGTCCACAACAACAGAATACTCCTTCACCAAACATTCTAAGCAATCTCAGAAAACTAAGCTAAGCAAAATTAGCCTCCAAACCACAAATCACTGCACTTTGGATGGAAGACCAACATTGGCTGCGACCTAACTCCATAGTCACCCCTCCACCGGAGATGGGGCACTGGAACGCACCCCCTTGAGGACCCGCTACAGAACAGTGATCAGTCGCCTACAATTTGGGGACACGCATTAAACTCAGAACAGTGAAACTAGAGGCAGCACGCACCACCACTCCCCACCTACCCAGAGACTCATAACCAGCACTAATACTATAGTCGTCAGTCGGTTGTTAGCGTCCTCAGAATCCACAACTACTCCTCAACTTTGAGCACCCCTGTAGGGAACGCAGCCTACCCCACCCCAGCAACCCGAAGCGAAACAATCAGATTCTCGACTGCTGCGCCGACGCGATTATCGGAGTCCACTGCGCCGACCCACTTTCGAGAAACGTCGCTGCGGCGAACCAACTCCTCCTGCGCCTACCCGGATGGCACCCGAACATCCGCCAGCACATCTCCATTCCCTTACAGTTGTTCTCAACAATGACCAACCACGTTGAGACAATATCGTTGCGTCAGAAATTGTGTTATTATTGTCACACAAGAGAGATGTGACAGTTCTATCTCATAGGTTAGCCTTCCTCGCATGCTGGAACGGATCCACTCCCTGCCCTATCCCTGGGTCTTCCTGTTCTTCTGGTGCCTGGCCATGATGCGCTCGCACACCATGTACTGGATCGGCCGGGGCATCACGGCGGGGACCGCGCGCACCCGGTGGGTCTCACTGCTCAAGGCCCCCGTGTACGCCCGCGCTCAGGCGTGGTCGGCCCGCTGGGGCGTGCTGGCCGTGCCGGTGTCCTTCCTGACCGTCGGCATACAGAGCGTCATCCAGCTCTCCGCGGGAGTGGCCCGCATGCCGCTGCGCCGCTACGTGGCGGCCACGGCCGCCGGGGCGATCGCGTGGGCCGCCGTCTACACGACCATCGGGATGGCGATCCTGACGGCCTGGCTCACCGGGCCGACAGGTCGCCTCGTCTCCCTCCTGATGGCCACGGCTCTGGCGCTTGTCGTGGTCATACGTCGCACTCGGTTCATGCACAGCGACCAAGGCGGCGGGCGCCGCGAGCGCGTCTGACCCGGGCAGCTCTGGCAGCTCTGTCCGCAGAGCCCGCTGGGGAGACCTACCCGCACTCACCGTTGGGCCCTTGCCGCCGTCTCATGCCAGAATCGTCGCATTCCGGGTGCTTGAACAGTCCCCGCCCCAAGACGTCCCAATCGAAAGCCTCCCCACCATGACTATGACCCTCAGCAGAAAACGTGTCCTGCTCATCATCGTCGCCTCCATCGCGGTGATCTCCGTCATCGCCGTCGGGCTGGTTCGCGCCGGAGTCCTCGGCGGGCACAAAGCCACCGCCGCGGCATCAGCCTCCGCCCACGGCAACGCGGCGAAGGTCACCGAGCCCAGTGACCGCTTCATCATCTCTTACGCCAAGAACTCGGCGGCGGGCAAGGTCATTGCCTCCGCGAAGGCCTACGGCGAGAACGTCCTCGATTCCCTGCCCGCCAAGGACAAGGAGGCACTGACCGCCGCCGCGGGAAAGTTCTCGGTCAAGCTGGAGAGCGTGACCGCTCACGCCACGAGCACAGCCGCCGTGAAGCTGAGTGACAAGCTCACCGTGGATCAGGTCAAGGAGTTCATCTCCACGCTCGAGGCCGCCGACGGCATCGAGGCCGTCGAGCCCGATATTCACGTCACCGCCCTGGGCGACGCCTCCACCCAGGACAGCAATGTCCCCAACGACCCCTACTTCTCCAAGCAGTGGGACATGACCTCGGGCTCCTACGGGATCAGTGCCACCAACGCCTGGTCGCAGTCCACTGGGAAGGGCGTCACGGTCGCCGTCATCGACACCGGCATCCTGACCGACCACCCGGACCTCAAGGGCCAGCTCCTGCCCGGTTACGACTTCATCGACGACGCCGAGAACGCCCGCGACAACGACGGCTACGACGACGATCCCTCCGACGAGGGCAACTGGTCCGAACCGGGTGAGTGCTCCGCCCAGAACGGAGGCGGTAAGCGCCGGGACGAGGGCCAGGAGTCGAGCTGGCACGGCTCCCATGTAGCCGGCACCATCGCCGCGCGCACGAACAACGGTAACGGTGTCGCAGGCGTCGCCCCGGACGCCAAGATCGTGCCCATCCGTATGCTAGGCCGCTGCGGTGGCAACAGCTCCAACGTCATCGACGCCATCACCTGGGCCTCGGGTGGCAAGGTCAACGGCACACCGGTCAACAAGAACCCCGCCCAGGTCATCAACATGAGCCTGGGCGGCCCCGGCGTGTGCCCACGCTTCATGCAGAAGACCATCGATGATGCCGTCGCACGCGGCTCCATCATCGTCGCCGCCGCCGGCAACAATGATGAGGACGCCGGTAACGCCATTCCTGCCAGCTGCGAGAACGTCATCACCGTCGGTGCCACCGCGAGCACTGGGGCCCGCTCGTCCTTCTCGAACTACGGTGACAGTGTCGAGATCTCCGCCCCCGGTGGAGAGATCAGCAGGACCAGCCCCAAGATCCTGTCCACGACCGACGAGTCGACGACAGTGCCACGAACCCCCGCCTACTCCTTCATGGTGGGTACCAGTCAGGCGGCTCCACACGTCTCCGGGACCATCGCGCTGATGCTGGCCACCAACCCCGATCTGAAGACGGCGGAGATCGTCACCATTCTGCAGAGCACGGCCACCCCCATGGCCAAGTGCGACCGAAAGTCCTGCGGCGCCGGCATTGTCAACGCAGCCTCCGCCGTCGCCGAAGCGGGCAGCAAGAGCGCCAACCCCAGCACCAGGCCCAGCGCCAGGCCCAGCACCAGGCCCAGCGCCAGGCCCAGCGCCACCCCCGGTGGAAGAATCCTCCGCCTGGGCAGCTGACGCGAGATGAGCACCTGAGCCGCACCGCTGTCTGCGCGCATGGCGCGACCGCGGTGCGGACAGGCGTCTCATCCCTCGCCGACGATTTGGTCACGTCACGACCTCGTTCTACCCTCAGTGCTATGACAGCGTCCCGCAACCGCCAGTGGTGGTGGCTCCCCTCGAGGCGAGCCGCCATCATCCTGACGCGTTAGGACCTACCGGCTCGCTCACCGCGGGCCCGCCCGACGCATGAGTGAGAGGCCCGCCTGAACCCCGATCTCAGGAAAGAGGCCCCATGCCGCCCACTGTGTCAGATACCGTCCCCGAGGCCGCACCGTCAACCGCATCGCCCACTGTGCTGACGCGCTCGGTGCGCTACCACGCCGACGGCGGCGCCCTGCTGGAGCAGCTGACCCGCTCGGGTCTGCTGCGCACCACTGCGAACCCGGCCGGCGAGGGCGCCGCGCGCCCGGTGGACTGCGTCCTGCTGGAGAGCGCCGACATCACCACCAAGGCCTCGCGCACCACGGTCGCCGTCCTGGAGGCCTCGACCAGGCTGACCTGCTGGGGCGGGACCGTGACGGCGGAGGCGTTGGACGCCGTCGACGGAAGGGGCCCCGGGGCCGATGGTCTCGCGGCTCTGGCGCGTCTTGAGGAGGGTCTGGCCGAGCACGTCACCGACCGCTCCCCCGGACGGTTGACTCTGACCCTGCCCACCAGCTCCGACGACGACCCGACCATCGAGGAGCGCGAACGGCTCACCGCCCTGTCCACGATCGAGCCGCTGCGCCTCCTGGCCCGGGCCGAGATCGCCCACCCCCACCTGCCGCTGGAGGCGGGGGCCTTCGCCTTCGACTACCTGTCCACCTTCGAGTCCCTGCCCGAGGCGGCCCAGGGCGCCAACACCTGCCCCGACTACCTCTTCTACGACGCGCGCATCATCCTCGTCGTCGACCACCCCACGCAGGAGGCGACCCTGGTGGGGGCCTCGGTCGACGCCGCCGACCTGGAGCGGCGCATGGATGCGCTGGCAGCCGCCATCGACAGGATCGAGGACCCAGCCGACACCGCCAACACAGCGCACGCAGGCTTCGAGGCGCCGGCCCCGGCCGTCGTCGGCTCCCCCGACTCCCCCGTCCTGCACGCGGTGCCCACCACCTCCGACGCCGACTTCGAGGCGGTCGTGGAGGAGATGCGCGGCTACATCGCCGACGGCGACGTCTACCAGGTGGTGCCCTCGCGCGGCTTCACCATCGCCTGCCCCGATGCGCTGGCCGCCTACCACGTGCTGCGCCACGCCAATCCCAGCCCCTACATGTTCTACCTGGCCGCCCCGGACTTCGAGCTCTTCGGCGCCTCCCCGGAGTCGGCGCTGCTGTACTCGGTGCGCAGCGGTCGGGTCGCCATCCGGCCCATCGCCGGGACCCGGCCGCGCGGGCTGCACCCCGACGGCTCGGTGGATCACGAGCGCGACACCCGCCTGGAGCTGGAGCTGCGCACCGACGCCAAGGAGGTCGCCGAGCACGTCATGCTCGTGGACCTGGCCCGCAACGACGTCGCCCGGGTCAGCCGTCCGGGCACCCGCAGCGTCCGGGACCTTCTGCGCGTGGACCGCTACAGCCGGGTGATGCACCTGGTCTCGGAGGTCTCCGGCGAGCTGGCCGAGGACCTGGACGCCCTGGACGCCTTCCGCGCCTCCATGACGATGGGAACCCTCACCGGCGCCCCCAAGCTGCGGGCCGCCGAGCTCATCCGTCGGGCCGAGGGCGTGCGTCGCGGCTCCTACGGCGGCTCGGTGGGGTACATCCGCGGTGACGGCGAGCTGGACACCTGCATCGTCATCCGCTCCGGTTTCGTCTCCGCCGGTACCGCCTTGGTCCAGGCCGGTGCCGGTGTCGTGGCGGCCTCCTGCCCGGCGGCCGAGGCCGCCGAGACCGTCCACAAGGCCCGCGCCGTCCTGGAGGCGGTCGCCGCCGCCCAGGGAGCCACGCTCGTCATCGACCAGACCGACAGGGAGGCCTGAGCCATGACCGTCACCAGCAGCCAGAGCACCGATCAGGCCGCCCGGAGTCTTGCCGAGGCATCGGCGCCGGCTCGAGTGGTCCTGCTCGACAACCGCGACTCCTTCGTCTACAACCTCGTCGACCAGTTCGCGACCCTCGGCTCCCAGATCGAGGTCTACCGCAACAGTGTTCCGGCCTCCCGGGTGCTCGCCGCCCTGGAGCCCACCGCGGCCGAGCGGCAGGCCGAGCGCCGCCCGGTCCTGTGCCTGTCCCCCGGTCCGGGCTATCCGGCGACGTCGGGCTGCCTCATGGAGCTCATCGCCACCGCCCTGGAGCGGGCGATCCCCACGCTGGGCATCTGCCTGGGCTTCCAGGCCCTCGTCGAGGCCTGCGGCGGGCGGGTCGCCCCGGTGGGTCCGGTCCACGGCCGCTCCGACCGCGTCGAGATCACCGAGGCGGGCCGAGCTGACCCGACCTTCACGGTGCTCGACGGCGGACCACTGGACGTGGCCCGCTACCACTCCCTGGGCACGCGCACGCTGCCCGAGGCTCTCGTCAGCCTGGCCCGCACCGCATCGGTGGAGGGCGTCGACGGCGGAAGCGGCGGCATCGTCATGGCGGCCCGGCACCGGTCGCTGCCCGCGATCGGACTGCAGTTCCACCCCGAGTCGATCCTCACCCCGCAGGGACCGGCCCTGCTCAAGGCCATCACCACCGACCTGGCCCAGACCCCCTGAGCCACGCCGTCCCCGCGCTGTCCCGCAGATCCCGACAGCTGCTGCACCGCTCGGGCAGAATCATCCCCGAGCGCCCCAAGCCTCAACCACCCGTGAAGGAGCCACAGACCGATGAGTGAGACCAACAGCGCGGCCTCCGCCGCTGCGGACGGCACGCATGTTGCCACGGCGCAGGAGGCCCACGAGCTGCTGCGCGAAGTCGTTCAGGGCAGGCGACTGACCCGCGAGCAGGCCTCCACGGTCTTCGCGGCGCTGGGCGCCGGGGACCTGTCCGAGGCGGAGACGGCGGCGCTGCTGGCGGCGCTGCACGCCCGCGGCGAGGAGCCCCAGGAGGTCGCCGGGGCCGCGAGCGCCTTCCGCCAGGTCGCCCGGGCCTTCCCGTCGGTGACCTTCCCGCTGGTGGACGTCGTCGGCACCGGGGGCGATGGCGTGGGCACCATCAATATCTCCACGGGGGCGGGCCTCGTGGCCGCCTCGATGGGGATCGCGGTGGCCAAGCACGGCAACCGGGCCGTCTCCTCCAAGACGGGGGCGGCCGACGTCATCGCCGAGCTGGGGCTGCCCCTGGACGTGGAGCCGGCCACGGCGGTCGAGCTGCTGGCCCGCGACCACTTCACCTTCCTGTTCGCGCAGGCCTACCACCCGGCCATGCGGCACGTGGCCCCGGTGCGCCGGGCGCTGGCGACCCCCACGATCTTCAACGTCCTGGGGCCGCTGGTGAATCCGGCTCACCTGACCTTCCAGCTCATGGGAGTGTGGGACCCGAACATGCTGGACATGATCGCCGAGGCGATGGTCCAGCTGGAGCGCAAGCGGGCGCTCGTCGTGCACGGCTCGGGCCTGGACGAGATCGCCGTCCATGGGCCGACCCTCGTGCGTGAGGCGACCCCCCGCGGGGTCAAGGCCTACAAGGTCACGCCCGAGGAGCTAGGGGTGAAGACCTACGAGCTGGCCGACCTGCTGGGCGGGGAACCGGCCGACAACGCCCGCCTGCTGCGCGAGGCCATCTCGGGTGAGGGAAGACCCGCCCACCGCGACGCCATCGCCGTCAACGCCGGCGCCCTGCTGTATCTGGCCGGCCCTGCCGACAACCTGGCCGACGGGACCGCCATGGCGCTGGAGCAGATCCGCTCGGGCGAAGTGGCCCGCCACCTGGAGTCCATGACCAAAGCCAGTGACCTCGCCACTGAGACGGCCTGAGGAGATGCCGTGACCACCCCAGACACCGCCCCCGTCCCCACCGCGTCGCCCAATGGCGCAGACCTTGGCGAGCGCGCTCACCGTGAGCCGGTCGAGGCCCGTCTCATCGCCACGGGCACGGTCCTGGACTCGATCGTCCAGGCGCGCCGTGAGCGCATCGACGAGCTGCGCGCCCGCTTCGGGCACCTGAGCGCCGAGGAGCTGGAGCGCTCGCAGCGCTCCTTCGCGGCCGCCCTGCGTTCCCGCAGCGGCCAGGGCCGCAGCCCGCAGCCGGCTCTCATCATGGAGTGCAAGGCGGCCTCGCCCTCGCGCGGCACCATCCGCTCCGACTACGACCCGGCCGCGTTGGCCGCGCAGTACGCGCCCTATGCGGCCGCGGTCTCGGTGCTCACCGAGCCCGACCGCTTCAACGGCTCCTTCGACGACCTGGCGGCCGTGCGCGAGGTGGTGGACGTCCCCGTCCTGTGCAAGGACTTCATCGTCGATGAGGTTCAGGTGCTGGCGGCCCGCAGCCTGGGGGCGGACGCGGTCCTGCTCATGCTCTCGGTGGTGCCCGACGACGTCTACCGCGAGCTGGCCGACCTGGCCCACAGCCTGGGCATGGAGGTGCTCACGGAGGTCTCGACCCCGCAGGAGATGCACCGTGCCTCGGCGCTGGGGGCGGAGGTCATCGGAATCAACAACCGTGACCTGCGCACCCTGGAGACGGATCTGGCGCGCACCGAGGAGCTGGCTCCTCTGGCTCCGGCCGGGGTGGTCCTCGTGGGTGAGTCGGGGGTCGGCACACCCGAGGACGTGCGGCGCCTGTCCGGCCTGGTGGACGCCCTCCTGGTGGGCTCGTCCCTGTCCGGCGCCCCGGACCCGGCCGAGGCCGCCCGGGAGCTGGCCACCGCGGTGCCGCCACCGCAGGGGGAGGGCGCGTCGTCGTCGGCCCTGGACCGGGACGGCCAGGGGGCGGGGCACCACCCGCGCCTACCCGCGTTCTTCGGCCCCTACGGCGGCCAGTTCGTGCCCGAGCTGCTCATTCCGGCCCTGGACCAGCTCGAGGACGCCTTCATCGACGCCCAGGCGGACCCCGCCTTCGCCGCCGAGCTGGACACGCTCATGACCCGCTACCTGGGGCGTCCCACGGCGGTCACCGAGCTGCGCAACCTGCCGCTGGAGGGCAACGCCCGCATCCTGCTCAAGCGCGAGGACCTGGTCCATGGAGGCGCCCATAAGGGCAACCAGGTTCTGGGGCAGGCCCTCCTGGCCAAGCGGATGGGTAAGCAGCGCATCATCGCCGAGACCGGCGCCGGCCAGCACGGGACGGCCACGGCCATGGTCTGCGCCCTGCTGGGCCTGGACTGCACCATCTACATGGGGGCCACCGACGTCGTGCGCCAGGCACCCAACGTCGAGCGCATGGAGCTCATGGGGGCCACAGTGGTCCCGGTGGACAGTGGCGCGGGCACGCTCAAGGACGCGGTCAACGAGGCGCTGCGCGACTGGACGGCCTCCTTCGCCGACACCCACTACCTGCTGGGCACTGCCGCCGGCCCGCACCCCTTCCCCACGATCGTGCGCGAGTACCACCGGGTCATCTCCCGGGAGGCCCGCGCCCAGGTCCTGGGCCTGACCGGGCGGCTGCCGGACTCGGTCATCGCCTGCGTGGGCGGTGGCTCCAACGCGATCGGCATGTTCGCCGAGTTCATCGACGATCCCGGGGTCGAGCTCATCGGGGTCGAGCCGGCCGGTGAGGGCCTGGACACGTCCCGCCACGGCGCCCCCATCAACAAGGGCCTGGTGGGGATCCTCCACGGTGCGCGCAGCTACCTCATGCGCACCTCCGAGGGGCAGGTCGAGGAGTCCTTCTCCGTCTCGGCGGGCCTGGACTACCCGGGTGTGGGGCCCGAGCACGCCTGGCTGTCGGACACCGGCAGGGCCCGCTACGTGGGCATCAGCGACGACGAGGCGATCGAGGCCTTCCGGCTGCTGTCGCGCCACGAGGGGATCATCCCGGCCATGGAGTCCGCCCACGCCCTGGCTCAGGCCCTGGCCATGGCCCGGGAGGTGCCCGACGGCGAGGAGCCGCCGATCCTGCTGGTGTGCCTGTCGGGCCGTGGGGACAAGGACCTCGACCAGGTGCAGGCGAGGTTGGGCGGCTCCGTCTCCACGGACGGGGCCGTGGCCAGGGCCTCACGCATGGTGGAGCAGATGGGCAAGCGCACCGAGTACGCGGGTCTGAACGCCGCCAGGAGCACCAGCCTGAGCGCCGACCCGGATGAGGAGTTCTGAGATGAGTCGTTATCCTGCGATGTTCACCGCCCTCAAGGAGCGCGGTGAGGGTGCCTTCGTCCCCTTCGTCATGGTCGGCGACCCCGATCCGGACACCAGTGAGGCCGTCATCGAGGCACTCATCGCCGGTGGGGCCGACGCCCTGGAGCTGGGGGTGCCCTTCACCGACCCGGTCGCCGACGGCCCCACGATCCAGAAGGCGCACGTCCGGGCCCTGGCCGCGGGCGTGGGATTCCAGGACTGCCTGGAGGTGGTTGAGCGGGTGCGCCGGCGCCACCCGCAGCTGCCCATCGGCATGCTCATCTACGGCAACGTTCCCTTCGCGATGGGCCTGGAGCGCTTCTACTCCCAGTGCGCGCAGGCCGGCATCGACTCGGTGCTGCTGCCCGACGTCCCGATCCGTGAGTCGGCCGCCTTCAGCCGGGCCGCCGAGGAAGCCGGTGTCGACGCCGTCTACATCGCCCCGCCATCGGCCGCGGCCGAGACGCTGGACGCGGTGGCGGCGGCCTCACGCGGCTACGTCTACGCCGTCTCCCGGGTGGGGGTGACCGGAACCGAGTGGGCCTCCTCCACCGTGGGGCTCGCCAAGTCGGTCGAGCGCCTGCGCGCCGACGCCGCCGCACCGGTGATGCTGGGCTTCGGCATCTCCACGCCCGAGCAGGTCACCGAGGCCATCACAGCCGGTGCCGACGGCGCCATCAGCGGATCGGCCACGGTCAAGATCGTGGAGCGCTACGCCCCCGAGATCGTGGCGGCGGTCTGCGGCAGCAACGGCAGAGGCGGCAATGAGGAGCGCCGCCACTACGCGCTCGGGGCGCTGCGCAGTGACCTCGTCGCCTTCACCGCCACGATGAAGGAGGCCACGCGCCCGCACTGATGAGCGAGGTCTGGCAGACGAGTCGAGGAGAACAACGACAAGGGTCGGTTGCGCCAAAAGTTGGACGCGACCGACCTTTGTCCATGCCTTTCACGAAGGCCGGGGAAGCACAGCAGGAGAAGCACTTCTCCATTTCCATAGCGCTCTGTTCAAGGTTATATTAAAGAACCGATTGGCTTCCCTTCCGATCATTTCAGTGAAAGGCGTGCTCATGCACTTCCCGTCTCCCCCACCCACTCGTCCGTGGCGGCGCCTCCTGGGCGTCGCCATCACTCTTCCTCTGCTCACCGTCGGCGCCGTCGCCGCTCCGGCGAGCGCAGCCGTCCCGACCGCCACCCCGGACACCGGTATCACCGTGGAGGGGCGCTACCGCCCCGCCGGTGCCGGCTGCCACGGCTCCGACAATGCCGAGGGCTGCCTGAGCTGGGGGGTGCGCGTCCCCTCGACCGTCGCCCCGAACGCATCCACCACCGTCACCATTGAGGCCGACTCCGTGCCGGGTCAGTGGACCTGGTCCTGTCCCTCCCCGGACGGCGACAGGGTAGCCGGGACCAGCGCCTTCTACATCAACAAGGGCAAGGGCGAGCCCGCATCGAAGCTGGCCGACTCCGGCCTGGGTTTCTTCGACCATCTCTACTACAACCAGCACGGGGACAGCGCCGGCTCGGTCAAAGCCGTTTCCTGCACTCCTGAGCACCTGAGCCTGACCTACGAGGTCAACTTCGACGCCGCCCGGGACCAGAGCTCCTATCTCGACCTGGATCTCGGAACCACGGTGGTGGCGCCTGGCACGGACGCGCGCAGCTATACCTTCAGCCCGAAGATCACGACCTCCGCGGCCAGCCTGGTTCTCACGCCCACCGTTACGGCTCACAAGCCCGCTGCCAGCGCGGCTCACGCCACCGTGTCCACCAAGGAGGTCGCGGTCGACGGTGCCGCGAAGGACGCCTCCCGCTTCACCATGACGGCGAGGAACGACTCCACCACGCTCCTGTCCGACTTCACCATCTCCGCCGGCCGGTCCAAGGGACAGGCCCAGGTGACCGCCCTGACCTGCGACCTGACCTCCTTCGGCGGCAAGGTCGTCTCCGCCACGGGCCCGGCCGAGAACCTCACGGTCTCCAGCGGAGCGGCGAAGGTCCCCCAGGGCAAGGAGATCACCTGCCAGGTGGACCTGACCGGCGTCGTGGGACGCAACACTTTCAAGGCCGCGCTCACCACCGGCGGACAGACCTTCTCCAGCGACTACACCAAGGATCGCCCCATCAGCGAGGTGAAGGTCGAGCCCACTGATCGCGGCGTTGAGGCCGAGCCCGCCGGCACCTATGAGGTCGAGGTCGGCTACAGCGTCACCTTCACCAACAACACCGACGCCGACGGTCAGACCTCCAATATCGTCCTGCGCCCCCGGGTCCCGGCCGGCTTCACCCTCAAGTACGTGTGGGGCAGTGGTGTCCCGTGGTGGATCAGCATGGATGACTACGAGATCCAGCCCGATGGTTCCATACCGCTGTCCACGGGCGATGCCCTGGGCGCCCACTCGTCAACCACGATGACCTTCACCAGCACCTACCAGGTCAACGCCGAGGCGGTCACTGAGGAGACCTGGAAGGCCCTGGGCACCTGCGATCCCAAGGACCCCTCCAAGGGACTGACCACCCAGATCGACGTCGCCGGCAGCGACGGGGTTGAGCCCGCCACCTTCTCGGCCTGCACCGTCGTGACGCGCACGAAGGATTGAGAACGAGCACCGGCCGATCAGCCTGGCTGGATGAAGGTCGGATAGGTGAACGCCTCACCTGTCCGACCTTCACATGACTTTCTCCCACGACGGGAATCCAATACTCCATTCACCTCCACGAAAGGCGTGCTCATGCACTTCCCATCCTCCCCACCCGGTCAGCCGTGGCGGCGCCTCCTGCGCATTGCCCTGGCTCTTCCCCTTCTCGCTTCCGCAGCCATCGCGGCCCCGGCGTCCGCCGCTACTGATATCACCGTGGAGGGGCTGTATCACACGGCTGGCGCCGGCTGCCATGGCTCTCGTAATGCCGAGGGCTGTCTGAGCTGGAGGGTTCGCATCCCATCGGCCATCGCCCCGAAGAGCTCCACGAATGTCACCATTGAGGCCGACTCCGTGCCGGGTCAGTGGACCTGGTCCTGCCCCTCCCAGAACGGTGACGAGGTGACTGGGACCAGTGCCTTCTACATCGACAACGGTGGGGACGAGCCCCCGAGCTTGGAAGCGGAGTCCGGGCTGAGTTCCATCTCCGAGCTGTACAACCCCCTGCGGGATGAGCCCATCGGCTCGGTCAAAGCCGTTTCCTGCACTCCCGAGCACCTGAAGCTGACCTTTGACATCAACTTCTACACCTACTGGGACAAGAGCAGCTACGTCGACCTGGACCTGGGGACCACGGTGGTGGCTCCCGGTGCGGACGCACGCAGCTACCGTTTCGCGCCCACGATCGAGGTCTCCACACGCGACGCGGTCCTTCGACCCACTGTCAGCGCGCACAAGCCCGCTGCCAGCGCGGCTCACGCCACCGTGTCCGTCGAGGACGTCAAGGTCGATGGGGCCGCCAAGGACGCCTCCCGCTTCACCATGACGGCGAGGAACGACTCCACCACGCCCCTGTTGGGCTTCACCATCTCCGCCGGCCGGTCCAAGGGACAGGCCCAGGTGACCGCCCTGACCTGCGACCTGACCTCCTTCGGCGGCAAGGTCGTCTCCGCCACGGGCCCGGCCGAGAACCTCACGGTCTCCAGCGGAGCGGCGAAGGTCCCCCAGGGCAAGGAGATCACCTGCCAGGTGGACCTGACCGGCGTCGTGGGACGCAACAGGGTCAAGGCCGCGCTCACCACCGGCGGACAGACCTTCTCCAGCGACTACACCAAGGACCGGCCGGTGGTTGAGGTGGAGACTCATCCCACGGACCGCTTGGTCGAGGCCGACCCCGCCGGCACCTACGAGGTCGAGGTCGGCTACACCATCACCTTCACCAACAACACCGACGCCGACGGCCACACCTCCAATATCGTCCTGCACCCCCGGGTCCCGGCCGGCTTCACCCTCAAGAGCGTGACGGGTACTGGTACCCCCAGATGGGTCGGCCCGGACAGCTATGTCCTCCAGGATGACGGCTCCTTGTCGTTGCGCACCGGTGACACCTTGAACGCCCACTCGTCAACCACGATGACCTTCACCAGCACCTACCAGGTCAACGCCGAGGCGGTCACCGAGGAGACCTGGAAGGCCCTGGGCACCTGCAGTCCCCAGGACCCCTCCCAGGGACTGACGATGCAGATCGACGTCGCCGGCAGTGAGGGCGGCACCGAGGCCGGGACCCACTCGATCTGCATTCCCGTGACGCGCGCCGGGAACTAGTACCTCACCAACGCGAGCCTCCGGGCGCGCCGCACCATCGGCACGCTCGGCGGTGCCACCGGTGGTCCTCCTCCTGCTTCGGGGCGGGCCCACCGGTGGCACTGGCCGCGGCCGTGAGCCTGCATCGAGCCTGTAGCAGTTGCCGCATCCCGCCCGGCGGTAGGGTGGCGCTCATGGCCAGCCTTCTCAACCGGATCCTCACCCTGCTCGGGCGCGCCGCCTCCGACGCCGTCAGCGAGGCCCTTACTCAGAAGTCCCCCTCCTCATCGGGCACGTCCGGCAGCACGCCATCCGGTTCCACCGAGACCGCGCGGTCCCACGGCTCCAAGTTGTCGGCAGCCCCCTCGTCGCGAGGCGTCAGCGTCTACGACGTCTCCGCCCTGGGGCTGCCCGCTTTCAGCTATTCCCCCGACTCCGATGGCGATGCCGACCCCGGTGAGGTGGTGTGGACCTGGGTGCCCTTCGAGGAGGATCCCTCCCAGGGCAAGGACCGGCCGGTCCTGGTCCTGGCCCGCCATGACAACCGCCTGGTCGTGGCCCAGATGACGAGCAAGGACCACGACCGCGACGCCGCCCAGGAGGCGCGTTGGGGCCGCTTCTGGCATGACGTCGGCACCGGAGACTGGGACCGTCAGGGCCGTCCCAGTGAGGTGCGCCTGGACCGTCTGCTCCTGGTGGAGCCGGCCTCGGTGCGCCGCGAGGGGGCCACGATGAACCGGGAGGTCTTCGACGGCGTCGTGGCCGCCCTGCGCCACCACCACTCCTGATCGCCTCCAGCTTTCGAGAGATCGCACAGGATACAGAAGTCATCCGCTGGGCCCGGACACGCTGGAAAGCACCTGTATCGGAGGTTTCCACAAAACGTGATTGAAATATTGCCTACCCCCCTTTAGACATAAACTTGACTTACTGGCCAGCCCACCTATCCCTATGAAGTGATCGGAGCGATCATGGCACTCTCAACAGTCACCACCACCCTCAAGGGCTTGGCTGCCATCACCCTGGCCTCGGTTCTCACTCTTGGCGCGTCATCCCCCGCATTTGCAGACGATTCACCTATCCCCGATGACGCCACCGAGTACGGCTCGGCTATTGTCGAGGACAGTCCTACCGGAGGCTCAGGCATTCGCCCTGCCTGGATCACCGGTTCTCACACGGTCAAGGTCGCCGGAGGAACCTGGAGCTACGGCACGAACTCGAGAGTTGTCTACTCTAATTTCTATCACCCATCTCGATGCCATGGCTCCTCAGTCCGGACCTACAAAGGGCTGATCACCGTACGAAGTCCCAAAACTGCCGCAGGGAAGTGGTCTTACGCTCAGGTCCGACGCTCCCCCAGCACGAACGAAGCCTTCTACTGGTTCTGCTGAGGATCATTAGTATCTTGCGGTAGGCGGCGGCTCCGCTGATGGAACCCCGCCTACCGCACCACCCTCATGAAGATTCTTCTCAGAGCCACCTGGGCCCTCAATCTCGCGCTGTGCCTGGCGACCATCCTGCTTACTCCGCAGACGCTCCTCCTCCTGTTCCCGGCCGAGACGAACGGCTATGTCATTATCAGTGAAACCGGCGTCGACCTGGATGAGCTTCATCGGATCGGCGAGCAGGCCGGCGTCGAGGTTGCCCAGGTACGCCACATCACGGACTTCGCCGACACCACCGACGAGTCATTCTCGACAGCCAGCGTCGAGCTCCTCGGTTACGAGGCCGATGACTACATTCGCCCGCCACTGACTCCGCTGCTCCTGCCGGAGCCCATCGCCTACAGCGCCAGCACCGTCCAAGACGATGCCCTGGGCGGGTGGTACGCGATCGGCTCGCGGCAAAATACCACCCAGTTCCTCAGCCAGGTCACAGACCGGTGGGGCGATCGCATCAGTGAGTCGGGGATTCTGACACCGGGCCTTGCCCTGTCCACCGCCGTCAGCTCCGAGATCGGCGTGAGCCTGCTCCTGGCCCAGACGGTTCTGGCGCTCGTCCTGGCCCTTGCCACCGTCTCCCAGTCCTCCTCCTACAGGAGCGCCCGGCTGCTGGGCCGCTCCCACGCCCGCCTGGCCCTCCACCTCCTCAAGAACAGCCTCCTGACAGCATGCCGGTGGCTCCTGCTCCCTCTGGCGCTACTCGCCCTGCTGGTGGCCTACGACATCTACGGCTCCGCCGTGCTGAGCGTCCACCGTCTGAGCGCCGAGCTCATCGCCTGCTGCGCGCTCCTGACCCTGGCCGCAACCCTGACCGGCACGCTCGCAGGATGGGTGGTGCTCGCGGTTGGAAGCCGGCAGCGGCCCGGGACAGCAGAGCGTCCGCGCCACGGGATCGCCCTGCTGACCTATGCACTCGTCCTGGCCATGACCTGGTCCTTCTCCACCGCGAGCTCCAGCCTCATCGTCGATGTCCTCCAGGCACAGGCACTTCGCAACCAGGCTCAGGCCCAGCAGTCCCTTCCCCCGGCCACCGCTCTGAGCATCTGGTCCGTCAGCGAGCCCGCCTTCGGTGCCAAGACACTCCAGATAGCCTCCTTCATCACCCAGGCCCAGCAGGAGGGGAGCCTCGTTCTGGCCTGGGCGATCCCCAACGGCTCCACCGGGGACGGCGACGGGCCGCCCACCCTGTATCTCAACAACACGGCCGCCGCCCACTACGGTCTGCCCAAGGTCACCGGGCAGCAGGTGACCCTCTACCGGCCCCGGTCGCTGGCCGGCCAGGACGAGGCCTTGACCAAGGAGCTCGTCGAGCAGGCGCGTTTCAACACCATGCACGGGGCGAGCGCGAACGCCGTCACCGTCACCTCCCACGACCTGGAGGAGGTCAGCTCGCTCCTGCCGGAGAGGCTCCCCGCCGTCAGCTTCTTCCTCAGTAGCGAGGGCACCCGCACCAGCGACTGCCTCATCGCCGTGGTCCCCGACGGCTACTTCGCCCCAGACGACTACCTGTCCGCCATCACCCAGGGGGCCGCAGTCCTCACCGGCCAGAGCCTCGTCTCCCTGCGGGAGCGGCTGCGCGAGCACCACGTGGAGGATCTCGTGGCGCGCTTCGACGCCGTCGGCACCGGCAACACGGCCCTCAGGGAGCAAACCACGCACATGGCAGTCCTCCACGCCCTCATCCTGCTGACCACAGCCACCGGAGCCGCGGCCAGCGCCGGGCTCGCGGCACGCACCTGGGCACAGGCCAGGAGTCGCAGGCGTGAGATCGAGCGCCTGCTGGGGCATCGCATGCTGGCCGAGCGCCTCCTGACCGCGGTCCTCATCACCATCCCGGTACTCATCCTCGCCTGGCCGCTCCTGACCCGGCCCAGTGCCGAGCTGGTCCTTACTCAGGTGGCGTGCGCACTCGTTCTCACCGCGGCCGCTGTCGTGGGAGCACGCCACGCCACCGCCCGGCCCACCCACCCCCGCCGCAGGAGGCAGGCCCGCCATGGCTGACACACTCACCGCTACAGACCTGACCATCTCCAGAGGCGGGCGCCTGCTCGTCGACGGGCTGGATCTGTCCCTGAAGGAGGGTACTGTCACGGCACTGACCGGCCCCAACGGCTCCGGCAAGACCACCACGGCATGGTGCCTGGGCCTGCACGACCTCGATTTCACCGGAACCGTGACCATCGATGGCCGGCCCTCCAGCAGGATGAGCCCGCGTGACATCCGCCTGGCGCACCGCACCACGATCGCCCTCCAGCCCCAGGACCTTCTTCTGGAGGACTCCTGGACCCCCATCGCCACACTGCGCCACGCCGCTTGGGCGCTCGGGCTCCCCCGGCGCCAGCGCGCGGCGCGGATCGCCGATGCCCTGGGCACGGCCCGGCTCACCCCCCTGTCCCGAACCCGCGCGGGCCTGCTCAGCGGCGGAGAGCGGATGCGAGTTGCCCTGGCGCGCACACTGCTCATGGAGCACCCCCGCCTGGTCATCCTCGACGAGCCCACCGCCGGTGCGGATGAGGAGCTGGCCACGGTGGTCATCGGCGCCATGGACGCGTGGGCTCGGACCTCTGCCGCGATCCTCGTGGTCACCCATGACCCAAGGCTTGTCGAGCGTGCGGAGAACCAGGTCGAACTCGGCACAGGCGAGCAAGTTCACGCGCCCAGCGCCCATGAGCACGAAGCCCTTGAGAATCCGGACTGGTAGAGTCACCCCTTGGACCTCTGGCCTGGCCGGCTGCGGGGTCCGGCGACCGGGTCAGCCAGGTGCCCCACCACCTCATGTCAACCCGTGGCGCGAACCCTCTCTCCGGCCATTGACCAATCAGACGCGAGAAAGTTTCACCGTGGCGAACATCAAGTCCCAGATCAAGCGCATCAAGACCAACGAGAAGGCCCGCCTGCGCAACAAGGCCGTCAAGTCCGAGCTCAAGACCTACGTGCGTCGCGTGCGCGAGGCCGTCGAGGCCGGTGACAAGGACGCCGCGCTCGAGCACCTCAAGGCCGCCTCCCGCAAGCTGGACAAGGCCGTCTCCAAGGGCGTCATCCACAAGAACCAGGCCGCCAACCGCAAGTCCAAGCTCGCCAAGCGCGTCGCCTCCATCTGAGGCCACCGCAGCAGTGAGCATCTGAAGGGCGCCTCCCACCGGGGAGGCGCCCTCCCCTTTTTTCCATCCCCTCCGCCCGTTCATCAGCCCGCTTCAAGGAGAGCCCATTGCGCATCGGATTCGACCGCGACAAGTACCTGCGGATGCAGTCCAGCCATATCGCGGAGCGCCGCGCCCAGTTCGGCGGCAAGCTCTATCTGGAGTTCGGCGGCAAGCTCATCGACGACATGCACGCCTCGCGCGTGCTGCCGGGCTTCACCCCGGACAACAAGATCGTCATGCTCGCCGAGCTGGCCGACGAGGTCGAGATCGTCATGGCAGTCAACGCTAAGGACCTCGCCCGCAACAAGGTCCGCGCGGACCTGGGCATCCCCTACGAGGACGACCTGCTGCGCCACATCGACGCCTTCCGCAGCTACGGGCTCTACGTGGGCAGCGTCGTCGTGACCCAGTGGACTGATGACAACCGCCAGGCCCACGACTTCAAGCGCAAGCTCGAGGCGCTGGACATCACGGTCTACCGTCACTTCCCCATCCCCGGCTACCCCGGTGACGTCGCCCGCATCGTCTCGGCGGAGGGCTACGGGCGCAACGAGTACATCGAGACCAGGCGGGACCTTGTGGTCGTCACCGCCCCCGGCCCGGGCAGCGGCAAGATGGCCACCTGCCTGTCCCAGATCTACCACGACCACCAGCGGGGCATCTCCTCGGGCTACGCGAAGTTCGAGACCTTCCCGATCTGGAACCTGCCCCTGGACCACCCGGTCAACATCGCCTACGAGGCCGCCACCGCCGACCTCGACGACGTCAACATGATCGACCCCTTCCACCTGGCGGCCCACGGCGTCCAGACCGTCAACTACAACCGCGACGTCGAGGTCTTCCCGGTCCTGAGCCGCCTGTTCGAGGAGATCCTGGGCTTCTCGCCCTACGCCTCCCCCACGGACATGGGCGTCAACATGGCCGGCAACTGCATCAGCGACGACGAGGCCTGCCGGCAGGCCGCCTGCCAGGAGATCATCCGCCGCTACTACCGGGCCCTGGTGACCGAGAAGCGCGAGGTCATCGCCCCCGTCCAGTCCCAGCGGATCGGGCTGCTCATGGCCAAGGTGGGGGTGAGCAAGGAGGACCGCCCCGTCGTGCGGCCCGCGCTGGAGGTGGCTGAGGCCACCGGCGAGCCGGCCTCGGCGATCGAGCTGCCCGACGGGCGCATCGTGACGGGCAAGACCTCCGCCCTGCTGGGGTGCTCCTCGGCGATGCTGCTCAACGCTCTCAAGCTCCTGGCCGGGATCGATGACCACATCAACCTGTTGGCCCCGCAATCCATCGAGCCCATCCAGAAGCTCAAGACCCAGAGGCTGGGCAGCCGCAACCCGCGCCTGCACACCGACGAGGTGCTCATCGCCCTGGCCGTGTCCGCCAACGGGGACGACAACGCCCGCAAGGCCCTCGACCGGCTCGAGACGCTGCGGGGCTGCGACGTCCACACCTCCACGATCCTGGGACCGGTGGACGAGGGCATCTTCCGCGCCCTGGGCGTGCAGGTCACCAACGAGCCCGTCTACGCCACCAAGTCCCTGTACAGGAAGCGCTGATGCTCACCGGAATCGTCGGGTAGTGCCCGGCTCACGCCGATGCGGGTCGTGACGGCTCAGCGCCGGCGGGTACCGGCGCGGCGAGCGTTGCAGATCACCAGGACCGCCCTCTCGACGGCGTAGACGGGGTCGCGGCTGGCCCCCTTGGCCTCGGCGTCGGCCCGGGCCACGGCCAGGATCGAGGTGGCCAGAGCGTCGTCGGACCAGCCTTGGAGCTCGCGGCGGGCCCGGTCCACCTGCCAAGGGGCCATGCCCAGCTCGGCGGGGCTCATGCGCCGCCCTCCGGCGGCCGCGACCCGGGCGAGCTGGCGCACCTTCATGGCCAGGGCCGCGACGATGGCCACCGGGTCGGTGCCGGTGGCCACGGCGTGGCGCAGGGCCGTGATGGCGGCCGGGGTGTTGCCGGCTGCGGCGGCGTCGGCCACGGTGAAACCGGTGGCCTCGATGCGCCCGGCGTAGTAGGTGTGCACGTGGTCGACGCTGATGGTGCCCTGGGTGTCGGCGAGGAGCTGGTCGACGGCGGAGCACAGCTCGCGCAGGTCGCTGCCCAGGGCGTCGACGAGGGCGCCGACGGCCTCGGGGGCGATGCTCCGCCCTGTGCGGCGTACATCGGCCACGACCAGGGAGGACTTGTCCTTGGCGCTCTTGATGGCCTCGCACTGGACGGTCGGGTAGGGCGAGGCCTTGATGGCATCCAGCAGGCGTTTGCCCCGCTGGCCCCCGTTGTGGCGCAGGATGATGCTGACCTCGGGGTCGGCGGCGCCCACGTAGGCGATGAGGTCGCTCAGGAGGGCGTCAGTCATCTGCTCCAGAGCGGGGACGTAGACGAGCCGGGGCTCGCCGAACAAGGAGGGGGACACGAGGGTGTCGAGCTGGTGGGGCTCGTAGGTGGCGGCCTCCAGGCGCGTGATCTCGGTGGTGGGGTCCTTGGCCTTGGCCTGCGCCAGCAGACTCCTCACCGCCCGGTCGGCGAGGACCTCCTCGCCGGCGCGGATGAGAACGATCGGCGCCAGCTGGGCCTGGTCCCAGCGCAGTCCAGCCGGTGCCTTGCGCGGGCCCCGGGGGCGGGAGGTTCGGGTCGCTGCCATGGGGCAAGCCTGCCACGAGCGGGCCGCCTCACCCCTCCGGCTCCCTCCAGCAGGGCGCGGCGGGTGCGGGGAGCCACTGCGAGCAGGACCCCGATCTCGCAGGCCCCCAGTGCCAGGGCGCCCGCGAGGCCTCCCGACCAGGGCAGGGTGGCGCCGGGCAGGTGGGCGAAGAAGCCGGCGACCCACACCATCCAGGAGCAGGCCGCGAGCGCCGGCCAGGCGATGACGGCGGCAGCAGTGGGCCAGGCCGGAGCGACCAGTGCCGCCAGGAGCCCGCTGATGGTGGCGATGACGGCGGCCGGTTCGCTGAGCAGGTTGGCGGGCACCGACCAGGCCCCCACCGAGGGCTGAAGGAGGATGAGGATCGGCCCGCAGGCGGCCTGGGCCACCAGCGGCAGAGCCACGGCGGCGGCCAGCCACCTGGGCAGGCGACGTGAGAGGTGGACCGCGACCGGCTTGGAGCCGATGACGATCCCGGCGGTGGCCACCACGGACAGTGCGAAGCCGTAGTCGCGGGACTGCCAGGGGTCGATGAGCAGCAGGACGATGGCTCCGGAGCACAGGGCGGGCACGGAGGCGGCGCGCCTGCCGGCGACGACTCCCAGCAGCATGACGGCCCCCATGGTGGCGGCGCGCAGTACGGAGCCCGACGGGCGCACCAGGATCACGAGAGCAGTCAGCAGGACCGCTCCGAGCAGCGCCCGCCACCGTCGGGGCAGCACCCCGAGGGCTTCCAGGCCCAGTCCCAGGATGATGGCGACGTGCTGCCCGGAGACGGCGGTCAGGTGCGTCATGGAGACGGTGCGCATGTCCTCGCGCAGCTGGGCCGGCAGGGCGTGGTCGTCTCCCAGGGCGACACCGGGTACGAGGCTGCGGGCCCCTGGCGGCCAGAACCCCGTCTCCTCCCCCGCTCCTGCGGCGCCCGGTGCCCCAGTGCCCGGTGCCCCGACAGCCTGGGCGAGACCGGAGCGGATGCTGGTGACGGCCCCGAGTGTTCCGCTGGGCGGGCCAAGAACGGTGAGGCCGGCACGCTTGGGGATGATGGCCGCTTCGGCGCGGCCGGGGTCGGTGGGGCGCAGGCGCGTGCGCACTTGGACGCGGGTCCCCATGGGTAGGCTCAGCCACTGCTTGTCGCCCAGGACGGTGGCGCTCAGGGTGGAGGCTCGTGCATCCACCTGCTCGACGTCGAGGGCGGTGATGACCAGGGTGGAGCGGCTGGTGGCCGAGACTCGCGGCTGCTGGGAGACGGTGCCGATGAGGGTGACCGGCCGGCCGGAGGCCGCCGCCGCAGTCAGGGGGTCGCGCTGGCGAGCCCACAGGTGGGCGGCGCTGATGGTCAGGACCGTCGCGGCGCACAGGGAGCACACGAGCAGGCTGGCGCTGAGGGTTCCCATTGCCCCGGGGTCGTGCTCGGGGGCGCCGGGACGCGGGTCGGCCCGGTGGCGCGGTGGCCTGAAGCGCAGGACGGGGACCACGAGTACCGCAGCCAGGGCGGTGCACCCCGAGGCCAGGAGCAGGATGCTTCTCCAGGCATCTGCTGCCTCACGTCCGACGGCCCACCAGGCCCCGGCCCAGCAGACCAGTGCCGGGGCGAGCAGGCGCAGGTCGAGGGCCTCGGGGGCCTTGGTGGAGGTCGCGTGCCGACCTCCGTCTCGGTGTCGGTTGCGGCCCTGCTCCTGGCGCAGGCGCTCGTACAGCGCGGGGTCGTCCCACGGGGCCCTGGGACTGCTCCCACCATTGCCACCATGCTGCCCGTTCATACGGTGGCCTGATCCCTCAGCCCCTCGAGCTTGGCCTTGCCGATGCCGGGGACGTCGGTGAGGGCGTCGACGCTGGCGAAGGGCCCGTGGGAGTCGCGGTACTCCACGATCCGTTGGGCCAGGGCCGGGCCGATGCCGGGCAGCTTCTCCAGCTCGGTGGCGGAGGCCGTGTTGATGTTGATCATCCCGGATGCGCCACCGCTGGACTTCCCCGGGGCTGTTCCCGCACCGGGGGTGGCGGCCCCACTGGGTTGCGGTGCGGGGTCGGGCAGGACCTCGCCGACGCGCGGGACCCGGATCTGCTCGCCGTCGGTCAGCACCCGGGCCAGGTTGAGCTGCTCGGTGTCGGCGTCGGCGCTGGCTCCTCCGACGGCGTTGATGGCATCGGTGACGCGGCTGCCCGGGGGCAGAGTCACCACCCCCGGCCTGCTCACCGCCCCCGTGACGTGGACGACGACACTCCCGGAGGTATCCGTCAAGCCGTCTGCTCCTGCCGCCGATCCCGTGGCCGGCGCCGTGACTGGTCTCATGGCTGGACTCGAGGCCGTCCCGGTGGGTGGTGGCCGCATCGCCACGGAGGCCCCCGCCGCTGCCGCCGGGGCCGTTTGGCCGCCGGCACCGGTGGAGACCAGGACGGCCCTCAGTGCCAGGGCGAGAGCCAGGATGAGGAGAGCGGAGCCTGCGATGATCGCGGCTCGTGGCGCGATCGCGAGGCGCCGTGGCCGGCGCACCGGCTCCTCGGGGTCGGTTGAGCAGGCCAGACGCACAAGGTCGTCCAGGGACTTGTGCGTGCTGCTCCGTCTGGCTCCCATATCCACGACGGTAGGGACTGGGGGCGCTAGGCGCACGGGGAGGCCGTCTGCTCTGTGGAGAGCACTGGCGTCTGGCGGCCTGTGGCAACCGGGCCGCGTCGTCGGCCCCGGCTCAGTGGGTCCTCAGGTCCGGGGCGACGGCGATGCCGAGGGCGCCGGGGCCCACGTGGGTGCTCGTGGCCTCGTCGACCGGGAGGGTGAGGACCTCGGTGACCTTGGCGCCTGCCTCCTCCATGGCCCGGCGAAGACCGGTCTCGAGCAGCGCCAGCTTGTCGGCGTCGTCCCCTTGAATGACCAGGCGCACCGGGTCGGCGGGGCGCCTGGGGCCGGACAGGGCGGTGCCGCCGGCGACGCGGACGGCCTGTGCGATGAGGTGGCGCCTGGCACGGGCCGAGCCGCGCACGGTCTCCAGCGTCCGGATCCCGTCGCGGGTCAGGGCCAGGACCGGGCGGATTCCGAGCACGCCGTCCAGGCGGGCCGTGGTGCGGTCGAGCCTTCCCGAGCGGGCCAGGCGCGCCAGGTCGTCGACCACGAAGAGCTGACAGGAGCGGGCGGTGCTGGCCTGAGCCAGGGCGGCACCGCGACGGGCGTCATGGGCGCCGGCGGCGGCCAGCACCGCGAGCCCCAGGGCACCGGAGCTGGTGCCGGAGTCGACGACGCGCAGCCACTGCGGGCGACGGCGCCCCGTGCTCGGGCCCGGGGCGTTGTTGTCGACCTGGTACTCGGCCTCGAGCTGGGCGGCGGCGATGCGGGCGTTGTCCATGGTGCCGGACAGGGCCGAGGAGATGTGGATGGCCAGGACCTCTTCGGCCCTGCTGGCCGCGCGCCGGTAGGCGTCCACCAGCTCCTGGACACTGGGCCGGGAGGTGGTCCCGGGCTCACCGTTATCAGCGGCGATGGCGTGCAGCGCCACCACCTCGATCCCACGCTCACGCAGGAGGGGCTCCGTCAGGCAGGCGGCGGAGTCGGTGACGACGGCGAGCGACATGCCGCATACCTTATCGGCAAGCCGCGCGCTCACCGGCAAGGCGCCACTGCTGCTCTCCCGGGCCGGCCGGCCTTCAACGATAAGAGACCAGGAGGTCCTCGTAGAGGTTGATGAGCCGTTTGGTCGTCGTCTCGGAGTCGAACTGCTGAGCCACTTCCAGGGCACCGTCGGACAGCTCTGCGAGCCGGGCGTCGTCTAACAGCAGGGAGGCGAAGACCCGGGCGAAGTCCTCCCCCTCGATGCCGTCGGTGAGGATCGCGTTGCGCTCGGTGAGGCACTCGGTCATCCGCTCATCGCAGTAGACGATCGGCAGCCCGCAGGCGGCGGCCTCCAGGAACACCATGGGCTGGTTGTCGAAGTGGTAGGAGGCCAAGGAGAAGACATCAGCCTGCTTGAGCAGGACGGCGACCTCCTCCGGCGAGCGCGCACCGGTCAGAATCACCCGGTCCGCCACCCCGAGCTCCTCGGCGCGCCGCCCCAGCTCCTCCTGGGAGGGACCGGGCCCCACGAGCACCAGCTTGACCGGCAGGTCGGCCAAATGGGGCATGGCCTCGATGAGCGTCATCTGCCGCTTCTCCGGGCTGAGCCGGGCCACGCAGATGATGATCTTCTCGCCGGGGGCCTTGGGAATCGGCGAGTCGACGGCGCGGGCACTGCGGTAACGGGAGGAGTCCAGTCCGTTGGGCAGCACCACGCAGGGGGCGGTCAGTCCGCCGTCGTCGATGAGGATCCGGGTCAGGTGCTGGGAGGGCGACAGGCAGGCGTCGCACTTGTTGGCGAAGGCCGCTGTCAGGCGCCACCCGTGACGGGACAGGGCCGTCTTCATGTCGCGCTTGTTGAGGTGCTTGATGGAGTCCCGGTGGACGCGGGGTAGGACCGGCAGCGACTTGAGCGCCACCGGGAAGGCGACGGACAGGGCCAGCAGGCCCGAGACCACGGCCAGCGGGTAGTCGTCGATGAGCTCGGTGTAGAGGGTGTGGATGGTGGTGACGTGGGGGATGTTCTGGCGCTTGGCCACCCAGTGCGCCAGGACCCCCAGGCTGAACTGGGTCTGGCTGTGGACGATGTCGAAGTCGTAGGCGTCGAAGCGTCGGGCCAGGCCGGGATAGATGGTGGCGACCTCGCGGCTGTCGAAGACGTAGTAGCGCGAGGAGGACAGGCGGATGACGTGGTCGTCGGTCTCCTCATGGCCCTCGGCCTTGGGGGCCACCACGTAGACCTCGTGTCCCATGCGCTCCAGGGCGGATCGGAAGGTCGCCGTGGAGGTGGCCACGCCGTGGACGGAGGGGAGGTAGTCGTCAATGAAGAAGGCGATCCGCACGGCGCTCACCGAATCCTGTGGGTCGGGTGCGCCAGCAGCCGGCCCGTAAGGGGCGGCTCTTCCGGAAACGACGATGCAGGGGACAACATGGGGCGGGTAAACCTCGCGGCACTGGGGGCGGGCAGGTGCGGGATCGGACGGATGGTCTCAACACCGTCGAGGCCCGAGGCTACCTTGTCCGCCGGGCTACTGCCTCCCTCATGGTCAGAAACAGCGCGGGCTCCACTGGCACGCCCGGGTCAGCACGCTGGCAGGTTCGGCGTTTACGATGAGGCCATGACCGATTCCGCTGAGATCGCACGCCTCAAGGCCGAGGCCGCCCAGGCCGCCGCCGAAGCCGCCGCAGCCAAGGCGGCCGCCGCCCAGGCGGCCCTTGACGCCGCCATCGCCGCTACTCCGGCCTCGGCCGTGGAGCAGGCCGGCGAGCCCCGCACTACTGACGCGCCCGGCGAGCCGACGCCGGCTGCAGAGCAGCCCCAGGGGCCGGCTCAGGAGCAGGCCCCTGCTCAGACTGAGGCCGCTGCCCCCACCGAGCAGGCATCGGGCAGTCAGGAGGCTGAGGAGGCCGCCTATACCGCCCAGGTGCGTTCCGGTTACGGCTTCTCCTCCCCCACCCTGCCGGTGGGCACCTACCTCGACACGCTCTCGGGCGGCGAGCCCGTGGCGGTCAAGGGCCTGTCGGTGGGTATCCCGCTGGGGCTGCTCAACCGGCACGCGCTGGTGGCCGGGGCGACCGGAACCGGTAAGACCCGTACGCTCCAGCTCCTGGCCGAGGGGCTGTCCAGTGCTGGTGTCCCAGTGTTCCTGGCCGACGTCAAGGGGGACCTCACCGGTCTGGCCGAGGCCGGAGCCTCCAATGACAAGATCGCCTCCCGCATCGCCTCCACCAGTCAGGACTGGAAGGGCCAGTCCTTCCCCATCGAGCTGTTCAACCTCGGCGGGTCGGACTCCGGCGCCGGCATCAGCGGAACCCCCATCCGCACGACGGTCACCGAGTTCGGGCCGATCCTGCTCTCGCGGGTCCTGGGGCTCAACGACACGCAGGCCTCCGCCCTCCAGCTGGTCTTCCACTGGGCGGACAGCCAGGGACTGGCCCTGCTGGACCTGAAGGACCTGCGCGCCGTCGTCGACTACCTGACGAACACGGAGGCCGGCAAGGAGGAGCTCAAGACCATCGGCGGGGTCTCTGCGGCCACGGCCGGGGTCATCCTGCGGGAGATCGCCGCCCTGGAGGCGGGCGGAGGCGAGGCCTTCTTCGGTGAGCCGGCGCTCGACGTGCGCGACCTCATGCGGGTCTCCCCCGATGGGCGCGGCGTCATCTCCGCCCTGGAGCTGGCCGACATCCAGTCCCAGGGCACGCTGTTCTCCACCTTCCTCATGTGGCTGCTCGCCGAGCTCTTCGAGACCCTGCCGGAGGTCGGCGACCCGGACAAGCCCACCATGGTGTTCTTCTTCGACGAGGCGCACCTGCTGTTCTCCGGCGCCTCGAAGGCCTTCCTGGAGGCCGTGGTGCGCACGGTGCGGCTCATCCGTTCCAAGGGCGTGGGCATCGTCTTCATCACCCAGTCCCCCACGGACGTTCCCGACGAGGTCCTGGCCCAGCTCGGCAGCCGGGTGCAGCACGCGCTGCGCGCCCACACCCCGGCCGACGCCGCCAACCTCAAGAAGGCGGTCTCCACCTTCCCGGTCAGCCCGGTGGACCTCAGCCGGGTGCTCACGTCGCTGGGGACCGGCCAGGCCGTCGTCAGCGTCCTGGATGAGAAGGGACGCCCGGCGCCGGTGGCCCCGGTGGTCATCAACGTGCCCGCCGCCGTCATGGGTCCGGCCCAGGGCGGCACCGTCAACCAGGTGCTGGCCTCCTCCCCGCTCAAGCCCAAGTACGCCACGGGGGTGGACAACGAGTCCGCCTACGAGCTGTTGGCTCAGCGGGTCCAGGCCGACGCCGAGGCCGCTGAGGCCGCCCGCGCCGCCGAGCAGGCCGCCAAGGAGCAGGCCAAGGCCGACGCCGCCGCCCAGAAGGCCCTGGAGAAAGAGGCCGCCCGCCAGGCGGCTCAGCGTCAGAAGGAGGCCGAGCGCCTGGAGCGCGAGGCCATCAAGGAGGCCCAGCGTCGCCAGCGCGAGGCGGAGAAGGCCGCCGAGCGCCGCCAGCGGGAGGTCGAGAAGACCATCGGCTCGGTGGGCCGCCAGATCACCCGCGAGATCACGCGCTCCATCTTCGGCACCCTGAGGCGCCGCTGAGTCCCTGTCGCCATGTCGCGTGTGCGTTACCTTGACCAACCCCAATCGTCAACCTCATGTTGACACATGAGGGTTGGGCGGTCGGCGCTGAAGCACGGGATCTCCCGTACAGATGCGGAACATGCCTGGACCAACGTCTTAATGACCGGTCGAGTACGAGTACGAGGGAGAGGAACGGCCCCTGGTCATCGGGCCAGCAGTTGACGCCACCTTGCTCGAGCTGATCGCGGTTCCTGCCGCAGAGCAACCCGGATCATTCATGCCGACCGCCTGCGACCGTAGTTCTACGACTATCTGAGGTGATGACGTTGTCCTCCACGCTGACGCACACTCACGACACAACAGGCCTTGAGACCCTCGATCCAAGCAGCACGCCCGCCAGGGAAGCCGTGCACTTCCGGGCGATCATTGCCGCGAGTCGACGGGTGCATGACGCCGAGGCCGAGCTGCATGCCGCGGTCGCCCGAGCTCGACAGGCCGGCGACTCCTGGGCCGTGATCGGAGCTGCTCTCGGCGTGACCCGGCAGGCTGCGCAAAAGCGATTCGGGCACTCTTCCTGACCATCACCGAATCATCTTCGGACAGCAGAGCGAAGGGGCTGCACCAACCGTCTCGGTTGGTGCAGCCCCTCGCGCTGTTCCTGGGCTACCGCGGCGCGGCCGTGAGCGGCGCCGTCGGGGAGCCCACCCCGGTCACTCGGGAACGATGCTCACCAAGTGGACGCCCAGACTTCCGGCAGGTACGTCCAGCCTTCTACACTATTGCGCTACGGCTCTATACCGCTGACGAGCGGCTTCCCCACTGGTTCCCATCGCCTCACCGAGCTCGCGCCAGGACAGTTGCTGCTTGCGCGCCGCGTGCACTGCTTCAGCAAGCTCACGCTCGGCCGTGTCGCGGCGCCACGCCGCAAGCTTGACGGCCATGATCGGTGGCAGCGGGGCATCCTGATCACCGGGCCTGGGGTCATAGTTCTCGAAGGCGTCGGCGATCTCGTCGGCGCGAGCTGTGATGTCTGCAATAGTGCGTCGAGTCATCGTGATTCACCTCAGATACTTGGACCGAGCTGGGCGCATAGCATGTGCAACAGCAATGACGCCGTGCCATTCGATGACACCCACCTCAACGAGGATGCCAGTCTTATCAGCGCCTATGAACATCGTCATCGAATCATCTTGTACGAAGTGCCGAACAGGGAAGCGCAGTGCATGGAGTATGTCCTCATCCGACACACCATGCCGATGTGCGCTGCAGAGGATAAGCGGGTCCCGCTCCACAGCACAAGATTACTTGTTGCTGGCTTTCCGGCCAAGGTGCCGTCTCTATGCACTCCTCATCTCTGTCCTCCTCAGGCGCAGAGTAAGGGGCTGCACCAACCGTCTCGGTTCGTGCAGCCCCTCGTGCTGTTCCTGGGCTACCGCGGCGCGGCCGTGAGCGGCGCCGTCGGAGAGTCCGCCCCGGTCACTCGGGAACGATGCTCACCAGCTTGGGGGCCCGGACGATCACCTTGCGCACACCGCGCCCGTCCAGAGTGCGGATGACGCCGGGGGCCGCCAGGGCCAGCTTCTCCAGCTCGGCCTCGGAGATGCCGGGGTCGACCTCGAGGCGGTCGCGGACCTTGCCCTTGACCTGGATGACGCAAGTGACCTTCTCGGCGGCCAGCAGCGCCTCATCGGTCACGACCGGGAAGCCCTCGTGGGCCAGGGAGTGCTCGTGGCCCAGGCGCTTCCAGATCTCCTCGGCGATGTGCGGGGCCACGGGCGCCGTCATGAGGACGAGGGCCTCAACGGCCTCGCGCGGGACCGAGCTGAGTCCGGTGAGGTGGTTGTTGAGGACGATGAGCTTGGCGATGGCCGTGTTCAGGCGCATCCCCTCGTAGTCCTCGCGCACACCCACGATCGTCTTGGCCACGAGCCGGCGGGTCTGCTCGTCGGCGCTCTCCTCGGCCACTGTCAGCTCACCGGTGGTCTCGTCGACGACGTTGCGCCACAGGCGCTGCAGGAAGCGCTGGCTGCCGGCGACGGCGCGGGTGTCCCACGGGCGGTCGGCGTCCAGCGGCCCCATGCTCATCTCGTAGACGCGGAAGGTGTCGGCGCCGTAGGCCTCGTACATGTCGTCGGGGGTGACGATGTTCTTCAGGGACTTGCCCATCTTGCCGTACTCGCGGCGCACCGGCCGCCCCTGCCACAGGTAGCTGGTGGTGCCGTCCTCGGCGGTGACCTCCTCGACCTCGTCGGCGGGCACGTACTGGCCCCGGGAGTCGGTGTAGGCGTAGGCCTGGACGTAGCCCTGGTTGAAGAGGCGGTGATAGGGCTCGGAGGAGGAGACGTGGCCCAGGTCGAACAGGACCTTGTGCCAGAAGCGCGAGTAGAGCAGGTGCAGGACGGCGTGCTCGACGCCGCCGACGTACAGGTCAGTGCCGCCGGAGGTGTTGCCGGCCTGCGGGCGCGGCCCCATCCAGTAGGCCTCGTTGGCCGGGTCGACGAGCGCCTTGTCATCGGTCGGGTCGATGTAGCGCATCTCGTACCAGCACGAGCCGGCCCACTGCGGCATCGTGTTGGTCTCGCGGTAGTAGGTCCGGGGACCGTCACCCAGGTCGAGCTCGACCTCGACCCACTCGGTGGCCTTGCCCAGCGGCGGCTCCGGGGAGGAGTCGGCGTCGTCGGGGTCATAGGAGCGCGGTGAGTAGTCGGTGACCTCGGGCAGCTCGACCGGCAACATCGACTCGGGCAGGGCGTGGACGCCGCCGTCCTCGTCCCACACGATGGGGAAGGGCTCGCCCCAGTAGCGCTGGCGGGAGAAGAGCCAGTCGCGCAGGCGGTAGGTGACCGCGCCGCGACCCACGCCCTTGGCCTCCAGCCAGCCGATCATGGTGGCTTTGGCCTCGTCCTTGCTCATGCCGTTGATGTCCAGGTCTCCCTGGGCGGAGTTCACGACGACGCCGTCACCGATGTAGGCCTGGGCGCTCAGGTCGACGCCGTGGGGGTCGTCGGCCGGGCCGATGGTCTGGATGATGTCGATGTCGTACTTGGTGGCGAAGGCGTAGTCGCGCTCGTCGTGGGCGGGCACGGCCATGATGGCGCCGGTCCCGTAGCCCATGAGGACGTAGTCGGCCACGAAGACCGGCACCTTCACCCCGTTGACGGGGTTAATGCCGAAGAAGCCAGTGAAGACGCCGGTCTTGACCCGGCCCTCGTCGGTGCGGTCGGCGTCCGACGTCGCCGCGGCCTGGGCGCGGTAGGCGGACACGGCCTCGGCGGGGGTCGCGTAGCCACCGGTCCAGGCCTCCTTGGTGCCCTCGGGCCAGGTGGCTGGGACAGTCAGGGCCGCGGCGTCGTCGGCGATCTGGGCCTCGGTGCGCACCGACCCGGAGGCCTGCAGGCCGCCCAGCATGGGGTGCTCGGGGGCCACCACCATGAAGGTGGCGCCGAAGAGGGTGTCGGGGCGGGTGGTGTAGACGCTCAGCGACGCGTCCTGCTGGGCGCTCTGGCCGGCCCCGGGCACGGCGAAGGCCACCTCGGCGCCCTCGGAGCGACCGATCCAGTTGCGCTGCATGAGCTTGACCTTCTCGGGCCAGTCCACGGTGTCCAGGTCCTCGGCGAGGCGGTCGCCGTATGCGGTGATGCGCATCATCCACTGGCGCAGGTTGCGCTTGAAGACGGGGTAGTTGCCCCGCTCGGAGCGGCCCTCGGAGGTGACCTCCTCGTTGGCCAGCACCGTGCCCAGGCCGGGGCACCAGTTGACGGGGGCGTTGGAGACGTAGGCCAGGCGGAAGGAGTCGACGACCTCGGACTGCTCGGCGGCGCTCAGGGCGTCCCAGTCGCGGCCGCCGGGGACGGGGACCTGCCCGGAGGCGAGCTTGTCGCGCAGCTCAGTCACCGGCCGAGCCGCACCCTTGCCGCGGCCGTCGCGGCGCGGGGCCTCGGGGTCGAACCAGGAGTTGAAGACCTGCAGGAAGATCCACTGGGTCCAGCGCACGTAGTCGACGTCGATGGTGGCCAGGGAGCGGCGCGGGTCGTGGGACAGACCCAGGCGACGCAGTTGGCGACGCATGTTGGCGATGTTGGCCTCGGTGGAGATGCGCGGGTGCTGGCCGGTGGTGACGGCGTACTGCTCGGCGGGCAGGCCGAAGGCGTCGTAACCCATCGTGTACAGGACGTTCTTGCCGGTCATGCGGGTGAAGCGGGCGACGACGTCGGTGGCGATGTAGCCCAGCGGGTGGCCCACGTGCAGGCCCTTGCCGGAGGGGTAGGGGAACATGTCCAGCAGGAAGAACTTCTCCTTGTCCGCCCCGGGGCCGGCCAGAGCGCCGACGGGGTTGTCGGCGTTGAAGGTGCCCTCGACCTCCCAGCGGTCCTGCCAGGCGGTCTCGATGGAGTCCGCCAGCTCCGCCGTGTAGCGGTAGGGGGTGTCGGACTCGACCGGTGCGGTTCTCTCTGACATCGCGGCAGCGCTCTTTTCCTACTCGTGCTTCCTGGTGCTGGGGCACAGCCTATCGCCCGGCGGCTGTGGGGCCCGGCGGCGTCCACCTCACGGGCGGGCGAAACCGGTCACGTCAGTGGGGCCCACCGGGATTCGAGCGGTCTCGGCGGGCCGTCACGCCGGCTCCGAGGGGAGAAGGCGCCGTCGATAAAGGCGTCGGCCAAGCGGATGTTCGTTGCTATCGAGCCGTTTTAATGATGATGACGCAGTGCGGACTCCGGGGACCACTGCTATACTGTACATATGTTCGAAGGTGGTGTGCGTCCTCTCGTCCCGACCGGTGGTACGGCCGGGGCGCTGGGGGTGCCTGGCGGGGAGCTGGCGCCGGGGCCTGTGACCTTCCCTGAGGACGTGGCGGGCCTGCTGGCGTCCCTGGGTGCGGGCCGGGCGCTGGCCGGTGTGGTGGAGGGGCTGCTGGCCCGCCTGCTGGTGACTGCCCAGGACGCCGACGACGAGTGCTCTACCGCTGACAGGGATGCAGTGCCGCCCCTCTTCACCAATGAGTCGGGCACTGAGTCAACGCTGGTGGCCGCCTCCGAACAGCGCCGGACGATGGGCGTGGAGGAGGCCGGTGATAGTGGGCTGCTTGGCCTGGGGGCCTCGGGTTTGGGGGAGCTGGCGGCGGCCTGTCACCGCCTGGCGGCCTGGGCCGCCTGGGGTGAGGCCCTGGCGGCGGCCTGCCTGACCGGGTGCCCTGAGCTGTCGAGTCACCCGGGCCAGTGGGGCCCGCATGGTGAGGTCTCTCCGGTGGTGGGTTATGAGGAGCGGCGGTTCAATGCCACCTGTCTGCTCTCCACCCGCCTGGGCATCTCTCGGACTCGGGCCGGGCAGATGGTGGATCACGGTCAGGCCCTCATGAGCATGGGCTTCGGCCCCACTGAGGTGATGGAACGCTGCGGGGTCCTGGACTCAGCCAAGGCCTCCCTGGTGACCCGCCGCCTGGAAGACGTACCCGTGCCGGTGGCGCTGGCGGTCCAGGACAAGGTTCTGCCTCAGGCGCCTAGGCGCAGCGTGTCCCAGGTGGGGCGCGACATTGAGAGGGCCCTGATGGAGATCGACCCTGACGGCCACGCTGAGCGGAGCCAGAACAATACCGAGCGGCGGTGTGTGTCGCGCCCCCGGCCTGCGGGAGAGGGCCTCTGCCAAGTTCGGCTTCTGCTGCCGACCATGGATGCCCTGCTGCTGGACGCCACCCTGGACGCGATCGCCGCTTCGGCGCGGGCCTGTGGTGAGAAGCGCTCCCTGGG
>NZ_MSGO01000030.1 GCF_001929375.1 Actinomyces oris | reverse complement strand
GGAGGATGTTCTCCTCGGCGGTCAGGGTGGGTAGGAGGTTGAAGGACTGGAAGATGAAGCCGAGCTGGTCGCGGCGTATGGTGGTGAGCTGTTTGTCCTTCATGCCTGACAGGTCCTGTCCGGCGATGAAGACGCTGCCGGAGGTGGGGGTGTCCAGGCCGGCTAGGCAGTGCAGGAGTGTGGACTTGCCTGAGCCGGAGGGGCCCATGATGGCTGCGAACTCTCCTTCGGTGATGGTGAGGCTGACCGTGTCCAGGGCGACGACCTGGGCCTCGCCCTCGCCGTAGACCTTACGCAGAGCACGGGCCTCAACCACCCGCGTTGGTGCGGTGCCAGCGGGAGTGGTGGGCGCCGTCGGCGCCCCCGGGGCTACAGGCACCGCCTGGGGAACCGGCGCGGGATGACCGGGATCGCCGAAGAAAGACGGCTGGGGCGGGTGTGTCATCTCATGACCCTTCTCGGTGGCCGGCGCGTGCGGTGTGGCGGAGCCGGTCACTGGCATCGTGCTGCGCCCCGGACCGCCCTGGTGAGGTGAATGAAGCCTAATGATGGCATCATCGCGCCGGAATGCGTCGAAGGGATGGACTGTGGCCAGCGTCTCCGCCTTTCGAGGGAGGTCCGCTGCCGCCTGCAGTGGTGTGGCCCCCAGTCACTTCGACCAAAACTTCATAGAAGACGCGGAGCCGTGTCGTTTTTGAAGTTTTGGTCGAAGTTGGGCACCCTGACCCCGCCAGATCGTGTCCCGGCTCTCAGTGTGAGGCGGGTTGAAGATGTTTCGGTCCTCCCGCTGCGGCGGGCCAACCGTTAGCCTGGCCCCGTGACGATTCTTCCCGCCGCCGCCCCGGCCCCCCTGCCGGGGTGGGTGCCCCGCGACCGGACGCTCCTCATGGGCGTCCTCAACGTCACCCCTGACTCCTTCTCCGACGGCGGCCGCTGGGCCGACCCCGAGACGGCCGTCGCCCACGCCCGCGAGCTCATCGCCCAGGGCGCCGACATCATCGACGTCGGCGGGGAGTCCACCCGCCCCGGCGCCCAGAGGGTCGACGTCGACACCGAGATCTCCCGGGTCCTGCCCGTGGTGCGTGTCCTCCTCGCCGACGGGGCCGGCGCTGCCGACGGGACAAGCCCCGACAGCGGCGCCATCATCTCGGTGGACACCATCCACGCCGCCACCGCCGAGGCCGCCATCGACGCCGGCGCCCACATCATCAACGACGTCTCCGGGGGCCTGGCCGACCCCGCCATGCACGGCCTCATCGCCCGCACCGGCGTCGTCTACGTCTGCCAGCACTGGCGCGGCGACCCCGAGACCATGGACCGGCTCACCGACTACCCCGGCGGCGTCGTCGCCGGGGTCGAGGCCGAGCTGCGCGAGCGCCTGGGCGAGCTGGACGACGCCGGGGTGGACCGCGCCCAGGTGGTCCTGGACCCCGGCCTCGGCTTCGCCAAGACCCACGCCCAGTCCTGGGAGCTGCTGGCGGCCACCTCCCGCCTCATCACCGACCTGGGCCGGCCCCTCCTGGTCGGCTCCTCCCGCAAGCGCTTCCTCGCCCAGGCCGCCGAGGCCGAGGCCACCCCCGTCCAGCGTGACGCCGTCACCGCCGCCACCACCGCCCTGGCCGCCGCCGCAGGCGCCTGGGCCGTCAGAGTCCACGAGGTCCCGGCCAACCGGGCCGCCGTCCGCACCGCCTCCCTCTGGAAGGAACACCAGTGAGCACCACCGTCTCCGCGACTACCGACCGGATCAGCCTCATCGGCCTGTCCGCCCGCGGCCACCACGGCGTCCTGCCCTTCGAACGCGAGGAGGGCCAGCTCTTCACGGTCGACGTCATCCTCGACCTGGGGCAGCGCGGCACCGCCGTGGCCGCCGTCACCGACTCGGTGACCGACGCCGTCGACTACTCCCGCGTGGCCAACGGCATCGTGAGCATCATCGAGGGGGAACCGGTCAACCTCATCGAGTCCCTGGCGGACCGGATCGCCGAGCGGGTCCTGTCCTTCCCCCGCGTCGTGGCCGCCGAGATCACCGTGCACAAGCCCGAGGCCCCCCTCGACGTCGCCTTCGAGGACGTCTCGGTGACCATCCACCGGGTGGCCGACGCCGCAGCGGGCCACGGCGGGGCCCCCGCCACCAGCCAGGCCGCCTGGGCCGCGCAGGCCGAGGCGCCGGTGGCCGTGTCCGCCCAGCCCTACGCCTCCCCCTCCCCGGTGGCCGCCGCCTCACCGGCGGCGCCCTCCTACGAGCCCCCCGCCGCCCCCGAGGCCCCCCTCGTCTCGGAGGCCCCGGACTTCTCGGGCGCCTCCTTCCCGGGAGGCGACGCAGCCGCAGCCGCCGCTCCGGTGGCGTCGATCTCCGAGCCTCCCATCACCCCGACGCCCTCGCCGGCCTCGCCCATGGAGGCGCCGGCCCGCTCGCCCTTCGCGGCCGCCGCGCCCTCCGTCCCCACGCCGATGCCGGTCGAGCCCAGTGCTCCCGGCGGGGGCGGCGAGTCGACCCAGCCGTGGGCGCCGGACTGGGCCGCCGACGGCGAGGACTCCTCCGTCTCATCGGCCCCCTCCTGGGCTCCCGAGGCTCCCCAGGCCCCGGAGGCCTCCAGCCCGTCCTCCAGTGAGACGGCCGGTTCCTACGCCGCGTCGAGTGCGCTGGATGCTCCCTCGACCAGTGCCCCCACTGCGGCCTCTGCCGGCAGGACCGCCGCCGGCGCTGACGGATTCGTGAGCCTGGCGGCCGAGGCACTGGGGGCGGTGCCCGCCGTCACCGCTGCGGACTCCGGTGTCCCCGGCTACGCCGAGGAGGTGGCTGCCGAAGCCTCCGCAGGAGCCTTGTCCGAGCCGGCCGCCGGCGACCTCGCCGTCCAGCTGCCCCGCGAAGGCCGCCACCTGGCCTCCTCCGAGGAGGGCGAGGAGCAGCCCTCCCCCGCCGTCGAGAGCTCCGCGGACCTTCTGAACGGGCCCGTCGCCTTCGATGAGTCCAGCTCCTACAGCGGGGCCACCGCCGGCCAGGCCGGTGACACCGGGGCCGCCGCCCCCGAGGCGGCGGCCGCCGACGCGGCCGGCTTTCCCCTCCCCCCGCTGGGCGCCGACGCCTCCGGCTCCGGAACCGCCCCCGCCGACGGCTTCATTGACGCATCCTCCGTCCCGGCCTCCCAGCCGCAGGGTGAGCCCGGGCCCAGCCCCTTCACCGTCCCCGGCGAGCTCCCCGGGGCCGAGAGCCAGGAGGCAGTGGCACCGGCCTACTCCGGGCCCTCCTACTCCCAGCCCCCCGCCCCCGAGGACTTCTCCCAACCCGCTGACGGCTCCTACGCCGTGCCGTCGGCGCAGCCCGACTTCCTGGGGGCAGCCGCCCCCGGTGCCGCACCGGCTCCCGCCGCGCCTGAGGCCCCGGCGGCGCCCGCCGCTCCAGCCGACCCGCTCTCCGAGCGGCCCACCCGCCCCGTCGGCGTCGTCTTCGGCCTGGGCGCCAACGTCGGCGGAGTCGTGGACTCCCTGCGCACGGCCGTCCAGAGCCTCAGGGCCACTGAGGGCATCGAGGTCACGCAGGTGGCGCCACTGGCCCGCACGCTCGCCGTCGTCGCCGAGGGCGCCGAGCCCCAGCCCGACTACCTCAACACGGTGGTCACCGCCATGACGACCCTCTCCCCGCGAGAGCTGCTCGAGGTCTGCCAGACCCTGGAGATCGCGGCCGGGCGCGTGCGCACCGAGCCGTGGGGCGTGCGCACCCTGGACGTCGACCTGATCGACGTCGAGGGCGTCACCTCCTCCGACCCGCTCCTGTCCCTGCCGCACCCGCGCGCCGCTGAGCGCGCCTTCGTCCTGGTGCCGTGGAGCCAGGCCGACCCCTTCGCCGAGCTGGCCGGGCACTCCGTGTCCGAGCTCGCCGAGAACGCCCCCGACCGCAACGGCCTGCGCTGGCTGGCCTTCGACTGGCTCGACTCCGAGGCCCTGCCGGACAAGCCCACCGGCCCCTACGTGGAGCCCCCGGTGGAGCACGACGCCGCAGGCTCCGAGTCCGGGCTGGTCTACGACGCCACCCGCGACGAGTCCTCCATGGCCGACGCCTCCCCGGCCGCCGACTACGCCGGTGGCCTCCCCGAGGCCTCATCGCCCGCCCCGGAGCCCGCCGCCCCCGCGCCGCCCCTCGACGAGCCGGCGCCGTTCGAGTCCTCCCCCTTCGGGCAGTCGCCCTTCGACGCCTCCAACGAGGCCAGCTCCTGGGCCGAGCAGGCCCCGCAGATCGACTCGCCCTACCAGACGGCCTCGGCCCCTGAGGCGGCCGGGCCGCAGGGCGCCTACGCCCCCGGTCGCACGGTCGGCCCGGAGGAGCTCCCCGGCGCCCAGCAGGATGACGCCGCCGGGGGCGCCTGGAGATCCCCGCTCCAGTGGAACGACGTCATCGGTGGTGGCGCCCAGGGGACAGGTCCCCGCCAGGACGCCTGATGCGGCGCACCCGCTGGACCAGTGCCGTCACCTGGTTCATCGCCGCCGCAGTGACCTCCTGGGTGGCCGGTGACCTCCTGCTGCGCCACGTCGGCTGGGTCCCGGTCCTCTCCCCCTGGGGGGCGGTGACCGCGCTGGTCATCGCCGGCATCGTCCTGGTGGCCGGTCTGGCGGTCAGGCGCCTGCGGGCGCGCGAGCGCACCTGGATCACCCCGACCGGCGCCGCCACCACGGCGGCCGCCGCCCAGGCCTCAGCCATCGTGGGGGCGGTCCTGGGCGGCGTCTACGGCGGCGGGATCATCCTGGCGCTGGTGACGCCGCGCTCGCCGGCCATGACCCACCTGGCCTGGACCTCGACCGGGTGCCTCCTGGCCTGCCTCCTGTGGTGCGTCGTCGGCTTCGTCGTCGAGCAGTGGTGCTCCATCTCCAGTGACGGCGACGACGACGGCTCGGCCGGCCCCTCCGGGCGGGCCCCCGAAGGACCAGGAGCCCCCGCATGACCAGTTCCGACGCACGCCCTGACGCCACGCCCGGCGCCGACCCCGCCGTCCCGGCCCCCGACCGCGCCGGTGAGCCGGCTGCGCAACCAGCCGGCGCCGACCCCTTCGCCCCCGACGGCGTCGTCTTCCACCCGGTCTCCCGCCGCCTCATCACCGCCCGCATCCTGGGGGTCGGTCTCTTCTGCGCCGTCGTCAGCATCGGCTCCGCCGTCCCCGGGGTGCTCGTCTCCTCCGGATTCTTCATCCCGGCGGGGATTTTCGCGGCGCTGTTCATCTGGCAGCTCTGGCTCATTCCGCGCCAGGTGCGGGCCATGGGCTACGCCCTGGCGGACAACCACCTCCTGTGGCGCCACGGCGTCATGTTCCGCTCCATCACCGTCACCCCCTACGGGCGCATGCAGTTCGTGGACACCTCCCAGGGGCCCCTGGCCCGCTGGCTGGGCATCGCCGAGGTCAGGCTCCACACGGCCTCGGCCAGCACCGACGCCACGATCAACGGGCTGCCGGTGGCCGAGGCCGAGCGCCTGCGCCAGGTCCTGTCCCAGCGCGGCGAGGAGAGGATGGCCGGGCTGTGAGCCCCCAGAGTGACTTGAGCCGGGGAGGCGGTCCGCGGTCCGCCCGGCAGGCCGATGAGAGCTCCGAGCGGGAGGGCGAGTCGCCGGTCTCCCGGGACCTCCCCCTTCCCGAGAACGTCACCTGGCACCGGGTCAGCGCCATCACACCGTTGCTGGAGGGCTGGAAGATCGCCACCGGCGTCCTGGCCTTCGTCACGGTCAAGAACCTCGACGAGCTGGTGCGCGCCTACCGCTTCATCTCCGAGCACGGCTTCACCCTGGGAGGGGGGATCGGCTACTACCTGCTCGGCCTGGTCGCGCTCATCGCCTTGTGGGTGGGGCTCGGGCTGCTCAGCTGGTGGCTGCGCGCCTACGCCGTGGACGCCGACGGCGTCTACCTGCGCTCGGGCATCCTCAGCCGCAAGCTGCGCACGGCCCGTCTGCCGCGGATCCAGTCGGTCGACGTCGTCCACCCCCTGCTCGGGCGCATCTTCGGTCTGGGACAGCTGACCGTCGAGGTGGCCGGCGGCCGGGACTCGCGGGTCGTCATCGGATTCCTCACCACCCGCGAGCTTCAGGCCCTGCGCGACCGCATCCTCGACCTGGCCGCAGGACAGATCGACCTGCCCGACCCCGCCCCGGCGGAGGGCGCCGCCGGGGCGAGCTCAGCGGGCCGCGACACCGGCAGCATCGACGATGCCGCGTCCACCGCCCGGCCCGAGGGCCTCACGCCCGAAGGGGCCGCCGGCTCAAAGGCCGCCCCCGTGCAGCGCTCCACGCGCCTGCGGGCCTCCCACTTCCAGGAGCACCCGCTCTACAGCGTCGACGGCGCCACCCTCCTCGGGTCCCTGCTGCGCAGCGTTCCCCTCTACCTGGCTCTGCTCCTGCCCACCGCTTTGATCGTGGTCGGCATCATCGCCTACGCCGTCGGAGACCCGCCCAGCGGCGGAGTGCTCGCGCTCGCGACCACCTTCATCAGCGCGGTCGCCGGCGCGGTCTCCCTGGTGTGGTCCCGATTCAACAACGGCTGGAACTTCCAGGCCGCCGCCACCCCCAGCGGCATCCGCATGCGCTACGGGCTCACCTCCGACACCTCCCGCACGCTCCCGCCCGGGCGGGTCCACGGCGTCGGGATCGCTCAGCCGATCCTGTGGCGCGGCAAGGACTGGTGGAAGGTGAACGTCACCGTGGCCGGCCGCGAGGACCGGTCCCAGGAGGGGCAGAACCGGCAGACCAGCAACCTGCTGCTGCCCGTGGGGGTGCGCGACACCGCCCTGCGCGCGCTGTGGCTCGTGGTCCCCGACCTGGGCGTGCCCGACCCGGACAGGCTGCTCGCACAGGCCCTCACCGGCCGCGACGATGACGGCGTCGGCGACCCGCAGGCGCCGGCGGGCTCGGCTGAGCGCGGCTTCGTGCGCCTCAGCCGCCGCGGGAGGATCTTCCGCCCCCTGACCTGGCGGCGTGCGGCCATTGTCCTCACCGACACCTGCGTCATCATCCGCCACGGCCGCTGGCAGCGGAGAGTCGCCGTCTTCCCCTACGAGCGCATCCAGTCCCTGCGTGTGCGCCAGGGGCCGCTGGCGCGCCGGTGCAGTCTGGCCGCCCTCAGCCTCGACATGGTCGCCAGCGAGGTCCCCGCCTCGATCACCAACCTCGACGCCGCCGACGTCAAGGCCCTGGCGGTGCGGATCAGCGAGCGGGCGCTGCACCGCGCCCGTGCCGAGCAGCTCGACCGGTGGCTCGCGCGCGCCGTCGCCGCCACCCGGGCCGCGGAAGCCTCGTAGCCATCCCTCGAGGTCAGTCCCCGAGCCGCTCCGGGGCCAGGAGCTCGCGCAGGCGCAGGGCCTGCTCGGCGGCCAGGCGCCCGGTGGCCTCGCAGCGCTCGGTGGTGGCCGCGGCCAGCTGCCGGTAGGAGGCGACCACGTCGTCGAGCCTCCGCCCCTCGCCGTCGCGCAGCGAGGAGAGCGCCTCCAGGTGGGCGGCCACCGTTCCGGCGTCGCCCCGGGAGACCGGGCCGGTCAGGCCCGCCTCGCCCTCGTGCAGGGCCCGGTCCAGGGCCGCCGTGAGCAGAGGGCCGAGCGTGGCCGCACCGTCCTCGACCCCGGCGGCCGCCAGCACCCGCACGGCCTGCGTCACCACGGTCAGCAGGTGGTTGGCGCCGTGGGCGAGGGCCGCGTGGTAGGTCGGGCGCGCCGACTCCTCCAGGACGAAGGGCTCCCCGCCGAGCTCGACCACCAGCGCCTGCGCGATCGGCAGCACCGCGGCCGGCGCGGTCACGGCCATCGGGCAGCCGACGAGCCGGGCCACATCCGTGGAGAACCCGGAGAAGGTCATCGCCGGGTGGATCGCCAGCGGGATCGCCCCGCAGCGCTGAGCCGGCGCGAGCACGGCGGCCCCGTAGCGCCCGGAGGTGTGGGCCACCAGCTGGCCCGGCTGCCAGCGGCCCAGGTCCGCCAGGCCCCGGACGAGTGGCTCGAGGGCGTCGTCGGGGACGGCCAGCAGCACCAGCTCGGCGCGCTCAACGATCTCCTCGACCTCCAGGACCGGCACACCGGGCAGCAGCATCTCGGCGCGCTCGCGCGAGTCCTCCGAAACCGCGTGGACGCCGACGACCTGGTGCTCCACCGCCCGCAGCGCGCAGCCCAGGACCGCCCCGACGCGCCCGGCGGAGATGATGCCGACGCCCAGCCGGCCCGGCCTGCCCGGGGCGGCAGGGGCGGCAGGGACCCGGCCTGAGTGCTCGCTGCCGCCCGTGCCATCGATGTCGCTCATGCCCCGATGCTCTCATGCCCGCCACTCGCTGCGGCCTTGAGTGAACCATCGACGCGAATCTGTCAATTTTGGCGACTTTTCAACCGGCCGCAGGCGGCCCGTCGTTCAAGGCGACCCCTGTGACCTGCGGAAACGTGAATCGAGAGGACTGCGGTTCTCGGATTCGGTTCGGAAAAGTCGCCACCGTGGACACTTTCACCTTCCCGTGCCAGCTTGCGACCGGCGGATTCGGTACCGCCCAGTGGGGCGACTAGCGTGGGGCGCGTGAGCACTGAACCCGCACCGACGCCTGCCCGATCCGCCGGCGCCGCAACCGTCCTTGCCCGCAGCCGAGCCGACCTCGCCACCGCCCTGGCCGAGTCCCCCGACCCGCGGGCGGTCGTCATGACCATGGGCGCCCTCCACGAGGGCCACTTCGACCTCGTGCGTGAGGCCGCCCGGCGCGTCGGGCCGGCCGGCACCGTCGTGGTCACCATCTTCGTCAACCCCTTGCAGTTCGCCCCCACCGAGGACCTGGACTCCTACCCGCGTGACCTCGAGGGCGACCTGGCCGGACTCACCCGCACCCTCACCGGCGCCGACGGCACCCTCGGCGTGGGCCGGCTCATCGTCTTCGCCCCCACCCCGGAGGTCATCTACCCCTGCGGGCAGCCGGCGGTGCGCATCGACCCCGGCCCCATCGCCACCGTCCTGGAGGGCCGCACCCGCCCCACCCACTTCGCAGGCGTGTGCCAGGTGGTGCTCACCCTCATGCACCTGACCGCCCCGCGCTGGGCGCTGTTCGGCCGTAAGGACGCCCAGCAGCTGGCGATCATCGAGTCCATGGTGCGCGACCTCGCCGTCCCTCTGGAGATCGTGCCGGTCGACATCCGCCGCGAGAGCGACGGCCTGGCCATGAGCTCGCGCAACGCCTACCTCAGCCCCGGCCAGCGTCACCAGGCCCTGGCCCTGTCCCGCGCGCTCCAGGTCGGCCGGGACGCCGCCGCGCAGGCGACCGGCTCCGCCGCCCGCCCGGACCCCGCCGCCATCCGCCGGGCCTCCCTGGCGTCCCTGGAGGCGGCCGACGGCGTTGAGGTCGACTACGTGGCCCTCGTCGCCCCGGACAGCTTCGAGGACCTGGCAGGCGCCGGCCTCGGCCTGCCGCGCAGCGAGACTGCGGGGAAGGACGAGGGGGAGGGGCTGCCCGCCGTGGGCCTGCTGGCCGTCGCCGCCCGCGTGGGCACCACCCGTCTCATCGACAACACCCTCATCGACCTGCGCCCCTGAGCGCCCGGCTCGCCTGAGCGCTTGCGCGGGGCCGGGCGTCGCGAACCGGGCCGGCCCCGCGCGAGGACGCACATGAGTCCTCGAGGACGCACCCTTGAGGGACAGCCCCGGCGCCCTACGGTGCGTCCTCGGGAACCCGGCGGTCCGGCGCGGCTCCGCACGGCCCTGAGCGCCCCCGCGCAGGCCCGCCCTGAACGCACCAGTCAGGCCGGCTTGTCAGGTCGCTCACCCTGTGCCGCACCGTACAGTGCACCGTGCCCGGCGCCGTCTACGCTGTGCGGCGATGAGTTCCCGCACCCGGACGATGATGACGTCCAAGATCCACCGCGCCACCGTCACGCAGGCCGACCTCGACTACGTCGGCTCCATCACGGTGGACACCGCCCTGCTCGAGGCCGCCGACCTGCTGCCCGGCGAGCGCGTCGACGTCTGCAACTGCACCAACGGCAACCGCCTGTCCACCTACGTCATCCCCGGCGAGCGCGGCGCCGGCGAGATCTGCGTCAACGGCGCCGCCGCCCACCTGGTCAGCCCCGGCGACGTCGTCATCCTCATCGCCTACTCCCAGATGTCCGATGCCGAGGCCCGCACCTACCTGCCCCGGGTCGTCTTCGTCGACGCGGCCAACCGGGTCGTGGAGCGCGGCACCGACCCCGGCCAGATCCCGGCCGACTCCGATGTCGCCCGCCTCCAGGGGCTGCGACCCACCGGCATCCCCCTGGCCGATGCCCGCGCCTGACCGCTTCGCGGGCCGGGGCCGCCGCCCTACCAGGCCGCCCCGAACCGCCCCCGACACCACCGTGCTCCGATAAAGTCGGGAAGCATGCTGGGACAGATCGACGAGGACATCTACGAGCTCTACACCACCCGAGAGCTGACGATCGAGGGCGTGCGCACGGCGCTGCCGGGCCTCACCGTTGAGGGCAACGACGGGGACGGGACCCACCTCCGTCTCCGCGATGACCGCCTGCTGGTCCTCGAGTTGGAGGAGACCTCTCTGGACGTGCAGCTCGACTTCGTCGACTACGTCAAGGAGGTCTCCGGCTACCCCGATCTGCCCTACTGCTACCGGCTCACCTGGCCCAAGAGCTGGTTCCGAGGCGACTCGGCCAGGAAGAGGGCCCTGGCGCCGGCGCAGACCCTCGCCCGCTGGAACGACGGCGTCGTGGCCCTGTTCTTCGAGCACGTGGTGTGGCCGCAGGGAGCCTCGCCCGCGCCCGACTTCAATCCCGACGTCTATGAGAAGGACTGGGAGCGGCTCGATGAGGACCTCCAGGTGGTCAAGATGCGGGCCTATGTGCGCGAGTCCGTCTGCCCCGATCCGGTCGAGGCCTGGATGCGCGCCATCTGGCGGGTGGCTCCGCACTGGAGCCCCACCGAGTACACCGGACAGGCTCGCATGCTGCCACTGAGCGAGGCCACGATCGAGGCCGCCGATGATCGCAGGTACGTCGACGACGTCGGGGTCTTCCTGACCGGACCTGCGCCGATCAATACGGCGATATTCTTTGCCCGCGAGGAGGATCCTCATGGCATGTACATGGTTGAGTGGGCGGCCGGGCCGGTGCCCCTGAGCGTCGGTGACCTGGACCTCCTTCACGAGCTGCTGCTCGAGGCCTGCGACGAGCTCGGCGCCGACCTGGCCTGGGCGCAGGTCCTCGACAGATGGAAGTACTCCTACGACGGCGACGTCATGCCCGGCTACCTCAGAGCCGAGCAGCCCCAGTCCCTGGCCGCCGACGGCGTCATCCTGAGCGGACTTCCCTCCACCCCGGTCCCGTGGTGCTACCTCGGGCCCGACTACACCAGGCTGCTCTCCTCCTTCCTGACTCGCACACCGCCCCAGTGGGAGCAGCGCACCACGGCCCGCGGCACCGCCCTGCGCCTGAGCCGGCTTCCGGTCAAGGGCGAGGCCCTGGGCCCCACCTGGTTCCCGGCCGAGTACTGCGTGTCCGTGCGCCGCGGCAGGAAGGGAGAGGAAACGGTGACCGGGGCCGCCGTCGTGCCCACCTGGACCTGACCGGAGGAACCGCCACCCGGTGTGACCAGGATCGGAGGTGGTTCGGGCGTCGTCGGGGTTCAGGGGGCGGCCGGGGAGGGCGGGCGCCGTTAGACTCCTTCACGTGACAGACGAGAGCACCCCCAGCCCCGACCCGACCGCCACCGAAGCCGCCCAGTCGCCGAAGTCGGGCCAGCCCAAGCAGCCCAAGGCCGACCCGGGGCCGGGCGAGCAGTTCGAGGTCCGCGCCGGCAAGCGCGAGCGCCTGCGCAGCGAGGGCTGGGACCCCTACCCGGTCTCCGTGCCCGTCACCACCACCATCGCCGCCGTGCGCGAGGGATACGCCCACCTCGAGGCCGGGGAGGAGACCGACGTCGTCGTCGGCGTGGCCGGCCGCGTCGTCTTCCTGCGCAACACCGGCCGCCTGTGCTTCGTCACCCTCCAGGACGGGGCCGGCACCACCCTGCAGGCCATGCTCTCGGCCAAGGCCCTGCCCGCCGAGGGTCACACCGCGCTCGCGGCCTTCAAGGCCGACGTCGACCTGGGTGACCACCTCTTCGTCCACGGCCGCGTCATCTCCTCGCGCCGCGGCGAGCTGTCCGTCATGGCCGAGCCGGTCCTGCGCGAGGGCGCCGAGGCCGCCTCCGCCGGGGACGACGACGTCGAGGTCCCCGCCTGGCGGATCGCCTCCAAGGCGCTGCGCCCCCTGCCCAAGACCTGGACCAACGAGGCCGGCGAGGCGGTGACGCTCTCAGAGGAGCAGCGCGTGCGCCGTCGTGAGCTCGACCTGCTCACTCGGCCCGCCGCCCGCGACATGGTGCGCACCCGCGCCGCCGTCGTGCGCTCCATCCGCGAGAACTTCTTCCGCCGCGACTACCTGGAGCTGGAGACCCCCATGCTGCAGGTCATTCACGGCGGGGCGGCCGCGCGCCCGTTCATCACCCACATGAACGCCTTCGACATGGATCTCTACCTGCGCATCGCCACGGAGATCTACCTCAAGCGCGCCGTGGTCGGCGGTGTCGACCGCGTCTTCGAGATCAACCGCAACTTCCGCAACGAGGGCGCCGACTCCTCCCACTCCCCGGAGTTCACGGCCCTGGAGGCCTATGAGGCCTACTCCGACTACGACGGCATGGCCGAGCTGACCCGCAACCTCGTCCAGCAGGCGGCCCGCGACGCCTTCGACCTGCCCGAGGGCGGGGAGGTCGTCACGCTGGCCGACGGCACCGAGTACGACCTGTCCGGCGAGTGGGACAAGATCGACCTCTACACCTCGGTCTCGGAGGCCCTCGGTGAGGAGATCACTGTGGAGACCCCGCGCGAGCAGCTGGTCGCCCACGCCGAGAGGATCGGCCTGGAGATCGACGACTACGCCGTGGCCGGCAAGGTCGTCGAGGACATCTTCGAGGAGCTCGTCGGCAACAAGCTGTGGGCGCCCACCTTCGTCTACGACTTCCCCGAGGACACCTCGCCGCTGACCCGCTACCACCGCAGCAAGCCGGGCCTGACCGAGAAGTGGGACCTCTACGTGCGCGGCTTCGAGACCGCCACCGCCTACTCCGAGCTCGCCGACCCCGTGGTCCAGCGCGAGCGCTTCGAGGCCCAGGCCCTGGCAGCCGCCAAGGGCGACCCCGAGGCCATGATCCTGGACGAGGACTTCCTGGTGGCCATGGAGCAGGGCTTCCCACCCAGCGGCGGCATGGGCATGGGCATCGACCGCCTCCTCATGGTGCTCACCGGCCAGGGCATCCGCGAGACCATCACCTTCCCGCTGGTCAAGCGGGGCTGAGCCATCCTCGGCCGGCGCTTCGTCATGGCAGTCCCGCGGGCCTTGACCGTGGCGTTCGAATGGCGAGGTTGGAGCCGCGAGCGTGGCGTTTTGGGAAAAAACTTCCCCAAACGAGTTGTTCGCACTAGGGTTGCGGTATGTTGCTGGACTTCACCGTGGCGAACTACCGCTGCTACGCAGAGGAGGCGACCCTTGATCTCACTCGGAGCTCGCTCAAGACCCTGACGCCGCGTACCGACTCCTCCTGGCAGGAGCAGACATGGCGCGTGGCGGCGATCTTCGGCGCTAACGCCTCAGGCAAGTCCACCCTCTTGGACGCGCTTGACTGCCTCCACCACGCCATCGGGGGGCAGCGGGACATCCTGTACCAGCCCTTCAGTCTCGATCGCGACCACGCGGCACAGCCGTCCCGCTTCACCGTCGGTTTCACTCACGAGAACGAACGCTACAGCTACAGCGTCGAGGCGCATCGCTGGGGAATCTCGCGTGAGGAGCTCTGGGCGGCGGGACAGCGCTGGCGCAAGGTCTTCGTGCGCACCCAGGGGCCCGAGGATGACAAGCCCGTGATCGAGGCCGGCACCACCCTCAAGGGCGCCACGACCGAGGTCGGTCGGATTACGACGCCCAAGGACCTCTTTCTCGCCGTGGCTCTGAGGTACGAGCACGCCACGCTCGCCCCGATCGCGCGCAGCCTGCGATCCATGCGCTTCATCCACCACAGTGATGAGGAGCGCAGCTCGCGTCTGCGGTGGGTCATGCGCCGGCTCACGGACGCCCCTGAGCAGTGGACTGGCATTGCGAACTCCATTGCTCAGGCCGCCGACCTGGGCATCGTCGGACTTGAGCTCGAGGAGCAGGAGGTTCCGCAGGAAATGCTTGAGCTCCTGCGTCGCCTTCCCTGGAGCGAGGACGAGGAGGCTGAGGTTCCCGCCGAGGTGCTCAAGGAGCTCCAGCGTCATCTCGTGCTCCAGCACCGTGGGGCGGACGGTAAGGACTACCGGTTAGCGAGCAGCCAGCAGAGTCAGGGCACTCTTACCTGGCTGGCGACGGTCGGTCCCGCCATTGACGCCTTGCGGCTGGGCCAGGTGTTGTGCATCGACGAGCTCGATGCGAGCCTCCATCCGACGCTGACCGCCACGTTGGTGGACATGTTCAAGGACTCGGATCTCAACACCCGGGGCGCCCAGATCGTCTTCACAACCCATGACACGGCACTCCTGGACAATTCTCCCGTCCAGCTCCTGGAGGCGGGCGAGGTGTGGATGACGGAGAAGTCCCCCTTCGGTGCCAGTGAGCTCTTCTCGCTCGCAGACTTCCCCTCCAACCGCAAGGGCACGAACAAGCAGCGCCGCTACCTCGCCGGTGCCTTCGGTGCTATCCCTCGGGTAGACACCTCCAGCCTCCGCCGGTACCTCTCAACGCCGGCGGAGGCGAAGTGAGATGACACCACCGAGAAGGAGACGACGCGCTCAACGAGCCGAGCGGCGCACCGTTCTCCTGGTAACCAACGGGCGGGTCACCGAGAGCGCCTACCTGCAGCAGCTCTGCCGACGTGTGGGCCATGACAGGATTTCAGCCCAAGTGAAGGTCATCGAGGGTGACCCGCTCACCGTCGTCAAGGAGCTCAGCGGACCTCGGTCAGACCTCAGCGAATACAGGGAGGTGTGGATCGTCGTCGACCACGATGGCCAGGACCGTTATGGCTTTCTGGCCGCATGCCGAAGGCTGAGCAGCAAGCGGACCGTTGTCCATGGCATCGTCTCCGTGCCCTGCTTCGAGGTCTGGCTCAACGCCCACTACGTCCCCGTGAAGAACTACCAGAACCAGGCAGACGCTCAGGCTCACTACCGGGAGCTGACGGGCCTGAGCAGTAAGGACGCCAAGACGCTCCCTGATGACTTTCCCTGGGACAAGGTCACGCAGGCCGCGGCCAGGTGCCATCTGCCGACGGACAGCCTTCCTGAGCCTGATACTCAAGGGCCTTGCCCATCGACAACGATGCCCCACCTGCTCCGCAGTCTTGGACTTCTCAGCGCTGACGGGCTCTAGAACCCAGCCGTCCCCAGGCGGCGCTGGGCGGCCTCGAGCTCGGCGCGCAGGTAGGCGTTCTCCTGCTGGAGCTGGGAGATGTACTGGTCGCGCTGGGCGATCGCCTCGGCGTACTGAGCTCCACCGGCTCCGGCGGGCCCCGGGGCGTACCCGGTCTGGGCCGGGCTCGTGCCATAGGCTCCGCCGCCGGAGCCGGGCTGGCCGGCGGAGGAGCCGGCGCTCAGCTGCGCCTCAAGGGCCTCCATAGTCGAGACCACCTGAGTGAGGAAAGCATCAACCTGGTCGACGTGGTAGCCCGACCACCGGGTGGTCGAGAACCGGATGTTCCTGATGGCCTCGGACGTCAGGAGGCTCTCGGCCCGCCGGTGCGAGGGGTCCGAGGAACCTCGTGACGTGCCGAGCCGCTCCTCGAGCTCCCTCATCGTGGTGGTTATCTCGTCGAGGAACTCGTCGACCTCATCCTGGTTGTAGCCCTCCTTGAATGAGGAGACCTCGAACTTCACGGTGAGAACGTCGTCGGCTGTCAGTAGCGTCATGCTCTTGTACTCCTTGTCGTCGCATGCTGTACATGGTCCCGGTCCTCGACCCGCAGCCCCAGGTGCTGCGCCAGGAGCGGTGCGAGCTCGGTGAGCTGCCCGCTGCTGACAGTCGCCCCAGTCAGGGAGCCGACGCCGCTGATCACTGTCATCTCCAGGCCGCGCAGGTCGACGTCGCTCAGGCTCCCGCCGTGCAGGCGCAGCGTGCCCACCCGGCAGTCCTCGAAGCGGACCCGTTGGGCCTCGATGCCGCTCAGGTCCAGCTCGTCGATCCGGGTGCCCCGGATGAGGAGGTCGCGCACAGCGGTTCCGGCGAGGTTGGTGAAGCCCAGGCGGCATTCCTCAATGAGGACGGATTCGACGTCGGCGTCGTAGAGCTCCCAGGCCCCGATACGGGAGTCGAGCAGCTCCACCGTGCGCCAGGTGGAGCGCGGACTGTGAAGATAGGTGGCGCTCAGGCGCTCCAGGCGGCAGTCGACCAGCCGCGCCGCAGCCAGGTCGGTGTCGTTGGCGAAGACCTCCGAGAACCGGCAGCTGAGCAGACTGATCGCAGACAGGTCCTCGCCGCTCAGATCCGCCTCGACCAGCTCCAGGTCCTCGACCATCTCACCGGCGGTGAGCTCATCGGCCCCGCCCTCGCGCAGGCGACCCAGGTCCGGTGCCGCGAGGACCGGTGGCCTCGGTGCGGCCAAGGGGGAGGCGTCCTCGGCCGTATCGGTCCGTCCTGCGGTCATGGTCCTTTTCTACCGCAGATCACCTGGCGGGGGTCGGGGAATGCGCTCCCCAGTCCCCAGGAGGGGTACGTGTCCATATCGGTGACAAAGGAGCGGCGAGGCCATCACTCCGCCGAGAAGAACCGCGGAATCATGCGGTTTTCTTTTCCGCGACCGAGCCCGGTCAGGGCCTTTGTCACCGATATGGACACCGTGGGCCGCCGCTACTCGAATCTGACGGTGGTTCCGGCCAGCATGCGCCGGCCGTAGCGGGCACTGGCCAGGGTCGCCACCACCACCAGCGCCAGGCACGCCCCCAGCACCAGCCAGTAGCCGCCTCCGGGCCGGCCGATGTGGCGGCCCGAGACACCGCCGATCAGCGACCATGCGGTCAGCCAGCCCAGGCCGATGCTCATGACCAGGGCAGTGGCCGTCGGCAGCGTCGCCTCGTAGGAGACCATGGAGCGCAGTGTCGCCGCCGGCATGCCGACCAGCCTCAGCAGACCGAGGACCCGCCGGCGCCCCAACAGCGCCGCCACCGTCGAGACCCCGAGCGAGACCGCGGAGATGCCCGCGGCGATGAGGATGCCGATGTAGCCGAGCTGGGCGAACTGGTTCTCCATGGCGCTGCCCTGGAGGGCCTGGATCGAGCTGGGTGAGGTCGGGGCGGTCCCCAGGGGCAGGCCGGAGGTGGCCAGGCAGGTGCGGGCCCGATCGATGGCCCCGGGGCTGGCCGGGTCGGTGCCCACCAGGATGACGGGCGCGCCGTGCTCACGGGCGCTCGCCAGCTCCTCGGCGCTGACCGGCGACGGCGAGGCGGCCGCGTTCTCATACAGCCACTGGGTACTGATGCTCACCGCGCCATCGGGGGCCACTACATGCGGTGCCCCGAGGGCCTCGGCCTTGTCGGCCTCGAGGATGATCTGACTGTCCTGCTTGCTGTCCCCGCTGATCCTCCCCACGGCGACCGTCGTCACCCCGGGCACGGCAGCGAGCCGAGCCACGGCGCTGTTCAGGGCGCCCTCGTCGCTGACCGCAGGCGTCGCCCCGAGCGTCGTGGGGCTCAGGTGTCCACCGCCCTGCGTGACGTCGCGGGTCCCCGCGGCGGCCGTGATGGCGACGGCGAACACCGTCATGGCGTAGACGGCGATGACGACGCCCGCCACCGCCCGGAAGACCGCCCTGGGGTGCTGAGTGATCCGGTTGAAGCCGATGACCTGCGCCGCAGAACGGGCCAGGGCCCTGCCGCCTCGTGCCACCCACCAGGTCAGGACCGGCCCGGCCCACAGCAGCCCCAGCATCGCGCACAGGAAGGAGACGGGCAGCAGGTAGATGGTCAGGTCGGAGTCCTGACGGGCCACCGACGGGGTGCTGACCAGTCCCGCCGTCCCCAGGATCACGGGTGCCAGCGAGATGAGGCGGGGACGGTGCTCGGTGCGCTCACGGGACCCGCCCAGCGGGCCGAGGTCGGCCCGTCGCGTGCGCCACCAGGCCACGGCCGCAGCCCCAGCCGTGGTCACCACGACGGCGAGGACCGCGTTGACCGGGGAGCGCAGCAGGTCGGAGTAGTAGAAGCGGCTGGTTCTCAACGTGATCTGCGCGGCCAGCGGGATCGTGGCCAGGTAGAGGGCCACGCCCGCGATGGCGCCGACGAAGGTGGTGGCCCCGATCTCCAGGGCCGCGGTGCGGGCCACCTGCTGGGGCGTGGCCCCGATGAGGCGCAGCGTGGCGAAGCGCTCGGCCCGCTGCGCCGCCCCCAGGTCGGTGACGATACCGACGAGCAGCAGCGCGGGCACGAGCACCGCGATGGCGCCGATGAGCGTGGCGATCCGATACGCATCGTTCTCGTAGGGGATGCCCTGGAAGGAGGTGACCACCTGGGGCGGGATGTAGAACTCGGAGGCGGTCACGGTCCCCAGGTCCGTCCCGACGACGGCCACCAGCGAGTCCGGGCCCTCAACGGCCTCTGGGGACAGGACCCCCACCTGCTTGCCGTAGCGGTCACCGAGCTGGTCGGCGGGAAGGGAGGCGATGCGCTTGGCCAGGGCCGGTGAGGCCAGGTACTCGCCCCGCTTCGGGACGACGTCGGAGCCCGGGATCCTCACCGAGGTGGTGCCCGACTCCGGCAGGGCCACCCTCAGGATGGTGATCGGCTGGTTGTCGACGACGTCGACGTTGCTGGCGACCGCCAGCTCGCTGTCGGTGAGGGCATGGTCGGGCTGGAGGTCCGCGTGGTTCGACTGCTCGGAGATGCCGGGCATGAGGGCGGTGGACGCCCAGCTGGAGCGCATGCTGCGCTCGGGGAAGGCCTGGGCGGCGGCCAGCAGCATGAGGAACAGCGCCACCCCCACCATGACGCCGGCGACGATCCCGGCCAGGCGGCGCCGGGCGGAGCGGTCGTTGGCGACAAGCAGCCGGGTCAGGGCGATGCGGCTCATGACCGGCTCCTCTGACCGCCTGGACTTCCCGGGCGTCCCGGCTCGGCGTGTCCCGGCCGGCTCGGGCCGGCTGCGGCGTGCGTGGCCCCGGGACCGATGCGACCGTCGCGCACGGTGACCTCCCGGTCGGCGTAGGCGGCGACGCGCGCGTCATGGGTGATGATGACCAGTCCGGCACCTCGGGAGCGCACCGAGCTCAGGAGCACCTCCATGGTGCGTTCGGCGGCCAGGGAGTCCAGGGAGCCGGTGGGCTCGTCGGCGAAGAGGAGTCGCGGGTTGGTCACCAGCGCCCGTGCGACGGCGGCCCGCTGCGCCTGCCCGCCCGAGAGCTGGGTGGGGCGCTTGTCCAGGTGCTCGCTCAGCCCCAGCTCGCCCAGGATCTCGCGGGACTGGGCCAGCGCCCGCCGGCGCGGGGCGCCCGCCAGGAGCAGGGGGATGGTGACGTTGTCCAGGGCGGAGAGGTCCGGCAGGAGCTGGCCGAACTGGAAGATGAAGCCGAACTCCTTCAGGCGCAGGCGGCTGCGGGCCGCCTCGTCGAGGGCCGCGATGTCCTGCGGCGCGCCGCCTCCGTGGTAGTCGACGCGCCCGGCGTCGGGCACGAGGACCCCGGCCATGACGTGCAGGAGCGTGGACTTCCCCGAGCCCGACGGGCCGGTGACGGCCAGAACCTCACCGGCCAGGACGTCCAGGTCGACGCCGCGCAGCGCGTGGGTCTGCCCGAAGCTCATCTCCAGGCCGCGGGCGCGCATGATGACCTCGCCCGGCAGGTCCGCCCCGCCCTGACCGGGTGCGGGGTCGACGCCGGCGGCCGTGACGTCGGTGATGACGGCGGTGGCGTTCATGAGCGCACCTCCTCACGCAGCTCGCTCAGGCGGGCCGCCGTGGTCTCCATCCAGCGCAGGTCGGCCTCGATGTGGAACAGGGCGTGGTCGGCCAGCAGCACCGTGCGCAGGTCGCCGTCCTGCTTGAGGCGGGTCAGCTCGCGCATGCGCGCCATGTGCTCGGCGCGCTGAAGGTCGAGGAGGCGTCCGGCGTCGTCGTCGAGCATGAGGGCGATGACGGTCTTGGCGAAGATGTCGGCCTGGACGTCACCGGCCGGGGTGACCGGGGTCAGCAGCCACTGCTCGACGCTCTGGCGTCCGGCGTCAGTGACCTCGTAGCGCTTGCGCTCCGGGCCGGCGCCGGGCTCGGCCTCGACCTGCGTGATGAGCCCGTCGCGCACCAGGCGGGCGAGCGTGGCGTAGACCTGACCGTAGGCCAGCGGCTTGGAGGCGGCGAACCAGTGGTCCCAGGAGCGCTTGAGGTCGTATCCGTGCCCCGGTCCGGCGCTGAGCAGCCCAAGAAGAGTGAGTCTGGATTCCATGCCCGCAACTATACGCTGAGTGTATACACCGACGACATACTCCGTGAGGAGGAGAAACTGAGGTGTGATCGTGAGTCTGTGCCGAGGCGGTGGGCCTTTGTTGTCCGGGCCGTGCCGGCCTCTGGGGTCGTCGGCAGGTCGTACGTCCCCTCAGCTGATGGTTGTCGCTGACGACAGGTTCATGGTGGGAGATGCGACCCCGGAGCGCCCTCGTACTGTGAGTCCTCCCCGGGGTGAGCGATCCGATTGCTCAGCGGCGTTTCCAGGCGCGGATCTTCGTGCGGAAGGAGGTGAAGGGCGCCCCCGTGTCGATATGCACCCACTTGGCCACAGGCCAGGCCGACGGCGTCGAGGAGGCCCACGTCCGCTGCCCTGAGGTGAAGAGCTCCTCCCGGCTCAGCGATACCACGAGAGCGACGACGTCGTCGACCCTGTCCCGAAAGGTCTCCTGGATGTGGGGCAGCGAGGCGTCACGCCACTGCTCGTAGAAGGCGCTGTAGAGATCGCCGAGCCGGTTCCACCGGTGACCGGGAGCGGGTGTGACCACCTCGCGCCCGGCCCGCCGGCGGCAGCCGGAGGCGCGCGGTCGTGGGTTAGCCCTCGCGGTCGTGCCCTGAACCTACGAACCCGAGACCTAACCTACGAACTCGCGGCGCCTCGGCCGCGACTAGTCCTGCACCGTGACTCCGACGTCGGCCATCTTCCGCTCCGTCCACGGGGCGACGATGAACAGGATGATGGCCACGGCGACCGTCACGACCCCCAAGCCGTAGTAGTAGGTGGAGTTCGCGACGTTCCCCGTCCTGGAGATGATGAAGCCGGCCAGGCCCTGACCGGTGGCCGTCGTCAGCAGCCACAGGCTCATCGTCTGGGAGGCGAAGCTCTTGGGCGCCAGCGCCGACGTCGTGGACAGGCCCACCGGGGACAGGAAGAGCTCGGCGACGGTCTGGATGATGAAGACCACGGCCAGGAACCACCAGGGGGACAGGTCCTGCCCGCCCGGCCAGGTCTGGAAGCCGTAGCCCAGGATGAAGGCCGATACCCCGATGATGAGCACCGAGATGGCGAACTTCATGATGGTGGAGGGGAACCGGCCCGCCCGCCGGGTGAAGAGCCAGCCGATGAATGGGGCCAGGATGACGATCGTGGCCGGGTTGATGGACTGGTAGGTCTCTGGGGTGATGGCCCAGCCGAGCAACGGGATGCGGCCGTCGGTGTTGTCCTTGGCGAAGGTGGCCATCTTGCCTGCCGCCTGCTCAGAGATCATGAAGAACAGGACCGCGCCGATCCACAGGGGGATGTAGGCGCGCAGGTGGGTGCGCTCGCGGGCCGTGACCCTGGGGGAGCGGAACATGAGGATGAAGTAGCCCAGGGCGGCGCCGGCCGGGATGATGAGCATGGTCGTGGAGATGGCGTCGAGCAGACTGCCGGTCAGGATGTCGAGGACCACGACGAGTGCTGCCGCTGCCGCCACGGCCAGCATCGAGGCGAGCACGAACCTCCGGCGCTCCTGGGGGCGGATGGGGTTGGGGACGGTGAAGGCGAAGGCGGAGAGCTTGTGGCGGCCGTAGACGAAGGCGACCAGGGCCACCCCCATGCCGACGGCGGCCGAGGAGAAGCCGGCGTGGTAGCCGTAGTGCTCGCGCAGCCAGCCGGTCACCAGCGGAGACGCCAGTGATCCGAGGTTGACCGACATGTAGAACAGCTGGAATCCGGCGTCGCGCCGCGGGTCGTCATCATCGTAGAGACCTCCGACGATCGTGGACAGGTTCGGCTTGATGAAGCCGGTGCCCACGGCCACCAGCACGATCCCCGTCCAGGAGAAGGCGGGCGCGGGGATGGACAGGCAGATGTGGCCGGCCATGATGACGACGCCGCCGTAGAGGGTGGACAGCCAGGGCCCGATGATGCGGTCGGCGAAGATGCCCCCGGGGATCGCCAGCAGGTAGACGGCCGCGCTGTAGGAGGCCAGGATGACCTGCCCGGAGTTGTTGCTCAGGCCCAGGCCGCCGCCGGCCACGGTGTCGGTGATGAAGTAGAGCAGGATGGCGCGCATGCCGTAGTAGGAGAAGCGCTCCCACATCTCCACGTTGAGCATCCAGGGCAGTCCCCGGGGGTGGCCGAACAGCCCCTGGTCCGCCTTCGACGGAGTTGTGCGCAGGGTGGCGGGGCGCCACCGGCTGGTGATCATCCGACCGGTATCGAGACCGTCCTCGACGGGAGCCGGGGTCGTTGACATGAGACTCTCTCTTCCTGTGGTCGGGTGAGGTGTGCCGCCGGACTGTCAGTGTTCGGCAAGAACCGCAGGTACCTGTGCACCCTACCCTGACCGTGCGATTACTTCGGGAGGACGCGAGGGCGGCTGAGCGAAGCGGCGAACGAGGTCGGTGAGGCCGGGATGATGCTCATCTCCCCTCTCTGGGGTCCGTCGGCAGCAGTCGGAGGCGCGCGGTCGTGGGTTAGTCCTCGCGGTCGTGCCCTGAACCTACGAACCCGAGACCTAACCTACGAACCCGAGACCTAACCTACGAACTCGCGGCGCCCCAGCCGCGCCTAGTCCTGCGCGGCGACCTCGACGTCGGCCATCTGCCGCTGGGTCCACGGGGCGACGGCGAACAGCACCAGGGCCATGAGCAGCGTGGCCACGCCCAGGCCGTAGTAGTAGGTGGCGTCGGAGGCGTCCTCGGTCTGGGCGATGACGAACCCGGCGACGCCCTGCCCGGTGGCGACGCTGAGCCACCACAGCCCCATCGCCTGGGAGGCGAAGCTCTTGGGGGCCAGGGCGGTCGTCGTGGCCAGGCCGACCGGGGTCAGGAAGAGCTCGGCGACGGTCTGGATGACGTAGACCAGCGTCAGGAACCACCAGGGGGACAGATACCGCCCGCCCGGCCAGATCTGGAACCCGTATCCCAGCATGAGCGCCGAGAGCCCGACGATGAGCACCGCGATGACGAACTTCATGATGGTGGAGGGGAACCGGCCCGCCCGCCGGGTGAAGAGCATGCCGATCAGCGGGGCCAGGATCACGATCGCCGCGGGGTTGACCGACTGATAGGCCTCAGCGGTGATCGACCAGCCGAACAGGGGCAGACGCAGATCCGTGTGGGAGTCGGCGAAGGTGGCCATCTTGCCTGCCGCCTGCTCGGTGATCATGAAGAACAGGACCGCGCCGATCCACAGGGGGATGTAGGCGCGCAGGTGGGTGCGCTCGGGGGCGGTGACCTTCGGGGAGCGGAACATGACCACGAAGTAGGCCACGGCCGCACCGACCGGCACGAGCAGGCCCGCCGTGGCGACGGTGGTCACCAGGTTGCCGGTGAGCGCCTGGAGAACGGCGATGACGGCGCCGACGGCGACCAGGACGCCGAGGGATCCCAGTAGCAGCCGCCGGCGCTCCTGGGGGCGGATGGGGCTCGGGACGGTGAAGGCGAAGGCTGAGAGCTTGTGGCGGCCGTAGACGAAGGCGCCCAGGGCGAAGGCCATGCCGACGGCGGCCGAGGAGAAGCCGGCGTGGTAGCCGTAGTGCTCGCGCAGCCAGCCGGTCAGCAGGGGAGAGGCGAAGGCGCCGACGTTGATGGACATGTAGAACAGCTGGAAGCCCGCGTCGCGCCGGATGTCATCGTCGTCGTAGAGGCCGCCGACGATGGTCGTCAGGTTCGGTTTGATGAAGCCGGTGCCCACGGCCACCAGCACGATCCCCGTCCAGGACGTCACGGTGCTGGGGATGGACAGGCAGATGTGGCCTGCCATGATGACGACGCCGCCGTAGAGGGTGGACAGCCAGGGCCCGATGATGCGGTCGGCGAAGATGCCCCCGGGGATCGCCAGGAAGTAGACGGCCATCCCGTAGAGCGCGATGACGACCTGCCCGCTGGTCTCGCTCAGGCCCAGGCCGCCGCCGGCCAGGGTGTCGGTGATGAAGTAGAGCAGGATGGCGCGCATGCCGTAGTAGGAGAAGCGCTCCCACATCTCCACGTTGAGCATCCAGGGAAGCCCTCGGGGCTGGTCGAACAGCCCCCGGTCCTGCCTCGACGGCGTCGTGCGCAGGTTGCGGGGCCGCCACCGGCTGGAGATGAGGCGGCCGGGCCCGGCGAGCTCGTCCTCGCGGTCGTCGACCGCCGTCGCGGTGCCCGACATCGGGCCGGATGTCGAACCGGACGTTGAGCCGGACGTTGAGCCGGACTCGGACTGTGCCATGGCGCTGTCCCTTCCTCGGGGCGGTGGCCGCTCGGGACCGGCCGCAGGGGTGATCCAGGGCGCCGGGTGCTCCGTCTGATGCGAGGAGGCACAGACCTGTCGCCGAGGACAGAAGTGATGGTGCCACGACCATAGCGCCCGGCCTGTTTCCGGCATGCTTCCGTTTCTCGGCACGACGGCGGCGGCCCCGGAGAGGCGACCGCTGGGGTCTCTTCTCCGGGGTCACCGGGCGCCGCCGCGCAGGGCGGACGGCGGGGACTCCTCCGACGCCGGGCGGAGGGACTGGGCCGGTGGGGTGGGGTGGGGCCTGCGCGGAGCGGGCCGTCAGCGGGCCAGGGCGTCGGCCGCCGCCTTGACCTGCGGGCGCACCGGGGTCAGGCGGGTCAGCTGGGTGACGTGGCGCGGCTCGAGCTCGTCCAGGCTGGAGACGCCCAGGAGCTTCATGGTGCGGACGACCTCGTCGGAGAGGATCTCGATCATGCGGTCCACGCCCTCGCGCCCGCCGGCCATGAGGCCGTAGAGGTAGGCGCGGCCCACGAGCCCGAACTTGGCGCCCAGGGCGACGGCGGCCACGACGTCGGCGCCGTTCATGATGCCGGTGTCCACCATGATCGTGGCGTCCTTGCCGACCTCACGGACCACCTCGGGCAGGAGGCGGAAGGGGACGGGGGCGCGGTCGAGCTGGCGTCCGCCGTGGTTGGACAGCAGGACGCCGTCGACGCCCAGGTCGATGAGGCGCTTGGAGTCCTCCACCGTCTGCACGCCCTTGATGACGATCTTGCCGGGCCACATGGAGCGGATGACCTTGAGGTCCTCGTCGCTGATGGTGGGGTCCATGGCGCTGTCAAGCAGCTCGCCCACGGTGCCGCCGGTGGACTTCAGGGAGGCGAACTCCAGCTTGGGCGTGGTCAGGAAGTCGAACCACCACCACGGGCGGGGGATCGCGTTGAGGACGGTGCCGGCCGTGATCTGGGGTGGGATGGAGAAGCCGTTGCGCTTGTCGCGCAGGCGGGCCCCGGCCACGGGGGTGTCCACGGTGAACATGAGGGTGTCGAAGCCGGCGGCCGCGGCGCGCTCGACCAGCCCGTAGGAGATCTCGCGCCGGCGCATGACGTAGAGCTGGAACCAGTTGCGCCCGTGAGGGTTGGCGGCCTTGACGTCCTCGATGGAGGCGGTGCCCAGCGTGGACAGGGTGAAGGGGATCCCGGCGGCGCCGGCGGCCCCGGCCCCGGCGACCTCGCCCTCGGTCTGCATGAGGCGGGTGAAGCCGGTGGGGGCGATGCCGAAGGGCATGGCCGAGCGTCCGCCCAGGATCTCGCAGGAGGTGTCGACGTCGACGGCGGGGTGCAGGATATCGGGGTGGAACTCGATGTCTCGGAAGGCCTGGCGGGCGCGACGCAGGGAGATCTCGCCCTCGGCGGCGCCGTCGGTGTAGTCGAAGGCCGCGGCCGGAGTGCGGCGCTTGGCGATCTTGCGCAGGTCCCAGGTGGTCAGTGCGGCGTCGAGGCGTCGACGCTTGGGGTTGAGCTCGGGCGTCTTGAAGTGGAGCAGCTCGAAGATCTCGCTCGGGTTGGGCAGCTGGCGCTTGACCATAGGAACCTCATCGGTGAGTCGGATTCTGGACGCTCCGCGCGACGCGGAGCGCTCGTGGAAGGCGACCGGCCCCCGTGGCCGGCCCTGAGGTCCACGAACCGCTTCATGCTATGGGACAAAGGTCACTGAAGCAAGGTTAGCCTAAGCAATCTTTCTGATGGGGTGGTGCGTCGAGCCGGCCGGTGCCCGGGTCGACGGCCCGGGCACCGGCCCGGGGCTAGGCCGCTCGGGTGCGGCCGGTCAGAGCGCGCAGACGCGCCCGCGCGCCCTGGCGTCGCAGGGCATCCAGCTCCTCGACGAAGGTGCGCCGGAAGCGCTCGTTGGTCGCCAGGTCCCCGAAGACGCCCTCGTGGGAGATGAAGGCCGTCTCGTGGCCGGACTTCTGTGCGGCAGCCAGGAGCAGCAGCTCGTCGGCCAGCGGGTCGTCGATGGTGATCGCCTTGCCGTTCTCGTCGACGCCCTCATCGCCCAGCGCCCAGGCAGCCACCATCGCGGTCCCCAGACGGATCGGCCCACCGGCGGTGAGGTTGTCGCGCACCGTGCCCAGGACGAACTTCGGCATCCGGCTGGAGGCGTCCTGTGCCAGGCGGAAGAGCGTGTCCGCGATCGCCTCGTTGGTGAAGCGCTTGAAGAGCGTGTTGATGTAGTCGTCCAGGTCGATTCCCGGCACCGAGCGCAGGGTGGCCCGCGCCTCTCGCTCAAGATAGGCCCTTACCCAGGCGGCGATATCCGCATCGGCCGCGGCCTCGTGCGCGTACTCGATCCCCAGCAGCCGCCCCCAGTGGGCCAGCCCCTGGTGGGAGGCGTTGAGCAGACGCAGCTTCATGAGCTCGTAGGGGACGACGTCGTCGACCATCTGCACCCCGACCTCCTCCCACGGCGGCCGCCCGGCGGGGAAGTCGTCCTCGATCACCCACTGGGTGAAGGGCTCGCAGACCACCGGCCAGGCGTCCTCAACACCGAGTGCCCGCCGCAGCTCGGCGACGTCGGCCCGCGTGGTGCGCGGGGTGATCCGGTCGACCATGCAGCTGGGGAAGGCGACGTTGGCGTCGATCCAGTCGGCCAGCTCCGGGTCGCTCATCGCGGCCTGTGAGACGACCGCCTTGCGCGCCACCGTCCCGTTGCCGGGAAGGTTGTCGCAGCTCATGACCGTGAACGGCATGATCCCGGCCGCCCGACGGCGCCGCAGCGCCTCAACGATGTAGCCGAAGGCGGTCCTCGGCCCGCCCGGGTGCTCGGCGTCGTGGACGGCTCCGGGTGCCTCAGTGCGGAACGTGCCGGTGGCGTCGTCAACGTTGTAGCCGCCCTCGGTGACCGTCAGTGAGACGATCCGGGTGGTCGGCTCGCTCATGAGGGACAGGACCGCCTCGGGGTCATCCGGGGCGAAGAGGTAGTCGTGGATCGAGCCGATGACCGCCGGATCGCGCAGCCCACCGGGGTGCTTGAGAACCAGGGTGTAGAGGTGGTCCTGAGCCGCCAGCACGTCACGCATCCGAGCGTCCTCGGGCAACAGGCCGACGCCGCAGATCCCCCACTCCAGGCAGGAGCCGCCCGGTGCGGCGAGTGCTCCGCCGTCACCAGGGTCGGACCCGGCGCGCCGGCGCATGAGCCTGTCGAGGTAGGCGGCCTCGTGGGCGCGGTGAAAGCCGCCCACACCGATGTGGACGATCCCGGTGGTCATGTCGGAGCGGTCGTAGTCGGGGGCCAGGGGTGACTCAGTCAGTGAGATGGTCAAGAAGAGGTCCTTTCCGCGCTGCCACCAGTCGCCCTCAGTCAACCCGGCCTCCTTGGAAATCCGGTGTGCGTCCGCCCCGGGAGGCCTCAGCGGAACGGTCCGCCCCTCACCCGGATCCCCGTGAAACTCTTGCGGGAGCAGGGAAGAGCCGACAAGGCTCCGCGCCGCCCGAGCAGTGAGCAATCGGGCGACGCGGAGTGCGGGCGGTCTTGATGAACCTCAGTGGGCGATGACGACGCGCAGGTTGCGCGGGCCGTGCACGCCGTTGACGCGCACCAGCTCGATGTCGCTGGTGGCCGAGCCGCCGGCGATCCACGTCATCGGGCGCGTGGGATGCTTGCCCAGGACGTCGACGGCCTGCGGCACCGTCGGCATGATCGTCTCGCGCTCCAGAACCACGACGTGCTTGTCCGGCACCAGCGAGATGGCCCGGCGGCCCTGGTCCGGTTCGCCGTCGAGGACGATCGTTCCCGAGATCGAGATGCCCACACGCGAGCAGGTCAGCACGGCGTCGATCTCATTGAGGTCGAGGGTGGCGATGGCCTCCTCGCGGGAGTCCTCCACCACGGTGCGGCCGCCCCGGGCCGCCGCCTTCTTGTAGTCCTCGGGCAGCCCGGCGGGGACGACGACGGAGCGCGCCTCACCGAGCAGCTCGTCAATGGCATCCAGGATCGCCGCGTCCTTGGGGGCGACGATGACCTCGGCCGAGTAGTCCTCGAGCTTCTCGATCATCTCCTCAACCACGGGCTTGGAGCCGGGGGGATTGTCCCCGGAGCGGATGTAGTTGCGCGGGATCGGCCCCACCGGTCGGGTCTGGGACCGCGAGATCGCGTCGCGGGCGCGGGCCAGGATCGCGGACTTCGCATCCATCACAGCTCCTCCTCGCTGGTCGAGCCGGCCGGGGCCTGGGTGGCGGATGCCTCCGGGGCGATCGGCTCAGGGTTGTTGATGGCCGAGCGTGCGTCCAGCGCGGCCGGGGTGGGCTCGCCGTCGGCGCTCGCGCTGCCGGACACCGGCTTTCCGGGAGACGGTGGTGGATCGGCCGGGAAGCCGTCCGCGTGTCCGCGGCCGACCTGGGCGCCGGCGACCTGGCTCAGGGGAGTCTCGCCCTCGGGGTGGGTGCGCCTCCACCACTGGCGGAAGGTCTCCGAGGGGGCCACCGGCAGGTCGCGTGCCCCGGTCCACAGGGAGGCCGGGAAGGGCAGGGCGCCGATCTTGCCGTCCTTGCCGCCCAGCAGCGCGGAGGCCTTGACCGTCTGCGAGGCGGCCTCCCACAGCGAGCTCTTCGACATCACCGGGGCCGAGACGTTCATGGCCACGTCCCACACGTCCGGCACGATGCGGCGCTTGACGTCCACGGAGCGGGCCCGCAGGTGGACGAGGATCGTGGGGATGTCGATCTTGACCGGGCACACCTCGCCGCAGGCCCCGCACAGGGAGGAGGCGAAGGGCAGGGTGTGGACCGGGTCGTCGTCGGCCAGCCCCTGCGTGAGCTGAGGCGTGATGATCGAGCCGATCGGGCCGGGGTAGACCGAGCCGTAGGCGTGTCCACCGGTGTGCTGGTAGACGGGGCAGATGTTCATGCACGACCCGCAGCGGATGCAGGCCAGGGCCTGGCGGCCCACCGGGTCGGCCAGGGTCTTGGTGCGCCCGTTGTCCATGAGCACCAGGTGGAACTCCTTGGGGCCGTCGCCCTCGGTGACACCGGTCCACATGGAGGTGTAGGGGTTCATGCGCTCACCGGTGGCCGAGCGCGGCAGGAGCTGGGAGAAGATCTCCACGTCCTGGAACCGGGGCACCAGCTTCTCGATCCCCATGAGGGTGATGAGCGTGTCCGGCAGGGTCAGGCACATGCGCCCGTTGCCCTCGGACTCGAAGATGGAGACCGTGCCGGTCTCGGCCACACCCATGTTCGTGCCGGAGACGGCCACCGAGGCGTGCAGGAACTTGTTGCGCAGGTGCGAGCGGGCCGCGGCCGTGAGCTCCTTGGGGTCGTCGGAGAGGTCCGCGGGGGCGTCCTCCATGCGGTCCAGGAAGATGCCGCGCACCTCGGAGCGGTTGCGGTGGATGGCGGGCACCACGATGTGCGAGGGCATGTCGTCGGCGAGCTGGACGATCATCTCGGCCAGGTCCGTCTCGTGGGCGGTGATGCCCCGGTCGGCCAGGTACTCGTTGAGGTTCGTCTCCTGGGTGGCCATCGACTTGATCTTGACGATGTCGTCGACGCCCTTTGAGGCGATGATGTCGGTGATGATCCGGTTGGCCTCGGCGGCGTCGCGCGCCCAGTGGACGATTCCACCGCGGGCGGTCACGTTGGCCTCGAACTGCTCCAACAGCTCGGGCAGGCGCGAGGCGACCTCGAACTTGACGGCCTCAGCGGCGTTGCGCAGGTCCTCCCAGTCGGGCATCTCGGCCACGCGGTCGGCGCGCTTGGAGCGGATGGTGCGTGTGGCGTGACCCAGGTTGCGGCGCATCTGGGTGTTGGCCAGCGTCTTGTGCGCGCCCTCGGGGAAGGTGTGCCCCCAGCGCAGCGTGTCCTCGGGCTGCTCGACCTCGGTGCGCCACCCGCCCGTGTGGGGCATGCCGAGAAATACCTGTGTCATCGTGCCACCGCCTGTGTGTGCTGAGAGTTACCGGTGTGCTGGACGTGCTTGGGGGCGAAGGAGATGTTGCCCTCGAAGGGCGCGTCCTTGGTGGAGGCCAGGATCTCGGCCAGGTGCATGATGCGCACCCCGGAGTTGACACGGGACAGGCCACCGCCGATGTGCATGAGGCAGGAGTAGTCGCCGGCGCACAGGACCTCGGCGCGCGTGGACATCACGTTGCTCATCTTGTCGGCGAGCATCGCGGTGGAGGTCTCGGAGTTCTTCATGGAGAAGGTGCCGCCGAACCCGCAGCAGACCTCGGCGTCGGGCAGGTCGATGAGGGTGAGCGCCTCGACGGCCTTGAGGAGGCGGTAGGGGCGGTCGGCGACCTTGGCGATGCGCAGCGAGTGGCAGGTGGGGTGGTAGGTGACCGTGTGGGGGAAGTAGGCGCCCACGTCCTCGGTGCCCAGGACGTCGATGAGCAGCTCGGTGAGGTCGTAGGTGTGCGCGGCGATCTGCTCGACCCGCTTGGCCAGGGCCGTGTCGCCCACATGCTCGGCCACGAGCCCCTGCTCGTGACGGGCCGCGCCGGTGCACGAGCCCGAGGGGATGACGATCGCGTCCCACTCGCCGTCGAGCACGGGGGAGAAGGTATCCACGTGGTTGCGGGTGATCTTGGCGGCCTGCTTGAAGTAGCCGGTGTTGGCGTGCATCTGGCCGCAGCAGACCTGTCCCTCGGGGAAGCAGACCTGGTGGCCGAGCCTCTCCAGGATGGTGACGGTTGCCTGCGCTGCCTGCGGGAACATGGTGTCCGCAAGACAGGTGGCGAAAAGGGCGATTCGCACGATATGCCTCCACGACGTCGTAGCTGAGACTGTCACGAGGACCGCCCGGACTTACCTGCTTCGTAGCAGGACGTGATGCGGCCTCGGCTGCGCCTCAGGCTACGGGCCGATGGCGGCGGTCGTCGGACAACGTGGGGCTCCTGGTCGGCCGGTCCTGACCTTCGGTGCGGGCTTTTCGGCGGGATGGTGCAGATCTGTGCAGGACAGTGTTGGTTCGGGAGAGAGGCGTCCGCGGCGTGTGGGAGGTAAGTCCTAGATGCGGATTGCGTCATGCATCACTGCCCTTATCCGTGATGGGGGTCGGGGAGGCCCCGTCGGGAGTGCGACCGGCGCCGTCGAGAACGTGCTTTCGCCGCGAGGACGTACTTTTGCGGTGAGGACTGCGCTTGTTGTCAGAATGCGCGCGCCGGGGCGCAGTCGCCGGTGGGGGATCGCAGTCCTCGGCTGGGAAGTACGTCCCCGATCGGTGCGGCTAACCCAAGAGGCCCAGGGCGCCTGCGCTGCGCGCGGCGAGGTGGAGGCCGAGGGGCGCTGCGATCCACAGGAGGGTGACCTTGGTCTCATACTCCAGCCTGGGGGCGATTCTGGCCAGCTTGGGTAGAAAACGCTGCCCCAGCGTATCGGCCAGGCCGAGCATGACGAGGGCGGGTGCGATCATGACCAGGCAGTACAGGATCAAGGTGACGATCCGTGCCGGCCAAGCCTCTGGGGAGGAGGCGATGATCCCGGTCGCCGCGATGTAGGGGACCATGGTGGCGGCTTCGGCGAGTGAGGCTCCCAGCCCCAGAACGACCATCGCCCCGGCTGAGGCGGGAGTGGGCCGGTTTCCCAGAGAATCCGTTCCGGGCTCGGGCTTGGGCGGGTTGGGGCTGAGGATGCTGAAACCCGCCAGCACCACACCGATGACGAGGGTCGCCCACTGTGCCGTCTCGGTGCGGGCCAGGCGCGCCGCAGCGGAGCCGATGAGGTCGAAGCCGGCCACGAGGGCGATCCCGAGGCCGAGGTACACCAGGCACACGGTGGTCAGGTAGATGGTCATCGGCCCACGGTCCACGCGACGGCTGCGCACGACGAGCGCGATCGGGATGACCAGCGTGCCCAGGCTGGTGGAGTCCAGCAGGGCGAGTCCTGCGAGTGTGGCGGCGTGTTCCATGGGTACCTCGCTCGTTAACCGATTGCTGTCGTACGACCGTATGACAGTTCTCATACGATCGTATGAGGGATAGTCTGGTGAGGCAACCGTTATTGAGCGCCCGAGATGTCGGTGGGAGTAACGACGGTGGAGGGCGCCTGCGAAGGCACTGAAAGGGACAACCGCGGAGGGCAGCGTCATGGACCAGGAAACGGGCCGGCGATCGGTCCTTAACGCCCTGATGTCATCGGCAGCGATCATGACCGCTGACGCCACCATCGCGATCATCGCCGAGGAGGGCTTCGACCGGGTCAGTGTTCGCAGAGTGGCGGCCCGGCTCGGCGTCGCCCCGGGCACCGTTCAGTACCGCTCGCCGAGCCGGCGAACTCTGCTGACCGACGCCCTCGTCCGTTCCGTCCAGCGCCAGGGTGGCCGTGTGCTCTCTCATGAGGTGGATCCCGCACAGCCGGAGACCCTGGTGAGGGCTCTTGCCGAGCTTCTGCCGACCGGGGCCGTGCAGCGCGAGGACGCGGCTGCCTGGGTCGCCTTCGGTGCCGCTGCATCCACCAGGCCTTGGCTGGCCGATCCCTACTGGGAGGCGCTCCAGACCATGCGTACCTGGGTCGAGGGCATTCTGGCGGACGCTCGGAAGGCCGGTCGTATGCGCGTGGACCTGTCACCCGCCGAGGGAGCGCGCCTGGTGACCGCCGTCGTCAACGGGCTGACCCTCGACCTGCTCAACGCCCCGCCAACGGAGTCCGACGAGGTGATCGGCCAGCTGCGCGCGGGGCTGGGCCTGATCCTGCGAGGCCTGTGAGACCCGAGATGCCCGCGAGGACGTCGGCGATGGCGTGAGATGCACGAGACCCGGAGGGAATGCGCGGCTATGCGGCCCACAACTGCGGTAGGGCCGAGCTCAGGATGTCAGTGCCGGCTGGCATGATTGGGGGCGCCTCCCTTCGGCTCCTTCCCCCGGAACACGTGCAGTGTCCTGGCCGGGGAGGAGAGGAGCTGGGAAGGAGGTGAGGGCCGTGTCCAAGCCGAAAGGCCGGAATGTGAAAGTCCGCCGGGGCAAGGTAACGGCCCGGAAGGTGAGCAAAGTCTTGACCGCTATTGCTCGCCTGATCCGGGCCGTCGGTGTCCTGGTGGATGCCCTGAGCAAGTGGTTCAGCTGAGGCTGGCTGCTTGCTGGGGGAGTCGCCCGGCTAGCACCCGGGTGGCTCCCGACCATTATGGCCGGCGCCGCTCCGCCCTGTCCACATCACGACGAGACTCATCAGGAACGCCTGCGAAGGAGGATCGGGGCCTCCTTCGCGCCCATCCCAACAGAATCGTGTCGCCCTGGCCAGTGAGGCCGCCGTCGAGGACGTACTTTTGCGGCGAGGACTGCGCTTGTCGTCAGAATGTGCGTGCCGGGGCGCAGTCGTCGGTGGGGGATCGCAGTCCTCGGCTGGGAAGTACGTTCCCGATCCGACGCCGCAGGCGTGGGTACACGCACGACGCCCCCGGGACCGCGAAGGATCCGGGGGCGCTGTACGCGGGAGTGCGAGTCAGGCTCCGGCGGCCTCAGATGCCCAGCCCGACTTGGGAGGCCAGGAGCACGAGCGTGCCCAGCACCAGCAGCAGCCCGATGGAGTAGGGGGCCGCCTTCTTGAGGATCTCGGCGTCCGTACCGGGGGCGTCCACCGCGGTCGAGGCGATGGCCAGGTTCTGCGGGGAGACGATCTTGCCCAGCCCGCCACCGATGGTGTTGGCGGCCAGCAGGATCCTCGGGTCGAGCCCGGCCCCCTGGGCGGCGGTGGCCTGCAGGTTGGCGAACAGGGCGCCCGCGCTCGTCGCCGAGCCGGCCACGGCCGTCCCCACCCAGCCCAGGGCCGGGGAGAGGAAGGCGTAGGCGGCGCCCGTGGCCGCCAGGGCCGCACCGATCGCGGAGGTCTGGCCGGAGAAGTTCATGACGTAGGCCAGGGCCATGACGGCGGCGATCGTCAGGATCGCCATGCGCAGCGTGTAGCAGGTCTTGGCCAGCGTGGCGAAGCCCTTGCCCACGCTCATCTCGAACTTGCCCGGTACCGAGCGCGCCGCGTAGATGAAGGTGACGATGATGGCGGTCAGGAAGATCCAGGTGCCCGGGTTGGACAGGGTCTGAAGCGTGTAGATGGCGCTCTTGGAGGCCTCGCCCTTGGCGTTGAGGAGCTGGCCGTACACGCCGGGCCACTTCAGGGGCAGGTCGGTGGCCTTGAAGGCCTTGTCGAGATTGACGCCCAGGGTCCACAGCTTGGTCGTGGCGATGATGACCACCACCAGGACGTAGGGCAGCAGGGCCAGGATGACGCGCTCGCGGTCGGGGGCGTCGTCGGCGGCCACCTGGGAGCGGTACTCCTCAGGGGTCTTCGGGGTCCACACCAGCAGGAAGATGTAGGAGGCGGCCAGTCCCAGCAGGGAGGCCAGCACGGCGGTGAGCTCGTAGGAGATCGAGGGGGTGAAGAAGTGGCCCACCCCGGTGGCCAGCCCCGCCACGATCGCCAGCGGCCACAGCTGCTTGACGCCGCGGGTGCCGTCGAGGATGAACAGCAGCAGGAGCGGGATGAAGGCGCAGAACACCCAGGTCAGGTGCCCCATGGCGGTGGCGACCGTCACCGGGTCCTGGCCGCCGAGCTTGCCGGCCGTCGTGGTGGGAATGGCCATGGCGCCGAAGCCCACGTTGATGGCGTTACCGACCATGACGACGACGGCCGCCTTGAGCTTGGGCAGGCCCAGGGTCGCCACCATGGCGGCGGCGATCGCCACCGGGGCGCCGAAGCCGGCCAGCCCCTCGAGCAGGCCGCAGAAGGAGAAGGCCACGATGAGGGCCTGGGCGCGCATGTCGCCCTTGCCGATCACGTTGAACACGGCCTTGAGGTCCTTGGAGCGCCCCGAGACGTCAGTGAGGTTGTAGAGCCACACGGCCGCGATGATGATGTAGATGATCGGGACGAATCCCAGCGCCATGCCCTGGGTGGCGCTCATGATCGTCATGCCCACCGGCATGTGGAACAGCGCGACCGCGGTGATGGCGGCGATCACCAGGGAGATGATGGCGCACCAGTGGGTGGCCACCTTGAACACGCCCATGAGGACGAAGAACACCACCAGCGGCAGCAGGCCCACGGCGGCGGTGAGGTAGACGTTGCCTCCCACGGCGGTGGTCGACGGCGTGAAGGCGGCGGGCAGTCCCGCCAAGGCTGGGGCGAGCGGTGCTGGGTGCATCGGCAGGGCTGACAGGACGGCTGGCGTCATGGCTACTCCACTGTGAGTACTGATGGGGGCGTCCAGGTCGTCAGCGGGGCTGCGCTGGCAGCCGCGCTGCTGCGTCCTGGGTACTAAGGCCCAATGATCATGCCATGGAGACGGTGACTTGTGCACCATATGAGACGACCGCGTGCCGTTCTCGCGCGGCCTTTCGGGGGAAAGTAGGGGTGGTGCGGTGTGACGCTCGGAGCAGCCCGGAGCGTCATGGCGCTCCGGGACGGGCGCACGAGGAGCCGGCGTCGTGGTTCGCGTCGGTGGTCGGCCGGCTCAGCGCCTGCGGGTGCGCCGGGGCACCAGTCGGGCCGAGTTGAGGATGAAGGCGGACTCGGAGACGACGTGCACGAGGGCCGCGGCCACCGGCCCCAGCAGCCCCAGCCCGGCGGCGATCATACCGACGACGTCGACCACCACCGTGCCCACGAAGTTCACCATGATGATGCCCCGGGCCCGGCGGGCCACCCGCACGGTCTCGACCAGGTCGGCCGGGGCTGAGCCCACGAGCACCACGTCCCCGGCCTCGCGGGCCACGTCCGTGCCGGTGCCCATGGCGACGCCGACGTCGGCGGCGCCCAGGGCCGGGGCGTCGTTGACGCCGTCGCCCACCATGGCCACGCGCTTGCCCGCTCGGCGCAGCGAGTCGATGACCTCCTCCTTGTCGGTGGGCAGCAGGTCGGCGCGCACCTGTTCCTCGGTCAGGCCGAGCAGGCTGGCCACGTGACGTGCGGAGGCGGCCGAGTCGCCGGTGAGCATGAGGACCTCCAGACCCATGTCACCCAGGTCGCGCACGGCGGTGGCCGCCCCCTGACGCAGCCTGTCGGCCAGGGCGATGGTGCCCAGGAGCTGCCCATCGGCCCGCACCTCCACCACCGAGGTGGCCGACGGCGCCTCCGGGTCGGACTCGGTGCTCAGGGCGGCCTCGTCGTCGCAGTCGGCGGCGTCCCGCTCCGGCTGGTTCTCCTGCCCTCGGCAGCGTCCCACGGTGATCCGGCGTCCTTCGATGTGGGTGCTCACGCCGGCTCCGGGGGAGTAGGAGACGTCGCCGGGCATCGGCACCGTCAGGTCGCGGACGGCGGCCTCGGCGTAGATGGCCCGGCCGATCGGGTGCTCGGAGTTCCACTCCGCCGCAGCCGCCAGGGCCAGCACCTCGTTCTCCCCGGCGGCGGCCTCGGTGGGGCGGACGCTCACGACCCGGGGCGCTCCCACGGTGAGGGTCCCGGTCTTGTCCACCACCACCGTGTTCACCGCGGAGAGCTGCTCGAGGTGGGTGCCGTCCTTGACGAAGGCCCCGCAGCGGGCGGCGCGGGCGATGGCCGCCAGGACCGCCAGGGGAGTGCCCGCGGCCACCCCGCAGGCCCCGGCCACGATGATGACCGAGATCGTGGCGCGCACGTCCCGGGTGGCCAGGAAGGTGACGAGGGCTGCCGCCAGCGCCAGGTAGACGATGCGGGCCGCCAGCCGGTCGGCCAGGCGCTGGACCGGAGCGCGCGACGACTGGGCGTGGCGCACCGCCGCCACGATCCGCCCGTAGGAGGACTCCTCGCCGACCCTCTCCACCTCGAGCTCCAGGGCGCCGCGGGTGATGGAGCCGGCCGGGACCCGGTCGCCCGGCCCGACCTGCACGGGCAGCGCCTCCCCGGTGATTCGGGACTGGTCGACGTCGGCCCGGCCGGTGCGCACGACGCCATCGACCGGCACCCGGCCCCCGGGGCTCAGGGCGATGACCTGCCCCGGGCGCACCTCGTCCAGGGGAACCTCAGTGACCCCGGAGGACGTCCACGACCCGGCGGACTCAGTGGACTCAGTGGAGTCGGTGGAGTCGAAGGCCTCCGGAGCCCCCACCACCCGCGCGGTCTGCGGCAGGAAGGACATGAGATCGGTCAGGGCGTCGCGCCCCCGATCCATGGACAGGTCCTCCAGGACCTCGGCACACAGCGCGAAGACGGTCACGGCCAGGGCTGTCACCCACTCGCCGATGACGGCGGCCGCCACGATGGCCAGCAGCATCGACAGCTCCATGCTCATGCGCCGCTCGCGCAGGTCGCCGATGGCCTTGACGAGGATCGGCCAGCAGCCCGTCGCCAGCGCCACCGCCCCGACGGCGGCCACCGCCCAACCGTGCGTGCCGGCCGCTCCCGCGATCCAGGCGCCCACCGCCGCCAGGCCCACCGCCGCGATACGCACGACGTCGGCCCACTCGATCCGTTCGAGGATCCGCTCGCCCGTGCGGGCACCTGAGCGGGCGCCGGTGCCGGAGAGCTCGTCGGAGTCGTCGACGGGCAGTGCCGGTGTCGAGGCCGACGGGGCCGAGGCGGGTGGGGACACATGGGCAGCGGGTGGGTGAGCCGTCATACAGGGACTCCTCGCAGGGGGACGGGAAGGACTCCCCGGGGCGGGCCGGGGAGCACCACCCTGGAATCTACCGACCATTCATGCGGCTCGACAGTGTATGAGAGGACTAGGCGAGCCTCTGAGACCCGTCGCTGTGTCACAACGGGAGACTTTTCAGCTCGGATCTGAGAGCCTCTTCCCGGCGGAACCGCGCTGACCTGCACTGATGCGCGTGAGGCACTGGAGAGATGAGCATTGCGCGGGGTAAAAGTCGCCATCCGTGACACATCGACCGGGAAATGCTGAGCATCAGCTGTCCGAGACATGGTGAATGGCGCCGCTGGCGGGCCCGAGGAGGAGTCGGGACCCGTCGGCGGCGTCAGGGAGCTGGGCGCTCAGGCGGCGGCAGCCATCGCTGCCACCGACCGAGCGCTGCTGGACGCTACGCGGTCTGTCAGTTGTTACTCGACGACGTCCTCGTCGACCCAGTCCAGGGTGCGCTGGACGGCCTTGTTCCAGTTGCGGAAGAGCCGCTCGCGCTCGGTCTCCTCCATGGTCGGCTCCCAGCGCTTGTCCTCGGCCCAGTTGTCGATGACGTCCTGGGTGCCCGACCAGAAGCCCACCGCGATACCGGAGGCGTAGGCGGCCCCCAGCGCCGTGGTCTCGGCGACCTTCGGGCGCACCACGGGCACACCCACCTGGTCGGCCTGGAACTGCATGAGCAGCTCGTCACGGGTCATGCCGCCGTCGACCTTGAGCTCGGTGAGGGCGTGCCCTGAGTCGGCATTCATGGCCTCGAGGACCTCACGGGTCTGGTAGGCGGTGGACTCCTCCACGGCCCGGGCGATGTGCGCCTTGTTGACGTAGCGGGTCAGACCCACCAGGGCGCCGCGGGCGTCAGGGCGCCAGTGCGGGGCGAACAGCCCGGAGAAGGCCGGCACGAAGTAGGCCCCGCCGTTGTCCTCGACGCTGGAGGCCAGGGCCTCGATGTCCTTGGAGTCGGCGATGATGCCCAGGTTGTCGCGCAGCCACTGCACCAGCGAGCCGGCCACCGCGATCGAGCCCTCCAGGGCGTAGACGGCCGGCTCGTCCCCGATCTGGTAGCACACGGTGGTCAGCAGCCCGTTCTCACTGCGCACCGGGGTGGTGCCCGTGTTCATGAGCATGAAGCAGCCGGTGCCGTAGGTGTTCTTGGCCTGGCCCTTCTCGAAGCAGGCCTGCCCGAAGGTGGCCGCCTGCTGGTCGCCGAGGATGCCGCCGATGGGGGTGTCCACCAGCAGACCGTTCTTGCGTCCGTAGCCGAAGACGCCCGAGGAGGGGCGGATCTCGGGGAGCATGGACATGGGGATGCCCATGTCCGCGCAGATCTCCGGGTTCCAGTCCAGGGTGTCGATGTTCATGAGCATCGTGCGCGAGGCGTTGGTGACGTCGGTTGCGTGCACACCGCCGTTGACCCCGCCGGTGAGGTTCCACAGCGTCCAGGTGTCCATGGTGCCCATGAGGAGGTCGCCGGCCTCGGCGCGCTCGCGGGCACCCGCGACGTTCTCCAGGATCCAGGCGACCTTGGGACCGGAGAAGTAGGTGGCCAGCCCCAGGCCGACGCGGTCCTTGTACTTGTCCGGGCCGTCCTCGCCGGCCAGTCGGTCGCAGATCTTCTGGGTGCGGGTGTCCTGCCAGACGATGACGTTGTAGACGGGCTCGCCGGTGTTCTTGTCCCACACGACGGTGCTCTCACGCTGGTTGGTGATGCCCACCGAGGCGATCTCGTGGCGGTTGATCTGCGCCTTGACCAGCACCCCGCCGACGACGGAGCGGATGTTGTCCCAGATCTCGTTCGCGTCGTGCTCGACCCAGCCGGCGCGCGGGAAGATCTGCTTGTGCTCCTTCTGGTCGACGGCGACGATCCCGCCGTCGTGGTTGAACAGGATGGCGCGTGAGGAGGTCGTACCCTGGTCGATGGCCAGAACGTACTTCTTCTCAGTGCTGTTGGGGCTCAAAGGAGTGTCCTTTCACTTCGTTGTGAGGGGGCGGTGGTGAGAGCTGCGCTGGGCAGCGATGATGTCGATGCGGTCAAGGGGCTGGCGGGCTCAGAACAGTCCGGCGATGTGGGGGACGATGAGCCCAGCGGCGACGGCGCCGATGATGGGGCCGACGACCGGGACCCAGGAGTAGGCCCAGTCCGAGTCGCCCTTGCCGGGGATCGGCAGGAGGGCGTGTGCGATGCGCGGGCCCAGGTCACGGGCCGGGTTGATGGCGTAGCCGGTGGGGCCGCCCAGGCTCAGACCGATGACGACGATGACCAGGGCCACGGCCAGCGGGCCGAGGCCGGAGGGGGTCTTGCCCGAGGCGATGATCCAGGCCAGCAGGACGAAGGTGCCCACGGCCTCGGTCACGACGTTCCACCCGTAGGAGCGCACCGCCGGGCCGGTGGCGAACACTCCGAGCTTGGCGGCGGCGTCGGCCTTCTGGTCGAACTGCTTCTTGTAGGACAGCCACACGGCGGTGGCGCCCAGGATGGCGCCCACCATCTGGGCGGCGAAGTAAACCAGGATGGTGGTCGCCGAGGCGGGGATCCCCTCGGCCAGGTCCCGTCCTGCGACTGCCAGACCGATGGTGACGGCCGGGTTGAGGTGCGCTCCGGTCTTGTAGGCGGCGTAGACGCCCACGAAGACCGCCAGGCCCCAGGCCATGGTGATGACGATCCAGCCGCCGTCCTTGGCCTTGGATCCGGGCAGCGCGACACCGGCGACGACGCCGCAGCCCAGAAGGATGAGAAGGAAGGTCCCGAAGGCCTCCGAGGCGAAGATCTGGGTCAGGCTCGCAGACATGTGCGGCTCTCTTTCTGCACGACGGTGTGCGGGTTCATTCAGGACTGCGAGGTCCGGTTTGTCGGCGGTGGTTGGGTGGCCGTGGTGCCCGCCTCCGCCGGAATCTGCGGGCACCACGGGGATCCCGTGGGCCGAGCGGAACCGGGTGCGGTCCGCTCGGCCAGCAGGAGACTAGATCGGCTCGGTGATGTGCGCCACTGCGGCGGCGTCGGTCAGCTCGGCCTCGGCCGCGGCGATCTGAGCCACGCGCTGAGCGTAGGCCTCCTTCTGGGTGGCGACGTCCTTGTCCGACCAGTTCAGCAGCGGTGCCATGATCGCCAGGATCTCGTCGGCGGCGGCCAGGCCCCGGTCGCGGTGCGAGAGGTCCAGGCGCACCCGGCGCAGCAGGACGTCGTCGAGGCTCTCGGCGCCCTCGTGGGTGACGGCCCAGACGACCTCGGCGCGCAGGTAGGTGGGGGCCTCCGCCAGCGGCTCGCCCAGGCGCTCCTCGGGGCCGGCGGCGTCGATGGCCTCCAGCAGGGCCGGGGTCTCGTCGCCGTAGCGGTCCAGCAGGTGGGTGACCCGCTCCAGGGTCCAGCCGCGCTCGCCGGCGATCCGTCCGGCCCGCTTGGCCAGGGCGTGGTAGCCGGCCGCACCCACCAGGGGCAGCTCCTGCGTGGCGCAGGGGTGGGCGTGGGACAGGGCCTCGCCCAGGGCGTGGTCGACGGCGTCGGAGGCCATGACCCGGTAGGTGGTCAGCTTGCCGCCGGCGATGGCAGTCAGCCCCGGGGCGACCCGGGTGACCGTGTGCTCGCGGGAGACCTTCGTGGAGGCGGCCTGCGCACCCGGCTTGAGCTTGGGCTGGAGCAAGGGGCGCAGGCCCGCGTAGACGCCGATGATGTCGTCGCGGGTGATGGGCCGCGACAGCACGGAGTTGGCGTGCTCGAGGATGTAGTCGACGTCGGCGGCGGTGGCCACGGGCTTGGAGACGTCCAGGTCCCAGGGGGTGTCGGTGGTGCCGATGACCCAGTACTCGGGCCAGGGGATGATGAACAGGACGGACTTCTCGGTGCGCAGGAAGACGCCGGTCTCGGCGTCGATGGCCTCCTTGGGGACCACGATGTGGATGCCCTTGGAGGCCAGGACCTTCAGGCCGCCCGCGTCGGTGGCCAGGTCCTGGACGTCCTCGGTCCACACGCCGGCGGCGTTGATGGTGCGCTTGGCCCGGATCTCGTGGGCGGTGCCGGTGGCCAGGTCGGTGACGCGGGCGCCGTGGACGTGGCCGCGCTCGTCGGTGAGGAAACCGGTGACCTTCGTGCGGTTGGCGGCCAGCGCCCCCAGTCCGACGGCGGTGCGCACCAGGTCGATGACCAGGCGGGCGTCGTCGACCCGGGCGTCGAAGAAGCGGATGGAGCCGGCCAGGCCGCTGGTGTTCAGGGAGGGAGCCAGGGCGGAGGTGCCCTTGCGGCCCAGGTGGCGCTGGATCGGCACGGTCTTGCGGCCGCGGGAGCCGGCCAGGGCCAGGGCGTCGTACATGCCCACGCCGACGGCGGAGTAGGAGCGCTCGTAGTGGTGCTTGAGCGGCCACAGGAAGGGCTGGGCCTTGACCAGGTGCGGTGCGGTGGTGCTCAGCAGGCGGCCGCGCTCGGTGAGGGCCTCGTGCACGAGGGCGAAGTTGAGCTGGTAGAGGTAGCGCAGGCCGCCGTGGACGAGCTTGGAGGACCACGAGGAGGTGCCCGAGGCCCAGTCGCCCATCTCCACGATGCCGGTGCGCAGGCCGCGGGCCGCCGCGTCCAGGGCGATGCCGGCGCCGGTGACGCCTCCGCCGACGACGAGGACGTCCAGGCCCTCGGCCGAGGCCATCTCCTCCAGGGCGCGCTCGCGCTGGGCGGCGTTGAGCGCGGTGTCCTGGATGGGGGCGGGGTAGGAGGGGACGGCGGGGCCAGCCGGGCCGGAGCTGCGGGAGGGGGTCTTCTTGGAGGAGGGCTTGCGGGTGGAGGTCATGGCTCCTGGGCTCCTACGTGTCGTGAGGTCGAAACTGGTGAGGCTGTGCGGGACCGGTCGGCGTTGACCGGGGTGCCGGCTCGGATGCGGGTCGGGTCCCGGCTGCCGGTGCCGGGCCCGCCGTGTTCCGTCGCGCTCGCACGGTCCGTCTGTGGTGGCGAGCACCACTGTCCGCCGCGTGTGGGAGAATGCGCAAGGTACGTGCACTAATGTGCAGGCGGCTTTCGAGGTATCCACAAGAATGTCCGCTTACCTGTGCGTACAGTCCTTCTCGCCGGGACGTCTGCTGTCGTGCCCGGGAGGCTCGTGCCCTCCCGCCGTGCGGAACGGCTGTGCGGAACGGCACCGTCGTCGGCGGGAGGAGAAGGAGGATGACGTGACTGGCAGAACCGCTGATGACGCCGCCGGGAGCGCGGCGAGTACCGCCGACCCCGGTGGTCTCCTGCGCGCCTATGAGGCGGCCTCCATGTACTACGTCCAGGGCGAGACGATGGAGGTGATCGCCCACCACCTGGGGGTGTCGCGCTCGACCGTCTCCCGGCTTCTGGCGCGTGCCCGCCAGGAGGGCGTCGTGCGGGTCAGCCTGGTCCAGCCCGGTGGCGCAGGCTCCCTGGAGGGGCGGATGGCGCAGGTCTTCGGGGTCCGCACGCATATCGTCCCGGTGCGCGAGGGCACCACGGAGATCCACCGCCTCCAGCAGGTCGCCTCTGTCGCCGCCGCGCACATGGTCGACCTCGTCGGGGCCCTGGCCGAGCAGGACGGGGCCGAAGGAGCCGGTGCACCTGACCCGGGTGGCTCCGAGGACGAGAACCGCGGCGGGGTCGGCGGGGAGGGCCGGGACGTCGGCGCAGGAGGCGTCGTCGTCGGCGTCGCCTGGGGCACCACCATGTCGGAGGTCAGCGCCGCCCTGCCCTCACGGCCCGTTCCGGGGCTGACCGTCGTCCAGCTCAACGGCGCCTCGGATCCCATGCGTGAGGGGCCCAGCGCCGGCGAGGTGCTCTCCCAGATGCGCCTGTCGCTGGGGGCGCGCACGATCTCCTTTCCGGTGCCGGCCTTCTTCGACCATGTGGCCACCCGAGAGGCCATGTGGTCGGAGCGCTCGGTCAAGCGGGTCCTGTCGGTGGCGCGGCGCGCGAGCCTGGCCGTCTTCGGCGTCGGCGCCCTCGATGCCCTCAACGGGGCCCTGCCCTCCCAGGTCTATGAGGGTGGTCACCTCACCGCCCGGGAGCAGGCCGTCCTGCGCCGCCAGAACGTGGTGGGGGACGTGTGCACCGTCCTGCTGCGCGCCGACGGCTCCTGGCGCGACGTCACCCTCAACGCCCGGGCAACCGGCCCGACTCCCGCCCAGCTCGCCCGGATCCCGCGCCGCCTGTGCGTGGCCGCGGGGACCGGCAAGGCCCGCGCCCTGCTGGCCGCGCTGCGCGCCCGGACCGCCACCGATCTCATCGTCGACGACGCCACCGCCCGCGCCGTCCTGGAGCTCGCCGAGGCCCGGGGCCAGACGGGAGGCGGTTCTCGATGAGCCGCGAACGTGGCAGGATGTGGGCCCGGATCGCGCTGCGGTCTGCTCACGGCTCCGACGTCGCCGGTGGAGCGCCGGCTCTCGGGGTCCAAGACCAGAACTGAGCCCTACTGAATGCGGACAACGATGAACAGCACTGCTGTCATGACACATGAACACCTGCTCGCCGGCCGGGCGACACGTCGGGCCGAGGTCTACGGGGTCGACGGCTTCCACCGCGTCCTGCGCCCGGCGCGCCCGGCGGACGTGCGTGCCATCGCTGAGCTGGTGCGTCCCTACGCCGAGCGGCGCGTCCTGGTCTCCAAGGACCTCATCTCCTACTTCGAGGACATCCAGGAGTTCATCGTCGCCGAGGAGATCCCCGACGCCGCCGGGCCCGGTGGGGCAGATGGCGGGGAGGCGCCGGCCGTGCCCAGGATCGTGGGCTGTGGGGCGTTGCACGTCATGTGGGACGACCTCGCCGAGGTGCGCACCCTGGCCGTCCACCCCGACGCCGTGGGGACCGGACTGGGCTCGGCCATCCTGCGTGAGCTCATCGCGCAGGCCCGGGAGATGGGGCTCAAGCGGGTGTTCTGCCTGACCTTCGAGGAGCCCTTCTTCGGGGCTCACGGCTTCGAGCCGATCGAGGGCACCCCGGTGGGGGCGGACGCCTTCTCCGAGATGCTGCGCTCCCACGACGACGGCCTGGCCGCCTTCCTCGACCTGGCCCGGGTCAAGCCCAACACCCTGGGCAACGCCCGCATGCTCCTGCACCTGTGAGCCGATCAGGCTGAGTGGCCGGGTGCGGTTTCATGATCGGGCGCGGTCCTTTCGGACAAGCAGCCGACAACTGTGTGACAGCCGTGCGACAACCGTGGAGGAGCACCCATGATCCGCAACGTTCACGAACGCGTCATCAACGCTCCGCTCGAGCCCCTGGGCATCCTGCTCGACGCTCTGGGGCAGAAGGACGATCGCCTCTGGCCCTCGCGGCACTGGCCGCCGATGGTCCTGGACCGGCCTCTGGCGCTCGGGGCCGACGGCGGCCACGGAGCCATCCGCTACTACGTCAGCGAGTACGAGCCCGGCCGACGAGTACGGTTCACCTTCCGTCCCCGCACCGGGATCATCGGTGCCCACGAGCTGAGTCTCGACGCCCTGGACGATGAGCGCACCCGCATCCGCCACATCCTCATCGGCCGTCCCCGTGGCACCATGCGGCTTCTGTTCTCGGCCGTGGTCGAGCCTCTGCATGACGCCGTCGTCGAGGACCTTTTCGACAACGCCGAACGTGAGACCACCGGCACGGTCGTCCGTCCCGCGACATGGTCCCCGCGGGTGAGGGTGCTGCGCCGTCTCACCGGTGGCAGATAGCCGCCGAGGGCGGCCAAGGGGCGATGGGGAGTTCCGCCGGGGCTGTATAGAGGCCGTCACGGTAGCCTGACGAGGCCTTGTCGCATTCCCGTGCATCCGAAGAACCTGTGAGGAAAGCGCTCATGAGTCATCCACCGGTCAACGGCCCCTACAACCAGCCCGGCCAGTACGGCCAAGCCGGCCAGCAGAACCAGTACGGTCAGCCCGGCCCCTACAACCAGCCCGGCCAGTACGGCCAGCCCGGCCAGAACGGCCAGAACGGCCAGTACGGTCAAGCCGGTGCCCCCGGACCTCAGGCGCAGTACGGCCAGACGAGTCAGACCGCTACCGGCCAGTACGGTCAACCCTTCCAGTACGGACAGCAGGCAGGACAGCCCGCCGTGGCTCAGCCGGCATCCTACGGCGTTCCGGGTGCGCCGCAGTCGTCCCCGGCCCCGCAGCCCGACTACCAGCCCTCCCAGCTCGGCCCCATCCCCGTGGACCAGGACAGGCTGGTCCTCAAGCCCACGGCGACGACGGCCAGCCGCATCCAGCTCATCGTGGGCGGAGGCTTCGGGCTGGTGTGCCTGGCCGGAGCGGTATGGAACCTCATCCACCTCGGTGATGAGGGAACGATCACTGCATTCGTCGTCCTGCTGCTCCTCGGGCTGTTCCTGCTGCTGGGCGTCCTGTTCCTCATGTCGGTGCGCACGGTTCTCGACGCCACCGGCATCCACATCGGGGCCGGCGGCAGAGGCCGCGACATCCCCTGGCCACGGTCGCGCACGGGTCTGTTCGTCAAGGTCTCCGGTGCGCCGGCGGCCCTGAATGCCGCCGCAGGCAGGGTCGAGATCCGTCACGCCGAGGGTCACGTCGTCGACCCCGAGGGCAGGGCCGTCACTTTGGCCGGTCTGACCTGGTCCGGTATCAGCGCCCAGGCGCTGGAGGCGAAGGGCACTGCCGAGCTGGACCGCATCTGGGAGTGGGCCGTCGCGCGCGGATACACCCAGGAGACGGGTGAGTACGTCGAGCTCAAAGGCGTTCTCGGTGTCCAGCAGGGGCTCCGGGAGCGTCAGGAGCGCCGTCAGGGCCTGAACCGCCTCTGACTCGCGGCGGGCGCGGACGTCGAGGAAGCGCAGCCTCCTCCAGCATTCCCGGTCCATGGGGAGGACTGGCCCCTTGGAAGCGGTGCGGTCGCGGTCGGTGTGGAATACGCTCACGGCACTCCACCACCCGCGGTCTGGTGCGGACCGCCTTGATGAGGAGGTTCCCATGACGCAACCACCGACAGGCTCTTCCTACGGCCGACCCGCCCCCTGTCGCCAGTCCGGGAGCCGACCCGCTTCCTACGGCCGCCCTGCCCCTCAGGGGGCGCCCGGTCAGTACGACTCGGTCGGGTACGGCCGGGCTGGTGGCGGTCGATCGAAGGACGGCCGATCGAGCAGCCAGCAGCCATCGGCCCCTTCTGCCCCCGTTCCCGTCGCTGCGCTCCAGGGAGTCCCCGAGGTCCAGACGTCCACGCCGCCGGTGCATCGTCCCGGGCGAGCATCCGCTGTGCCGGTGACCGACAGGTTGGTCCGCCGTACCGCCGCGACCGGGTCCGGCTGTATCGTGCTCGTCCTGTGTTGCGCCGTCGGGTTGCTGCTCCTGGCGTCCGGGCTCAAGACGATCGTTGGCGGCGGGGACGATTCCACGTTCGGCTTCACCATGCTCATCACCGGGCTGATACTCCTGGTGCCGGTTTTGATGATGATGTCCATGCGGACCGAGTTCGACTCCAGTGGCATCCACACGCGAGTTCTCGGCTTCCGGCGCGACATCCCCTGGCCCCGGTCCCGCAGTGACCTGTTCGTCAAGCGTCCCAGTGCGCCCCCGCTGCTGGTGATTCTCCTGGGACTCGTCCTCATAGTCCTGGCCCTCCTCGCCGGGGACGCTGGGGACGCTGCCGGCGTGAGCCTGAGTGCCAGGGCCTACGTCAGGGTCCCTCAAGGGCGAGCCGTCTGGTTGCCGGGGCTGACTCGTCGAGGCCTGCTGAGGTCCACGATGGTGCGCCGGGGAGATGCCGAGCTGGACCGCATCTGGACCTGGGCCGTGGCCCGCGGCTACACCCAGGAGACGGGTACGCCCGTGCGATCGTAGGTTAAGCCTCGGGTTCGTAGGGTAAGGGTACGAACCGGAGTCCTACCGTACGATCGCGAGGAGTGCGACGACTCTCAGCCGGCTGGTGACGAAGGTATCCGGCCCCGTCCAAGCCCTTGCCGCTACGGTGTCCCCCGTGCCCGCCCGCCCCGCCTGTCCTGACACGATCACCGCTGATCCCTCGGCGCAGGCCGTCATGGCCTGGTATGACGCCCACGCCCGCGACCTGCCGTGGCGCCGGCCCGGTACGACGCCGTGGGAGGTCCTGGTCTCGGAGGTCATGAGCCAGCAGACCCCGGTGACCCGCGTCGTCCCCGCCTGGCAGGAGTGGATGCGGCGCTGGCCCGGCCCCGCCGAGCTCGCCCATGCCCCCACCGCTGAGGTGCTGCGGGTCTGGGGTCGCCTGGGCTACCCGCGCCGGGCCCTGCGGCTCATCGAGTGCGCCCGCAGCGTCGTCGAGCAGCACGGCGGTGTCCTGCCCGATGACCTGGACGCCCTCCTGGCCCTGCCCGGGGTGGGGGAGTACACGGCCGGCGCGGTCCTGGCCTTCGCCCACGGTCGGCGCGCCCTCGTGCTGGACACGAATGTCAGGCGGGTCCTGGCCCGCGCCGTCGGAGGCCAGGCCCTGCCCGCTCCCAGCCTCAACCGGGCCGAGCGCGAGCGGGCACTGAACCTGCTGCCCGACGACGACCCCACCGCCGCTCACTGGTCGGTGGCCGTCATGGAGCTCGGCGCCCTGGTGTGCACCGCCCGCGAGCCGGACTGCGGTGCCTGCCCGTGGCGGGCGAGCTGCGCCTGGCTGGCGGCCGGCCGCCCCGCGGACATCCACGCGGGCCGACGTCGCAGCCAGGCCTGGCACGGCACCGACCGACAGGCCCGCGGACTGGTCATGGCCCGCCTGCGGCAGGCCGCCGACGGGCGGTGCGTCGAGGCCGGTGAGCTCATGGCCTGCGCCGCCAGGGCGGGGGCGCGAGCCTCCAGCGGTACTCCCGACCCCGAGCAGCCGACGCGCGCCCTGGCCACGCTCCTGGCCGACGGGCTCATCGCCACCGACGACGACGGCGCCACCTACCGGCTTCCCTAACCGCCTGCCGACCCGCGTACCGCCCGGCCGCCTGCCGGGGACGCACCAGAGGGCTTGCGGAGGGCAGCGGCGGTGGATCAGCTCTCGCCACCCGCGGTGCGCCGGGCGGCTGACCCCGGGCCCGCGCGGACAACGACGAAGGTCTCACGGGCCTGCGCATCGCCGGGGCGGGGCGCTCACGAGCCTGGGACCGCGGCGCCGGTAGAGTCGTGACCATGGCCAAAGGACGCGGACGCAACCATGGGGAAAGCGCAGGACGACGAGGCTCGGCCCGTCGCGGCGCAGGGTCCTCATCGGGGCGCTCGTCCTCGGGCTCCCAGTCCCGGCCCCACCGGCAGAGCGCTTCCGGCGGTGGGCCGCGGTCGGGCGCCGGGCAGTCCTCCTCAGCCCGCTCCGGCGGGACGCCCCGATCCTCCCAGACCAAGGGGCGCGGCGGCCGCGCTTCGGGCACCAAGTCGACCAGACGTCCCCCGCACTCGAAGCAGACGGGCAGGCCCTCCGGCGAGCACTCGGGCACGCCGACCCGGGCCGGCCGGGACCAAAGGGCGCAGAAGGGACAGACCGCCAAGAACCGCCGCCCCTCCCAGGGCAACCAGGGGGCCTCGACGGCGCGCTCGCGGCAGGCCGCGCCGGGAACCGCTCGCTCCGCCCGGACGAGCTCGACTCAGACGGCTCGCTCCGATCGTCGTCGAAACGGATGGGGCGCGGGCATCCAGTGGGCCCGCATCGGCGGCGGACGGCTCACCGGCGCCCCCGACTCGATCCCGCAGGGCCCCGACCAGCCCCACAGCGGGCGCCTGCGCAAGCCGATCCCGCCCCAACCCCGCTACGGTCTGCGCCGTGCCCTGGTACTGGGCGGAGTCCTGCTGCTCCTCCTGCTGTTCATCGTGGCCATCGTTGTCGGCTACCTCTGGATCCGCAGCACCATCCGCACCCAGGATGAGGAGCGCGCCGCCGCCCAGGTGCACACCGTCTACCCCACGCCGGGAACCTGCGACCCCGCGGCCCTGTCGAGCACGGTGCAGGGGCCCGAGTCCGTCGGTGTGGGCGCCGGGGCGACCTTCTCCATCTCCCTGGTCAACAGCGGCCAGGCGCCCTGCCTGATCGATGTCGGCAGCCAGGCCCTGGGGGTGCGGGTCTCCTCGGGCTCTCAGCAGGTGTGGGACTCCCTGACGTGTCCCGTGGGCCAGACCGAGCGGGCCCTCCTTCTGCCGGCGGGCAAGGGCGCCGAGGTCACCGTGACCTGGAACGGCAACGCGGCCACCTCCGACTGCGCGGCGGCCAATGCCGCACCGGCCTCCCCGGCCGGTGCATCGGCCTCCTCCACGCCGAGTGCCACCGGCTCCTCCTCTGCGAGCCCCTCGGCGGGCCAGGCGCAGACCGCCCCCGGCAACGCCGCGGGCGCGGGAACCTACCGCTTCCGCTTCGTCATGGGGGACAAGGACCTCACTGAGGACCGGGTCTTCGTCGTCGGCTGACGGCCGGCTACAGGCGGGGCCATGCAGCGGCCGGCGGAAAGGCCTCGCGACCGGGGAGCTCAGGAGTAGCGCTCGACGACGGAGATCTCCGCCAGCCGTGACAGGCCGTCGCGCAGGGTCCGGGCCCGCTGGGCGCCCACGCCCTCGACCGCCTCGAGCTCCTCGATGGTGGCCCCGAGGACCCCCTGCAGGGACCCCCACCGCTCGACGACGGCGCGCGCCGTCACCACCGGCAGGCGCGGGATCTTGGAGAGGATCCGCAGGCCGCGCGGGGAGACCTGGGCGTCCAGGTCCTGGCCGTCGATACCGCCCAGGCCCATGGAGCGCGCCACCATCGCCAGGTCCAGGAGGGCGGGGGAGCCCACCCACTTCAGGCGCGCATCCACGGTGGTCGTGTCCAGCCCCTCGGGCAGGTAGTCCTCCAGGAGGAAGCCGTGCTCGGCGAGCAGGCCCCGGGTGAGCTCCTCGACCTGGAGGGCCAGGAGGCGCCCGTCGGTGCCGAGCTCCAGGACGTAGGAGTCGATGTCGGCGGAGATGCGGCGAACCATCTCCATGAGCTGGAGGACCGAGGTGACGTCACGGACGGTGACGAGGTCCTCGATCTCCAGGGAGTCCAGGCCGGCAGAGGTCTGGTCGAGGCGGGCCTTGTAGCGCTCCAGGGCAGACAGGGCCTGGTTGGCGCTGGCCAGGATCGACTCGCTGGGCTCCAGGACGTGGCGCTTGCCGTCGACGTACAGGGAGATGATCCGCATCGACTGGCTCACGGAGATGACCGGGAACCCGGTCTGGCGGGCCACGCGCTCGGCGGTGCGGTGACGCATGCCCGTCTCCGAGGTCTGGATCGAGGCGTTGGGCAGCAGCTGGACGTTGGCGCGCCGGATCCGGGCGGTGTCCATGTCGACGACGACGCCGCCGTCCATCTTGGCCAGCTCACGCAGGCGGGCGGCGGAGAGCTCGACGTCCAGGTGGAAGCCGCCCGAGGAGATGGCCTCCACGACCGGGTCGAAGCCCAGCACGATGATCGCCCCCGTACGTCCGCGCAGGATCCGCTCCAGGCCGTCGCGAAGGACGGTGCCGGGAGCGACGAGCGCAAGCGTCTCGTGCAGCTGGCCAGCGGCCTCGATCATCATCTCTCCTGATCTCGCGGTGTCCTGGGGAAGGGATCGCACAGTGAGCCCGCCGGGGCGCGGACCGTGCTGAGGGCCTTCGAGCCTTGCAGCATCCAGGTGAGCGCGCACCCCGGTGCTCACGCCCCCATGGTATCGGCAGGCGGGCCGACCTTCGGAGAGGGCCTTCCCACACTGGACCACTCGGTCTGTTGACGCCGCCCGGCGGAACCATGGCGGACACGTCACCTGCTCGACCCTCGTGGCCGCCCCTCGCCCCGGGGTTCGTCTGCATCGCCTGTGCTGCCTGGGTTGCCTGCGTTGTCCGCGCCGTCCTGTCAGCCATGCGGGAGCGCCGCCCCCATGGCCTCACCCACGTGCGCCACCGGCAGCACCTGCATCCCGGAGACCTCGCGCAGCTCGGCCGAGCCCGCCAGCGGCACGATCGCCCGGTCGAAGCCGAGACGGGAGGCCTCCGCCAGGCGCCGCTGGATGCCGACGGTGGCACGCACCTCACCGGTGAGCCCCACCTCGCCGAAGGCCACCAGGCCTGCGGGCGTGGGCAGGTTGCGCGCGGCCGAGACCACGGAGATGGCCACGGCCAGGTCCGTGGCCGGCTCGACGGCGCGAGCCCCGCCCACGGTGGAGACGTAGACGTCCGCGCTGGAGGTGTCCACCCGCAGCCGGGCGCTGAGGACGGCCAGCGCCATGGCCGTGCGCGAGTGGTCCACCCCGGAGGTGGTGCGTCGTGGGGAGCCGGCGTTGGTGGGGGCCACGAGCGCCTGGATCTCCACCGGCATGGGACGGCGCCCCTCCAGGGTCACGGTGGCGCAGGTACCCGGCACCTCGGAACGGGCGGCGGACAGGAACAGGCCCGAGGGGTCCGCCAGCCCCACGATGCCCCGCTCGCCCAGGTCGAAGCAGCCGACCTCATCGGTGGGGCCGTAGCGGTTCTTGACGGCCCGCAGCAGCCGTAGGCGGGCGTGGCGGTCACCCTCGAACTGGGTGACGACGTCGACCAGGTGCTCCAGGACCCGGGGCCCGGCGATCCCACCGTCCTTGGTCACGTGCCCCACGAGCAGCACCGGGATATTGCGCTCCTTGGCCACCGCGATGAGTGCGCCGGCCACGGCCCGCACCTGGGTGACGCCCCCGGCACTGCCCTCGACCTGGGCCGAGGCGATGGTCTGGACCGAGTCCACAACCAGCAGGGAGGGCCCGGCCGCCTCCACGTGCCCCAGCAGGGCCCCGAGCTCGGTCTCCGCGGCCAGGAGCAGCCCGGGATCCAGGGCGTCGATGCGCTCGGCCCGCAGCCGCACCTGCGAGGCCGACTCCTCCCCGGTGACGTAGAGGACCGGCCCGTCCCCGCGCTCGCGCGCCATGGCGGCCGCCTTCGCCGCGACGTCGAGCAGCAGCGTGGACTTGCCGACCCCGGGCTCGCCGGCCAGCAGCACGACGGCGCCCGGGACGATCCCGCCGCCCAGGACCCGGTCCAGCTCGCCCACCCCGGTGGGGCGGGCCCTGGCCTCCGTGGCGCTGACCTCCCCGATGGGCCGGGCGGCCACCGTCGGTCGCACGGCGCCGGCGGCCCGGGTCTCCTCCAGGGTTCCCCACTCGCGGCACTCCCGGCACTGGCCCATCCACTTGGGACTGGACCAGCCGCACTCGGTGCAGCAGTAGGAGACCTTGGGGACCTTGGGACTCTTCGATGCGGGCATGACCGGAGAGTATTGGGGCCCACCGACATCTATCCCCACACGTCGAGCCGGGCATTTTTCGCGTAGCCCTACGGTTTTTCTGTAGGGCTACGCGAAAAATGCCCGGCTCGGTGCTGGTGGGGCGGCTGCGGGCGCGGCGGGCCTCAGCCGCGGGTGCGGGCCAGGGCCTGGCGGGCCCGCTGGGCGACGTTGTCGGCGGTGAAGCCGTACTCCTCGAACAGGGCGGAGGCGGTGGCGGAGGCGCCGTAGTGCTCCAGGGAGACGATCTCGCCGGCGTCGCCGACGAGATCGCGCCATCCCAGGGCAATACCCGCCTCGACGGCGACCCTGGCGGCGCCTACCGGCAGCACCTGCTCCCGGTAGGCGGCGTCCTGCTGGGCGAACCACTCCAGGCAGGGGGCGGAGACCACCCGGGTGGGGGTGCCCTGCTCCTGGAGGATGTCTCGGGCGGCCACGGCCACCCCGACCTCGGAGCCGGTGGCGATCAGGACGACCTCCGGGGCCGTCTGGCGCCCATCGGCGTCGGCGGCCTCGGCCAGGACGTAGGCGCCGCGGCGCACGCCCTCGGCGGCGGCCGTGGCGGAGGCGCTCACGGTGAGGTTCTGACGTGACAGGGCGATGCCGGCCGGCTCGTCGTGACGGCGCAGGATCTCCGCCCAGGCCGCGGCGGTCTCGTTGGCGTCCCCGGGGCGCACCACGGCCAGGCCGGGGATCGCGCGCAGTGCCGCCAGGTGCTCGACGGGCTGGTGGGTGGGGCCGTCCTCGCCGACCCCGATGGAGTCGTGGGACCACACGAGGACCGGTCCGATGCCCATGAGCGCCGCCAGGCGCACGGCCGGGCGCATGTAGTCGGAGAACACCATGAAGGTGCCCCCGTAGGGGCGGGTGAGCCCGTCCAGGGCGATCCCGTTGAGGATCGAGCCCATGGCGTGCTCGCGCACACCGAAGTGGAGGGTGCGCCCGAAGGGCCCGTCGCCCTCGGACTGCGCCAGGCAGGCGGGTAGGAAGGAGGGCTCGCCGGCCATGGTCGTGTTGTTCGAGCCGGCCAGATCCGCCGAGCCGCCCCACAGCTCGGGCACCACACCGGCCAGGGCGGAGAGCACCTTGCCCGACGCCGCACGGGTGGCCAGGGACTCACCCACCTCCCAGGTCGGCAGGGCCTCCTGAAGGCCCTCGGGCAGGCGGTGGGCCTCAAGACGCTCCAGCAGCGCGGCGCCGGCGGGGTTGGCCCGCCGCCAGGTCGCGAAGCGCTCGTCCCAGGCCACTCGGGCGGCCCGGGCGTTGTCGGCGGCCCGCTTGCGGGCGTGGGAGACGACGTCGTCGGGCAGGATGAAGCTCTGCTCGGGGTCCAGGCCCAGGGCCCGCTTGAGCCCGGCGATCTCCTCGGCCCCGAGCCTGGCGCCGTGGGAGGAGGCCTGGCCCTGCTTGGTCGGGGAGGGCCAGGCGATGACCGTGTGCAGGCGGATCAGCGACGGGCGCGTGCTCTCAGCGCGGGCCGCCACGATGGCCTCGTGCAGCGCCTCAAGGTTCTCCGCGTAACCGTCGGGGCCGGTGCGCCAGTCGACGTCGAGCACCTGCCAGCCGTAGGCCTCGAAGCGGGCCGAGACGTCCTCGGTGAAGGCGATGTCCGTGTCGCCCTCGATGGAGATGTCGTTGTCGTCGTAGATGGCGATGAGGTTGCCCAGCTGCTGGGTCCCGGCCAGGGAGGCGGCCTCCGAGGTCACGCCCTCCTGCATGCAGCCGTCGCCGAGGACCGTGTAGACGAAGTGGTCGAAGACCGACTCACCCAGTGGGGTACCGGCGTCGAGCAGCCCGTGCTCGCGGCGCGCCGCCATGGCCAGGCCCACCGCGTTGGCGAAACCCGCCCCCAGCGGGCCCGTGGTGGTCTCCACCCCGGCGACCTCACCGAACTCGGGGTGACCCGGCAGGCCGGCCGGGGAGCGGAAGGCCGTGAAGCCCTCCAGGTCGATGTCGTATCCGGCCAGGAACAGCTGGATGTACTGCATCAGTGAGGCGTGCCCGATGGACAGGACGAACCGGTCGCGTCCCAGCCAGCCCGGGTCCGCCGGGTCGTGGACCATTTCACGCTGGTAGAGCAGCCACGCCACCCCCGCCAGGGAGATCGGCGTGCCGGGGTGCCCCGACCCGGCCTTCTCCACGGCGTCGGCGGCCAGGGCCTTGGACACCGCGATGGTCTGACGGTCGAGGTCGGTGAGCAGCGGCTCAGCGCTCATAACTGCGGACTCCTTGTGCATGAGGGTGCGTCTTGCCCGTGGCCACGGGCGCCGTGACGGCGGTGCATCGCGGTGCATCCGCGGGCGGGCATCAGGGATGATCCTTCCCGCTTCCGTGGAGGCGGGCAAGTACAACCATGAGCGCGTGTGTCTCTCACAGCCGGGGCCTGTGCCCGGGGCGGCCGCCCCCTTGGCCTAGAGTGGGCCGCATATGGGTACAGCAATGGGACGCCCGGTGTCGGCGGCGGCTCGCGGGAGCGCTTTGGAGCAGATCGACTCCCGGCCCCTGACGGACCATCAGCGAAGCATCATCGCTCTGGCGATTGTCGCCAACGTCTCTGAGTTCTTCGACATGTTCCTCATCGGCTTCGCCGTCGTCCAGCTCCAGAGGGAGTGGAGCCTGGGCGGTTTCGAGACCGGTGTCATCCTGGCCTGCTCCGGGCTCGGGACGGTGCTCGGCTCGGTCCTGTGGGGCCGGGCCGCCGACCGGATGGGCCGACGACGCACCTTCTTCTGGTGCGTCCTGCTCTTCACCGTCTTCACCCTGGCCTCGGTGTTCACCCCCACCGGCTGGTGGATGATGCTGGCCCTCCTGCGGGTGCTGGTCGGTGTGGGCGTCGGGGGCCTCAACATCGTCTCCATCCCTTACGTCCAGGAGTTCGTGCCCACCAGGCAGCGCGGTCTGCTGTCCGGGCTCGGCTCAGTGTTCATCCCGCTGGGGCTCTTCCTGGGCTCCCTGGCGCAGCGGGCCCTGCATGACAGCTGGCGCGGCCTCATTGCGCTGGGGGTCCTCCCGATCCTCCTGCTGGCCTGGATCCGGCTCGTCCCGGAGTCGCCCCGCTTCCTGCTCTCCCAGGGCCGCGAGCGCGAGGCCCGCGAGTCCATCGCCTGGGCCCTGGAGCTGAGCCCCGACGCCGTCGGAGCCCTGCCGCCGGTGCGGACCGGACCGCGCATCGCCTACCGCGAGCTGCTGCGCAAGCACCTGCGGGACCTGCTCATCGTCTCGGTCGGCTCCTTCTGCTTCATCCTGGGCTCCTTCACCGTGCAGTCCTGGGGGCAGACGCTCCTGGAGATCGGCTTCACCGACATCGGCGCCGACGCCGTGGGGACGCTCTTCATGGGAGTCTCCCTGGTGGATCTGCTCGGGCGCCTGACCTCGGCCTGGCTCGCCGACCGGATCGGGCGGCGCTGGACGATCTTCTCCTTCGGTCTCATCGGGGCGCTCGGTGCGGTCATCGTGGCCCTCTCCGCCCACTGGGAGGCTTCGTGGATCGTCTTCTTCACCGGCATCTGCATCACGATGGGCTTCGGCGACGGCGCCTTCGGGATCCTCAACGCCTTCGGCGGTGAGCAGTTCCCCGACGACGCCCGGGGCACCGGTCTGGGCCTGGGCTACGGCATCGGTGCGAGCGCCAAGATCCTCGGCCCCCTGCTCATGGGGGCGATGCTCGGCTCCGGCAGCCTCCAGGAGCTGGCGCACCCGCTGGCGGCCGTCGTCCCGGCCTTCCTCTTCTTCGCGGCCATGCTGGTCCTGGGCGGTTTCATCTACCTGCTGGCCCGTGAGACCAAGGGCGAGCCCCTCGAGGTCATCTGAGTGCCCGAGCGGTGCGAGGGCTTCAGCGGGCGCGGGCTCAGGACTTCCAGGCGGTGGCCGGGTAGAAGGCGCCCTCGTTGCTGAATCCGTAGGGCGTCACCGTCACCATCTCGTGCTGGCCGCCGGTCGGGGACTCCAGGATCACCGCACCGGTGTCCAGGTTGATGAGACGTAGACGGCCGCCATTGAGGGCGAGGTAGAGGATGGAGCCGTAGATCGCCGCGCTCTTGTAGGACTCCTTCTCGGTGGACTTCCGGGTGAGCATCGCGGTCGCGGAGCCGTTCTTGCGGACCTGGATGTAGTCGGTCTTCCTGATGACGTACCCGTTGCTCGCGGTGAGGCTGGCGTGCTTGTCCTCCTTGTCGACCGGCAGATCCGTCAGCTCGGTCCGCTCACCGGTGGCGAGGTTGATGCACACCTCGGGGTAGGGCGGCTCCTTCGCGCGGCTGTCGACGGCGTAGAGATAACCCTGGTGCACGAGCTGGGCGCTCACGTTCTCGATGGGGTGGGTGACGCCGTCGGCGAGGGTGACGATGGCCGTGTGGACCTTCTCGTCGTCACTGAGCAGGGCCACCGCCTCGCCGCCGTCCACCGCGCAGAAGCGCTGGGAGGTGACGGAGTCCAGGTCGAACTGTACGGACAGGTCCTTCGTCGACAGTCGCAGGGCCCGGTGCGGGACGGTGCTGGTGATCAGGAGGCTGGCGCCGTCGGAGGTCAGTGTCATCGAGGAGCCGGCACGGTAGGTCGACGCCCTCGCCTTGAGGGCAAGATTCTCCCCGATCAGCGTGCTGGCGACGATGCGGCGGTCGGCCAGGCGGATCTTGAGCAGACTGACTCGTCCCCGGTTCTCGGGGCGCTCGTTGACGACGTCCTCGCGACCGGTGATGAGATAGGCGAACTCGTCGTCACACGCAGCGGCGCTGGTGAACTGCTCGGTGATGAGTGTGCCGGGGGCGATGCGGTTTCCTCCGGGAACGCCACCGACCTGGGGGACTGTCATCGGCTCGATGCGATACCCGTGCTCGGAGTCGTCCGGTACGAGGGTGTAGGTCGTCGGCCCCTTCAGGTCCACGATGATGGGGCGGTCGCCGGACAAGCCGGCGGTGTCGTCGTCGCTGTTGACGTCATAGGCGATGAGAAAGGAGCCGCGGGTGGTCTCGACCATCGCGTTGGTCGGCCACGGATGATTCTGATTCTCCTTGACGCGCAGGGGCCACACCGCCTCACTGCCGAAGTTGGTCGGGATGGCGGTGGCTTCCGGGGGCGTGGACAGTGATGCGTGAAGGACAGTGGGTGGTTGAGGGATCAGCGTGCGTGCGATGCGCTGCTTGATGCTCGCGCAGCCGCTCAAGGACAGGGCACCGGCGCCCGCGGTGGCGCCGAGTGCGGCGGTGAGGAAGATGCGACGACGCATGGTGACCTGCCCGGTACTGACTCTGCTGGATTGACGGGGGACATGTTACGTGACCGGGCGCGGTTGGACGGAGAAATACCGCACCCGGCCACGTGGATGATCTCAATTTGTTGCGGACCGGCCGATCGTCAGCGCGATGGGTGGTCGACGACGTCGGCCGGGGCCCCGCCGTCATGGTTGTCACGGTCGGTGGAGGCGTCCGAGCCCGGCAGGTGACCGCCCACCATGTCGGTCAGTCCGGTGCCCACGAGGCTGCGCAGGATGAGATCGAGCTGCTCGACGTTGTTGGCCACCGCCTTGGGCAGGGCGGAGGCGCCCTCGGTGGAGATGATCGACAGGTCGCGCACGCTGGCCAGCGGCTCGCTCAGGGCCCGTGCGATCTCGGGGGCCTTGTCCAGCAGCATCTGGCGGGTGGCGGCCTCGCCGTACTTGGCCAGGGCGTCCGCCTTGTCACTCATGGCCTTGGCCTCGGCCTCACCGGCGGCGCGGATCGTGTCGGCCTCGGCCTGACCCCGGGACGCGATGGCCTCGGCCTCGGCGCGGGCCCGGGCCGCGGTCGCCTTGGCCTCGGCCTCGGCGCGGGCCACGGTGGCCTGGGCCTGGGCCTCGGAGTCCAGACGGGTGCGCTCGGCCTCGGCCTGGGCCCGCAGCAGCGCCTCGGTCTTGGAGGCCTGAGCCTCCTGCTCACGCTGGTAGCGGGCGGCGTCGGCGGGCTTGCGCACCGTGGAGTCCAGCTCGCGCTCGGTCAGGGCGGCCTTGGCCTCGGCCGCCTCCTGCCCGATGATGGCGATCTCGCGCTCCTTGGCGGCGCGGGCGATCGGGCCGGCGGAGTCGGCGTCGGCCTGGGCCTTGTCCGTCTCGGCCTTGAGCTGGGCCTGACGCAGGGACAGGTCGCGCTCGCGCTCGGCGATCTGCTGCCGGGAGGTGACCTCGGCGTCGCGGGCCTCGCGCTCGGCGTTGGCCCGCGCGATGCGGGCGTCCTTCTCGACACGCTGCTGCTCGGGCACGCCCAGGGACTCGATGTACCCGCCGGCGTCGGTGATCTCGGAGACCTGGAGCATGTCGATCTCCAGGCCCATGTTGGCCATGATGCTCTTGGCGTCGTCGAAGACGTTGCGCTGAAGGGCGTCGCGGTCGGAGATGAGGTCGGTGACCGTCATGTGGCCGATGATCGAGCGCAGGGAGCCGATGAGCGCCTCCCGGGCGGAGTCGGCGATGGCCTGGTCCGTGTTGGGCTTGCCCAGGAAGCGCTTGGCCGCGGCGCGCACCTGCTCGTCGGAGTCACCGACCTTGACGGCGGCCACGGCGGCGACGTTGACATGGATCTTGTTCTCGTCCTCGGCGGTGACCTTGAAACCGATCGTGGTCTGGGTGAAGGGCAGGTACTGGATGGACTGGATGACCGGCAGGACGAAGTCGCGCCCACCGGGGTGGATGATCTTGACCGTGCCCCGGTTCGACCCGGAGACCAGGCCGGTGAGGTTGGAGGGGACGACGACGATGCGGCTGAACAGGTAGGCGACCGCCGCCAGCACGATGATGGCGACGATGACGATCAGGCCGATGATTGATACACCCATGCGGGGTTCCTTTCTGTGTGGGGAGATGGGATGAGGGAAGAGGACGGCGGGCGGGGCGTCGGCGTGAGCATCGGGCGGGGCCTGCGGTTTGTCGGCGGCCCCCGGCGGGCTCAGCTGCTGATCTGCTCCCAGGGGACGATGGTGAGGGTGGAGTCGACGGCGTCGAGCACCCAGGCGCTCTGCCCCGAGTGCAGCGGCTGCTCGGAGCGCGCCGGCAAGGTGAGCTGGTGGCCGCGCGTGACGGCGCGAACCTCGCCGCTGCCGTCCTTCCACCACAGGACGGTGACCTTGTCACCAACCAGCTCCGCGGCGGTGGGCGGAGCCGTGTTCAACGGCATGGAGCGCCTGAGCCGGTTCCACAGCCAGCGCATGAGCGCCCCGGATCCGAGAGCCGCTACGGCAGGGACGCCCCACAGCACCGCCGCCGGCGCCTGCGTGGCGGCCGAGCCCGTCGTCGCCGTCACCCCCATGCCGATGGCTCCGAACACGGCCACCGGCAGAGCGAGGATCGGCACGAGCCCATCGGGCAGGAGGGCGTCCAGCGGCCCGTCGAACAGGATGCCGGCCACCAGGACGGTGCAGCCGATGATCGCGCACCAGGCGAAGATGCCCACACCAGCTCCCTTCCGTGCAGGCCACTCGGCCTCCAACACCTGGATTCTGCCACGTGGGCCGGGGGCGTGAAGCCGCGATGGGTGGGGAGAAGAATCCGATTGGACTCAGGCGCCGCGGGCTCGGGGGAGCCGGCCGGAGTCCTGCGGGGACTGCGGGGCTCGGGACCAGGACGTCGCCGTCGGGATGGCCGTCGCGGCAGAGGGGTTGGTGGGAATGGTCATGGTCTCCTGCATAGCCGGATCGGCTGCTTGTTCAGGGCCGGTAGGGGCGGCTGTGCTGGCTGTAGCGGCTGTGACCGCTGCTGCCCGGTGAGCTCCGACGGCGTCGGCGGGGACGGCGCCGGCGGCAGCCACTGCGAAGGACTGCTCGGCCTGCTGGGAGGCGGTGAGGATGGGCAGGCCCGACGGGTCGGGTACGGGGCGGCTGGTGTCCCCGGGTGCCTGGGCGGGCGCCTGGGCCGGGTCCTGAGGCGGGAGGAATCCGTAGCCGGACGCCCCCGTAGGACCTGCGGCCGTGGCCGGGTCCGCAGTGGCGGGCACAACCGGGGGCGGCAGGGGGCCTGTGGCCACCGTGACGGTTTGCGCGGATACCGCCGCGGCCCTCACCGGCGGCACGTCCTGGCGCGCGGGCGGTGGGCTCGTCGGGGCGAGGGCGTCGGGGCGCGGCTGCGCCGGGTGGGGCCTCGCCGGTGCAGCGCTGGTGGACGCGGCCGGTGCGACCAGTGGGGCGGGCGTCTCGGTGGCGTGGCGCCCGGTCGGCGTCTCGGAGGGAGTCGAGGCGAGGACCGGCTCGGTCTCCTCGGTGTTGGCCGAGGCCGTCGATGCTCCCGAGGCCGGCACCGTGGAGGCGGCCAGGGGCGATGCTGTGACCGTTCCCGTGACCGTGACCGCATCGGGAGCCGCGGCCGCTTGCATGGATGAACCGGTCAGGGCGGCCTGGGCGCGTCGGCGCCGGGAGATGCGACTGGGGGTCGGGTCCTCGAAGACTCTCCTGCGCGCCTGGGGCGCTCGGTGACTCGTCGGGCCCGCGGGGGACTGCTGGGACTGGTCGTGACGTGCCGAGGTCTCCGCCGGTGGTGCCGGCTGGGCGCCGGCGGCCTGTGAAGGGGCCTCGGGCAGTGAGACGGTGGACGGCCCCGAGGGTGCGTCGGGCTGCGGCTCCTGGGGGAGCGCGGCCTCCGCCGTGTCCGACGGCTCCGCGCCGCTGGGCCGCTCGCCCAGGTCGGAGACCGAAGGGGACAGTCCGGGTACCGGCTCATGCGAGGGGACGGTGGCCGTCGTCGTCGCGGGCACTGTTGGCGCCGCTGGCCGGGCCGGATCGGGAACAGCCGTGGAGCCCGCCGCAGCCGCTGCGCGCCCGCCCCGACGGCCGGGGGTGAGCGGGGGCCACACGACATCGGCGTCGGACAGGGCAATGGTGGCCGGCCCGGAGGGCACCGCCGAGGCCTTCCGCGCGACGCGGCTGTGCGCCCGCCGCGAGCGCCGCCGGGGCTCTGAGCCGGAGGCGCCGGCGCCTCCGGCGGCGGGCGCGGCCCTCGTGACCCCAGTGGCCCCTGTGGTCCCAATGGCCCCGGCGGAGGAGACGGGGCTCGGGTAGTCGGCGAACCTGACGATGTGGTCGAGGTCGTAGTGGGTCGGGTCCTGCCCGGCGTTGCGCAGCACGTCCTCCAGGGGGCTGAGCAGGGCCAGCCGGAAGGCGGGGTCGACGCAGCGGGCGTTGACGGCGCCCCAGATCTGGTCGGCGGTCAAGGACTCCTCGGAGGAGCCCAGGTCGTTGCGGATCGCGGTGACCAGGTCCGACTCCAGGCGCGCGTAGGCCATGGCGTAGGCACTGGGCCACGGGGCCTCGGGCTGCTGGGTGCGCAGGAGGGCGAAGTTGCGCATGGCGCGCAGCACCTCGTCCGAGCCGCCCACCAGGGCCCCCACCCGCAGGCGGTCCAGCGCCTCGTTCTTCATCGTCCCGGTGCCCTCGGGACCCAGCAGGTGCTTGGAGTCCTCGACGACCTCGCGAAGGAAGACCCGGTATGCGGCGACGCTGTCGGGGGTCGTGCGCTCCTTGGTCATCGAGCGCAGCCGCTCGGCGGCGTGACGTGCCGCCAGGCGGGCCGAGCTGGCCTCGGACTGGACCTCGTTGATCCGCGAGATGCTCGCCCGAGAGATCCGTGAGGCCTCCTTGAGGGCCAGGTCCGCATGCGCCGTCGAGCGCCGTGCGGCGACGACGGCGGCAACGGCGACCAGGACGGAGACACCGGCTGCGATAGTGGCCACGACGGCGACGACGGACAGATCCATACCCCTATCCTGCCTGTAATCGACTCAGTGATGCCGCGAAAAAAGGACCTCTCCAGATAGTCCCCAGAATCTCTGCGGGTGACGCCCAGGCCAGGTGGTGGGCGTGCTCACGTTGAGGGGGTGAGGGGCGTCGCCGCTGGGCCGGTGGGCCGGGAGGCGAGCGCCCGACCGCTTCGGTGCGCATTCGCTCCTGCGTGACCACGGCGGGCTGCACCGATGTGCACGGAGTGAGGTCCTCGGTGCCTGAGGGACCCCACGCGGGCCCGTGGCGCGGTAGCGTCAGCGCCATGAAGAAACTCATCAACGCCGTTGACAACGTGGTCACGGACGCCCTGCGGGGCATGGCCGCGGCCCACCCCCACGAGCTCGCCGTCGACCTCGACCAGCACATCGTCTACCGCCGCCGGCCCAAGGAGAAGGGCAAGGTCGCCATCATCTCCGGGGGAGGCAGCGGGCACGAGCCCCTCCACGGCGGCTTCGTGGGCACCGGCATGCTCGACGCCGCCTGCGCCGGCGAGATCTTCACCTCCCCGGTCCCCGACCAGATGGTGGCCGCCACCAGCGCCGTCGACCGTGGAGCCGGCGTGCTGCACATCGTCAAGAACTACACCGGCGACGTCATGAACTTCGAGATGGCCGCCGAGATCGTCGACGCCGACTCCGGCATCCAGGTCGCCAGCGTCGTCACCGACGACGACGTCGCCGTCGAGGACTCCCTCTACACCGCCGGACGCCGCGGCGTGGGCGTGACCGTCATGGTGGAGAAGATCGCCGGAGCCGCCGCCGAGCAGGGGCGCCCGCTGGACGAGGTCGCCGGTATCGCCGCGCGCGTCAACGCCGCCGGCAGGTCCATGGGCATGGCCCTGACCTCCTGCACCGTCCCGGCCAACGGCAAGCCCTCCTTCGACCTGCCCGACGACGAGATGGAGATCGGCATCGGCATCCACGGCGAGCCCGGACGCCACCGCGAGAAGGTCGCCCCCGCCGCCGAGATCGCCGAGCGCCTCGTCACCCCCATCCTGGCCGAGCTCACCGAGCTGGAGACCGCCGGCGCCGACGAGGGCGTCATCGCCATGGTCAACGGCATGGGCGCCACTCCGCTGCTCGAGCTCTACCTCATGTACGGCGAGATCGCCCGCCTCCTCCAGGGCGCCGGGATCACCGTGGCCCGCAACCTCGTGGGCAACTACATCACCAGCCTCGACATGGCCGGCTGCTCCCTGACCCTGGTGCGCGCCGACGCCGAGCTGCTGAGCCTGTGGGACGCCCCAGTCAACACCCCCGGCCTGCGCTGGGGTGTGTGAGGACCTGGCACAATCGGGGTGCCCGATCGCCTGCGGGCACCCCAAGGAGACTGAAGGAGAAGCGACATGACCGCAGAGGTGGGAGCCGCCCGCCACTGGCTGAGCGTGGCGGACCTGGCGACCTGGGTGCGCCGCAGCGCCGCACTCATCGCCGAGCACGCCGAGGAGCTCACTGAGCTGGACGCCGCCATCGGCGACGCCGACCACGGCGCCAACATGAAGCGCGGCCTGGCCGCCGCCGCCGAGGCGGTGGGGGCCGGTGGCTTCGCCAGTGCCGACGCCCTGCTCAAGAAGGTCGGCACCACCCTGGTCTCCACCGTCGGGGGCGCCTCCGGGCCCCTGTACGGCACCTTCTTCCTGCGCGCCGGGGGCGCCGTGGCCGGCCAGGAGACGCTCGACGCTCAGGCGCTCGCGGGCGCCCTGGAGGCCGGGGTCGGCGGTATCGCCGCGCGGGGGCGGGCCACCACGGGGGAGAAGACCATGCTCGACGCCTGGAGCCCGGCCCTGGAGGCCCTGCGTGCTCATCCCGGCGACCTCGCCGCCGGCGTCGCGGCCGCCACGCGAGCCGCAGCCGAGGGGCGCGAGGCCACCAAACCCATGGTGGCCACCAAGGGACGGGCCTCCTACCTGGGGGAGCGCTCGGTGGGACACATCGACCCCGGTGCCGCCTCCACCGTCCTGCTGCTGACGGCCCTCGACGACGTCGTGGCGGGAAGGGCGTCGTGAGCCCTGTGAGCGTCGGTATCGTCCTGGTCTCCCACTCCCGCGCCCTGGCCGAGGCCGCCCTGGACCTGGCGCGCCGGCTCATCGTGGCCGTCGACGTCCCGGTCGAGACGGCCGCGGGCCTCGCCGACGGAGGGCTGGGCACCGATCCCGGGGCCGTCGTCGAGGCCGTGGAGCGCCTCTCTGAGCGCTGCGGGGGCGTCCTGGTCCTGGCCGACCTGGGCAGCGGGATCATGAGCGCCGAGATGGCCATGGAGATGCTCGAGCCGGCCCTGGCCGAGCGGACGCGCCTGTCGGCGGCGCCATTCGTCGAGGGACTGCTCGGCGCCTACGGCGCCGCCGGGATCGGTAAGGATCTTCAGGCCGTGGCCACTGAGGCCGACGGCGCCGCCGAGGCCAAGCGCTCCCAGGTGGCCGCCTTCTGACGTGCTTCTGACGCGCCTCGTTGCCTCAGGGGCCGCCCGGCCGGCTCACGCACGGTTGGCGAAGCGCTCCAGGAGGGCGGCGTCCCCGCCGACGACGAGCACGTCCTCGGCCGAGACCAGGGTGTCGGGGGTGGCGTACTCGAAGGGCTCGCCCGGGCTCATGAGGCCGAAGACCGTGATCCCGTAGCGCGAGCGCACCTTGGACTGGCCGATGGTGAAGCCGTGCAGCTCCGTGGGCGGACGCATCTTGACGATGGTGAAGCCGCCCTTCTCCATCTCGATGTAGTCGAGCATGCGACCCGAGACGAGGTGGGCGGCGCGCTGCCCGGCGTCGAACTCGGGGTAGACGACGTGCTGGGCGCCGATGCGGCGCAGGATGCGGCCGTGGGCGCGGGAGATGGCCTTGGCCCAGATCTGGGGGGTCTCCAGGTCCACGAGGTTTCCGGTGATGAGGACGGAGGCCTCCAGGGAGGTCGCCACCCCCACGACCGCGGTGCCGAACTCAGTGGCGCCCAGCTGCTCGAGGGCCTCCACGTCCGTGGCGTCGGCCTCCACCAGGGGGATGCGGCCGGTCCACTGGCGCACGGTCGCGGGATTGGCCTCCACGGCCAGCACCTCGCGCCCCAGCCGGTCCAGGGTGGCGGCCACGGCCGAGCCGAAGCGTCCCAGCCCGATGACGAGCGTGGAGTCGGTGCGCGAGAGTGGGGCAGGCATGAGGTCTCCTGAGGTCGGCCGTGAGGCAGTGGACTCTACGCTACCTCCTGCGGCGTCGGCGGAGGCTCAGGCTGATTCTGCAGACCACCAGGACCGCCGCCGCCCCGGCCAGGATCCAGGCCATCATCGTGAAGCCACCGGAGTAGGCCTCGAGCTGCGCCCGGTCGATGAGCTGGGCCTTGAGGGTGTCGATGATCTGCTTGCCCGCGGGCGACTGCGGCAGGGCCTGAGCCCGCATCATCGCCTCCATGGCTGCCGCCTTGACCTGCGCGGCATGGTCGGTCACGTACTCCTCGGCGTGCTGGGTGGCGTAGGAGGTCATGAGCGCCACCCCGAAGGACCCGCCGATCTGCTGGGCGGCGCTCAGGATCGCCGAGGCCAGTCCGGTCCGCTTCGCATCCACCCCGCGAGTGCCGGAGTTGAAGGTGACCGGCATCGTCAGCCCCAGGCCCATCCCGAAGACGATGAGGCCGGGCAGCGCCACCTGCTCGTAAGTCGATTCCGTGGTCATGCGCGAGAGGATGAGGAAGGAGCCGGTCAGCACCGCCAGCCCCAGCGGCAGGGTGCCGCGCGCCCCGAGCCTGGGCACGATGACGCGCCCGGCCGGGATCGCGGTGGCGATCAGCGCAAGGACCATCGGCAGGAAGACGACCCCGGTCCTGAGAGGGGAGTAGCCGAAGTGGTTCTGCATGTAGTAGGTTAGGTAGATGATCGCCCCCATCTGGGCGGCGCCGGCGATGAACTGTGTGGCGTAGGAGGCCGCCCGCACGGGCAGCGCCATCATCGACAGGGGCAGCACCGGGCGGCTCGTGAAGCGCTCGCGCACCACGAACAGCACCGCTGCGACGCCGCCGAGCGCCAGCCAGCTGACGGTGGACGTCGAGGTCCAGGAGGTCTGCTGGGCCCGGTCGAGCCCGTAGACGGCACTGAAGCAGGCCCCGCAACCCAGGACCAGGCCGGTCAGGTCGGCAGTGATGCGTGAGCCGCGGTCGCGCTGGTCGGCCGGCGGGAGGCTGCGCTGCCCGATGAGCAGAGCGGCGGCGGCCAGGAGAATGTTGATGTAGAGGGCCCAGCGCCAGCTGAACCAGTCGGTCAGCGCCCCGCCGACGAGCAGTCCGACGGCCGCTCCCAGGCCGCCAGTGGCGCCGAAGACCGCGAAGACCCGCTCGCGCTCAGTGCGCTCGGTGAAGGTGACGTTGAGCAGTGACTGCGAGGTGGGGGCCAACAGGGCTCCGAAGCAGCCCTGGGCCACTCGGGCCACCAGCAGGATGGGGAAGGAGGCTGCCATCCCGGCTGCGAGGCTGGCGACCCCGAATCCGATCAGACCGACCTGGTAGGAGCGGCGGATGCCGACCACGGCGCAGAGTCTTCCCCCGAAGAGCACCAGACCGCCGAAGGCCAGGCTGTAGCCGGTCACCGTCCACGGGCTCTGGGACACGGTCATTCCCAGGTCCTCCTGCATGTGCGGCAGGCCGATCGCGATGATCGTCAGATCCAGGACGATCATCAGCTGGGTGAGGACCGCGCTGACCATGACCGCGCGGCGATTGGGGCGCCGCGCAGCCGCGGGGGTCTCCTCCTGTGTCTCCTGTGCCGGCTCGGTCCGCTTGAGAGTGGATGTCGCTGTGAGTGTCATTGCGAACCTCCATATCAAAATTATCGTTTTCGTTTGTGTTCGGGAGTTTAGGCTTCCTTCAATGTCTAGTCAACAACGATCGTTTCGATTTGTGATGTTTTGGGGCACCTATGCTGGGGGCATGCCACGAGTGACCGCCGCCTACCGGGAGCGACAAAGACTCCGCATCCTGCAGGCCGCCGAGGAGTGCTTCGCCCGCAACGGCTTCCAGGCCACCTCCATGGACGAGGTCATCGCAGCGGCCGGGATGTCGTCGTCGACCGTGTACCGCTACTTCCCCGAGGGCAAGCGCTCGCTCGTGCGCGAGGTCCTGACTCGGCGGATGGGGCCACTCGTCGAGCGGATCAAGCAGCTCGCCGAGTCCGAGGCGCTGCCGGACTTCAAGCAGGGATTCATCGAGGCGCTCGTCCTGCTCAACTACGAGCGTGACGACGTTGAGCAGCACGCCGGCGAGGCTGCCTCCACCTCGCGGCGAGCCTCCGCTCGGCGAGGCGAGGTCCGCAAGGATGCTGACGACGTCGGACTGAGTGCCTGGGCGCCACTGGCCTACCACGCCTGGGGCGAGTTGACTCGTGATCCCGAGATGCGCGTCATGGTCCAGGAGAACTACCACGACATCCGCGACGGTCTTGCCCGTTTGTGCCGCAACGGGCAGAGGGCGGGGGCGATCTCCCGCCGTCTGAGTCCCGAGCAGCTGGCCTCACTCATCCAGAGCGTCTCCTTCGGTCTCATCGTCGAGCAGCTCATCACCGGCCGTGCGGATGTGGAGAACGCGGCCGCGACCCTCGGGCACCTGCTCGCCCTGGACGGGCCGGAACCCGAGGGGAGCTGATCGTTCCCGCTGGTGCCTGTGGGCTCTCGGGTGAGCAAGTGCGGAAAACGGGGCGGCGGGCGCTAGCCGATCATCGGGCTGGCCTCGGGCATTCGGATGACGCGGCGCCGCTCGCGCAGCGCCAGGGCGCTGGCCGCCGTCATGGTGCCCACACGGCCGACGAACATGAGCACCACGATGACGTACTTGGCCCCGTCCGGCAGGGAGGGCGTGATGCCCGTGGACAGGCCCACGGTCGCGAAGGCGCTGATGACCTCGAAGAGGATCCGGTCCAGGGACAGGTTGGTCATCTGCAGGAGCAGGAGCGTGGCCAGTCCGATGATGCTGGAGCCGATGAAGGCCACCGCCACGCTCAGGCGCACGGTCGAGGGGGTGATACGCCGCCCGAAGGCCTCAATGTCCTGGTCGCCGCGGGCCTCGGCGAGGATCGCCAGCAGCAGGACCGCGAAGGTCGTCACCTTGATGCCGCCGGCCGTCGAGGCCGAGCCGCCCCCGACGAACATGAGGGCGTCCTGGAGGAACCAGGTCGCCTCGTGCATGTGCTCGGGAGGGATCGTGGACAGTCCCGAGGAGCGGGCGTTGACGCCGTTGACGAGCGCGGTCATGATCTTCCCACTCGTGGGCAGGGAGCCGTAGGTGAGCGGGTTGTTCCACTCGAAGGTGGCGATGGCGAGGGCTGAGGCGGCCGTGAGGGCCAGGTAGGTGGTCAGGGTGAGCTTGGTGTGCAGGCTCCACGTGCGGGGGCGTCGTCGTCGGCCCATGATGTCCAGGATGACGGGGAAGCCGACGGCGCCCATGAAGGTCCCCAGGATGATCGGCAGGCCGATCCACCAGTCGGAGGAGTAGGCCTCCAGGCCCTCGGGCATGATGACGAAGCCGGCGTTGTTGAAGATCGACAGCGCCATGAAGACCGCGTACCACAGGGCGTGGCCCGCATCGAGGCCGTGGCTGAGGAAGGGCGGCAGCAGCATGAGCGTCAGGAGGAGCTCGCAACCGGTGGCCGTGTAGATGACGGCGCGCAGCAGTCGGCCCACCTCGCCCAGGCGCGACTGGTTCTCCGAGGCCGCCAGCATCCGCTGAGTCAGTCCCACGTGCCGGGACACCGCCAGGGACAGCAGTGAAGCCAGGGTCATGACGCCCAACCCACCCACGGCCGCGGCCAGGATGATGACGACGTGCCCGAAGGTGGACCAGTAGGTCGCCGTGTCCACCGTGTTCAGGCCGGTGACGCACACTGCCGAGGTGGCGGTGAACAGGGCGTCGAGGAAGTCGGCGTGCTTTCCGCTCGCCGTGGTGATCGGGAGGCTGAGCAGAAGCGTGACCACCATGATGATGGCCGCGAAGATGGTGACGGCCAGTCGGGCCGGGTAGAAGCGGGCGGCCCGCGCGATCTGGCCGAGCGGCTCGATGTGCCTGAGCAGGCGGCGCAGCCCGGTGGGCTCCGTGCCCGGCAGTGGGGGGCGGGTGGGCGGCTCCTCAAGGGGGCCGGCTCCCTCTGTGGTGGTCGGGTGCTTCTTGCGCCGCTTCCACGGGTGGCCGACGACGCCCACGAGCGGGGCGTGCCAGTGGGCCTGACGGCGCCTGCCGACCTGCGGGGCGCCGTGCTTCCCGGTCGGCGCCCCGCCGCGGGGTCCGCGGCCGGGCTCCGGCTCCTGGGCGGTGTCTGTCTGGGGCACGGTGGCCATTGTGGTACCGCTGGTACGACTTCGTCACGTTTCCCGGCGTTGTGAGCCGGCGTGTTCGGAGCCGGCGTCCGGGGCTCGGTGCTCACCGCCGCGGCGGCTGGGCTCCGAGGCGGATCAGCGAGGTTGCGGCAGAGACAATTGGTGACTGAGTGTGAAATGCGACGCCTGTGGTGAATGGTGCCCGAGAAACCCTGTGCGAAGGCTGGTGCGGGGATATATTGGCGGTGTTCCTGCCCCGACGGGGCCACCCGCGACGAACGGACCTCAAGCTCATGGCACCGGGCCTTCCCACATCCCCCAGCGCCTCCGGCGCCCCCTCGTTCCTCACCGTGGCTGAGGTGGCGGCGATGCTGCGCGTGTCCAAGATGACCGTCTACCGGATGGTGCACTCCGGCGACCTGCCCGCGATGCAGGTCGGACGCTCCTTCCGCGTCCCCGAGCGCGCCGTTCACGACTACCTGGCCGCGGGGCTGGGTGACTGGGGCCACGATGCGTCAGAGGCATCAGGGTCCTAGGAGCCGCTACACTCAGGCGGTCACCTGCGTGGTCGGCCGCTGAGCCTCACGCGCCGACCAACCGCCCCATGGCATAACCCTCGCCGGCCTGCCTCGGCCCGCAGGGAGGGTCTGCGGGCACTACGAAGCGAACTGCGAGGAGATCTCATGGGATCCGTCATCAAGAAGCGCCGCAAGCGCATGGCCAAGAAGAAGCACCGCAAGCTGCTTCGCAAGACGCGTCACCAGCGTCGCAACAAGAAGTGAGACGAGCGGCCCGTCCGCGTCTCGGGGCTCCGTGCACACCGCTGGTGTGAGCGGGGCCCTGCTTGTCTCACGAGGAACCGATCAGGAAGAGCGGAGACCTTCGTTGACCACCACCCCAGATGACCGCGCCCCCGTTGAGGCCTCGACCGCGCCGGCTGCACCGTCGACCGAGCCGCAGCCGGTGGAAGGCGACTGCACCGTCCCGCTGAGCGTCGACGTCGACCCGTCCGCCTGGCCCGCACCCCTCCAGGCCCTGGCGCACACGCCCGGCTCCGGCGCCCTGCCGACCACCCTGGCCGAGCTGACCACGCTTCGCGTGGGCGGCCCGGTGGGCACCTATGTCGAGGCCACTACGCAGAGCGAGCTGACCGAGGCGATCCGGGAGGCCGACGCCGCCGGAACGCCCGTCCTCGTCATCGGTGGCGGCTCCAACATCATGGCCTCCGACGCAGGCTTCGACGGGCTCGTCATCCGGGACGCCCGCGCCGAGGTCTCACTCGTCTCGGACTCGGTGTGCGGCGGCGTCGAGGTCACCGCCACCGCCGGCACCACCTGGGACGACCTGGTGCGCGAGGCCATCGCCAGCCAGTGGGCCGGGTTCGCCCCCCTGTCCGGGATCCCCGGCACGGTGGGTGCCGCCCCCGTGCAGAACATCGGGGCCTACGGCGCCGAGGTCGCCGAGCTCATCGCCAGCGTGCGCGCCTGGGACCGCCTGCGCAACCGGGTGGTCTGGCTGGCGCTGGGCGAGTTGGGGCTGGCCTACCGGGACTCGCGCCTCAAGCAGTCCCTCACCGACACCGAGGCGGGCGGCGGGCGCCTGTGGGGGCCGACCGGGCGCTGGGTGGTCCTCGACGCCACCTTCGCCGTGCGGCAGGGCTCCCTGTCCTCCCGGATCGCCTACTCCCAGCTGGCCGGGACGCTCGGCGTCGAGCTGGGTGAGCGCGTGCCCGAGCGCGAGCTGCGCGAGGCGGTTCTCGAGCTGCGCCGCTCCAAGGGGATGGTGCTGGACGGCACCGACCATGACACCTGGTCGGCCGGATCCTTCTTCACCAACCCGATCCTGACCACGCAGCAGGCCGAGCGCCTGCCCGAGGACGCGCCCCGCTTCCCGGTCACCGACCACTCGCAGGTGGTGCTCGGCACCAAGGATGCCCCCGTCATCGAGGGGCTGGTCAAGACCAGCGCCGCCTGGCTCATCGACCACGCGGGCTTCACCAAGGGCTTCGCCGTGGAGGCCGGCGCCCCGGCCGGACTGTCCACCAAGCACGTTCTGGCGCTGACCAACCGGGGCGGCGCGACCGGGGCGGATCTGGCGCGCCTGCGCGACGCGGTGGTGGCCGG
>NZ_MSGO01000029.1 GCF_001929375.1 Actinomyces oris | reverse complement strand
CGAGTGCGGTGTCACGATTGGCGACTTTTAGGGGGCTCACCTGGCCGATGACCGTCGCGCCCTGGCACGTATGCGCAGGTCAGAGCAGTACAGGGTCGGACACGTCGGCCAATGGACACCCTAAAAGTCGCCAATCGTGACACCAAGGGCCTCACAGCACACCGCCGAGACCCACCACTAAGCCCCAGCGCACACGGTCGTAGGGTAGATGCCGCAGTCGTACCCCTAACCCCCGAACACGCGGGCTAACCTACGAACTCGCCAGTCAGGACACAGATGTCAGGGGCTTGGGGAATGGAGTAGGCCGCGGTACGGCGCGTTCAGCTCCAGGCACTACTCGGAGGTCAACCGGCCCCCGGCCGTCCACCGCACCTCACATCCCGCCACCTCAGTTCGCGAGCTGCGAGCAAACATCACGACACTGGAACATCATCCCCCACGGCGGAACCCCGCGCCCAGGGGCAAGCCTCCATCTTCGCAGCCGACACGAACCTCCCCACCATCCACACATCCCAATCAGCAGCCCCACTCACTCCCGGATGGCGGCGCGCCTGGCTCCCAGGACCGCTGCCCCCATCGCCACCGACCCGATGAGCAGGCTGAGGCCGACGATCATCAACCAGCGTCCCGGGAACTGGTGAGCGACACCCATCCAGCCCCAGGGCGCCAGCCGCCACAACCAGGTGGCCGCCATGACCTCGTTACCGCCGATGAGCAGCCCCATGACGACCAGGATGACGTTGAGGACGATCGCCACGACGATCCGGGTACTCAGAGCCACCGCCAGGCTGACAGCCGCAATCATGAAGGCCACGGCCGGCATCACCATGAACCCGTAGACCGGGCCGGTCACCGCCGGCAGGCTCGGGTCGGTGCGGGTCAGAGTGTCGCCCAGGACGGTCACAATCCAGGAGACGACCAGGACCGGGAGGAGGAAGAGGGCACTGAGGATCGCGGTTGAGGTCAGAATCCCTCCGGCACCCCGGCGAGTGATGAGGGCGCGCCAGGCCGGCTGCAGACGCCCCCACACCGTGATGCCGGTGACGGCCGCGGCGACAGGCACACCAACGAGCTCGAGGAGGATCTGACCATAGTCTGGCGGGTAAGCGACGCGGATAGCCCCCAGGCAGGCGAGCAGCAGGGCCGCCAGGACCACCCACACGATCCAGGGCAGGACGCCGACCATTGCCAGCAGGGCACTGCGCCTCCCAGGAACACGGGCCATGCGGGTGACGGGCGCGGCGCGGAACGCCGGGGTGCTGCGGGGCGGCGACAGCGGAGTCTGCGCCAAGGCCTGATCCGGGCCGGCCTCCGGTAACACGCCGTCGTCGAGGTCCCTGCCGGGAAGCAGCCGGCTGAGCCAGGAAACCGACAAAGTCGAGGACCCGACGCCACCAGGAGCGCCGCAGAGAAAGGCCAGTCCGACGCCGATCAGGGTCAGGCCGGTTGTCAGCAGGAACCCGGGCAGGAGCGAGTATCCCCACACCGGCGAGCCCTCCTCGAGCAGGACGGAGTTGCCGTGCACGCCCAGCAGGGGCAACGGGACTCTCGCCGTCCAGGCCCACGGGAGCATCCACCAGTCGCTCCGCTCGGCCTGTCCCACGCCCACCACGGACCAGACGAAGCCCAGGACAGGAGCGGCCCCGACGGCGACGGCTCGAGCCACTCGAAATGCCGCCATGCCCCAGGCGCAGGCACCGGTGACGACGATCCACATGTAGGTGGCGAACAGCAAGTACCTGTCCCAGGGCCCCCAGCCGTTGCCCACGATGAGGGCGTGCCCCACCACCGGGGCGACCAGTGCCACCTGACAGGCCAACGCGGACAGGCTCAGGACCACGATGCGGGCGGTCACCACCCGGAGCGGCTCGACGGCGCGCCAGGCCGTCCCGCCCTGGCGCCACCGCTGCTCACGCCACTGGGCCATCGCCCCGGTCAGCAGCCCCAGCGGAACCGCGAAGGCCCCGGCGTACAGGTGCATCCACGCCAGAGCATTGCCGTTCCACTGGATTTCCTTGACCACGCCTGAAGAGATCGAGGCGTTCGCCAGGATGATGGTGTGAACGGTGAAGATGAGGGTCGCCCCGATGACTCCCCAGGTGAAGGTGCGCCGGCTGCGGGTGATCTCGGCACGCACCAGGCCCCACAGGCTCACGTGCACGGCGGTGCCGGAGGTGCTCATGCCTGCGTCTCCCCTTCAGTGCGGCGCCCACCAGCAGTGACGGCGGCCAGGAATGCCGCCTCCATGGCTCGCTCGTCGTCGGCCTCGGCGAAGTCGGCCAGGGGCCCCTCGTAGACGAGGCGCCCGGTCGCCAGGACCCCGATGTCGTCACTCATGCGGGCGATCTCCCCGAGCTGGTGGCTGGAGACGACGACGGTGCGCCCCTCGTCGGCCAGGATCCGCACAAGATCGCGCAGCTCGATGATGCCCTGGGGGTCCAGCCCGTTCTGGGGTTCGTCAAGGATGAGGATCTCCGGGTCGGTCAGGAGCGCCATGGCCAGTGACAGGCGCACCTTCATGCCGGTGGAGAAGGAGCCGGCGCGCTTCCTGCCGACTCCCGCCAGCCCGACACGCTCCAGGAGCGGGTCGATCGTCGCCGGGGAGGTGCCGGTCAGGCGGCAGTGGACAAGCAGGTTGCGCCGCGCGGACAGCTGGGGGAAGAGGGCGGGGCCGTTAATGGAGGCCCCCACCCGGGCCAGGCTGTGACGGGAGAACGGAACGCCCAGGATCTCCACGCGGCCGGCGTCGGGTTTGAGTAGCCCCAGGGCGATATTGAAGGCGGTCGACTTGCCCGCCCCGTTGAGACCGAGCAGCCCGTAGACACGGCCGGGATAGGCCGACAGGTCGAGGCCGGAGAGCACCTGCTGACGGCTGAAGGACTTCGAGACCCCCGTCAGTCTCAGCCCGGGGGCGGTGCCGGTGGTGCAGGTGGGGGAGGGAGGAGTTGACGTCATGGCGGTTTCGCTCATGACCCCATGCTCGTGCGCACCGTTACCTCAACGGATCCCCACCAGGGATACAGTCCGTGCCCGCTCCCACACCCCCGTCTCCTCCCTGGGGAGGAGGGCTACCGCGGCTGGACGAGCCCCGTGGTCAGCGCGTAGATGACGAGCTCGACCCGGTTGCGGCAGCCCGTCTTGCCCAGGATCGTCTTGACATGCGACTTGACTGTCGACTCAGCGACATGGAGCCGCTCACCGATCCGGGCGTTGCTCAGCCCCTGGCACACCAAAGCGAGTACGGCGTCCTCCCGGCCGGTGAGAGCCTCATAAGGTCCCGACGGCGCCCCCACAACGGGCACGGCCCCATCGACCGGTGCCGACGGTGAGGCCGACGACTGCGGGGCACCGGGTCCGCCACCCGCATCAAGGTGCGCCAGAACGGTACCGGTGACGGCCGGATCCAGCCAGGACCCTCCGCCGGCGACGACGCGGATCGCCTCCAGCAGCGTCGTCGGCTCGGCGTCCTTGAGGAGGAATCCGTGGGCGCCTGCACCCAGAGCCGCCAGGACGAGATCCTCATCGTCGAAGGTCGTCAGGACCAGAATCCGCAAAGAGTCGGTGACCGGCGCGGACCGCAGCTCACGAATGGCACTGACCCCGTCCAGGACCGGCATCCGCAGATCCATGAGTACCAGATCGGCCCCTCCATGGGCACCGGTGGCCAGAGCGGTCAAGCCCTCGACGGCCTGACGCCCGTTGACGGCCTCCAGGACCACCTCCATATCGGGCTGCGCAGCCACGAGAGCACTGAAAGCACTGACCAGAAGCGGCTGATCGTCGACAACGGCCACCCTGATCGCACCGGTCGTACTGAGCGTCATCTGGAGTCTCCTGAGGCTGTCTCGCCGGCCACCGTGGCGCTCGCGGGCAGCTCGAGCGGCGCCACGGGAAAGTCGACGTCGATGGTGAAGATGCTGTGGTCCTCGTCGTCGTGGACGCCGTAGGTCATGGTTCCGCCCACGAGCCTGAGCCGTTCTTCGAGGCCGGCGAGCCCGCTGCCGCCGAAGGGGGAGTGCTCCACGACGTCGGGCACCGGGTTGGTGACGTGGAGGTGGCAGGAGTCCTGCGACAGTGTCAGGCTCATCTCGATCTGGCCGGTTCCGTGCCTGACGGCGTTGGTGAGGGTCTCTCCCACGAGACGCACGAGGGTGAGACGCTGTATCGCCGACCACGCCGAGTTGCAGTGATCCAGGACCTCCGGTTCGGGAAGCGCGGCGCTGATCCGGCTACCTGAGCTGCGGGTGGTCTCGATCAGGGCCGGGATGGTCCGCAGGTCCGCCAACGGAGTGATCTCGCCGGCGTCGGAGCGCAGGACGGAGACGAGCCGGCGCACGGAGGCCAGGGAGGCATCGGCAGTGTCACGCACCGTGGTCAGCGTGCTGCGCAGCCGTTCCTCACCGCCCAGGGCCAGGCCGGTGGCGGCCTGCACCTTGATCGTGGTGAGGCTGTGGCCCACGAGGTCGTGGAGCTCTCGGGCCAGGCTGAGGCGCTCGGCCGCAACCGCCTGGGCTGCGGCGATGCCGACGTCGAGGGCCTGGTTCTCGGCGATCCGGCGCCGGGAGGAGGCCAACAGGTAGGTGAGCACCACGGCACCGACGAAGACCAGGCCGGTGAGTGTGCGGGCGACCAGGATGGCCTCGTTCCAGCCGCTGTTTGTCATCGGGTTGGTATCTGATTCGTAGGGCCGGGTGTAGGAGGCCAAGGTGACGGGGTTGACCAGGGCGCCGGCCAGCGCCAGCAGGAGCGCCGCCGTGCCCCAGCGCCGATCGGGCTCCCAGCGGGTGACGGTGTAGAGACTGGTGATGGCCGTGGCGATGATCGGGTTGAGGCCGAGGTTGACGGGGGAGAGGGCCACGAGGATCGCGTAGGCCGCCAGCAGGGCATAGGTCGCGATGAAGGAGGCACGCAGGAAACGCAGCCTGCCGAACTGCGCCAGCGCCAGCGCCAGGCACAGGGCGAAGTCCGCGATATAGACGGCGTAGCCGCCGAAGCGCAGGATGAACGTGACCGACTCCAGAGCGAAGGCGAGGAAGACGGTCCCCAGGGCGAGATCCACGACCGGGACCGAGTACCGTGTCCAGTGACCTCCTCGCCCCGGCACCGTGCGGTGACGAGCCCTCCAGTCGTAGGCCGCTGACAGATTCGCGGTCAGCGGCAGCGCCGCGCCGTGGGCCGCTGTCCTAAGTCGGCCGTCTCGATCAGCCATGTTCCGTCTCCTCGTCCAGGATCCGGCGCGCGTGACGGCCGGCCGCGGCCGCGGTGATGAAGGCTGCCGTGTCCTCATCCAGACCCCGTCGCATGGTGGACAGCCTCACTCCGGTCTCCACCTCCGCCGCCCGCAGCAGCTCCAGGAGCCCGTCAGCGGGAACCTCGACGAGCCGGTGCTGCTCGGCACCCGGCCGGGGACCGCACAGGGCCTCGACCTCCTGACGCACCTGCGCCCCCAAGGGGCCCTCCAGGTCGGGGACGACGACGTCGGCCCCCGCCAGCGCGACCCGCCCGTACGCCGTCATCGAGTGGTGGGACACGCCCCGATGGCGGGCGCGGGCATCGGCCTGGGAGACACGCAGGCAGGCCACCGGGTGCCCGCCCAGCGTGGCGATGGCGTTGATCGCGTCCCCGCAGGCCACCCCGGAGAAGCCCCAGGGCGTCTCGGTGCCCAGGTTCCCGGGCCCCTGGATGACGACGGCGGCGTCGGCGTGCAGGACGTGGCGGGCCGCCAGGAGCGCGTTGTGGACGCTGACCGCCTCGACGTCGCCGCCCCAGGCCTGCCCGGCCGTGATGGTTCCGCTCAGCCACCCGGCTTGGCTCAGGGCGGCAACGACACGTGAGTAGGCCAGGGGCAGGGCCCCGCCGTCGGTCATGATGTAGACGACGCGCGGTTGCTCCTCGTCGGCGTCGGAGCGCAGCCCGGCGAGCACCGCCGGCAGGCTCGAGTGCAGGTCGGCCACCACCACCGGCATCGCCTCCAGGTCGAGACTGCCGATCGGCTGGGACAGCAGGCCGTGGTGGGCCGTGCCCTGCTCGTCGACACCGGTGACCATGACCTGGTCCGGCATGTAGCGGGCCTTGACGAGGTGCCCCTCGCGCGGCGGGTCGGTGGGCAGGACGTCCAGGCGAGAGCTGACCATGGCGTGCCCACCCGTGCCCAGGGCGCGGTCGAGGGCCGAGACCTCCAGCCTCACCCGCTCCCCGGCGTCGGGCAGCCCGGTGAGGGCCTCGTAGGCGACCGCGCGGACCCGCTGGCCGGGCAGCAGGCCGCCCGCACCACTCGGAGCCCCGACGATCTCCACGTCCAGCTCGGCGCAGGATCGCCCCGCCGGTCCCCATGCCGTCCTGGTCCCGGTCACTACGCCGTCGCGCCACATCATGGCGGCAGACTATCCGGGCACGCGCGTCACCAGCCGCAGGCCACCGGACTCTCCTAGGCTGGGGCACCGTGAGCCAGCCGACCCGTAGCACCGAGGAGCGCCTGGTGAGCCTTCTGCTCACCTTGCGCAACACCACCACTGGTCTCAGTGCCGAGGAGATCGTGGCCGGCGTGCCGGGATACGGCTTGGCGGACCCCTCCACCAACCCTCTGTCAGCTCGCCGCAAGTTCGAGCGGGACAAGGACACGCTGCGCGAGCTCGGTATCGAGGTGACCGCCACCGGACGCCCCGAGGAACCCCGGTACCGGATCATTGAGGAGGACTACACCCTGCCCGCGCTGCACCTGAGCGCTGAGCAGTCCGCCTGCCTGAGCCTGGCCGCCTCCGCCTGGCGTGACGGCGATCTACCCGCCACGGCCCGGCGGGCCCTGACCAAGCTGCGCGCCGTCAGTGAGGGACCGGCGGGAAACAGCTCCGCAGGTCTGCCGGCCCTCACCGCGGACCTGTCCGGTGACGAGATCCCCGAGGAGCTCATCACCGCGGTCGACGAGCGTCGTCTGGTCACCTTCGACTACGTCTCGGCCCGCTCGGGCAGCACCCGGGCCCGCACTGTCGAGCCGCACCACCTGCGCCTGGCCGAGGGCGCCTGGTACCTCGACGCCGTCGAGCCCACAGGCACCCACAGCCCAGATGACAGCAGGGAACCGGAGGAACCGGAAGGAGCCGCCGTCAGGCTGCGGACCTTCCGCCTGGCCCGCATCACCGGGTCAGTCACCGTCCACGGGAGCCCGGGGGCCTTCACCCGGCTCCCCGCCAAGGCCCCCAGCCGCCGGCGCGCGCTGCTCGCCGCCCTGCCTGGCCGGGCACTGGGACTGCGTCTGGCCGGAGCCCACCTCGATCCGGCTCAGGCACCTCCGGCCGACCTGCCTGCGCACCTGGAGGGCCGTGATCTCATCGCCGTCGACTATGAGGATCCCTTCTCCTTCGCCGGAACCGTGGCCGCTCTTGGCGACGCCGTCGTCGTCCTCGCCCCCGACTCCTTGCGACAGGCGGTCCTGTCCCACCTGCGAGGCGCCGCCGGGCTCACGGTACCGGAGGGGGAGTGACGATGGCGCGCGCATCCGCCTCCGACCAGCTCACGCGCCTGCTCGCCCTGCCCGCCTGGGTCGCGGAGCACCCCGGGGTGACCGTCACGGAGGCCGCCGAGCACTTCGGCGTCGCCCCGGCCGTCATTGAGCGCGACGTCAACACGCTGTGGGTCTCCGGTTTGCCCGGTGGCATGCACGGGGACCTCGTGGACTTCGACGCCGCGGACTTCGAGGCCGGGCGCCTGCGCCTGTCCGAACCGCTGGGGCTGGACCGCCCGGTTCGCCTCACCCGGCAGGAGGCGATCTCTCTGCTCATGGCGCTCAGGGTGCTCGCCGACCTCCTGGTCGACGACGAAGCCTCGGCCCCCGTGATCACCTCCACCCAGCAGGCGGTGACCGCTCTGCTCACCACGGGCGCCTCCGCCGGCCCGGGGCCAGAGCACGCCGGCCGCTCCGGGCGTACGCCCCGGGTCCTGGCCGCTGTGCGTTCCGCTCTGCGGGACAGGCGCCGCCTGCACCTGGTCTACGTCTCCGCCACCGACACCCCCTCGGAGCGGGACGTCGACCCCATCGCGCTGGAAAGTGATGGATCACATATGACGCTGGTGGGCTGGTGCCTCAGTGCGAAGGCCGAACGCAGTTTCCGCCTGGACCGGATCACGTCGGTCACGCTGCTCGATACCCCTTCTGTGCGACATCGCGCCTCACGCAGAGGGAACCGCCCCGAAGCCGCTCACTCCACGGGGAACAGACCTCGCGCCACCCTGGTGATGCATCCGACGGGCCGCTGGCTCGCCGAGCAGGTCCCGTGCCTCTCCCAGGAGGAGACCGCGGACGGCCACCTCAGGGTCGTCGTTGAGGGACGTGACCGCGCCTGGCTCATCGACCTGGTCCTCTCAGCGGGTCGCCATCTCGTGGCAGTGGAGCCCCCGGATCTCGCCCAGGAGGCCGCAGCAGCCGCCAAACAGGCTCTGACCTTATACAACTGCTGAGTCCTGCCCCGTCCGCCTTGGGGAGAACCATCAGGACCCTCGTTCTGAGGCACCCGCCCGGGAGGCTACACTCAGCCCGTATCGATAGCCCCTACCACAAGGAGCAGCGCCGTGAACCTCTTTAAGCCGTCGCACATCATCTTCCTGCTCATCGTCGTCATCCTGCTGTTCGGCTACAGGAAGCTGCCTGACATCGCCCGCAGCGTGGGCCAGTCCATGAAGGTCTTCAAGAAGGAGGTCAAGGAGCTGCGCGACGACGACTCCAAGGACTCCCAGGCTCAGATTCAGCAGCCGCAGGAGGGCACCTACTACACCGAGCCCACCCAGTCCGGCCAGACCGCTCAGAGTGCCGAGGGCTCATCCCAGAAGTGATGTCATCCGGCGAGAGCCAGTGACCTGCAGATGAAGGAGGCCGTGGTGACCAAGCTCCCTCAGATCAAGCGATCGAGGCGCAAGGACAATCCCGAGGCGCGCATGTCCATCGGGGACCACCTGCGCGAGCTGCGCCAACGTCTCTTCGTCTCCGCCGCGGGTGTCATGGTGATGACGGTCGTCGGTTATCTGGTCTACGAGCGAGCCTTCGCCCTCATCACCCGGCCCATCGAGCAGGCCAATGCCAAGGGCGCGCATCTCACCCTGAACTTCGACACGATCCTGGCCTCCTTCGACATGAAGCTCGAGGTGTCGATCTGGCTCGGCATCCTGTTCTCCTCCCCGCTGTGGATATACGAGTTCTGGGCCTTCGTGGGACCGGGCATGACCCGCAAGGAGAAGGCCTACACCTGGGCATATGGCACGGCCGGCCTGCTCCTCTTCCTGGCCGGTGCGGCTCTGGGGATCTGGGTGATGCCGCACGCGGTGTCCATCCTCACCAGCTTCATCCCTAACGGCCCCACTGCCGGAGTGATCGGGGCGAATCTCTACCTGTCCTTCATCATGAGGATGGTCCTCGCCTTCGGCATCGCCTTCCTCCTGCCCGAGGTCCTCGTCGCCCTCAATATGCTCGGGCTCATGCAGGGAAAGACCATGCTCAAGGGCTGGCGCTGGGCCATTGTGGGCATTGTCACCTTTATGGCCATTGTCAACCCGATGCCGGATCCCTGGTCCATGATCTTCATGTCCCTGCCCATCACCGGTCTGTACTTCCTGGCCTGCTTCATCTCCATCAAGCATGACAAACGGGTGGAGAGGAAGCGCGCTGAGCTCGACGCCGAGCTCGAGGCCGCCCTGGCCGAGTAGCCGGGTGCATCTCCCGTTCCTGCCTGACTAGTCGCTCTCGTTCCTTCTATGCGTATCGCTCTGCTGTCCAACCCCTCCTCGGGCCGAGGACGTCATGCGGCCGCCGACGACGTCGCCCGCCAGATCCTGACCGAGACCGGCCATGAGGTCCTCCACGTCCGTGGCAGCTCCTACGAGCAGGCGCGCCACGCAGGACGGGCCCTCCTGGGTGACGGGCCGGACCGGAACATTGAGGCACTGGTCGTCGTCGGCGGGGACGGCATGGTGCACCTGGGGGTGGACATCGTCGCCACGACGGGCGTGCCTCTGGGCATCGTGGCCACCGGCACCGGCAATGACATCGCCAGGCACTTCAATCTGCCTAGCCGGGACGCGGAGGCCTCCGCCCGCCTCATCAACCAGGCGCTGTCCGGTGAGGGAACAATGACGGCGGTGGACGCGATCTACGCATCCCGTCCCGACGGCACCCTGCTGGCCCCGCAGCGTCGCTGGTCCCTGGCCGTGGTCAGTGCCGGGGTGGACGCCGCCGTCAATGCCCGCGCCAACACCCTTTCCTGGCCGGCCCGCGAGGGACGCTACGTGCGCGCCTTCACCGCCGAGCTCGCGACGCTGGCGCCCTACGGCTACCGGGTCACCACCGACGAGGGCACCTGGGAGGGGCCGGCGCTCCTGCTGGCGGCGGCCAACACCCGTTACGTCGGCGGCGGCATGGACCTGGCACCCCAGGCCGACCCCACCGATGGCCTGCTGGAGGTGCTGCGACTGGACCCCGTGGGCCGCACCCACCTGCTCGCCCTCTTCCGCCGGCTCTTCCGCGGCACGCACCTGACCGACCCGGCCGTCCACGTGGAGCGCAGCCGCATCGTCACCATTGAGGCGCTCGCTGAGCGAACCGGCCGTGACCGGGGGATGCGCCCACCGCCTCATCCCTTCGCCGACGGGGAGCCGCTGGCCGAGCTGCCCCTGCGCCTCGAGGCGGTCCCCGACGCCGTCCGGCTGCTCCTACCTGCTCAGGGCTGATCCGGCCCGTAGGGTGTTGCCATGAGCTCACCAACAGAGCGCTATGCCGCATCTCGACGTCGACAGGCTGCTTCCAGCAGTGAGCTCGCCCGCTTCGCCCAGGGCTACGACTTCCCCCTCGACCCCTTCCAGGAGGAGGCCTGCGGCGCTATCGAGAGGGGAGAGGGAGTCCTGGTCGCCGCCCCGACGGGCGCCGGCAAGACGGTGGTGGGGGAGTTCGCCGTGCACCTGGGCCTGGCCCGAGGGCTCAAGACCTTCTACACCGCCCCCATCAAGGCCCTGAGCAACCAGAAGTACCTGGACCTCGTAGCCCGGCACGGTCAGGAGCGGGTGGGGCTGCTCACCGGTGACACCTCCGTCAACCCTCACGCGGACGTGGTGGTCATGACCACCGAGGTGCTGCGCAACATGCTCTACTCGGGCTCACGCGACCTGGACCGGCTGGGCTTCGTGGTCATGGATGAGGTCCACTACCTGGCCGACCGCTTCCGCGGGCCGGTGTGGGAGGAGGTCATCATCCACCTGCCCGCCGAGGTCCAGGTGATCTCCCTGTCCGCCACGGTCTCCAACGCCGAGGAGTTCGGTGACTGGCTCGGCCAGGTGCGAGGCAGGACCGCCGTCGTCGTCTCCGAGGATCGCCCCGTCCCGCTGACTCAGCACATGATGGTCGGTCGCAAGCTGCTGCCGTTGTACTCCCACCCCGCGGACGCGGCCGAGCAGTCCGACCAGCTCGACCAGTCCGAGCAGACAGGACAGGCGGGGCAGCCCCCGCTCAACCCCGAGCTGCTCAAGGCCGTCAAGCAGGCTCGGCGTGCCGCCGCCTCGACAGGCGGCTCCAAGAACGGCTGCCGAGGCCGCGGTGGCGGTTCGGCCCAAGGGCCGCAGCCCTGGAAGCGCTCCGCACGGGGCGGACGGGCTCCTCGCCGTGGCGAAGGGGGAGCTCGCACGGCCAGGTTGAAGCCGCCCTCTCGTCTGCAGGTCGTCACGGCCCTGGAGGGGGCGCGCCTGCTGCCCGCGATCGTCTTCGTCTTCTCCCGGGCGGGCTGCGAGCAGGCCGTCCACCAGGTGGTCAGCGCCGGGGTGGACCTGACCACCGAGGCCGAGGCGGCCCGGATCCGGGAGGTCATTGAGCGGCGCACGGCTGACATCCCCGCCGGCGACCTGGGGGTCCTCGGCTTCCACTTCTGGGCCCACGCCCTGGAGCGTGGCGTCGCGGCCCACCATGCGGGGCTGCTGCCGGTGTTCAAGGAGACGGTGGAGGAGCTCTTCAGCGCGGGCCTGGTCAAGGTCGTCTACGCCACCGAGACCCTGGCGCTGGGGATCAACATGCCCGCCCGCACCGTCGTCCTGGAGTCGCTGCGCAAGTGGAACGGATCGGCCCACGTCACCCTCAGCCCGGGGGAGTACACCCAGCTGACGGGTCGGGCCGGGCGCCGCGGCATCGACGTGGAGGGTCACGCCGTCGTGCTGACGGCCGACGACGTCGAGCCGGCCACGGTCTCCTCACTGGCCTCCCGGCGCACCTACCCGCTGGTCTCCGCCTTCCGGCCGACCTACAACATGGCCGTCAACCTGCTCGAGCGCATGCCGCGGACGCGGGTGCGTGAGGTGCTCGAGCAGTCCTTCGCCCAGTTCCAGGCCGACCGCGGCGTCGTGGAGCTGGCCGCTCAGGCTCGCCGTAAGCGCCGCAGCCTGGAGGGCCTGGAGAAGGACATGACCTGCCGCCTGGGCGACTTCCGCGAGTACGCCTCCCTGCGCCAGGCCATCGCCGACGCCGAGGCGGACCTGTCGCGAGACAAGGCCTCGGCGCGCCGAAGTGAGACGGGCCGGAGCATGAGCTCGCTGGGACGCGGTGACGTCGTCGTCTTCCGTAAGGGCCGACGCCGCCGCCACGGCATCGTCCTGGAGGTCGGTGCCGACCGGACCGGGACCCCCACCATCTCGGTGCTGGGGGAGGACTCGCGAGTCGTCGCGCTGACCCCCGACACGGCACCGGACGGCGTCATGCGCGTGGGCGCGCTGCGGGTGGCGGACTCGGTGGACCCGCATCGGCCCCGGGACCGGGACCGGCTCGTTCAGCGTCTGGTCGATGCTCTGCGCTCCGGGGACCTGAAAGGGGGCGGCAAGCGCACACGCACCCGCTCCAGCCGTGCGCAGGCCCGCCGAGACAGCGCGATCGAGAACCTTGAGCGACTGCGTCACGAAATGCGCTCCCACCCCTGCCACGGGTGCCCCGACCGGGAGGAGCACGCTCGGGTGGGCCGCAAGTGGTCGCGGGCCAAGGCCGATGCGGACAGCCTCCAGCGACGCATCGAGACCCGCACCGGCACCATCGCCCGCCTCTTCGACGCCGTCTGCGAGGTGCTGCTCGAGCTGGGCTATCTGCACCCGGTGGACCGGGGCCACCCGGAGCGCGAGCTGCGGGTGACCGGCGCAGGCAAGGTGCTGGCCCGGATCTATGCCGAGCGGGACCTACTCATCGCCGAGTGCCTGCGCACGGGAGTCTTCGAGGATCTCAGCGCCGCAGAGCTGGCCGGGGCGCTGAGCGCCTGCGTCTACGAGCCGCGACTGAGCGCCCAGTCGATCGGGCTGCCCGTGACGCCCGCATCCAGGCTCGGCCAGTGCCTGCGCACACAGCTGGGGGTCTCGCACCGAATCCAAGACCTGGAGTCCCTGGCCCGCATCGAGGCGTCCTCGGGGGCAGAGCCGGCACTGGCCGGGGCCGTCCAGGCCTGGTGCGATGGCGCGCAGCTGGCGGACATCCTGGATGCCACTGAGCTGACGGCCGGGGACTTCGTGCGCTGGTGCAAGCAGCTGCTCGACGTCGTCGGCCAGATCGCGAGCCTCTCGCCACCACCGGATGCCAGCCCCGAGCAGTCCAGGGCCGTCACCGGCCTGTCGATGCGCGCCGCAGAGGCCTCCCTGGATCTCAATAGGGGAGTGGTGAGCTGGTCCGCCGTGTGACACTGCGGCTAGTACCCTCGTTCCAGCCGATACTCCGGACGACAGGACTCATGCCCCTATGTCAGGCTTCTTCGCCCTTCTTGACGACATCGCCACGCTCGCCAAGCTGACACTGTCCACCGTTGACGACACGGCCTCCGTGGCCGTCAAGGCCTCCGCGAAGGTGTCGGCGGCCGCCGTCGATGACGTCGCCACCACGCCCCAGTACGTCACCGGTATCACCCCGGACCGGGAGCTGCCGATCATCAAGAAGATCACGCTGGGCTCGCTGCGTAACAAGCTCCTCATCATCCTGCCGATCGGCCTGCTGCTGACGGCCGTGGCGCCGTGGCTCCTGCCGGTGGCGCTCGTCATCGGCGGCGCCTACCTGTGCTTCGAGGGCGGGGAGAAGATCCTGGAGCGCTTCGGAGGTACTGCTCACACCAAGGAGGAGTCCGGCCTGGTCGACGAGGCCCAGATCGTCCGTCAGGCCATCACCACGGACTTCGTCCTGTCCACCGAGATCATGCTGCTGGCCCTGGCCGAGGTGGAGGGGGAGTCCTCCATGCGGCGCATCATCGTCCTGGTCCTCATCGCCCTGCTCATCACTTTCGCCGTCTACGGCCTGGTGGCAGCCCTCATCAAGCTCGACGACGCCGGAGCGCACCTGGCGGGCCACGGCCGCACCGGCACCATCCGCTCCCTTGGCCGCGCGATTGTGACGTCTGCGCCGGCGCTCTTCCGTGGCATCGGGATCGTCGGGACCGTGGCGATGCTGTGGGTCGGCGGACACATCCTGGCGGTCAACCTCGCCAAGGTCGGCTTCCACCCGCTGCATCACGCCATCGAGTGGACCGAGGAGCTCGCCCACAACCCGGTCCTGTCCTGGATCACCGGGACGGCCATGTCCTGCCTCATCGGAGCCGTCATCGGCACCCTGCTGGCCCTGGCCTGGCAGCCCGTGCACCATGCTCTGGCCCGCCGTCACGAAGGTTAACCGTCAACGTGCCCGTATGCTTCAACGCGTGACAGTGCCCTCTCGGTTGCCCTCCCGGATGCGTACCCGGTTGCTCTCTCAGTCTCCCCGTTGGCTTCGTCGATCAGCCCCGGCGGCGGTGGCGCTGCTGGCGGGCCTGGCCACCTATGCCGCCTTCCCCCCGGTGAACCTGTGGTGGTCGGCCCTCATCGGGGTCGGGGCATTCATGCTCCTCATCAGCGGCCGCCGCTTCTGGGCGGGCACTGGTCTGGGACTGCTCTACGGCTTCGGTCTGTTCGCCCCTCTGCTGCACTTCACGATGGTGGGCATGGGCAACCCGATCGGCTGGATCGCGCTGACGCTCTTCGAGTCCCTCTACCTGGCCGGGCTCGGTGGGACCTGGTCCCTGGTGAGCCGCCTGCCGCTGCTCCAGGGGGCTGCCCGGCGAGGGCGGCTTACGCGGCACGTACCTGCCGGCGCGGCTGGCGTGCTCTTCTTCGCCGTGCTGTGGTCCGGGGTGGAGGAGCTGCGCTCGGTGTGGCCGCTGGGCGGTTTCCCCTTCGGGCGCCTGGCCTTCGCCATGGCTGATGCCCCCGTCCTGCCGGCGGCGGCCTATGTCGGCAGCGCCGGTGTGGGGCTGTTGGTGGCACTGGCGGCCGCATGCATCGCTCATGCAGTTCGATCCGTCTATGAGCGCCGCGCCGTGCCGGTCCTCCTGTGCGCAGTGCTCGCAGCGGCTGCGCTCATTGCGCCGCGGACGCTGCCACTGGAGACGCGCGCTGAGAACGGCACCGTCCGGGTCGGAGCCGTCCAGGGCAATGTGGCCACCGACTTCGAGGACGCCTTCAACCGGGCCCTGGAGGTGACCGGCAACCACGCCACGGCGACGAAGCAGCTGGCCGCCGACGTCGGCCCCGGCAGCCTCGACATGGTCATCTGGCCGGAGAACTCCGCGGATCTGGACCCTCGCGACTATCCTGCCTCGGCGACCATTGTCGATGAGGCCGCCCAGGCGGTCCAGGCGCCGGTGCTCGTGGGCGCGGTTCCTGTCGTCGATGACATCCGCTATAACGACGTCCTCATCTGGAATCCCGGAGACGTCTCCGGGAAAACGGCTCATTCCTACTACCGCAAGCATCGGCCCGTGCCCTTCGCGGAATATATCCCTTCCCGTTCCCTGGTGCGGCGCCTGACCACCCAGGTCGATCGGGTCGGCATCGACATGCTGCCCGGCACCGGCCCCAGCACACTGACGGTTCCGGCCGTCACCCAGGGCAGGGACGTCACCTTCGCCATGGGCATCTGTTTCGAGGTCGCCTACGACGACGCCCTGCGCACGGGTGTCGCACAGGGCGGGCAGGCGATCATCATCCCGACGAACAACGCCTCCTTCCTCGACTCCGGCGAGGCGGCCCAGCAGCTCGCCCAGGGCCGTGTCCAGGCGGTGGTCCACGGCCGCAGCGTCATCCAGGCCTCCACCGTCGGCTACACCGCGATCATCAACCCCCGCGGTGAGGTCGAGCAGGTCACCCGGCCCTACACCCAGGCGAGCCTCGTGGCCGACGTTCCGCTGCGCAGCTCGCAAACCGTCGCCGACCGGCTCGGTGCCGCCCCCGGCATCATCCTCCTCGCCGGTGCAGGCGCACTGGTGGGAGCCGGTATTCTGAGCCGGCTGCGCCCAGGGCGGAAGGCAGTGGCTGCGGCCGGGGATCGCCGGCGTCGCCGCTGATCTCAGATAACCTCAGGGCGCCGCCACTAGCCTCGGCGCCACACAGCCCCCAACCTCGGAGAGAGAAGTGAAGGCACTCGTCGTCATCCCCACCTATAACGAGATCGAGTCCCTGCCCACGGCACTGGACCGGGTCCGCGAGCATGCTCCCGAGGCGGACATTCTCGTCGTCGACGACGGTTCCCCCGATGGCACCGGCGACTACGCCGATACCCGCGCGCACGAGGACTCCCACATCCATGTCCTGCACCGCTCGGAGAAGAACGGGCTGGGCCCGGCCTACCTCGCCGGGTTCTCCTGGGCGCTGGCCGCCGGCTACGAGCTCATCGTGGAGATGGATGCCGACGGCTCCCACCGCGCCGAGGACCTGGCCCTGCTCATTCAGCGCGCAGAGATGGCCGACGAGCCGGACCTCGTCATCGGCTCGCGGTGGGTCTCCGGCGGCGCCACCGAGGGCTGGGACGCCAAGCGCGTGGCCCTGTCCAAGGCCGGGAACCTCTACATCAACGCCATGCTGGGTCTGCGTGTCAAGGACGCCACCGCGGGCTTCCGGGTCTTCCGCGCCTCGATCCTGCGGCGCATGGACCTTGGGAAGGTTGAGGCTCTCGGCTACGGGTTCCAGGTCAACATGACCAAGCTGGTTGACGAGATTGGCGGCCGCATCGTGGAGATGCCGATCACCTTCCTGGAGCGGGAGGCCGGCCAGTCCAAGCTCTCCGGGGGAATCTTCACCGAGGAGCTGTCCCTCGTGACCCGTTGGGGAGTGGCCAAGCGCTCCGGCCAGCTGCTCGATGCGGCCAAGCTCGCTGGAAGCAGGCTGCGCGCCGCCCGCGACAAGCGCCGCCGGGCCACCGCCGGGTACCGGCAGCAACGTCCGTCGAGCTCATCGCGGCAGAAGCGCTCCTAACGGTCCCGTCAGCCGCCGACCCGCTCGCGGTAGACCTCACCGCTGCGCAGCGCCTCGAGGCGCTCATTGAGGAGAACCTCGAGCTCATCGACCTTGCGGCGCTCCAGGAGCATGTCCCAGTGGGTGCGCGGGGTCTTCTTGGGCTCGTCGGGCTCGGGCTCGTCCTCACCGCGCCGGGCGGCGAGCTGACCGCACTCGGGGCACTCCCAGGTGGGAGGCACCTCGGCCTCGGTGGACATCGGGATCCTGGTGACGTGCGCCATCGGGCACTCGTAGCTGATGATCATCCGCTCGGCGAACTCGACGCCGTCCTCCGACTCCATCGACTTCGCGCCGATGGTCATGCCTCGCAGTGCGCGGTCTGCCATGCTTCTGGTCTCCTTGTGGCTCGTCTCTCGTGGTGTCCTGGTTCTGATGGGTTCCCACCGGGTTCCCCGGCATCGACGCGATCAGGGTAATGATGATACCGGTTGGCGTCTAACGCGACGTCGTCGACCCGTGTCAGCGAAGAACCTTCCCTTCCGTCAGCATCGCCGGAATCGCCGGAACAGGCGTCTATAGCCTGTGCGGGCCAGCGGGGACCGGCATACTTGGTCCCATGGCTCAGCGCATCGGCATTCTCACGGCGGGCGGCGACGCCCCGGGACTCAACGCAGCGATCCGAGGCTTCGGAAAGGCGGCGATCCAGCAGCACGGCTGGGAGCTCATCGGCTTCCGGGACGGCATGCGCGGCCTGGCGGAGAACCGCTTCACCGAGCTCGACCCGGCCGCTCTGTCCGGGATCCTCACCACCGGCGGAACCATGCTGGGAACCAGCCGGGACAAGGTGCATCGGATGATGGTGGATGGCGAGCCCCGCGACATGGTGCCCACCATCGTGGAGAACTGTGAGAAGGACGGGATCGACGCCCTGGTCTGCCTCGGTGGGGGTGGGACCGCGAAGAACGCCAAACGCCTCATGGACACCGGTCTCAACGTCATCCACCTGCCCAAGACCATTGACAACGACATCGTCCACACCGACTCCTCCTTCGGCTTCGCCACGGCCCTGGAGATCGCCACTCAGGCCGTGGACCGCTTGCACTCGACGGCGCACTCCCACCACCGCATCATCCTCACCGAGATCATGGGGCACCGAGCCGGATGGCTGGCCCTGGGCGCCGGCATCGCCGGCGGGGCGGATGTCATTCTGCTGCCGGAGATTCCGTACTCGGTGGACGCGATCGCGGACAAGATCGAGCGGCGCCGCTCCCACGGCTCGTCCTTCTCCGTGGTGGCTGTGGCCGAGGGGGCGCTGTCCGTGACGGATCACGCCGAGCTGGAGCACGCCCGCGCCCTGGTCAAGGACGCCTCCAGCCCCGAGCGCAAGGCGATGGCCAAGCGGGGCGTCAAGCGCCTGGAGGCCTCCCACCGCGCCAACACCTTCACCCTGGCCGAGCAGCTGGAGAGCCTGACCGGGCTGGAGGCGCGCGTGTCCATCCTGGGGTACGTCCAGCGCGGCGGCTCGCCCTGCGGAGCGGATCGTCTCCTGGGCACGCGCCTGGGCGTGGCGGGAGCCAACGCGATCGCAGAGGGCCGCTACGGCGTCATGGTCGCCGACCGCGGTCACGGCACGGAGCTGGTGCCGCTCAAGGATGTGGCCGGCCACACCAAGTTCGTCCCGGCCGACCACGAGTGGATCCAGGCCGCTCGCGCCGTGGGGACCGCGCTGGGGGACTGACGGACCCCGCCCTGAGCAGCGAAGAGCCGGGCCTCAGCGGGACAGGAGCGGCCCCGGAGTCCAGGCGATCTCTCCGGGCCCCACACCGGCGGGAGCGTCACCGGAGACGATAACGTCTGCGCGCCGCCAGGGACGGTCCTTGGCGAAGAAGAGGCGCTCACCGGCCATCCACCAGTGCCAGAAACGCACCGACTCCTCGGCGTCGCCGTTGACTCCCTCAGCGATGTCCCGCTTGATGCCGCGGCGCTCGGCCACGTTGTCACCGGTCTGGACCCACACGTGTGCGTCGATGAGGCTGCGCACTGCGGCCAGACCCGCCCCGGTCCCCTCGACGAGGACCAGGGGAGAGCCGGCCGGGATCCGGATGGAGCCCTCGCGTCCGTGCTCGCGCCACTTGTACGGGACAAGGTCGAGGCTGCCGGCCTGACGCAGTTGAGTCAGGGTGTCGACGTACAGCTGGTCCCAGTCGTAGAGCGGCTCGTTCCAGATGAGGTCATCCAAGTGAAAGGCCTGCGCGCCGGGGACGGCCGCGGCCAGCGCCGTGGTGAGTGTGGTCTTGCCCGAACCGCCTCGCCCGTCGACAGCGATGATCGCCGGCCGCCCCTGGGGCGTGCCGACAAGGCTCAGCAGGTGCGCCACGAGCTCATCGGTAGCGCTGACCTGCCACTGGGTGACGGCGGGTTCCTCGGGCTGAAGCTCGATGGACTGGTCGGCATCGACCCGTCGGTGGCTGTCGGCGGGCTTGATCTGGTCACAGCACATGGTGGATCCTTTCAGGCAACGGCTCATGAGGGTCAGATCGAGGATCTGACCGCGCTTCTCGCCGGCCTGCGGGACAGTGCCGACAGTGGTGAAACCATAGCGCTCGTGCAGGCGCACCGAGGTCACGTTACCCGCGTCGATCAAGGCGATTAGGTCTGTGCCATGTGCCACTATGGCGCGTCCATGGCCCTTGGTCTCACGTGAGGGCATAGTCATTTGTTCGATGTTATCGGGCGACGATTGTGCCGGACACCGTCGTATGACGCCGCAGCACGGTCCTCAGCAGAACAAGCCTCATCCACTTAACGCCGATAATGTACATTATGTCATTCTCATTGGCGTGGTGCTCTCCCAAGGCGCGCCGCAGGATGTCGCAGGAAGATGACCGCTGAGCCGCACTGGCTCCTCCCAGCCTGGAGAACTACTGTCCGTAGCCGTGTCCACGATCCCTCACTCCGACCACTTCCCCACTGCTGTCTTCCTCGGTGATTCCATCACCACCGGTTGGCGAGCCCTGAGCCATCCTCGCAATCGCTGGACCTCGCTCGTGTGTGAGCATCAGCGGTGGCGGGAAGTGAACCTGGCGGCGGACGGCCTGGGCTTCTTCGCACGACGCGGGGGCCATCTGCCCGGCGGGCAACGCTCGCCGTCGTGCCGTGACACCACCTGGCTGGAAGCCGTTCTGCGTTGCGAGCCCGACGTCGTCACGATCAGCCTGGGCCTGAACGACGCCGCCTTCCTCCCCTCTCAGCGTGAGCTGGTCGAGCAGGCGATCGACCACGACCTCAGCTTCATCGCCACACGCCTGCGGGGTGCACCGGTCATCATCGCTCCCTACTTCCCCTCCCTGGACGGCGGCCCACGTTTCCAGGCCATCCACCGCCTCGTCCACGAGAAGGCCACCTCCCTGGGCCTGACCTCGACCGACGCCTTGAGCGCGGCCATCGACGGCGACGAGGACCGTCTGGCCATCGACCAGCTCCACCCCGACGACGCCGGACACGCCCAGATGGCCCGCGCCATGATCTCCTTCTACGCCGAAGTCTTGCCCGGCACGTAACACTTTCGCCCACGTTTACGCAGGTCAGTTAGGTAATGAGCCCCTCGAGGCATATGCTTGGCAGTAGATCGCACTCACCGTGACCGACTGAAGGAGCTCGAGGACCCACTCGTGGAGTCACACCGCGAACCCACACTGGCGGATGTCGCCCAGGCTGCAGGCGTCTCGCTGACCACAGTCTCCCGCGTACTCAACAACCGCGGCTACCTCTCCCAAGAGACCCGGGAGCGGGTGGCTGAGGCGATCGCTCAGCTCAACTACCGTCCCAATCAGATCGCCCGAGCACTGCACGGCAAGTCGACGCATTCGATCGGACTGATCGTCCCCACCGTCGCTCTGCCCTTCTTCGGCGAGCTGACCGAGCATGTCGAGGACTTCCTCGCAGAGCGCGGCTACCGGACCTTCGTCTGCAACTCCATGGGCAAGGCGGATCGGGAGCGTGAGTACCTCGACCTGCTCGTCTCCCACCGGGTCGATGGCATCATCTCCAGCGCCCACAACGACGGTCTGGCGGACTACAGCTCGATTCACCTGCCCCTGGTCAGTGTCGATCGGGACCTCTCCCCCGTCGTCCCCAACGTCCGCTGCGACAACGAAGCCGGCGGTCGACTCGCCGCCGAGCACCTGCTCAAGCGGGGGGCGCGCCGCCCGGCCCTGCTGACGTCGCGCACCGGAATCCACAACCTGCGGGAGAGGGGGTACCGCCAGGTGCTCCAGCAGGCAGGTATCGAGCCGGTGGTCCTCACCGTCGACTTCAACACGCCCAATAGCGAGCGCCCCGGCCTCATTCGCGAGCGGCTCAACCTCGTGGCCGACGACATCGACGCGGTCTTCGCCACCGATGATCTCGCTGCCGCGCAAGTGATGGAGTGGGCGGCCGAGCGCGACCTGAGGATCCCGGACGACTTCAAGGTGATCGGTTTTGACGGCACCATCGCCATGCAGCACGCTCTGCCTGCGCTGACCACGATTCAGCAGCCCATTGCCAAGCTGGCACGAGCGGCAGTCGACCTGCTCCTGAACCGGATCAAGTCGACCACCGCCGTCTCCTCGGAGAACAAACAGTCGAGTGAGTCTGGGAGCGCCCAGCAAGCCCCCTCCCCCATGCCGGTGAGACTGCTGCCCGGCCGTACCGCCTAGCAAGCCGCTGAGGATACGTGTGGGCCCCGACCTTGATGGTTGGGGCCCACACGTATCAGTGTCGCAGACAGTCCTTGAATGGATCAGGCATTGGCCTGTGCGGCGTCGACCTGAGCATCCTTCTTGTCGTCATCGGAGTCGTCGGTTTTGCGCACGACGTCGAAGAGGGCCTCGCCCCGGTGAATCGTTCCAGCACCGTGCTCCTCGATGCCCTTGTAACCCTGGGCGTTGGAGACGACGATCGGGGTGACGGTCTGGTAGCCGGCGGCTCCGACGGCGGCCCAGTCGACGTCCACCAGAGGCATGCCGCGCAGAACCTTGTCACCGGCCTTGACCTTGGGACTGAAGTGCTTGCCCTCGAGCCGGACGGTGTCCATGCCGACGTGGATGAGCAGCTCGACTCCGCTGGCGGCTCGCAGACCGTAGGCGTGACCGGTCGGGAAGGCCACGAGGACCTCGCCGTCGACCGGGGAGACGACCGGCCCCTCGGCGGGGGCGATGGCCATGCCCGGCCCGAGCATGCCGGAGGCGAAGGTCTGGTCCTCCACCTCGGACAGCGGGATCGCGCGCCCCTGGATCGGAGCGGTGACGGTGAAGTCCTCGGCGGCCTCGGCGGGCAGCTCGACGGTCTCGGCATGCTCGGCCATGGCCTCGGCCTCCAGGGCGGCCTCATCGGCGTCGACGTCGTCACCGGCCAGAGAGGCCTTACCACGGGTAGTGCCATAGGCGAAGGCAGCGCCGAAAGCAGCGAAGAAGACGATGACCTCGAGGATGAGGTACTTGACGATGTCGTCAGGAACGATCGAGACGAAGCCAACGAATCCGGCGGCGCCCAGAGCCTGGTTGTGGATGTCGAGCAGGGCGACGGCGGCGCCCCCGAGGGAGGCCACGCCCATCCCGATGAAGAATGGCCAGCGCAGACGCAGGTTGACACCGAAGATGGCGGGCTCGGTGATACCGACGATCGCCGAGACACCACCAGCACCGGCCAGACCCTTCATCTTGGAGTCCTTGGTCAGGAGGAAGACCGCCAGGGTCACGGCGCCCTGGGCGATATTGGCCATGGAGGCGATCGGGAAGATGAAGGAGCCGGGACCGCCGCTGCTCATCTGTGCGATGAGAGGCAGCTCCACTGCCGGGAAGGACTGGTGCAATCCGGTAACGACGATCGGCGAGTAGACCAGGCCGAAGAGGAAGCCACCCACGGGTCCGGCGGTCGTGTACAGCCAGCTCAGGCCGTTGGTGATGCCGTCGGAGAGCTCACGTGCCAGAGGGCCGACGACGACGAAGGTGAGGAAGCCGGTCACCAGCAGCGTGATGAGCGGGGTCAGCAGGAAGTCGGCAGTTCCCGACAGGCGCTTGTGAAGCCATTTCTCGATGTATGCCAGCAGCCATGAGACGCACAGGACGGGGATGACCATGGCCTGGTAGCCGATCTTGTCCACCGTCAGGCCGAAGAGGTGCCACACCTCAATGGTGCCGGCCTGTCGAGCCGTCTCGATCTCGTAGGCGCTGGTCAGTTGAGTGGAGACCATGGCGGCCCCCATGGCCGCACCCAGGTAGACGTTGCCTCCGAAGCGCTTGACTGCGGAGAAGCCGACGAGCACCGGCAGGAAGGCGAAGGCTGCCGAGGATACGAGGTTGATGACGTCGTCGTAGTCGGCAAGCCACGAGAACCGGTCGACGAGTCCATAGGCGCCAGTGGGGTTGTCCGAGGTGACAAAGGAAGGCGCAGTGAAGAAATCGGCCGTGAGGACGTTGTGAATCGCCATCATGAGACCGCCGGCGACCAGGGCCGGAAGCAGCGGGACGAAGATATCCGCGATTGCCTTGATGAAGCGGGAGAGCGGGTTGCCGCCCTTGGCGGCCTGCTCCTTGGCCTCGTCCTTGGAGACCTCCTTGACCCCTCCGGTTCGGATCATCTCGGAGAAGACGAGGTCGACGTCTCCGGGTCCGACGATGATCTGGAACATGCCGCCCGCGATGAAGGTGCCCTTGAGGTCGGGGTCCTTGTCGAGAGCCTTCTGGTCGACCTTGTCCATGTCATTGAGGACAAGACGCAGACGCGTTGCGCAGTGCGCTGCTGCGTTGATGTTGTCGGCGCCACCGACGTACGTCAGGACGTCCTTCGCCACGCGGGCGTGATCCATTGCCACCCGGGGGTTCCTTTCTCGTGATGGGACCGCAGCACCTGGGAGGGCGGGGAAACCCAACGGTCGGGATCATCGCTGACTCCCTGCGGCCACACCTGTGTCAATCGATAGTCACATTACAGTGAGTTAGAGCACCCTGCAACCGGAGAGAAGGGTTCTGATCTATTCCCTGAGGCTTATTCACAGGGGTAGCCAACGCCGGCATCTGCGCAGGTCACAGCGTGTTTGATGGATGCTGTGAATAAGCCTCCCTGTCTTCGCCCTGCTCAGAAACTCTTTGCTCCCGTGGCGACGCGAGGTCGGGAAGGCCTCAGGACGGTGCGAGAGTCCTCGTGCTGCCAGTTGTCAGCGCAAGGCTCCCCTCCACCATCAGCCGTGCTCCCGAGCTGTTGATGTCGACGAAGCTGCGCAGGGTGAGGACCAGCGCCCCGTCACCGACGAAGACCTCAGTCAGCGAGCGGTCATGGATGACCTCCAGCACCGGCTCGCATCCTTCAGGAAGTGTCACTGCGCGCGTGGAGCCGTGCTGGGTATAGCGGGAGGTGGAGCGATCCACCCGAAGCACCCGCCCGTCCAGGGTGATGTCCACGTGCGAGTCATCCGATCCGATCCGCAGTCCCCACGGCCCCGTGGTCTGCTCTGCGTCGGCCTCCAGGTGCAGCTGCCAGCTGCGGTGCCCACTGAGGTCATCGACCTCGTAGATGCCCGTCTCCAGGCACTCACCCACGAGAGCCGGTTCGCCTGCGGCGGATGGGAGACAAGCGGCAGGGCGCTGGATGAGTCGGCCCGCTTTGAGTCTCAGCATCCGAGGCATGCTCAGGGCGTGGACCCACTGTCCGGTCTCGATGGAGGGCTGGTCGTCCTCGGAGGCATTGCCCGCCCATCCGGTCAGCAGCACCGGCCCTGGCTCGGAGGGACGCCGGGCGAAGACCTGAGGGGCGTAGAACTCGAAGCCCCGGTCGACCTCGTAGAAGACCCCGCCGGTGTCTCGCAGCTCAGTACCCACGAGGTGACCCACCGTATAGACGCAGGGGAAGATGTTCTCAAAGCCCTCCCTGTCGGGAGTGATGCCCTGCGGGCACCAGATGAGAACGTCCCAGTCCTCACCGGTGTCCTCGTCCTTCAGCCGCACCAGGCCGGGGCACTCCCACATGTACCCGAAGGAGTCGAAGGTGCCTCCCGCCCCGGGGAAGCGTAGCTCTCCCTCCAGCTCCCAGGAGACCAGGTCCCGGGAACGGTACAGGACTGCGGCTCCGGTCTCGTTGGCGCGCTGGACCCCGATGAGCATCCGGTACTCCCCCGGCCGGTCGACGTCGCGGAAGACCTGCGGGTCGCGGTAGTGGGCGGTGTATCCCTCAGCATGGGTGGGGATGAGGGGGTTGCCGGGCCACTTGGTGAAGTCGGTCAGGTCACCACTGGTCACCAGGCACTGGCTGGCGGTGCGCTCGTCGGTGACCGGATCCTTGAGGTTCCCGGTGTAGAAGAGGTGGTAAGGAACCTGAGCGGCTGCGCCGTCGAGCTCGGCGTACTCCAGCACGATCGCGTTGCCGGAGTACGCCCCGGAGCGGTCGTAGGAGGAGTCCGGGATGACGGCGGGGGCGTGGTGGCGCCAGTGCAGCAGGTCCGTCGAGGAGGAGTGCCCCCAGTAGACCAGCTTGCGGTGGGGGTGGAGGGGACTGAGCTGGTAGAAGGCGTGGTATGTGTCGCCGTCGACCAGCAGCCCATTGGGGTCGTTGAGTCGTCCCACCGGTGGGACGACGTGGAAGCAGGGATAGTCCGGGTCATCAGCCGCCGTGGATGTGGCAATCGCATCCAGGGCCAGGCCCTTGAGGTCCTCAGTCACGATTGGATGTTAGCAGGGCCACTGTCGCGTACTGGGGCGGTTGGTTCTCAGTGGAAGTACGGGACGATGAGCCACAGACCGAATAACGCGATCATGGCGGCAATGGCGATGAAGACGCCCGCCAGGACCTGAGCCAGACGCACTCCCTCGACCTCGCCGGCCTCATGCTTGGCGTGCACGGTGGCCAGCATGCGAGCCGCCAGGGAGCAGATGGTGAGGATGAAGGCGGTGCCCAGCACCGTCACTGACGCCACCAGCCCCAGCGAGCCCCAGTCGATCGCCATACCGGTCATGCCATGGAACCTGTCGTCATCCGATGCGTACTGTCCTGGTCCGTCACGCCGTTGACGATCTCGGAACGCACCTCGTCCAGCGTCAGCGGTTCACGCCCCAGCTCCGGCTCCTGCTTGACGACGACGACCTCGGAGGCGTCATTGACGTTGGAGAAATCCACCCGGTTGTGGCCCGCCTGCCGGATGATGGCCAGGGCTCCGAGGATGAGCAGGCAGATGACGGCGATCGTGCCCGGCACTCCACCCTTGACCGCGACATAGGACGTGGCGGCACCCACCAGGCCTGAGCACGGAAGCGTCACCAGCCAGGCGATCCCCATCTTGCCTGCGGTTCTCCACGAGACCTTGGTGCCCCGACCGATCCCAGAGCCCAGAATCGACCCAGTGCAGATGTGGGTGGTGGACAGGGCGAACCCCAGATGGGAGGAGGCCAGGATCGCCACCGTTGAGGCGGTCTCGGAGGCGAAGCCCTGCGGCGCCTCAACATGCACCAGCCCACGTCCCATGGTGCGCATGATGCGCCACCCGCCCGAGTAGGTGCCCAGGCCGATGGCGAGGCCCGCTGCGGCGATGACCCACCAGTGGGGGCTGGTACCGGCCTGCTGGTAGCCGCCGGCCACCAGCACCAGCGTGATGACCCCCATGGTCTTCTGCCCATCAGACGTGCCGTGAGACAGCGCCACCAGCGAGGCAGTGACCCGCTGACTGTTGCGGAAGAGCCTCTCGGAGTAGGGGTTGGTCGGATGCGCGATGCGATAGGCCAGGGCTGTGGCCAGCGCTGCCGCCAGCCCCGCCACCACTGGTGCGATGACGGCGGGCAGGATGATCTTGGAGATCACCGTCCCCCAGTGGACTCCCTGGACCCCGGCCGCCACCATGACTGCTCCGATGAGTCCTCCGAACAGGGCGTGGGACGAGGATGACGGCAGTCCGAACAACCAGGTCGCCAGGTTCCACAGGATGGCGCCGGCCAGACCGGCGAAGATCATGGCCGGCGCCGCTTCGATCACCGTGTCGTCGAACATCCCGTGAGAGATCGTCTTGGAGACCTCGGTCGACAGGCAGGCGCCGATGATGTTGAGCACGGCGGCGACCAGAACCGCTCTTCTGGGTGTGAAGGCGCCTGTCGCCACCGACGTCGCCATCGCATTGGACGAGTCGTGGAAACCGTTCGTGAAGTCGAAGATGAGGGCCGTCACGATGACAACGATCACGAGGAAGAGAATGGTGCTCATACCGTTCCCGATGAGAGATCTGGCTGACCCTCTCGACCGCCCTGGCAGACGGCTGCGGAGGTCCGGGTCGCGTGAGCGCAACCCACCAGTATTGTTACCCGCCGACCCCCCTGCTGCCTAACCAATCGCATACGAGCCTCGCACCGGTTCCGGACGTCTCATAAGCACGTCATGCTCACTCCCCAGCAACACGGTCTTTCGTCCCATCTCAGGGGCAAAGCCGCTGAGCCAATTGTCACGTTCCTCAAGTGCCTCTCGACATGGTGGCTTACCCATGAAGGAGGGGCCCGTCACGATAGGGTCACCGCATGGCAGCGGACACCACGAAGAGCCTGGACAGTATTGGCAGCGGCACCCTCCCCGACCCGGGGATCGACTCCGAGTCGACAACGGACATCGATCTGGGTATCGACCTGGGAACGACACGTACCGTCGTGGCGCGTGCTGATCGGGGAAACTATCCCGTTATCAGCTTCACCGACGAGCACGGTGACGAGCACGACTTCATCCCCTCACTGACCGCACTGCACGAAGGCGCGCTCGTTCATGGTTTCGCCGCCAGGCAGGCCGCTCATCAGGGGGCTCCGTTGTTGCGCAGCCTCAAACGGGTCCTGGCCTCCCCCACACTGACGGCCTCGACACCGGTACGGCTGGGAGACCAGACCTTCTCCGTTTTGGAGGTTCTCACCAGCTTCCTGCGCCATCTTGAAGGCGAGCTCGCTGAGCGGGGCATCGACATCTCGCGCGCCCGCGTGGTGGTCGCAGTGCCCGCCCACGCCTACGGGGCTCAGCGCCTCCTGACTCTTGAGGCCTTCCAGCAGGCAGGATTCCGTGTCGCCGCCATGCTCAACGAGCCCAGCGCAGCCGGATTCGAGTACACGCATCGCAAGGCGACCACCGTCTCCTCCAGGCGCACCCGGGTGCTGGTCTACGACCTGGGCGGCGGCACCTTCGACACCTCGCTGGTCGACGTCATCGGCACGTCTCACGAGGTGCTGGCCTCTCGCGGTCTGGGAGACCTGGGCGGGGACGACGTCGACCTGCTCATGGCCACGATGGCCCTGAGCCGGGCGGGCATCAGCGAGGAGGACCTCTCCCCCACCGAGCTCGACGACCTGCTGGACCAGTGCCGGGATGCCAAGGAGCGCCTCACCCCTCAGAGCCGTCGGGTGCTCGTCATCCTGAGAGGCCAGGACGTCGTCCTGCCCGTGACCGACCTGTATGAGGCCTGCACGCCGCTCATTGAGCGGTCCTTGGCCACGATGGCGCCTCTGGTCGGCAGGCTGGACGACGGGAGTCCGGATCTGACCGATATCGCCGGCGTCTACCTGGTCGGCGGCGCCTCGGGTCTGCCTCTGGTGCCCAGGCTCCTGCGGGAGCGCTTCGGTCGCCGGGTTCACCGCTCCCCCTACCCCGGGGCCTCCACCGCGATCGGCCTGGCGATCGCGGCGGACCGCACCAGCGACTACGACCTCACCGACCGGCTCTCACGGGGTTTCGGCGTCTTCCGGGAGGCCGACGGCGGTCACCGTCTCACCTTCGACGCGATCCTCAGCCCCGAGTCCGTCCAGGCCTCTCCCGGTGGCCGGGAGGGAACGGTGCTGACCCGCGAGTACGATGCGGCGCACAACATCGGCTGGTACCGCTTCGTGGAGTGCGCCGGTGTCGACGAGGGCGGCGAGCCCCGCGGCGAGATCGCGCCCTACCAGGACATCGTCTTCCCCTTCGAGGCGCCGCTGCGGGACGTCGACGACCAGGAGCTGAGGACCTACTCGGTGGAACGGCGCGATCACGGACCGCGGATTCAGGAGCACTACCGCGTCGATGAGGCCGGTCTGGTTCGCGTCACCATCACCGACCTCACCGATGGATACAGCCGCCGCTACGTTCTGGGCAGGCGCACCCTGTAGGCGCAGGCCGGCCCCACCGTGGGTCAGGAGCGCGCGGCATCGGAGACCCGGGTGAGAGCCCGGGTCTCCTCGTCGCTGACCTCGAGGGTCAGCGCCTCCAGGATCGGCCGCAGCTGGCTCAGGTTGCGCGCCGAGGCCAACGGAGAGGTGACGCCGGGACGATCACGCAGCCAGGCCAGTGCCACCGCTGCCGGCTCCACCCCGTGATCCGCCGCCACTGCGGCGACGGTCTCAACGACGTCATAGCACTCCGGCCGCTGGTAGTCGGCGACCATTCCAGCCCTATCGCCACTGATCGGCTCGTCTCGGCGGTACTTCCCCGTGAGGAAACCGGCGGCCAGGGCGAAGTAGGGCATGAGCCCCATACCGAGCTCGGCCGCCACCTGCCCCCTGGCACCCGGGCCTTCGACGTCGTCACGGTGAAGAAGGTTGTAGTGGGGCTGAAGGACGATGGGTCGAGCACACCCCTGGGCGTCGGCGATGGCGAACCACTGCCGGATGCGCTCGGGCGTGTAGTTGGACAGCCCCACATGCCGGATCCTGCCGGCGAGGCGGGCCTCGTCAAAGGCGCCGACGGTCTCCTCCAACGGAGTGGACTCATCGTCGAAGTGGGCGTAGTAGATATCAATGACGTCGGTGCGCAGCCGCGATAGCGACTCCTCCAGCGCCCGGCGGATGTTGCCGGCGCTCAGACCCGGACGGTCGGGCTTCGTGGAGACCTTCGTGGCCAGAACCACGCGCTCACGGACAGGACGCGAGGCGAGCCAGGCACCGATCACCGTCTCCGACTCCCCTCCTGAGTTCCCCGGAGCCCAGTAGGAGTATCCGTCAGCAGTGTCAATGAGGTTCCCGCCGCCGTCCAGGTAGGCGTCCAGCACCTCGAAGGAGGTCGTCTCATCGGCCGTCCAGCCGAAGACGTTGCCTCCCAGCCCAATGGGGCTGATCCTCAAGTCGGCCAGGGTACGGGTGGGATATCCAGTCATCTTGCCTCCTGGTGTGAGAGCGCCGCCGAGAGCTGCACCGCGGCGACAGTCGCCTTGTCATGAGTCGGATCGACTCGGCCAGGATATGTGTGAGGCTGGAACCGTCACCACGGTTCCAGCCTCGGCGAACAAGCGGTCTGATGGCGCGCGCACCGGGGCGCTCAGATGGCCTGCTGCCGCTTGGCGGCGCGACGTTTGGCCAGCTCGTCCTCGACCAGCGGCGTGCCGAGCGCCTGAGCGTGATCGACGGGCAGGTCCGCCAGCGCCCCCTCAACCTCGTGCCACACCCGCCCCACGGCAATGCCGAAGACGCCCTGGCCGCCGGCGACCAGATCGACGACCTCGTCGGCAGAGGTGCACTCGTAGACCGAGGCGCCGTCGCTCATGAGGGTGATGGAGGCCAGATCCTCGACACCGCGGGAGTGCAGGGCGCTGACGGCCGTGCGGATCTGCTGGAGCGAGACCCCGGTGTCCAGAAGGCGCTTGACGACCTTGAGGACCAGGATGTCGCGGAAGGAGTAGAGCCGTTGGGAGCCCGATCCCTTGGCGCTTCGAATCGACGGCTCGACCAGCCCGGTGCGAGCCCAGTAGTCGAGCTGGCGATACGTGATACCGGCGGCGCGGCAGGCGACCGGCCCTCGGTAGCCCGAGTCGGCATCGAGCTCAGGCAGCGGGTCACCGAACAGCATGCCCTGAGTACGCTGAGGCCTTGCTATCGCACTGGCTTCATTCATGCTCACGACCTGCTCCTGTCGCCGGAAGAACACACACCTGAAACTGGTGCGGCGGCACGCCTCGTGCGGCCACGGCTCCACGATAGGGCCACTTGGGGCGATGCTCAACGAAGGGCACGCCCCATCTCGGTGTGCCGTCAGGCATGAATCTCTAGCTGAGGTCAACAGTCGCCGTCCAGGCGCCGACTATTCCCCGCGATGAAGCCAGTTCTCTGACAGTACGACACCGACGACAAGTGACGCAGATTACAACATTAGTCACACGAGTCACATCAGTCCCGCGTGTCGTCGTCGGCCAGATCATCGGTCTCCGACAGCATTCGCTGCCACCGCTCAAGCCGCTCCGCGCCGTGGTCATCACTGAGATCCACAGCCCTCAGGCGCGTCAGCGAGCTGCTGGCGTGTACCGGGAACCGGTGATATCCGCTCAGAAGCAGCCCCTCCCCCGGAGTGCAGGCAACCGTCGTCACCCGATCCGTACAGGCAGGAGTCTCAACGACGAGCCTGGCGACGATGCGCGCGTCATCGTCGACGTCGAGCTCGGTGCGCCCGATCCGACCACCCAGGGCCTCGACGACGTCGTCAAGGAGCCGTGGCCAGGAGGGCGACCGGTGCGAGCCGTGAGCCTGCAGTACCAGCCCCTCGTGCGCCGTCACCGGAATGGCCAGCATCGCCGGCCCTCCGTCCTCCACGAGAACGGCGACCAAGCCGTCATCAGGATCGGTGGATCTGACACCCACCAACTGCATCAATGGCACGTTCCAACCCTACGGGAGGTAGCCACCCCTGTCCCGGGAACACGCAACCGATGCGCGCTGACCTTCGTCGACACGCGCGGCCCGGTCTGGTCAACGCCCACCGGGCGTGCGTGCACCCGCTGTCAGCCCAGAGCGTCAACGGCGCGACGCAGCAGAATCGTGTGCAGATCCGCGACGAGCTCGGCCAGCTCCCGAGCCGTCTCCTCACCGGCACTGCGCGACCGCGACCGGCGCGGAGCCACCGCCTGGTCGATCGTGTCCGCCTCCCGCTCAGCTGAGGCGCGCACCGCGCGCAGGTTGCGCAGGGGCACTCCCTTACGGGTGATCTCCATGGCCAGACGCACGGTCCTCAGGTTCTGCTGACTGTAACGCCCACGAACATCGGGGCTGATAAGTCCAACGGCGACGAGCTCCTCGATCTGTGACTCACTGGCACCGGAGTGGGACAGGAGTGCCTCCAGGTCCATGGGGCCGTCGTCGACGATCTGGCCATCTCGGGCGACCACCCGGGCAACAGGCTGAGGAGCGGGGGCCTCGACGTCGGCGTCCAGCCGCGCCAGACGGTCACGGATGACGTGCAGCGGGAGGTACTCGTCGCGCTGCACCGCCAAGGCGTAGCGCAGACGCTCCAGATCCGCCTGCGAGTAGCGGCGGTACCCGTTGCCGACACGATGAGGGCTGATGAGCCCCTCACCCTCGAGATAACGAACCTTGGAGATCGACAGGGCCGGGAACTCCACCTTGAGAAGATCCACCACCTGCCCGATCTTCATGACAGGCTCTCGAGAGATGCCGCGGGGCCAGGTCTCGCCGGCCGGGCGCTCAGAGGCCTCAAGCAAGGAGGAGGGGGCGTCTCGCTTCTTGCTTCGTGCGGTTGCGGCGCTCACCGAGACGCGGCTCCGCCCTGGGGACCGGGGTGGTAGGTCATCCGGTACTTGCCGATCTGGACCTCATCGCCGGAGCGAAGAGCCACCTGCTCCACGCGCGTGCGATTGACATACGTCCCATTGAGCGAACCGGAGTCACGGACCCCGTATCCGCCGTCGGGAAGAGATGAGAAGACCGCGTGCTTCCTGGAGACGGTGACGTCGTCGAGGAAGATGTCGGCACGGGGGTGGCGCCCCACGGTCGTCTCCTCAGCATCCAGGAGGAACCGCGCACCAGTGGTCGGCCCGTGGTGAACAAGGAGAAGCGCCGTTCCCGACGGCAGGGCAGCGATAGCGGCGGCGTCCTGCTGGCTCAGCCCCACCACCGGGGAGTCAACTGAGTTGGCGACGTCGACGACCCCGAAGGTCTGTGTGGAGGAGGGATCCTGCTCGATCGGTCTGCTCGACATTATTCCTGCCCCTCGGTTCCTTGCGGCGCCCGGTGCGCCGCCTCAGGGACCACAATACCGTTCGTTGCACCGCCGTCGAGTCAACACCACGACGCGGTTGTCCATGATCAACCAGGAGCCTACCCGTTGCACGCCCGCAACGACGCCCGCGGGGTGACCGGAAGCACCGATCGAAGGTCTCAAACAGGTCACGGCCCTCCATTGATGTTGCTCAGGCTAGGACGAAGGTCTCACAGGTACGGAGCTGGTCTGAGTCCTCAGAGAACCACCGAGCCAGTGCGTTGAGCGGTCAGAGCACGTCGCAGGTCGTCAAGGCTCTTGAGGACGAGCCGGCGCAGGGCCGACGGTGCCTCGGGGTGCGTCGCGAGCCAGCTCTCGACCGCTTGGACATCCGCCTCGTCCCCGCAGACGGGGAAGAGCCCGACGACCAACCGGGTGGCGATCTCCTGACCGCGCCCGAACCACAGTCCTTGAAGCTCCTGGAGGTAGCGGGGGGTGAAGGACTCGGTCAGCTCCCGGTGAGCGTCGACGGCGAAGCCCGCCACGAGGGCGTCGATGTGGTCGTTGCTCAACGCGGTGTCGGTCAGGAGCCGGTCGAAGATCTCGGCCTTGAGGTCCTGGTGGGGCATCGAGATGGAGGCCTGCAGGTGATGGGTGATGCCACTGGCCGTCGGGTCCGCCTTCCGCTGCGCCTGGAGCTCGTCGGTACTGACGGCGTCCAGGCGCGCCAAGGCGGTCAGCGCCCGCCACCGCATATCGGCGTCCAGCTCCAGGCCGGGCAGAGCGCCCTTCAGGATCTCGCGTGCACGAGCGGCCGCCTGGGCGCGGCCCGCCTCACCGAGCGCCCGTGCCTGCCCGGCGGCCTCCAGCCAGGCGCGGGCGCGCACGATCTGGGCGTCGGAGCCCGGCGCGGCAGCCCGGAGCCTGCCCCACCCGCCGGGCAGGACGACCGGCTCCGTCTGTTTCGAGGACTCGGTCGAATCACCGGTCGAGTCATCGGCCACGAGGCGCTCCAGGAGTGCGCGCCGCGTGTGCGGGTCGGCGTACCTGCAGGCGGCTCGCAGCGCCTGGTTCAGCAGGACGGTCAGGGTGCTCGGCTCGGTGTCATCGTCGGCGTGCGCCAGGACGGCCTGGACGAACCTCTCGGCGCTGATGACCGCGTCACGTACCAGGTTGTGCAGCATCGACCAGGCCAGGGACCGCGCCATGGGGTCGCGGAGGGCCCCGAGAGAGGTGGTCAGACAGGACAGGGAGGTGTCGTCAGGCCGCACGACGGCGTAGGTGAGGTCCTCGTCGTTGACGACGACGAGATCGAGGGCGGGCAGTCCCACTGCCTCGGCGACGTCGAGCTGATCGGTCTCCAGAGTGACCGGCAGCCTGTGGGTGCGCACCAGCGCTCCATCCCCGTCGAAGGAGTACAGGCCGACGACGAGCGTGTGCGGACGCAGCACGCCCTGCCCGGTCACCGGGTCGGTTCCCTCCTGTCTCAGGGTCAGGGAGGCGATCCGTCCCTCATGAACGGTCAGCTCGTCGGTGATGACCGAGGGGCCTGCGGTGTGGAGCCAGGCGCGGGCCCAGTCGTGCATGTCGCGGCCCGAGACATGGGAGAGCACGCGCAGGAAGTCGTCCAGGGAGGCGTTGCCGTAGGCCCTGCGCTCAAAGAGGAGCCCCGAGGCCTTCAGGAAGGCCTCCTGGCCGACGTGGGCGACGAGCTGCTTGAGGACGGCGGCCCCCTTGGCGTAGGTGATGCCGTCGAAGGCCTGCCGGGCGGCCTCGACGTCGTCGACCCGGGCGACGATGGGGTGGGTGGTGGCCGGTCGGGAGTCCTCCAGGTAGGCCCAGGCCTTACGGGTGGAGGCGAAGCTCACCCAGGCCTCGGTGTAGCCGGCCGCCTCGGCCTGGGCCCAGGTGCCCTGGTGATCGGCGAAGGACTCCTTGAGCCAGGTGTCCTCCCACCACGTGGGGGTCACGAGGTCGCCGAACCACATGTGACACATCTCGTGGAGGATCGTGTTGGCGCGTCCGGCCCTCTGGGAGCGGGTGACCGGTCCCCTGAAGAGGTAGAGCTCCTCGTTGAAGGTGACGCAGCCCGGGTTCTCCATGGCTCCGAGGTTGTACTCCGGGACGAGCACGCTGTCGTAGGAGTCCCAGGGGAAGCCGTAGGCATAGGCGCGGTCGTAGAGGTCCAGGCCGGCGCGGGTCAGGTCGAGGAGCTCGGCGGCATCGAGGTGCTCGGCCAGGCTGGCGCGGCAGGACCAGGACAGGGGGATCGTCAGGCCCGGACGGCTCGGGGACGTCCATTGCCCGGCTACCTGGTGCCAGGGGCCGGCGGCCAGTGCGGTGAGGTAGCTGGGCAGGGGCCTGGAGGCGGCGAAGGAGGTCACCTCACTGCCGGAGTCGGTGCCGGTCGGGGCCTGGGGGCTCGATCCGCCTGCCTGCGGACGGGTGTTGGACATGACCGTCCAGCCGCGGGGGTGAGTGACCTCCAGCGAGAAGCGGGTCTTGATGTCCGGCTGCTCCATGACCGGCCAGGCCCGGCGCGCGTCGGAGGGCTCGAAGTGGGTGTAGAGGTAGGTGGCGCCGTCAACCGGGTCGTGGAAGCGGTGCAGCCCCTGACCCGAGTTGGAGTAGAGGCCGCGCGCCGTGATCTCCACCGTGTGCTCACCCGCGTCGAGGACGGGCAGCTCGATGCGGGCCCCGTCCCAGGTCACCGGGGCGGGTTGCCCGTCGATGCGGAGGGAGTCGACCGCCTGCCCCACGAAGTCCGCCCAGAGGCCCTCGGTGCGTCGCCTGATGTCCAGGCGCATCAGGCAACGCACCCCGAAGGCGGCCTCGTGACGGACGGTGGCTCCGGTGACGTCGACGGCCACGTGGGTGGAGGGCACCTGACACACGGAGGATCGCCAGGCGGCCTCCTCGTGACGCAGGTTCGTGGGGCTGTCTGAGCGGGCGGGCGCGGTGGTCGTCATGGGCCAGAATCTAGCGCCATGCGGTCGCGGCCGAGACCTCCACGAGGCGGGTACGAGGCCTCATCGGGTCTCAGTCCCACTTCTCCTCGGTGCGCTCGGGCGTGGCCCACAGGGTGTGGTAGACGCCCTCGACGTCATCAGTGCGGTGGTAGGTGTGCGAGCCGAAGAAGTCCCGCTGCCCCTGAATGAGGGCGGCCGGAAGGCGCCGTGAGCGCAGCTGGTCGACGTAGGCCAGGGAGGAGGCGAAGGCCGGGGCGGCCACGCCGGTGGTGGCGGAGGTGGCCACGACCTGGCGCCAGGCGGGCAGCACGCTGGCCAAGGAGGAGGCGAAGACCGGCGCCGTGAGCAGACTGGCCAGAGCCGGGTTCTCATCGTAGGCGCGGGTGATGTCGTCCAGGAAGCGGGCGCGGATGATGCAGCCGCCTCGCCAGATGCGGGCCATGGCGCCCAGGTCGATGTTCCAGTCGAACTGTTTGGAGGCGGTGGCGATCTCGTCGAAGCCCTGGGCGTAGGCGGCGATCTTGGAGCCGTAGAGGGCCTGCTTGACGGCGTCGACGAAGGCGCGTCGCTCCTCGGGGTCGGTCAGGGGCGCCTGCGTGGTCCCCGCAGCGATGTCGGCGGCCTGGACAGCGGTCCGCGCCGCGCCGGAGGAGGAGACCGCGCGTGCGAAGGTGGCCTCGGCGATGGCGGGCACGGCCACTCCCAGCTCGAGGGCCGTCTGGGTGGTCCACACACCGGTGCCCTTCTGGCCGGCGGCGTCGACGACGACATCGACGAAGGCCTCACCGGTGGCCGCATCGGTGTGGGACAGGACCTCGGTGGTGATGTCGATGAGGTAGGAGTCGAGCTCGGAGTCCTTCCAGGAGCCGAAGACCTCGGCGATCTCCTCCACGGTGAACCCGCCGACGTGGCGCAGCAGGTCGTAGGCCTCGGCGATGAGCTGCATGTCGGCGTACTCGATGCCGTTGTGGACCATCTTGACGAAGTGGCCGGCGCCGTCAGGGCCGACGTGGGTGCAGCACGGCGTGCCGTCGACATGGGCGGAGATGGACTCCAGCATCGGCCCGAGGCGGTCGTAGGACTCGGCGGTGCCGCCGGGCATGATCGAGGGACCGTTGAGTGCCCCCTCCTCACCTCCGGAGACCCCCATGCCCACGAAGTGCAGGCCGCGCTCACGCAGCCAGACCTCGCGGCGCCGGGTGTCGGTGTAGAGCGTGTTGCCGGCGTCGACGATGATGTCACCGGGCTCCATGAGGGCGGCGAGCTCCTCGATGACCGCCTCGGTGGCCGCTCCGGCCTGGACCATGATGATGGCCACGCGAGGTGTGCGCAGCGAGGCCACGAAGTCCTTCAGGTCGGCCGCGGGCACGAAGTCGCCCTCGGAGCCGTAGCGTTCGATGAGCCTGTCGGTGCGGGCCAGCGTGCGGTTGAAGACGGCGACCGCGTGGCCGTGACGAGCCAGGTTGCGGGCCAGGTTCGCTCCCATCACCCCCAGCCCGAAGACACCGAGATCGGCTGTGGCCGGTGCGGGGGTGAAGCTGCTCATGGAAGTCCTTTCCTGTGCCGCAGCACCTCATGACGGCGCTGCGGTTCCAAGCCTTGGTGGCGGACGATACTGGTTGCGCTCTGCGAGGACCCTATCGCGTCCCGTCCTCGTGCACGAGGAGCGTCCGTGGTTCAGACGTGCCCCGAAGGACGTGCGACGGCTCACGGCAGGCCTGTCCCTGCCGAGAGAGCCGCCTGCGAGGGCGCTAGAGTGACGTGTGCGGCCAGTACGGTTCTCCGAGCCAGTGCGGCGGCCCTGACCAGACCCGTCTCTAGTCTCTGTCAGATCGCTGCAGTGCGCCGACGGCCCGCTGGTGGCGCCTGGTCCGCCGTTCGTCGATCCTCAGAAAGGCTGACGTGTCCAGCTCCGACTCTGCGACTCCGTTTCCGTCGTCGAGACCCTCGCGGGCGGCCAACCCGCTTCTCGACGCCCGCGACCTTCGCCTTCCGCGTATCGCGGACCCCTGCGTCCTGGTGATGTTCGGCATCACCGGTGACCTGGCTCGCCACAAGCTCCTGCCCGCCATCTACGACCTGGCCAATCGCGGCCTGCTCTCCCCCAGCTTCTCCCTGGTGGGGGTCGGCCGGCGCTCCTGGTCCGACGACGACCTGCGCGGTTACGTGGAGGAATCGGCTCGGGCGGGCGCCCGCACTCCGTGGCGTCCCGCCATCTGGGAGCAGCTGGCAGCGGGGATGCGCTTCGTGGAGTTCGCCTCCTTCGAGGACGACGCCGCCTACGACCAGCTCACGGCCGTGGTGGATGACCTGGATGCCACCCGGGGCACGCGCGGCAACCGCGCCTTCTACCTGTCGATCCCCCCGGGATGGTTCCCAGCAGTCACCGAGCGGATCGCCCGCTCCGGGCTCGTGGAGGAGTCGGCCGACGCCTGGCGGCGCGTCGTCGTTGAAAAGCCCTTCGGGCACAACCGCTCCAGCGCCTGCGAGCTCGACGACCTCGTGGGACGCATCGTGCGTCCCGACGACGTCTTCCGGGTCGACCACTACCTGGGCAAGGAGACAGTGCAGAACATCCTGGCGCTGCGGTTCGCCAACACGATGTTCGAGCCACTGTGGAACCACCGCTACGTCGACCACGTCCAGATCACCATGGCCGAGGACATCGGTATCGGCACCCGGGCCGGCTACTACGACACCATCGGCTCGGCTCGCGATGTCATCCAGAACCACCTGCTCCAGCTCCTGGCGCTGACCGCGATGGAGGAGCCCACCAGCATGGAGGCGGCCGCAGTGCGCCTGGAGAAGGAGAAGGTGCTCAACTGCGTACGCCTGGAGCGCGACGGAGTCCTGGACCTGGACCTCACCACAGCCCGCGGCCGTTACGACGCCGGCTTCCAGGGAGGGCTGCCGGTGCGGGGCTACCTGGAGGAGGACGGCGTCGCCGACGACTCCCGAACCGAGACCTTTGCCGCCCTGCGCCTGGAGATCGCCAATCGCCGCTGGGCCGGTGTGCCGTTCTACCTGCGCGCCGGTAAGCGCCTGACCCGCCGGGTCACTGAGGTCGCCGTCGTCTTCAAGCAGCCGCCGTTCCTGCCCTTCGAGTCGGCGGCCACCACGGCCGTGGGGGCCAACACCATTGTGCTGCGCATTCAGCCCGATGAGGGCATCACGCTGCGACTGGCCTCCAAGGTCCCCGGAACCCAGATGGAGCTGCGCGACGTCTCCATGGACTTCGGCTACGGAGCCACTTTCAACGAGGAGTCCCCGGAGGCCTACGAGCGCCTCATCCTCGATGCGCTCCTGGGTGACGCCCCGCTCTTCCCCCACCAGCGCGAGGTCGACCTGTCCTGGCGCATCCTGGATCCCGTCATCGAGCACTGGAGCGCCGGCGGGAGCCCCGAGGGCTATCGCCCCGGCTCCTGGGGGCCGACCAGTGCCCACGAACTCCTTGCCCGCGACGGCCGCACCTGGAGGCGCTCATGATCACCACACTGACCGCGACAACCACCTCCCGGATCGTCTCCCGGCTGGTGGAGCACGAGGGGACCTCCGGCTCCTCCCGCGTGCTGACGCTCGTGATCTCCACCGACGAGAAGGGCCTGGAGGATGCGCTGTGCGCCGCGCACGGTGCCAGCCGGGATCATCCCAGTCGAATCATCGCCGTCGTCAAGCCGCCTGAGGAGGACACCGGCCGCGTGACTCCGCGCAGCCGTGACGGACACGTCTCAGCCCAGGCCGGAGGGCACCTGGACGCCGAGATCCGCGTCGGTCACGACGCCGGTGCCGGCGAGACACTGGTCCTGCGGCCTTGGGACGAGGCGGCTCTGCACACCGACACGCTGGTGGTCCCCTTCCTCCTGCCCGACGCCCCGGTGGTCGTGTGGTGGCCGACGACCGTCCCCGAGATCCCCTCGCAGGACCCCTTGGGTCGTCTGGGCTCCACACGCATCACCAACACTCCCGCACAGGACTTCCCGGCCAGGGCGCTGCGGGAGCTGGCACCGGTGAGCGTGCGCGGCGACATCGACCTGGCCTGGACCCGCATCACCCTGTGGCGCGCCATGGTGGCCTCCACCCTGGACCCGCTGCTGCGAGCGGGCAGCCTACGGGAGGTGGTGGTGGCCGGCGAGCCGAGGAACTCCTCGCTCTGCCTCATGATCACCTGGCTGCGGCTGCGGCTGGACGTGCCGGTCACGCGAGTCGATGAGGAGGGTTTCAAGGGCATCTCCTCCATCACCGCCAGAACCGACGACGGCGAGATCATCATCGCCCGCCACGACCTGGAGCGGGTTACGATCACGCGCCCCGGCTCCTCCGAGCCCCAGGTGGTCACGATGGCCCGACGTGAACCGATCAGCACCCTCAATGAGGAGCTGCGCCGGCTCACCCCTGATCTCGTCTACCAGGAGGTCCTGGCCTCACTGCTCGAGGAGCCCGTCAATGGCTGACTGCACACCCGCCGCCCGGCAGATCGCTGAGATCCAGTCGGCCGCGGCCACGGCCGCGACACCTGACGTCGTCGTGGTCCCAACACTGAGCGACGCCGCCGAGAGGGCCTGCCAGGACACCATACGGATCCTGGCCGCAGCAGTGGCGGACCGGGGAGTCGCCCACCTGGCGCTGACAGGCGGTTCCGGGGGGATGGCACTGGCTGAGGCGCTCGTGCCGCTCATCACCGCCCAGCCCGAACCGGTGCGGCGCGCCATTCACCTGTGGTTCGGTGATGAACGCTTCGTCCCCGTGGGTGACCCGGAGCGCAACGATCTGCTAGCCACGCCGCTCATTGCCGCGGGCATCAGGGAGTCTCAGATCCACCGGCTGGCCGCTCCGAACGAGGTCGGCGGTCTGGATGAGGCGACGGCCCGCATGGTCCACGAGCTCGAGTCGGCGGACCTGGCCCACGGCGGCTTCGACGTCGTCCACGTGGGACTGGGACCTGACGCGCACGTCTGCTCGCTCTTCCCCGGGCACCCGGCCGCGCTCGCGGTGGGAGCTCCGGCTGTGGCCGTGCGCAACTCGCCCAAGCCGCCTGCTGAGCGCTGCTCCTTGACCTTCGAGGCATTGCACCGTGCCGGTCGGGTCATGGTGGTGGCCGGCGGTGGGGGCAAGGCCGAGGCGGTTCGCCTGGGGCTGGGCACCCCCGATGTGCTCAAGGCGCCGGCCTCGTGCTGCCGGGGGGAGCAGACCACCTGGTACCTGGATGAGCCGGCCCACGCTCTGATGGCTGTCTGAGTCCGATTCGTTCGCTGCTGGCGCGCTGCGGGTCGACGCCCCCAGGAACTCGTGTCGGTGGGTGAGGCTACCGTTGCCCCATGAACGCTTCCGGCCGGCTCCTGGCGCGCCTCACGCTGCTCGGTGTGCTCAGTGCGTCGGGGATGACAGCCGCCCTACCCGTCCACGCCGATGACGCCTCGCCGGCCCCCTCCCAGAAGTCCGCGGCCACTGAGCTCGCCGCCCTCCATGAGGCGCCCTGGGACCGGAGAGGAGACTTCATCCTGTCCCCGGGTGCCTCTCTCGAGGCGCTCTCAGAGCTGCCCGAGGACGCTCCGGCCGCACGGTCCTGGGCCGAGGGAGGTTCCCGCACCGGCTGGTTCGGTGAGGCGTGGACCGACGTCGACGGTGACGGCTGTGACACCCGTAATGAGATCCTGGCCCGGGACCTGACGGACGCCGACTTCTCGCGTGCCGACGGGGTTCAGCCCCGCGAGGAGGGACGTGGCCGGGGTGCGGGAGTATGTCCGGACGCCACCGTCTGGGCGGGCGTTCTTCTCGATCCCTACACCGGGAGAAGGATCACCTTCACACGTGGTCAGGGGACCTCGGCAGCCGTCCAGATCGACCATGTCGTGCCGTTGAACTACCTCTACGCCCACGGGGCCTGGCAGTGGGATGAGCGCACACGACTACTGGTGGCCAACGACCCGCTGAATCTCGTCGCCGTCGAGGGCGAGGCGAACCAAGCCAAGGGTGCCTGCGGCCCGGCGAGCTGTCCCGTTGGTTCCACTGAGACCGGCAGCTGGCGACCTACCGGCCCAGGTGGCTGGTGGCCGGCCAACACCTCCTACCGCTGCACCTACGCGCGTCGTTTCGTCTCAGTGGCTGCCGCCTACCGACTCGGTCTGCCCCAGGCCGACAAGGAGGCGCTGGGCACCACCTTGAACAGCTGTCTCGCCGGCGGGGACGGGACCGCGTCCCTCCCGGAACGGGCCTCTCGCACCGCGAAGGAGGTCGGCTCGGTTGTCTGGCGCCGTCCCGGATATGCCGCACTCGCCGCCATCGGCGCCCTGGTGCTGGGGTGGGGGCTCATCCTTCGGGGGCGACGCCGCGGGCGTGCAGCCTCGGGGCGTCGACGCCGTTCCATGCCCCACCACTGAGTCCCTTGCTTAGGATGCCGTCATGGCAGCTCACCCCCGTTCCGCATCCAGCGGCAACAGCGCCCCAGGTGCCCCGACATCGGCTCGCATCGACGTCTGGCTGTGGAGCGTGCGGCAGATCAAGTCCCGCTCGGCTGCGACGAGCGCGTGCAGGGCGGGGCATGTGCGTATCAACGGAGAGACCGCCAAGCCCGCCCAGCACGTCTCGGTGGGAGACGAGGTCCGCTACCGCGTCGACGGGTTCGACCGGCTGCTGACGGTCACTCGGATCCTCACCAAGCGGGTGGGCGCGCCCATCGCCCGCACCGCGTACATCGACTCCTCTCCCCCTCGCCCGTCTCCTCTGGATGCGCCGGCCGCCGTCATCAGAGATCGTGGAGCAGGCCGGCCCACGAAGAAGGAGCGACGTCAGCTCGACGCCCTCATGGGAGGCGGGCGCCATCAGGATGACCGCTTCTGACGCACTGGGGGTGAGCGGCCTCACCGCCAGCGGATTTCTGAAGGAGCCGTCCCATGGGTTAGGGTTCTGCTCGTTGCAAGCGGCCCGGTGCCGCGAGTCAACGGGCTGTGGCGCAGTTTGGTAGCGCACTTGACTGGGGGTCAAGGGGTCGTGGGTTCAAATCCCGCCAGCCCGACCAATCCAATACGAAAGTCCGCACTCTCCTGAGAGAGCGCGGACTTTTTGGTGGAATCGCTTCAGCGGTAGAGTTTCACATTCTTCCGACAGCACCCCCATCAACACGAGACACATTTGCATCCCACATAACAACCGTTGGGTATATTTAAGTTTCTAGCCTCTGCGAGAATCTACCAACCCCTAATCACGATCCGGCAAACGTTGCAATGACGCCAGTCTCGCACCTCAACCATCGCCTGACCCCACTTTTCATCTGCATCTCAAGACGAAAGAACTACCCCTCTCGGCCAACCACATGATTCAGCTGCACGACGAATTCGGTCAGAAACATCACAACCTAATAACATGCATGGTCGGCACGACTGTGGTTGAGTGAACACCGACATCAAGGGTGTCTCACAGCATCCTGCGCATCGGCTCATAGCCGGTTGCGCAAATCAGACTGTGTTCTCACATTCCCGATCAGAGAGAACGACATATGAACATCAAGCGCGTCATTGCCGCAGCTGCGCTCACCGTCGTGCCGCTGACCGCCTCTTCGGCCGCACTGGCCGCCCCGGCCGCCCCTCAGGCGGCAGCACCGGCAGCTGCCGCCGCGGTTCCCGCCCAGGTGACCTCGGAGGGGGCCCAGTACGCCAACACCGTGCTGAACAAGGTCAACGAGCTGCGCAGCAGCCTGGGCCTTCAGCCCGTGACCCGGTACCAGGAGCTCGACGCCGTCGCACAGGACTGGTCCGAGCAGCAGGCCGCCGCCAGCAACATGAGCCACCGCCCCGACTTCACGTCGGTCTACCCGGCAGGCTGGACCGTCGGTTCTGAGAACGTGGCGTGGCGGACCGCGGGTGGCGATACCGGCGCGCTGATCTTCAACCAGTGGCTCAACTCCCCCGACCACTACCAGAACATGGTCAACCCGGACGTCAACTCCATCGGCATCGGATTCGCCCAGACCCCGGACGGCAAGTGGTACGCCACCCAGAACTTCGCCGCCTACAACGCCAGCAACACGTCGCTGACCACGACGACTCAGACGACTCAGAGGAAGAGCAACACTCCGCCGTCGACGAGCAACACCCCGCCTGCGGACACCCGTTCCCCGGAGCCGACCCCCGAGACCACTCCGTCGACGCCGTCCCCCGAGCCGACTCCTTCGGCCCCGGCGGCTCCTCCGACCGCGGAGACCACCACCCCTGCGGCCACGTCGACGCCGTCCGCTCCGGCCACCACGGTGAGCACTGAGACCGTCACGACCACCGGTACCCCGGCCAAGCCGTCGGCGACTCCCACGGCTGCGGCTCCTCGCACCAACCCGACGAAGCCCGCCCTGGCCACCACTGGTCCGAGCATCGCCTTCGCCGTCGTCGCCGCCGGCCTGCTCGGCTCCGGTGCCTTCCTCGTCATGCGTCGCCGCCAGGCCAGCTGACTGAGCTGAAAAGGCTCCAAGAACACGAGCCGTTCGTCTGACGGGCGCCTGTTGGTCCACTGATCGGTGTGGGCCGCAGGCGTCCGTCTTCGCGTTCCTCGTGCCGCGCTTACGTGGAGACGTCATCCTTGAGAGGATGAGACTGTGAAGCACCTTCCCCTGGAGCCCGAGCTCCTCGCAGTGTTGCCCGCGCAGATCGATCTCCGTCTTGTCGTCACCGACATGGATGGAACTCTCCTTGATGGTCGGGGGCGCGTTCCCGCCGGGCTGATGGATGCAGTGGTGGACATGCGAGACGCCGGCGTCGTCTTCGCCCCTGCCTCGGGCAGGCAGCTGTCCAACCTGCGTGCGGTCCTGGGCTCCGCCGTTGACGAATCACCACTGATCGCTGAGAACGGTTCCTTCGTCGTCCACGGCGGTGAGGAGATCCATTCCGACACCATCAGGGCCCAGGATGCCGAGGCCGCCATCACCACGACCCGTCACCTGGTCGACTCCGGATACGACGTCGGCGCGGTTGTGGCCTGCAAGTACTGCGCCTACATCGAGCGCTCCGATGCGGCCTTCCTGGAACAGGCAAGGTTGTACTACGAGGCGCTGGAGATCGTCGAGGACCTCACCACCATCCCCTTGGATGAGGCGCTCAAGGTCGCCGTCTTCGACTTTGACGACGTCGAGAACGGCAGCTCCCAGGCGCTGACAGCGGCGGTTCCGCACGTGCAGACCGTCGTCTCCGGACTGCACTGGACGGACATGATGTCGGCTCGGGTCTCGAAGGGGCGTGCCCTGGCGGCGCTTCAGACCAGGCTCGAGATCCTTCCGGAGCAGACTGCCGTCTTCGGGGACTACCTCAACGACCTGGATCTCTACGACCACGCGGACCTGGGCTTCGCCATGCGCAATGCCCACCCCGGCATCCATGCCGCAGCGGCCTACACAGCACCCGCCAATACCGAGGACGGTGTCCTGCGCACGGTGGCGGAGCTGCTCAGGCGCTCGCGGAGACAGGGCTGAGACACGCCGGACGGCCCCGAACCGGTCAGTCCGAGGCCGTCCCAAGAGGTCATCCGCAGGCTTACTGGCCCAGCCAGGCCTTCATGCCTCCGCTGACGTTGACCAGCTCACCGGTGTAGCCGGCAGCAGTCAGCGCCTTGACCGCCTTGACGGAACGCACTCCACCGGCGCAGATGACCGCGGTGGGGCGGGCAGCATCGAGCTCTCCCATCCGGTCGACCACCTCACCCAGCGGGATGTTGACTGAGCCGGGGATCGCCGCGCGCGCGACCTCGTCGGGCTCACGCACGTCAAGGACCACCAGGTCCTCCCCGGCATCGAGCCGACGACGCAGCTCATCGACGTTGACTTCCTTCATCATGTCCTCCTCAAGAGGTCGTCAATCGCTGACATAACAGAGCATCCGGCTGGTCTGGCCGGGCTAGCGACGCAGACCGCGGTAGCGGGTGATGAGGCCGCGGGTGGAGGCGTCCTGTCCTGCGAGGGCTTCCTCGTCCCCCTGGACGGCGGGGGCGATCTCGAGGGCCAGCTTCTTACCGAGCTCGACCCCCCACTGGTCGAAGGAGTCGATGCCCCACACGATGCCCTGGGTGAAGGTGATGTGCTCGTAGAGGGCGATGAGCTCTCCGACGACCGCGGGCGTCAGCGCCGGGGCGAGGATCGAGGTGGTCGGCTTGTTGCCGGTAAAGACACGGGCCGGGACGATCTCCTCGGCGGTGCCTTCGGCGCGTACCTCGTCGGCGGTCTTGCCGAAGGCGAGTGCCGCGGTCTGGGCCAGGTAGTTGGACAGGAACAGCTCGTGGACGTCCACTCCCCCGTCCTTGGTGGGGTGAGCGGGGTTGGCCACGGCGATGAAGTCCGCGGGGATGAGCTGGGTGCCCTGGTGGATGAGCTGGTAGAAGGCGTGCTGGCCGTTGGTGCCCGGCTCGCCCCAGAAGACCTCGCCGGTCTCGGTGGTCACGGGGCTGCCGTCCCAGCGCACGGACTTGCCGTTGGACTCCATGGTGAGCTGCTGGAGGTAGGCGGGGAAACGGTGCAGGTACTGGGCGTAGGGCAGGACGGCGTGGGAGCCGGCCTTGAAGAAGTTGACGTACCAGACGTTGAGCAGACCCATGAGCATGGGGACGTTCTCGGCCGGGGCCTTGGTGGCGAAGTGCTCGTCTACGGTGTGGAAGCCGGAGAGGAAGTCGGCGAAGTTCTCCGGGCCGATGGCCACGGCCAGGATCGTACCGACGGCGGAGTCCACCGAGTAGCGCCCGCCCACCCAGTTCCAGAACCCGAAGGCGTTGGCCGGGTCGATGCCGAACTCGGCGACCTTGTCCAGGGCGGTGGAGACGGCCACGAAGTGCTTGGCGATGGCGCCGTCGGTCTCAATGCCCTTGGCCTGGAGGGCGGCCAGGAACCAGTCGCGGGCCATGCGGGCGTTGGTGAGGGTCTCCAGGGTGGTGAAGGTCTTGGAGGCGATGATGAACAGGGTCGTCTCCGGGTCGAGGTCCGCGACCTTCTCGGCGCAGTCGGTGGGGTCGATGTTGGAGATGAAGCGGCACTGAAGGCCCTTCTGCACGTAGGGCTTGAGGGCCTCGTAGACCATGACGGGGCCGAGGTCGGAGCCGCCGATACCGATGTTGACCACTGTCTTGATGGGCTTGCCGGTGATGCCGGTCCACTCCCCTGAGCGCACGCGGCGGGCGAAGGCGTAGATCTTCTCCAGGACCTCGTGGACGTCGGCGACGACGTCCTGGCCGTCCACGGTCAGGGAGTCGGTGGCCGGGCGGCGCAGGGCGGTGTGGAGGACGGCCCGGTCCTCGGTGATGTTGATGTGCTCGCCGGCGTACATGGCGTCGCGGCGGCCCGGGACGTCTACCTGCTGGGCGAGCTCGGCCAGGGCGTCGCGGACGTCGTCGGTCAGCAGGTTCTTGGACAGGTCGACGTAGAGGTCTCCCAGCTCGTAGGAGAAGCGCTCGGCGCGCTCGGGGTCGTCGGCGAACCAGGCGCGCAGGTCCGGGGTCATGGTGTCGTGGAGCTCGGTGAGGTGCTTCCAGGCGGGCGTGGTGGTGGGGTCAACCGGATTCAGCATGGCTACAGTCTATGGGTGTTGCGGCCGCGCGCCACTGTCCGGCACGACCCTCTTGGTACTGCCTGTCATCTTCGTGCTCGTCCAGGGTTCAGCGTCGCTGGCGCTTCTCGCGCACGCGCACCCCGATCTGGATGGGGGTGCCGGTGAAGCCGAACTCCTCGCGCAGGCGGCGCTCGATGAAGCGCCGGTAGCCGGCGTCGAGGAAGCCGGTGGTGAAGATGACGATCCGGGGCGGGGCCACCTGGACCTGGGTGGCGAAGAGGATGCGGGGCTGCTTGCCGCCGCGCACCGGGTGCGGGGTGGCCGACTGCAGCTGGCCCAGGAAGCCGTTGAGCCGGCCCGTGGGCACGCGCGTGGTCCAGCCCTCCAGGGCGGCGTCGAGGGCGCGCACGAGCCGGTTGGTGTGCCAGCCGGTCCGGGCGGCCAGGTTGATGTGGGGGGCCCAGGAGACGTGGGCCAGGTCGTGCTCGACCTCCCACAGGAGCATCTTCTGACGCTCCTCGTCCACCCGGTCCCACTTGTTGTTGACCAGCACCAGGGCGCGGCCGGCGTCGACGGCCTGCTGAACCACGCGCACGTCCTGCTCACTGATCGGCTCGGAGGCGTCCAGGAGGACCACGGCGACCTCGGCCTTGTCGATGGCGCCCTGCGTGCGCAGCACCGCGTAGTAGTCGGCGCCCCGCGACTGCTTGACGCGCCGGCGGATCCCTGCAGTGTCGACGAAGACCCACTGACGCCCGTCGAGCTCGATGATCTCGTCGACCGGGTCACGGGTGGTGCCCGCGGTCTCGTTGACGACGACGCGCTCCCTGCCCGCTATGGAGTTCAGCAGCGAGGACTTGCCGACGTTGGGCCGCCCCACGAGGGCGATGCGGTGCAGGTCCCCCTCAGGCGCTGCGGCGGCCACGGCGGAGACCTCCGGGAGGACCTCCATGACGGCGTCGAGGACCTCGCCGCTGCCCCGGCCGTGCAGGGCAGAGACCGGGAAGGGCTCGCCCAGCCCCAGGTTCCACAAGGCGGCGGCGTCCCCCTCCTGGGCCGGGGAGTCGACCTTGTTGGCGGCCAGGACCACCGGCTTGCCGCTGCGGCGCAGCATCCGCACCACGCGGGCGTCGGTCTCGGTGATGCCGACCTGGGCGTCGACGACCAGCAGGACGGCGTCGGCCATCTCCACGGCGACCTCGGCCTGGGTGGCCACGGCGGCGTCGAGGCCGGCCACGTCCACCTCCCAGCCGCCGGTGTCAACGATGGTGAAGCGGCGCCCGGCCCACTCCGCGGGGTAGGAGACCCGGTCGCGGGTGACACCGGGGGTGTCCTGGACGACGGCCTCACGGCGACCCAAGACCCGGTTGACCAGCGTTGACTTGCCCACGTTGGGCCGACCGACAACGGCCAGGACCGGCAGCCCGGGCTCGACGCCGTCACCGGTGGGCAGGCCGTCGTCGGCCTCCAGGAGGGCGAGGTCCTCCTCATCGAGCTCGTAGTCGGCCAGGCCCGCGCGCATGGCCTGGGCCCGCAGGTCCTCCTCGGCGTCCCGCTGGGCGGCGGCGTCGGCAGCCTCCTCCACCAGGTCCAGGACCCGTTCGACGGACTGCTCCAGGGTCAGCTCCGAGGTGTCCACCAGGGTGACGCCCTCGGGTGCGGTGAGGAACTGGGAGACCGTGGCATCATCGCGGTCGCGGCGCACCACCTGGTCGCGCAGGGCGGCGGCGTCGACCTGCTTGCCGGCAGCTTCCAGGTCCCCGGCGCGGCGGGCCAGGCGGGCCTCCTCCGAGGCGGTCACCAGCAGGCGGGCGTCGGCGTCGGGTGCGATGACGGTGGTGATGTCACGCCCCTCGGCCACGATTCCGGCGCCCTCGGAGAAGGACCCGGCCTGCCCGGTCGCCTCGAAGCGGATGATATCGCGCTGGCGGCGCGCCAGCTCGGCGCGCACCTCGAGGTTGGTGGCGACCTTCGAGACGACGGTGGCGATGTGCGGGTCGCGGATCGCGGTCGATACGTCCGTGCCGTCCACGGTGAAGGTGGGGTGCTCGGGATCCAGCCCCATGTGCAGGGGCATGGCGGCGACGGCCTCGGCGACGGCGACCTCGTCGTCCAGGTCGATCCCCTCGTGCTCGCACCACCAGGCGGCGGCCCGGTACATGGCACCGGTGTCCAGGTAGGCCAGTCCCAGCTCGGCGGCGACACTCCGCGATACGGTGGACTTGCCCGATCCGCTCGGTCCGTCGATCGCAACGACGATTCCCATGGTGCCCTCCATCAGGGTCCGATTTCCGGTCATGAACTGGGGCAAGCGTCCCACACTCCGGCGCGGTACTGCGGATCAGGCCCCCATGAGTACTGACACAGGCGGGTCTGCGCGGCACATTGATCCGCTTTCAGCCCGCCACGACGCGCCAGCCTCGGGCGTCCAGCGCCTCCTCCAGCCGTAGGGCGGCCGCCGGTAGGACGGAGATGAGGGCGATACCGGCGCTCTGCCCGGCCGAGTGCTCCAGGGAGAAGTCCTCGATGTTGACACCGGCGGCGCCGACATCCGAGAAGAGCCTGCCCAGCTCGCCGGCGGCGTCGGGTACCAGGACCTGGACCTCGGTGTAGCGGCGCGGCGCCCCGCCATGCTTGCCGGGAATGCGTGCCCGACCAAGGTTTCCCCGGGTCATGACGTCGGTGACCGCGCCGACGGCCCCGGGAGCGACCACACGTGCCGCTCCCGGGGCCGTGTGCTCCGGGCCGTCCGGATCGCAGACGGCCGCCTCGATCCCCGTGATCAGCGCGCTGAGGTCATCACTGATCCGGCGCAGCAGGTCGACCACGGGCCCGGCGTTGCCCACGATGATGGCCGACCACAGCCTGGGATCCGAGGCCGCGATCCGGGTGACGTCACGAAGGCCCTGCCCCGACAGGGCCAGGGCCCCCTCCCCCAGCTCCTCCAGCCGGGCGGCCACGAGTGAGGAAACGAGCTGGGGCATGTGGGAGACGGCGGCGACGGCGGCGTCGTGCTCCGCCGCCCCCATGCGCACCGGGGTGGCGCCCACATCGACCGCCAGGTTCCTGATGACCAGCTCCGCCTGCGGATCGGAGTCCTGGCCAACAACCACCCAGGGGCGCCCGGCGAAGAGGTCGGAGTCGGCGGCGCCGGCGCCTGAGCGCTCCCGGCCCGCCATCGGGTGGGATCCGATGTACCTGCGCGCCTCGGCTCCCGCCCGGGCCCGGACCTCGGTGACGACCCGCTCCTTGACGGAGGCGACGTCAGTGACCACGGCACTGGGGTGGGCGCTCAGCTGTGCGACGACGACGTCGGCGGTCACGTCGGGCGGCGTGGCCACGACGACGACCTGCGGCTCGGGGCTGTCCTCGCCGTGAAGCGCTCCCGCCCCCATGTCTCGGGCCAGGGCCAGGGAGGTGGGCGAGGTGTCGGCGAGCTGGACCTCAACACCCGCCGTCCGCAGCGCCAGGGCGAGCGAGGTGCCCAGCAGTCCCGTGCCGACGATGAGCACCGGACCTCGCGTGGAGACTGACGTGGACGGCTCGCTCGTGCTCACAGCCCGACCTCCTGCTGCAGCGCGGCGATCTCCTCGCCGCTGAGGGGGCGGGTCTGGCCGGGGCGCAGGTTGCCCAGCCGCAGCGGTCCCAGCCTGGTGCGCGCCAGTCGCGTCACCGGGTGGCCGACGGCGTCCAGCATGCGTCGCACGATGCGGTTCTTGCCGGAGTGAAGGGTGATCTCGACGATGGAGCCGCGCGGCCCGGAGTCCTTGACGGTGACCCGGTCCGCCTTGGCCTCACCGTCCTCCAGCTCGATGCCGCGCCGCAGCTTGCGCGGAACCCAGGGCTCTACCTGTCCCTCGACGATGGCGACATAGGTCTTGGCGATCTCGAAGCTGGGGTGCATGAGCCGGTGGGAGAGCTCGCCGTCATTGGACAGCAGGAGCAGCCCCTCGGTCTCGGTATCGAGGCGGCCGACGTGCACCAGGCGCAGCGAGTCGGGCAGCTCGGGGTGCTCGGCCAGGTAGTCGCGTCCGTACTGGGCCACGGTCGGGCGGCCCTCGGGGTCCTCCATGGTGGTGACGACCCCGGCCGGTTTGTGGAGCATGAGAGTGATGAGCTCGGGGTTGGTGAGGATTCGGCTTCCGTCAACGCGGATCTCCTGGGTCAGCGGGTCCACCCTGACGCCCGGCTCGGTGACAGTGACGCCGTCGACGCTGACGCGGCCGTCGGCGATGAGCTGCTCGCAGGCGCGGCGCGAGGCGACCCCGGCGTGGGCCAGGACCTTCTGAAGCCGCTGCCCGGAGGAGACGTGCGGGTCGTCCTGGCCGCCCTTGGTGGTGCGCTCACGCATCTGAAGCAGACGGGACTCCTCATCCTCGTCGATGGCCTCGGCGTCGAAGGCGGCCAGGTCGGCGGCGTCGGCCCGCTCGTCGAGCTCCTCGAGGTCGTCCTCGTCGTAGAACTCCTGCGCCCCGAAGTCGCTGTGGGGCACGGACTCGGTGCGGGAGTGGCGGTTCCTCGGGGTCATGGGGTCCTCCTACCGGCCATCTCATCGGCCTGTTCGACGATCTCCCCCAGCGCCTCGACGCGAGGGAGGTAGGGAGCCAGGGGCGGCAGCTCGTCCAGGGAGTCGATTCCCAGGTACTCCAGGAAGTCCCCCGTGGTTTGGTACAGGATCGCACCAGAGGCCTCGGCACCGGCCTCCTCAATGAGGCCGCGGGCGTGCAGGGTGCGCATGACGCCGTCGACATTGACCCCGCGGATCTGTGCGACGCGCCCCCGGGTGACCGGCTGCCGGTAGGCGACGACGGCCAGGGTCTCCAGCGCGGCCTGGCTCAGGCGTGCGGTGGCGCCGCCGATGATGAACTGCTCGATGAGGTCGGCGTGCTCGGGCACGGAGGCGAAGCGCCACCCGCCTGCTGCTCGTCGTAGGAGGAATCCGTGAGCACGGCTGCCGGGCGCCTCTCCGCGGTACTCGGCGGCCAGGTCCTCAAGCAGCTCCTCGCAGGCGCTCTCCTCAATGCCGAGGGCCTCGGCGATCGCGGTGGTGGTCACCGGTTCATCGGCGACGATGAGGATGGCCTCAGCGGCGCTACGCAGCTGCGACCCGGCGGCCTCGCTCATACGAATTCCTCCTCGAGCTCAGTGAGGTTCTCAGAGGTCATCATGCCGGTCGGGTCGTCCTGGCCGCCGCACCAGGTCACGGTGATCTCGCCCATGGCCTCGGTCTGGTCCAGCTCGGCGATGCCCTGCCGGTGGAGAATGAGCAGCGCCAGGAAGCGGGCCACCACGACGGCGGTGCGCTCAGCGTCCTCAATGATCTGGGTGAAGGTCAGGGTTCCGTGACTGCGCAGCCTGAGGGCGATGAGGCTCAGCTGTTCACCGACCGGTACCCGCTCGTGCAGGTGGACGGTCTGGACGCCCGGATCCGTGGGCCGGGTGAAGGCGCCCACTGCCAGCCGGGTCAGCTCCTCAGGGGTGATGGTGGCCACGAGCCTGGGCAGCAGCGCCGCCAGATGCGGTTCCAGGGCGACGATGCGGGGGTGGCTGCGTGCGGAGGTCTCCGCCCGGTGACGGAAGGCCGCTGCGGCCTCCTTGAAGGCCCGGTACTGCAGGAGCCGGGCGAAGAGCAGGTCACGGGCCTCGAGCAGCTCGAGGTCGGGCTCCTCCTCGTCCTCGTCATGGGGCAGAAGGCGGTGGGCCTTGAGCGCCAGGAGGGTGGAGGCCACGACAATGAACTCCGATGCGCGCCCCAGGTCCCAGTCCGAGCGCATGTGGGCGATGAAGTCGTCGGTCACCTCGGCCAGCGCCAGCTCGGTGACGTCGAGCCGCTTGCGGGCGATAAGGCTCAGTAGCAGGTCGAAGGGCCCCTCGAACTGGGGCAGCGTGACACTGAATCCGGGCAGCCGGGGCGGCCCCTGCTCCGCCGGCTCAGGCGACATCGCCGCGGGCGATGACCTCGCGGGCCAGCCGGCGGTAGGCGTCCGCACCGGGGTGGGAGGGCGCGTAGCTGGTGATCGGCTCATTGGCCACGGAGGCGTCCGGGAACTTGATCGTGCGCCGGATGCGCGTGTCGAAGAGCTGCTCGCCGAAGGCCTGCTCGAGGCGCTCGAGCACCTCCCGGGAGTGCAGGGTGCGGGAGTCCACCATGGTGGCGAGGATGCCGTCGATCTCCAGGGTGGCGTTGAGACGATCCTTGACGCGCTCGACGGTCTCCACCAGGAGCGCCACCCCGCGCAGGGCGAAGAACTCGGTCTCCAGCGGGATGATGACGCCGTGGGAGGCGGTCAGGGCGTTGATGGTCAGCAGTCCGAGCGAGGGCTGGCAGTCCACGAGGATCACGTCGTACTCGTCGAGAACCGGGCGCAGCACCCGCTTGAGGGCCTGCTCGCGGGCGACCTCGTTGACGAGCTGCACCTCGGCGGCGGACAGGTCGATATTGGCCGGGACGATGTCCAGTCCCTCCACCGTGGTCTCGTGGATGACCGTGCGGATGTCCGGACGGCTGGCGACGAGCAGGTCGTAGATGGTGGAGTCGAGCTCGTGAGCGTTGATGCCCAGGCCGGCCGAGGCCGCTCCCTGGGGGTCGAAGTCGACGATGAGGACCTTGCGCCCCAGCTCGGCCAGCGCCGCACCGAGGTTGATCGTCGTCGTGGTCTTGCCGACGCCGCCCTTCTGGTTGCACATGGAGATGACCCGAGCGGGTCCGTGCGACTCCAGCGGCGCGGGAACGGGGAAGTCCTTCCCCTCGTTCTCGTCGGTGCCGGGGTTGTCGATCAGGCCTGGCTGGATGGAGTCATTCACGTCGTCCAGCCTAGTCGAAAGCCGACCGACATCACCCAGTTCAGACGGGACACGCCAGAGAACACCCGGACAGGACCCTGCTTTCAGGCGCGACCAGGTGCGCACTCAGGCTTCCCCCACCGCGGACCGGGAGCACGGCCTGCGGCGACGGGCTCGGTGATCAGGCCAGAGCCCGCGGGTGGCTGGTGGCGTAGACCTCCCGCAGGTGGTCGACGGTGACCTTCGTGTAGATCTGGGTGGTGGTGACCGAGGCGTGTCCGAGCATCTCCTGGACGACACGCACGTCCGCCCCTCCCGCCAGCAGATGCGTGGCGAAGGAGTGGCGCAGGGTGTGGGGGGAGATGCGTCGCTCGTCGGCGCAGTCCGTCCCGATGAGCCCGGCCCGCTCAGCGGCCTGCTGCAGGACGGCCCAGGCGCTCTGCCGACTCAGGGGCCTGCCCAGGGTGTTGAGGAAGACCTGCGGCACTCCCCTGCCCTTCTCAGCCAGGACCGGTCGGCCTCGCACCAGGTAGGCGTCCAGCGCCTCCCGGGCGTAGGTCCCCATGGGGACCAGGCGTTCCTTGCGTCCCTTGCCGAACAGTCTCAGCAGCCGGGAGTCGGTGTCGAGGTCGTCGACGACGAGCCCCACCGCCTCGGAGATGCGGGCGCCGGTGGCGTAGAGGACCTCCAGCAGCGCCCGGTCGCGCAGGCTCACCGGGGAGTCGTCAACGCCGGCGGCCTCCAGGAGGCGGCGGACCTCATCGATCCCTAAGGCCTTGGGCAGGCGCCTTCCGGGTTGGGGAGGGCGCACGGTGGCCGAGGGATCCTGGGAGGTGGTGCCCTCGGCCAGGAGGAACTTGTGCCAGCCTCGCACGGCGGTGACGGTTCTGGATGCCGACGACGACGCCAGCGGGCGGGCGCCGTCGGAGCCGGTGCGCAGGACCTCCAGGAAGCCGGCCACGTCGTTGCGGCTGACCTCCTGCGGGGCCGAGATGCCGGCGCTCCTCAGGTAGCGCAGGTAGCGGCCGAGGTCGCGCTCGTAGGCGCTCAGGGTGTGGGGGCTCAGCCCGCGCTCAACACGCAGGTGGGCGAGATAACCGCGCAGCCCCCGGTCCAGGACGTCGCCACGCGGATCGGGGGCGGTATCGACGGTCGGCTCCGTCGTGTGCGCTGTGCTCGTCGGAATCCGCCGACGCTCAGCCGAGCTTGGCGACCAGGCCGAGCCCGACGATCGTGATCGTCCAGATGACAGCCACCGCCACCGTGATGCGGTCGAGGTTGCGCTCGGCCACGCCGGAGGACCCGGCCGAGGAGGAGATACCGCCGCCGAACATATCCGACAGTCCTCCGCCCTTTCCCTTGTGCAGGAGGATCGACATGATGAGGAAGAAGCTCGAGAGGACGAGCAGCACCTGAAGGACGATACGCACTACGTTCACGTCACGTTCCCTTCGTTGTTGGTTCCGTCTTGCTGCGGGGGCCTCACGCTCCGGCTGGGCCCGGCGCAACTCCTGTCAGGGCCCGCGCCCCCACCTGTCCGCACGGCAGTCTACCTGCAACGCACAGGGTCCCGGACACCTCGGGGTGTGAGGTGTCCGGGACCCGGGCGGCGAGCGGTGAGACGCTACGGGAAGACGATTACTCGGCTCCTTCGTCGCGGCTCGGGTCGCTCAGGCGTAGAAGCCCGCCATGGCGGCGAAGGAGTCCGCCTTGAGGGAGGCTCCACCGACGAGCGCACCATCGACGTCGGGCTGGGCCATGAGCTCCTTGATGTTGCCGGGCTTGGCGGAGCCGCCGTAGAGGATGCGGGTGGCGTCGGCAGTGGCGTCACCGTAGTCGGCGCGCAGGGCCTCGCGGATCGCTCCGCACACCTCCTGGGCGTCCTCGGCGGTGGCGGTCTCGCCGGTGCCGATGGCCCAGATGGGCTCGTAGGCGATGACGATCTTAGCGACGTCCTCGCCGCTCCATCCCTCCAGGGCGGCGCGGATCTGCCCCAGGACGAAGTCGACGTGGGTGCCGGCCTTGCGGATCTCGAGGGCCTCGCCGCAGCACAGGATGGGGGTCATACCGGCATCGAGCACCTTACGGGCCTTGGCCCCCACGAGGGCATCGGACTCGCCATGGTACTCACGGCGCTCGGAGTGGCCCATGACCACGTAGCTGACACCGAGCTTGGTGAGCATCTCGGTGGAGATCTCACCGGTGTAGGCACCGTTGTCGTGGATGGAGACGTCCTGGGCACCGTACTTGATGCTCAGGGAGTCGGCCTCAACGACGGTCTGCACGGTACGGATGTCCGTGAAGGGCGGGATCACGAGGACCTCGCACTTGGCGTAGTCGTGGTCGTGGTCCTTGAGCTCCATGGCCAGGCCCTGGACGAGGTGGTTGGCCTCGAGGTGGTCGAGGTTCATCTTCCAGTTGCCCGCCATGAGCGGGGTGCGGTTACTCATCTGGGTTGCCTTCCTTCAGTCGTTGAGCACTGCGATACCGGGCAGGGTCTTGCCCTCGAGGAGCTCGAGGGAGGCGCCGCCGCCGGTGGAGATATGGGAGAACGTGGCCTCATCGAAGCCAAGCGTGCGCACGGCCGCGGCGGAGTCGCCACCGCCGATGACGGAGAAGGCGTCGGACTCGGAGATCGCCTTGGCCACGGCCTTGGTGCCCTCGGCGAAGGCCGGGAACTCGAAGACACCCATGGGGCCGTTCCACACCACGGTCTTGGAGGTGGCGATGGCGTCGGCGAAGATCTGTCGCGTCTGAGGGCCGATGTCCAGCCCCATCTGGTCGGCGGGCAGCCCGTCGGCGGGCACCACGGTGGCGGGGGCGTCCGCGGCGAAGGTCGGGGCCACGACGGTGTCGACGGGCAGCAGCAGCTCGACGCCGTTGGCCTTGGCGGTCTCCAGGTAGCCCTTGACGGTGTCGATCTGGTCCTTCTCCAGCAGGGAGGTGCCCACCTCGTGGCCCTGGGCGGCCAGGAAGGTGTAGGCCATGCCGCCACCGATGAGGAGACGGTCGGCCTTGCCCAGCAGGTTGGAGATGACGCCGAGCTTGTCGGAGACCTTGGAACCGCCGAGCACCACGGTGTAGGGGCGCTCGGGGTCGTTGACCGCGCGTCCCAGGGACTCGATCTCCTTGACGACGAGCAGGCCGGCTGCGGAGGGCAGCAGCTTGGCGACGTCGTAGACGGAGGCCTGCTTGCGGTGCACGACGCCGAAGCCGTCGGAGACGAAGACGTCGGCCAGGGCGGCGAGCTCGGCGGCGAAGGCCTCGCGCTCAGCGTCGTCCTTGGAGGTCTCAGCGGCGTTGAAGCGCACGTTCTCCAGCAGGACGATCTCACCGTCACCGGCTGCGGCGACGGCGGCCTTGGCGGACTCGCCCACGGTGTCCTCGGCGAGGGTCACCTTGACGCCGGTGACCTCGGCGAGGCGCTTGGCGACAGGAGCCAGGGAGTAGTCGGGGTTGACCTGCCCCTTGGGGCGTCCCAGGTGGGCGGTGATGATCACCTTGGCGCCGGCGTCGAGCAGGGCACGCAGGGTGGGCAGAGCGGCCTGGATACGGCCGTCGTCGGTGATGTTCTTGTCGGCGTCCAGCGGCACGTTGAAGTCGGAGCGGACCAGGACTCGCTTGCCCTTGAGGTCGCCCAGGGACTCGATGGTCTTCATGAAGCCTCTCATCGGTTGTGGGTGATGGTGTGGGTGTGGGACGGACGGCGCCCGCGCACGCATAGCGTGGCGCGGGCGCCGTCTTCTAGAGAGTCATGCTCTCGGTCTGGTCTCAGGCGAGCTTGGAGCCGACCAGGGCGGTCAGGCGGACCAGGGCGTTGGAGTAGCCCCACTCGTTGTCGTACCAGGAGAGGACCTTGACGAGGTTGCCGATGACCTTGGTCTCGGTGGCGTCGAAGATCGAGGTGTGCGGGTTGCTCACGATGTCGGTGGAGACGATCGGGTCCTCGGTGTACTCGAGAACGCCCTTGAGCTCACCCTCGGCAGCGGCCTTGACGGCGGCCTTGACGGCCTCGACGGAGACCTCCTTCTCAGCGATGAAGGTCAGGTCGGTCAGCGAGCCGGTCGGGGTGGGGACGCGCACGGCCAGACCGTCGAACTTGCCCTTGAGGGCGGGCAGGACGAGGGCCACGGCCTGGGCGGCACCGGTCTTGGTGGGGATCATGTTCAGCGCGGCGGCGCGAGCACGGCGGAGGTCCTTGTGCGGAGCGTCGAGGACGCGCTGGTCACCCGTGTAGGAGTGGATGGTGGTCATGATGCCGCGCTCGATGCCGAAGTTCTCGTGGAGAACCTTGGCCAGGGGGGCGAGGCAGTTGGTGGTGCACGAGGCGTTGGACACGATGTTCATCGTGGCGTTGTCGTAGTCGCCCTCGTTGACACCCATGACGAAGGTGCCGTCGACGTTCTTGGCGGGAGCGGAGATGACGACCTTCTTGGCACCACCGTCGATGTGGGCCTTGGCCTTCTCGCCGTCGGTGAAGAAGCCGGTGGACTCCACGACGACCTCGACGCCCAGGTCGCCCCAGGGCAGGTCGGCGGGGTTGCGCTGAGCGAGCACCTTGATGTGCTTGCCGTTGACGGTGATGCCATCCTCGTCGTAGGAGACCTCGCCGTCGAAACGACCGAGGATAGAGTCGTACTTGAGCAGGTGGGCCAGGGTCTTGTTGTCCGTCAGGTCGTTGACGGCGACAACCTCGATGTCGGCGCCCTGCTCGAGGGCGGCACGGAAGAAGTTGCGGCCGATCCGGCCGAAGCCGTTAATACCAACGCGGGTGGTCACTTTGTGTCCTCCTAGTGCGCCGGTTGGCGGCGCACGGTTGCTGGGCTCTTCTCACACACGGGGTGTGCTGCCGGAACTTCTTCAGCTCACATCCGAATCGGCTCCGGTACGGCCGAGTCTAGTCACACTGGGCAGGCGCTGGGAGTCACAGACCACGCCACGGGCGAACACTGTGATGCACAAGCCAATCCGAGGGGGGCGAAGACCATCGGACACCCCGGAGGCAAGGACCGAGGTCCCATCTCAGCTCAGGGCTCGAGCATCTCCTGGGTGAGGACCGACTCAGTGTCGGGGATGCCCAGCTCGTGGGCCTGCTTGTCCGCCATGGCCAGGAGTCGCCGGATACGCCCGGCCACGGCATCCTTGGTCAGCTGCGGGTCGGAGAGCTGCCCGAGCTCCTCCAGGGATGCCTGCTTGTGCGCGACCCGCAGGCGGCCGGCCTGAAGCAGGTGGGCGGGAACGTCGTCCCCCAGGATCTCGAAGGCGCGCTCGACACGGGCCCCCGAGGCCACGGCGGCGCGGGCCGAACGGCGCAGGTTGGCGTCGTCGAAGTTGGCCAGCCGGTTGGCGGTGCCCCGCGACTCGCGCCGGGATCGGCGCTCGGCCCACACCTTGAAGGCCTCCGGCGCCCCCATCCGCTCCAGGAGAACGCCGATGGCCTCACCGTCACGAACGACGACGCGGTCGGCCCCACGCACCTCTCGGGCCTTGGCGGAGATGTCGAAGCGTCGCGCGGCCCCGACCAGGGCCAGTGCGGCCTCGGAGCCGGGACAGGTGACCTCCAAGGAGGAGGACCGGCCGGGCTCGGTCAGGGAACCGCGGGCCAGGAAGGCTCCGCGCCAGGCGGCAGCGGCAGCGTTGCGCCCGCCTTGAATGACCGCCACCGGCATGCCCCGTACCGGCCGGCCTCGGTCGTCGACCAGCCCGGACAGCCGGGCCAGATCCTTGCCACGTTTGGTCACTCGCAGCACGTAGCGAGATCCTCGGTGCAGGGATCCTCCCTGGACCACCATCACCTCGGGCTCCATCCCGTAGAGCTCCTTGAGGTGCTGATGCAGCCGGCGCACGGCTCCCCCGTGATCGAGCTCGGCCTCGACGACGATGCGCCCGGAGACGATATGGAGCCCTCCGGCGAAGCGCAGCATCGCGGAGACCTCGGCCCGTCGTTGGGCGGCGTTCTCAGTGGCGACGAGCGCAAGCTCATCCTTGACGGTGACCGTCAGCGACATGGGCGGGCTCCTCGTGGTCGGGGTTCGTGATTCGGGACTGGCGACATGGTTGAGGCTGCGGCCGTTGCCGGGGCGTCCCGGGCTCTGGCGAGGCGCTGCTCGAAGGAGCACGGGCCAAGCGGCTGAGACGTCAGGGCGATGTCATACGGCGCCCGAGGCGTATCAATGGAGAATTCTTAGCCGCAGCACCCGGCAGCCGGCTGGAAGCGGCCGCCGAGAATTATGGACGATCACGGGCAGCAGGACTCTTCAATGAGTCCAGCATCACATGCCATGACGTTAGCTGAGATCGGCGACGTCCCCCAGCGCCCCCTCGAAGGCGTCACGGAAGGCGGCTGCCAGGCGCAGCGGGTCGTGGTGGCACAGGGCTTCGCCGGTGCGCACCTGTCGCAGGACGACAGTGGCCCCCATAGTTGCAGCCACGGCCTCAAGGTCGGAGACGTCCTCAACGGTGGAGGGGTCGGCCAGCACCACGTCCAGGCGTAGGTCGGGCGCGTACTGGCTCAGGACCCGAAGATGATCAGCGCTGGTCATCCCGTCGGTCTCGCCCTGCTGAACGGAGAGGTTGAGGACCACGACCTTGCGGGCCGAGGTGTTGACCAGCGCGCGACGCATGGACGGCAGGATGAGGTGCGGGAGCACTGAGGTGTACCAGGAGCCGGGCCCCAGGACCACCCATTCCGCCTCATCGATGGCACGCAACGCCTCGGGGTGGGCGTCGGCGTCCTCGGGAACCATCACCACGTTCTCCAGACGTCCGCGGGCCGAGGCCACCGCCACCTGCCCGCTGACCCGGCGCCGGTTCCCCCCGGAGACGATGTCGGCCTCAATGACCAGGGGTGAGGAGGACATGGGCACGACGCGGCCGTGGATCGTCAGCAGACGCCCCACCCAGTCAAGCCCGGCGACATCGTCCCCCAGCAGCTGCCACAGGGCCAGGATGAGCAGGTTCCCCAGGGCGTGATTGTCGAGCTCGCCCTGCCCCTCGAAACGGTGCTGGAGCACGTCTCGCCAGGTGAGGCCCCACTCGGAGTCCTCGCAGAGCGATGCCAGCGCCATTCTCAGGTCTCCTGGTGGCAGGCAGTCGAACTCCCGGCGCAGGCGTCCCGAGGAGCCTCCGTCGTCGGCGACGGTGACGACGGCGGTGAGTCGGTGGGTGACGTGGCGCAGTGCCCGGAGCGTGGCGGACAGACCGTGCCCGCCTCCCAGGGCGACGACGGCCGGTCCCTCCTCGCCACGTCGGGGCCAGCCCGCCGCATCGATCGTCGTTCCCACTGCCTACTCCCGTCCCAGATCGCGGTGCTGGACGACGACCTCGAAACCTGCCCGCCTCAATCTGGCCCCGAGCCTCTCGGCCGAGGCCACGGAGCGGTGCTTGCCGCCGGTGCAGCCCACAGCCAGAGTAACGTGAGGCTTGAGCTCATCGATGTACTGCGGGAGCGCGGGGATGAGCAGGTCGGCGTACCCGTCGACGAAGGCCGCCGCACCCTTCTGGGCGAAGACGTAGTCGGCCACCGGTGCGTCACGTCCAGTGAGGTGGCGCAGCTCGGAGACCCAGTAGGGGTTGGGGATGAAGCGCACGTCCAGGACGTGGTCGGCGTCCAGGGGAATGCCGTACTTGAACCCGAAGGACATGACGTTGATACGCAGGGCCAGGTCGGACTCGTGCGCCACGAGCTCGCGCACCCGCCGGGCGAGGTCGTGGACGGAGTAGTCGGAGGTGTCGATGACGCTGTCGGCCACGCCCCGCAGTCCCCCCAGGAGAGTGCGCTCGTGCTCGATCCCGTCGAGGACTGAGCCGCTGCCCTGCAACGGGTGGGGTCTGCGGGAGGACTCGAAGCGTCTGACCAGCACGGCGTCGGAGGCGTCCAGGAAGATGAGCCTCACGTCGGTGCCGTTGTTGCGGACCTGGCGCAGATAGTCCATGAAGTGGGAGAAGAACTCGCGACTGCGCACGTCGACCACCGCGGCGAGCCGGTGCACCCCGGCACCGACCGTCGTCATCATTCCCGACAGGGCCGGCAGCAGCTGGGGCGGCAGGTTGTCCACGACGTACCAGTCGAGGTCCTCCAGCGCGTTGGCCGCGCGCGAGCGCCCCGCCCCGGACATTCCCGTGACAATGATCATCTCGGGACGTTCTGCCGGGGGAACCGGAGGTGTGGCCTCATCGAGGGCGGGGATCTCGATGGGAACCGTGTCCTGAAGCCGCTGGCGCTTGCCGGAGGAGGGCTGAGGGCGGCGCTCGTCATGCATGCCCCAAGCATCGCACGTCCAGCTCGGCCCGCCCGTCGCCGACGCCGGTTTACCGGTAGCGTTTCATCGTTGCCAGTACTCACTGCCGCCGGTTCTCGGCGCCAGACGTCAGGAGGCCCCATGAGCTCCTCCCCCATGTCCGACCAGGCCCGCTCGCCCCGGTGCGCGTCCCAGGAGACTGCGACGCACCAGTCCGCAGCCCCGGTGCTGGGCACGCCCTGGACCAGCAGCGCGACGAAGGTGGCGTTGCTGGGCGCCGGTGAGATCGGCAAGGAGGTGGCGATCGCTCTGACCCGCCTGGGGGTGGAGGTCACGGCGATCGACCGCTATGAGGGGGCTCCGGCCCAGCAGGTGGCGCACAACGCCCTGACGGTGGACATGAGCGACTCCGAGGCGCTGACGGCCGCCATCCGTGCCAGCGGCGCCACGATCGTCGTCCCGGAGATCGAGGCGCTGGCCACCGATGCCCTGGCGGCCCTGGAGGATGCCGGTGAGGTGCGGGTGGTGCCGACCGCCCGTGCGGTACAGCTGACGATGAATCGTGAGGGCATCCGCCGCCTGGCCGCCGAGGAGCTGGGGCTGGCGACCAGTCCCTACGCCTTCGCCTCCTCCTTGGACGAGCTGCGGGCGGGGGCTCAGCGAGTGGGCTTTCCGTGCGTGGTCAAACCGGTCATGTCCTCGTCGGGCCACGGCCAGTCGGTGGCGCGCGGGCCGCAGGGCCTGGAGGCGGCCTGGCGCTATGCGGCGGCCGACGGGCGGGTCGATCGGGGCCGGGTCATTGTGGAGGGCTTCGTGCGTTTCGACACCGAGATCACTCTGCTCACGGTGCGCTGGCGTCATCCCGGCACCGGGGAGACGGTGACGAACTTCTGCGAGCCGATCGGGCACCGGCAGGTCGATGGGGACTATGTGGAGTCCTGGCAGCCGCAGCACCTGAGCCCGGTGGCCCTGGAGCGGGCACAGCAAGTGGCTGAGTCCGTGACCACGGCGCTGGGCGGCTGGGGTCTGTTCGGGGTGGAGATGTTCATCTGCGGCCAGGACGTCCTCTTCTCCGAGGTCTCACCGCGCCCCCATGACACCGGCCTGGTGACGCTGGCGAGTCAGCGCCTGAGCGAGTTCGAGCTGCACGCCCGTGCTCTGCTGGGGCTGCCCGTGGACACGACGCTGCGCTCCCCCGGTGCCTCGGTGACCATCAAGGCGACGGGCGAGTCCGCTCCTGGTGAGGGCGTGAGCTTCGCCGGCCTGGAGGAGGCGCTTGCGCAGGACGGGGTGGATCTGCGGCTGTTCGGCAAGCCCGAGGCCCACCCGGGTCGACGCCTGGGCGTCGTAGTGGCCTGCGCTGACGAGGTCGAGGTCGCCGTCGACCGGGCCCGGGCCGCGGCCCAGGCGATTCGTCCCAGCGTCTGAGCCGGCCGCCCGGGCCGCGGAGTCTCAGTGGCTACGCCCGCGGCGGTTCGTGCGTCGGAGGCACGAGGCAGGCGCCGTTGGAGGCGATGACGTCGCGGTACCAGCCGAAGGACTTCTTGCGGTAGCGGGCCAGGGTGCCGTTGCCGTCGTCGTCGCGGTCCACGTAGATGAACCCGTACCGCTTGGACATCTGGGCGGTGGAGGCCGAGACCAGGTCGATGCAGCCCCAGGAGGTGTAGCCCAGGACCTCGACGCCGTCGGCGATGGCCTCGGCGACCTGGACCAGGTGGTCGTTCATGTAGGCGATGCGGTAGTCGTCCTCGACCGTGGGGCCGTTGGGGCCGTCAACGAGAACATCCTTGGCTCCCAGGCCGTTCTCGACGATGAACAGGGGCTTGCCCCAGCGGTCCCAGTAGTCGTTGAGGATAGTGCGCAGGCCCGTCGGGTCGATCTGCCATCCCCACTCGGAGGCCTCAAGGGTGGGATTGGTCACGCCACCCATGAGGTTGCCCCGGCCGGCCTCGGCCGACTGGGTGGCGGTCTCGCACACGGACATGTAGTAGGAGAAGGAGACGAAGTCGACGGTGTGCTCCCGCAGCAGCGCGCGGTCCTCCTCGGTGATCTCCAGCTCGATGCCCTTGTCCCGCAGGGTCCGCCGCAGGTAGCCGGGGTACTCGCCGCGTACGTGGAGGTCCCCGAAGGCGTAGTTGGCGCGCTCTGCCTGCTTGGCCGCCCACACGTCCCGGGGGTCGGGGGTGAGCGGGTAGGTGGGCACGGCCAGGATCATGCAGCCGACCTGGATGTCGGGGTTGATATCGTGGGCGATCCTGGTTGCGGCCGCGGAGGCGACGAGCTCGTGGTGGATGGCCTGGTAGAGGTCCTGCTCGCTGAGCCTGTCCTTGGGCGTGGCGATGCCGCCGGACAGGAAGGGTTCGTGGAGCACGGAGTTGATCTCGTTGAAGGTGAGCCAGTACCTGACCCGCTTGCCATAGTGCTCGAACAGGGTGCGGGCGTAGCGCTCGAAGAAGCCGATGAGGCGGCGGTCGGTCCAGCCGTCGTAGGTGCGCGCCAGGTGCAGCGGGGTCTCGTAGTGGCTGATGGTGACCAGTGGCTCGATCCCGTGCTTCTCGAGCTCGTCGAGGACCCGGTCGTAGAAGGCGAGTCCCTCCTCGTTGGGCTCGGTCTCGTCGCCGAGAGGGAAGATGCGGCTCCAGGCGATGGAGAAGCGGAAGACCTTGAAACCCATCTCCGCCAGCAGGGCGATGTCCTCGGCGTAGCGGTGGTAGAAGTCAATCGCCTCGAGCTTGAGGTTGTCCGGTGTGGGGGCCTGGGTGGGCGGGGCCATGATGCCCCGGGGCATGACGTCCTGGACGGACAGGCCCTTGCCGCCCTCGTTGTAGGCGCCCTCGATCTGGTTGGCGGCAGTGGCCCCGCCCCACAGGAAACCTTCGGGGAAGTTCAGATTGCTCTCGGAAGTGGTGGACGTGGCGGTCATGTGCTGTCTCCTGATGTGTTTCTCTCTGCTTCGGTTCAGCGGTTAGGTATCGGTTCAGCGGTCGATCTCAACCACGGTGGTACTGGTGGTGACCTCGCCATCGACGATCGGGACGACGGCGCCCAGCGAGGCGGTGTTGGTGACGACAAGGATCGTGGTGGGGTCGTATCCGGCATCGCGAACCGCCTTGAGATCAACGTCTACCAGAGGCTCGCCGCGCCCGACTCGCTCACCGGCGCTCACGTTGGGGGTGAATCCCTCGCCCTTGAGATTGACGGTGTCCAGGCCGACGTGGATGAGGATCTCGACGCCGTCGTCGGTCTTGATGCCGTAGGCGTGGCCGGACTCCATGGCGGTGACGACGGTACCCGATGCCGGCGCGACGACGTGACCGTCGGAGGGAATGATGCCGACGCCGTTTCCGAGGGCACCGGAGGAGAAGACCGGGTCGGCGACGTTCTCCAACGGCATGGCGGATCCGTTCATCGGTGAGGTGAGCACGGTGGTGGGCTCGGCATCGCTCTCCTCGGAAACGACCGGGGAGGGCTCATCCGGGGCCGGATCCTTGAATCCGAGGACGAGGGTGAGAGCCAGGGAGATGACGACGGCGACGGCCATACCGATGAAGACCAGGACGAGGTTTCCGTGGTTGATCAGCGCAGGAATACCGATGAGGGAGGGGAAGACGAAGGAGGTAGTTGCCCCGTTTCCTGCTGCGACAATGATGCCCCCCACAGCACCACCGATGCAGCCGTAGAGGAAGGGACGTTTGAGAGGCAGGTTGACACCGTAGATCCCGGGCTCGGTAATGCCGGCCAGGAACCCGGACAGCGAGGCCGGTCCGGCCAGCTCCCGCATCTTCATGCTTCGCGTGCGGATCATGACGCCGAGGGTCGCGGCCGCCTGGGCCAGCACGGCTGGGAAGATCGGCCCCGCCATGAGAGAGAAGCCCGGGTCGTTGTACTGGGCGAGCATGACCGGCACCAGCCCCCAGTGCACGCCGAACATGACGAAGACCTGCCAGAAGGCTCCCATGACGGCTCCCGCCACCCAGGGCACGTGTTCGAAAAGCGCGTTCATCAATGAGGCGGTGCCGTTCGACGCCGCGGTCGTTACCGGGCCGACAGTGATGAGGGTCAGGGGGACCATGATGAGCAGCACGAGCAACGGAACTGAGAAGTTGCGGATGGATGAGGGAAGGATCTTGGTCAGCCAGCGCTGCAGACGGGACTGGAACCATACGGCCACAATGATTGGAAGGAGCGAGGAGGTGTAGGAGGCCATGACCACCGGGACACCGAAGAAGGTGACTGGGCCGCCGGCGTCGTTGAGCGCGACGATCTCGGGATACACCAGGGCTCCGGCCAGGGCGACGGCCGTCATCTCATTGGCTTTGAAGTAGCGCGCCGAGGTGATGGCCAGCAGGATCGGCAGGAAGTACAGAGCCGAGTCGCCTGCGGCATTGAGGATCGTATGGGTGGTGGAGTCCTCCTTCAGCCACCCCAGCGTCGTTGTCAGCGTCAGAAAGGCCTTGATGAGGCCCGCTCCCGCAAGCGTCCACACCACGGGGTTAATGAGGGCCGAGACCATCTTGATGAACCGGTCGAACAGGTTGCCGTCGTTGCCGGTCGATTCTTCGTCATCGCCGGTCAGGTTGGTGAGCCTGTCCAGCTCTTCATAGAGCAGCGGCACGTCGTTACCGATGACCACCTGGTACTGGCCGCCGGCCTGCACCACAGTGACGACGCCGTCGAGTGCTTTAACGGCCTCGGTCGAGGCCTTGGACTCGTCCCTGAGAACGAATCGCATACGGGTTGCGCAGTGGGTCATGGAGGCGATGTTCTCCTCGCCTCCGATATTGTCCAGCAGCCGCGGCGCCAGCGCCGCATAGTCGACCTTCGCCATTGATGTCCTCCTGAATGAGCGACCACTTCCAGGAAACAAAAAAGACCCGAGACAATGGCAGCGCCTTAACGCTGACGTGTCTCAGGTCTTGCCCCGGACGGGTCACAATCCTGTGAATCCCTCAACGGAATCCGCTACGAATGATATGAATAATCAGATCGGCAAACAAGACGGCGTCCTGTGTTACACATCACTTCGGGTAGCCTGAGGGAGGGAGGAGATCAACCGGGCGAGGTGCAGGGCGAGGTAGGCGGTCTCATCATCGGTGACGGTGGTGTTCAGGCGAATCTCCAGCAGATCCCTGATACGCCGGGCCACTCTGCAGGCATCGGGGTCGGAGGCGCGCAGGGCCTCAGCGACCAGGGAGGACGTACCATCCTCGATCTGTACCGCGGTGCGTGCGCGCACCAGGAAATAGCGCAGGTGGACCGCGAAGCGCGCAGCGTTGACGGAGTCCACGTCGAAGGCTTCGCCAAAGGACTTCTCCAGCAGTCCCATGACCTGACCAATGAGTCTCGACTGCTCGCTGGCGGCCTGGGCCGAGGGAGCGCCGATGGCAGCGGTGAAGAGGTGGAGGGCCAGTGCGACAGCCTCACCGCCAGGCAGCTGGACCTCCTGCGCGGCGTTGATCTCCTCGATCATGACCTCTGCCAGCCGCAGTTCCTCGGGATGCAGGTGGGCGACCTCGGCGCGCAGCGGATAGTCCATGATCAGCCCTTGGCGGACGCGCTCCATGGCCTGGTTGATGTGGTCGACGACGGCGATCAGGGTCGAGGAGGGAACATCCGTGTTCAGGCCCCGGGCCGCCTTGCGGAAGACCCGCTCGATGAGTATCAAGCGCTCCAACGGGATCCCGGCGATGACCTCCGCCACCGACTGGGCGCTGTCGGCCGGGATGTAGCGGCGGGAGATGAGGGAGACATCGACGTCCTGGCCGCGCTTACGCTGAAAGCCGAGACCTCGGCCAGTCAGGATCACCTCGCGCCCGATCTCGTCGCGCGCGAGCACGACGTTGTTGTTGAGCACCCGCAGTATCTCCACGAACCGATTGTGCCATGAGCCGTTCGTCCCCGAATGGCGAAGGGGCGAGCGGCCACTGGCACGAGATGAGAGATGCCCCCATGCCCCCGTGGACAGCCCCGATGCCGGTGAGACCGACTCAGTCCTGCTCAGTCCTGCAGGCCCACCATGACGGAGGAGGCCTTGACGACGGCGACCGCCTTCTTGCCCTCTGCCAGCTCGAGCTCCTCGATGGCCGCGTTGGTGATGGAGGAGGTGATGATGACGCCGGGGGCGACCTCGATCTTGACGACGCCGTTGACGGCGCCCTTCTCAACGGATACGACAGTGCCGGGCAGCTGGTTGCGGGCGGAGATCCTCATACGGGGTTTCCTTTCGAGTCGACGCCAGTCCAGCACACCGTGAGCTCACGCTACTGCTTGGTATCTGGACTGTTGAGGTGAGCCAGGATAGTACCCGCCAAAGCCGGTCCGATGCCCTTGACACGGGTGATGTCGTCCGCGTCGGCCTGGCGGATGCGTGTGACCGAGCCGAATTCCCGCAGAAGGGCCGCCTGACGAGCCGGTCCCAGGCCGGGGATCCCGTCCAGGACGGAGCGGGTCAGGCCTGCCGAGCGCTTCTTGCGGTGGTGGGTGATGGCGAAGCGGTGGGACTCGTCGCGCAGGTGCTGGAGCAGGTAGAGGGCAGGTGACGTGCGCGGCAGGATGACGGGGAACTCCTCCCCCGGCACCCACACTTCTTCCAGGCGCTTGGCCAGGCCGATGAGCGGAACATCGATGCCGAGCTCGTTGAGGACCGAACGGGCGGCATTGACCTGCGGCAGACCGCCGTCGACGACGACCAGCCCGGGTGCGTAGGAGAAGCGCCGGGCCTTGCCGGTCTCGGGGTCGATAGGGCCGGAGGCGACGGCGACGCCCTCGGCGTCCTCGATCTCCTCGGCCGCACGGGCGGCCGCCTCGCCCTGTCCCTGCTCTGCGATGAGCCGTTTGAACCGGCGAGTGAGGACCTCGTGCATGGCAGCGGTGTCGTCGGCGGCTCCACTGCCGTCCTGGCCGCGCACGGTGAAGCGCCGGTAGTCGGACTTGCGGGGGGCACCGTCCTCGAAGACGACCATGGAGCCGACCTGGTAGGTGCCCTGGGTGTGGGAGATGTCGTAGCACTCGACGCGCAGGGGCGCCTCGGACAGGTCGAGGGCCTCGGCGAGCTCATCGAGGGCGAGGGTGCGCTGGGTGAGGTCTCCCGCCCGTCGGGTCTTGTGCAGCCGCAGGGCCTCTTCCGCGTTCTTGCGCACCGTGTCCATGAGGGCGGCCTTGTCGCCGCGCTGCGGGACGCGCAGGTCGACCTTCGCTCCACGCAGGCCGGCCAACCAGGCTCGCACGGTGGCGGCGTTGCTGGGCATCTCGGGGACCAGGATCTCCTTGGGCACCGCTGTGGTCGCTGTGTGGGCGACGTCGTCGACGCTCGTGGCCGCCGACTCCCCGTTGCGCCGGGAGGCGTCACCGTTGGAGCCGTTGGGACCGTTGCGGGGCAGGGGGCTGGACGGGGCGCGCTCCCCCACCCCGACGGAGGTGGTGGTACCCGAGGAGGTGGGGGCGCCGCTGTGGTGGACGGCGCCGGCGTCGGCCGGATCGATGAGGGAGGCGTAGACCTGCTCCAGGAGGCGTTCGATGAGCTCGGCGTCCCCGGCGTCGTCGATGAGGTCGACGACCCAGCCGCGCTGCCCGCGCACCCGGCCGCCGCGGACGTGGAAGACCTGAACGGCTGCCTCGAGCTCGTCGCGGACCAGGGCGAAGACGTCGGCGTCGGTGGCGTCGGGCAGGACGACGGCGTTGCCCTCGATGACCTTGCGCAGTGCGGCGGCGTCGTCACGCAGGCGGGCGGCCTTCTCGAAGTCGAGGGAGGCAGCAGCGGCCTTCATCTCCGCCTCGACCTGACGCAGGTAGGGACCGGTGCGCCCAGCCATGAAGGCGCAGAAGTCCTCGGCCAGCGCCCGATGGTCCTGCGGGCTGATACGGCCCACACAGGGGGCGGAGCACTTATCGATGTACCCCAGCAGGCAGGGACGCCCCGAGGCCTGGGCACGGCGGAAGACCCCGACGGAGCAGGAGCGCACCGGGAACACCCGCAGCAGCTGGTCGACGGTCTCGCGGATGGACCAGGCCTGGACGAAGGGACCGAAGTAGCGGGTTCCCGGTTTGCGGGCCCCGCGGACCACCTGCACGCGGGGGTAGGTCTCCCCCATCGTGACCGCCAGGTAGGGGTAGGACTTGTCGTCCTTGTACATGACATTGAAACGGGGGTTGAACTCCTTGATCCAGGAGTACTCCAGGGCCAGGGACTCCACCTCGGTGGACACGACCGTCCATTCCACGGCGCATGCGGTGGTGACCATCTTCTGGGTGCGCGGGTGCAGGGCGGCAAGGTCCTGGAAGTAGCTGGACAGGCGCTGACGCAGGTTCTTGGCCTTGCCGACGTAGATGACGCGCCCCTGCCCGTCCAGGAATCGGTAGACCCCCGGGGACGTGGGGATCTCGCCCGGGGCAGGACGGTACGTCGAGGGGTCGGCCATGCCCGCAAGGGTAGACGCCCATCATCCTCGTTCACGACACGCCACCTAAAGCACCACGTTCACGCCGATAACCCGCGAACGACGGAGGGCCCGAGCCGGTACGGCTCGGGCCCTCATCATGGTAGTGGGCGATACTGGGATCGAACCAGTGACCTCTTCCGTGTCAGGGAAGCGCGCTCCCGCTGCGCCAATCGCCCGAGGTGGGTACCGGATTCGAACCGGTGTAAACGGCTTTGCAGGCCGGTGCCTAGCCTCTCGGCCAACCCACCATGAGATGCTGGGGCTGGGCGCTCCCGGCTCCTCGGAGCGGATGACGGGACTCGAACCCGCGACCCTCACCTTGGCAAGGTGATGCTCTACCAACTGAGCCACATCCGCATGATTCCTCACGGTTCGGCCGAACCGCTCGGTGCTGGAAAACCATAGCATCACGATCGCAGTGACAGGCAAACAGCATCGCGGTGATTCACCTCACCGGGCAGCCGTTTGCTCCGGGGGCACCGGCCTGGCTATGGTTAGCGCCGCACCGGGCGATTGGCTCAGGGGTTAGAGCGCCTCGTTCACACCGAGGAGGTCACTGGTTCGATTCCAGTATCGCCCACCGGACAGCACTTCACTTTCCTCACGCTTGCCCCCTCTTTGGAGGGCAAGCGTTTTCTCATTCCTACTCAGCGCAGTGGCGCCGGACCCGATGACTGAGAGTCCGGCGCCACCGTGCAGCGGCCAGCAGCGGCCAGCAAGGTCGCGACCAACGGCTCGTTCAGATCCGGGTGCCGTCGGCGATCCTTCCGGGCGAGCCCTCCGCTTCCACGAGCGCCTCACCGGTGGCGACGACGCCGGCACCGAAGGTCCAGTCGCCGTCCACGGTCAACGACTGCGCGTCCTTGATGGAGGGGACTCCGTCAGGGAACCGGGCCTCGAAGTCCTGGATCTTCTTGTAGAAGCGCGGGTCGAGACTCACGGTGCAGGCCCGCTCCGGGACCATCTGCAGCAGACCGTCGTCGTCGACCTCGTAGACGTCCGAGCGCACCAGCAGTAGGTCGTTGGTGGTCTTGACCGGAAGGAAGCGGGAGCGCGGCACCTCGATGGCGGTCGCGCCCTCGAAGGCCTCCACAGCGGCACCCATGGCGGTCTCGAGCTGGATGACCGGCGTCGAGGATGAGTCGGCGGGGTCCACCGTCTTGCTGTTCCTGATGAGCGGAAGCCCGAGGATCCCTCCCCGCTCGACCAGGGTGTCGCGCAGCACCTTGAGGTCGAACCAGAGGTTGTTCGTGTGGAAGAAGGGGTGGCGGAACTGGTCGGTGAAGTAGTGCATCTGGTCCTCGGGGGTCTGCGCCGTGTCGCGCAGGATGATGCGCCCGTCGCTCTTGCGTACGGCCAGGTGGCCGCCCTTGACGTCGGCCGGAGTGCGGCGGCACATCTCCGGGGCATAGGGTGCGCCGGAGGCGGCGAACCAGCCGGCGATCCTGGCCGAGGGCGCCGCGCCGAGGTTGTCGGAGTTGGCGGTCATGGCGTACCGGTAGCCCTTGTCCAGGAGGGCGTCCAGCAGCCCGGAGGCGAGCAGGGCGGTGTAGATGTCGCCATGGCCCGGAGGGCACCACTCGAGCTCGGGGTCGGCCTCCCACTCCACGGGAGTCAGATCGTCAGCGCGCAGCTTGGGCTCGCGGTTCTGCAGGAAGTCCAGGGGCAGGCCGTCGACCCGGATCTCGGGGTGCTCGGCCAGCACCTCGAGGGAGTCCTCGCGGGTGCGGAAGGAGTTCATGAGGATCAGCGGCAGGCTCACGTCGTAGCGTCGACGCGCCGCCAGGACCTGATCGACCAGCAGGTCCAGGAAGGTCTTGCCGTCACGCACCGGCAGGAGGGACTTGGCGCGATCCAGGCCCATCGAGGTGCCCAGTCCCCCGTTGAGCCGGATGAGGACCGTCTTGCTCAGCGCCTCGCGGGCCGCCTCCTCGCTGACCTCGACGTCAGCCAGAGAGTCGATCTGCGTCAGGGGCTCGATGGTCTCCTCGGGGATGAGTCCGGTGGCCCCCGCCTCCAGGGACTGGTAGTAGTGGGTGAAAACCGTGATGGCCTGCTCGGCGACGCCGGCGTCGCGCATCTTGTGCTGGGCTGAAGTGAGTCCGTTCTCGCTCATGACACGCAGCCTATCCCAGCCTGACCGTTCTTGTGCAACTTTGTTCGACTCTGTTCGTTCTTGAGTGATCTGTCCTTTCCTCGTTCTCGAGTTATCCACAGGGAACTTGTACCCCCTTCACGACATCGATGACTCCCCCTTACTCTCAGATGAACCGGTTGAGTGACACGTGCTCACCGCCGAGCACCGAGTGACGAGGAGAACCGTCATGTCCATGCCGCCCACTGTCGGACCGAATGTCGCCCTGGTCCTGCAGCGACTGGACCTCATCGAGAGGAAGATCGACTGGCTCGCGGAGCGCGTCACCTGGCTGACCTACTCCTCCGCCACCCCGACGCAGGAGAGCAGCGTCTCCCCCGCCACAGCGAGCAGCGGCAGCCCCGGTGTCGCCCCGAAGGCGTCTGCCGCCGCCGACGTCGCTGACGAGCACGCCGGTTCCTCACCCATCAGCGCCCCCTCCCAGCCGGAGACGGCTCCCCCCTCGATCCCCCCGGCGGCAAGAGCTGCCTCTCAGGGCTCCTGGCAGCCCCTCAATGAGGCTGTCGCTCAGGCTTCCGTCAGCGAGGCGCTCCCCGCGGACAAGGACGCCCGCCCCACGACGGCCACGGCTTCGAACGCTCCCCGAGTCCCCCAGAACGAGGTGCCGCCTGCCCAGCGTTATCAGCCCCCCGCCCCCATGGAGCCCGCGCGAGCCTACGCACCCCAGGCGGGCCCGACTCCGATGCAGCATGTCCCCATGGCGGGCAACGCCCCGCATATGCAGGCGACCAATCAGGCGGGACCGGCAGGCGCCGGGCAGGCACGCGGCGCTGAGGCCGAGGCAGTTCCGGGCTGGGCCCAGCGAGCGATGCGGGAGGGCAACCTCGGGCGCTATCTGCTCTCCGGCGCCGCAGCGGTGCTCGTGCTGTCTGCCGGGGTCAGTCTGCTGGCTCTCGTTTGGGACTCCATTCCCAACCCCGTCAAGATCCTGGGACTGGCACTCATCGCGATCACGATGACAGCGGCCGGGGCTCGGCTGGGACTCAGTCATCCCCGTCACCGTGTCGCCGCGGCAACGATCACGGGAACCGGTGGGGGGCTGGGTTTCGTCGCCATCGTGGGGGCCGTTCTTCTCGGCGGGATGCTCCGCCCGGAGCCCGCTCTGGTCCTCATGGCCTGCTGGGGCCTCGTGCTCCTGGCCGTGTCCCACATGACACGGGTGCTGTTCACAGCGGTCGTCTCCACTCTCGGTGCCCTGGTGACCATCTGGTTCGCAGTCAGCCACGTGGCGCTCCAGCCACAGGCAGCGCTCATCACGTGGCTGATGGTCAGTATCTATGTCACGGTGCTGGCACTGACCTGCACCGTCCTGTCGCGCAACACCGGACGGATGAGGCAGGCCGCCTGGTACCCGGTGACCTCGATGGCGGCAACGGCAACCGCCCTCATCGCCACGCCGATCCACCCGATGCTGCGCGTCTCCACCGTCGGCGGCACCAGCATCCCTCTCATCCTGTGCCTGCTGCTGGTGTGCCAGACCATTCACGCGAGCACACGGCTGTGGAGTATTGGGGTCAAGACCTCGGGCTGGGACTGGGGCCTCACCGTGGCGGTGCTCATGGTGGGGTTCATCAACCTGCTGACGGGGCAGACGAGTCTCCACCTGGCGCATACCGTCGTCGTCATCACCTACCTCCTCGAGCTCCTCCTGCTGGCCGCGGCGGCGCTCGCCATACTCCCGGCCTACTGCCCCGATCGCTGGCGCCGTGCCATGGCAATCGGGCACGAGGTCGCATTCTTCCCCCTCGCACTGACCGGTATGGTGATCATTGACGACCCCCGAGTCCATCTCTTCGTCGTCGTCGCAGCGATGCTGTGCCTTCTCCCGGCCATCCTGAACGGAAGAGTGGAGCCGGCCCCGATCCTGGCCCTCCTCGGGACGGCGCCGATTCTCGTGCCCCCGGGCACTGCTTACTCCCGCAGCGATTCCTGGTCGCTGATCATCTCCGTGGTGATCTCTGCGCTCATGGTGAGCGTGGCCGAAGGGCTCGGCGACCGCGTCGCCCGCAGCTCCCCAACCCAGGCTCCGTATGCCGCAGCTACACGCACTCAGCCCCGGATGCAAGCCTTGCGGGCGGCCCTGGCGGTAGTGGCCTTCAACATCACCGTCCTCGCTCCGTTCCTGGGCTCCGGCTTCGTGGAGGACTCCCGGGGCACCTGGACGGCCCTGCGCATGGTTCCGGGGCTCGTGACGATCGCACTCATCGCGCTGGGGGCGGTCTCTAGTGACGCCACGCCTCTGCGAGTGCTCAGTGGGCAGTGCCGAGGAGCCCGTTACCGGGTAGGCCCCCATGGTGCGGCCCTGCCCGACCCGGCAGGGAGACAGACGGGGGCACCGGCACCGTCCTGGATCGTCTCGGGAATGGTGACCGTGCTGGCACTGGTGACGCTGTCGTGGGCTGAGGCCGCGTCCTCGACGATCTGGATGCTGCTACTGGTCGCCGTCGCCCTGGGGCTGGGAGCCAGCGCCACGTGGCTTCTGCTTCCCTGGAGGCGGAGTGCGGAGGTGTGCCTGAGCCTTGCGATCGGCAACTCGTTGCTCATGTGGTTCTCAGTCATGGTGGCCACCGAAACGGGCCCGAGCTCGGTCCTCATGTCGGTGCTGGTGCTGCTGACGGGCGGAGCCTGCATCGTCTTCGGTTTCGGGGCACGTTTGACGATCCTGCGCCACTACGGACTGACTCTGGTGCTTCTGTCCGTGCTCAAGCTCGCCGTTGTGGACGTGGCCTCGCAGAACTCGATCATTCGAGTCATCTCTCTGGCGGCCGCGGGTGTCGTCTGCTTCGTCCTCTCGCTGCTCTACAACCGCTTCGCGCAGGAGCAGCGTCGTGAGCGCGACCAGGTCCCCATGGGTCCCGGGAACATGTGAGGGCGGCGGGGATCCGACCGGGGATCCGACGTCGAGCCGTCCAGCAGAGCCAGACCGGAGCGGGTAGGGGCGTCAGCCTCGGGCGGCCTCAAGCACCGGAGCCAGGAACCGGCCGGTGTAGGACGACTCGGTGGCCGAGACCTTCTCCGGGGTCCCGGCCACGACGACGGTTCCCCCGCCCTTGCCGCCCTCGGGTCCCATGTCGATGACCCAGTCGGCGTTGGCGATGACGTCGAGGTTGTGCTCGATGACGACCACGGAGTTGCCCTTGTCCACCAGTCCCTGAAGCACCCCGAGCAGCTTGCGGATGTCCTCGAAGTGCAACCCGGTGGTCGGCTCATCCAGGACGTAGATGGTGCGGCCGGTGGAGCGGCGCTGCAGCTCGGTGGCGAGCTTGACGCGCTGGGCCTCACCGCCGGAGAGCGTGGTGGCCGACTGGCCCAGGCGCACATACCCCAGTCCCACCTCGACCAGGGTGTTGAGGTGGCGGGAGATGACCGAGGAGGCGGAGAAGAACTCGGCAGCCTGGTGGATGGTCATGTCCAGGACGTCGGCGACCGTCTTGTCCTTGTAGCGGATCTCCAGGGTCTCCCGGTTGTAGCGGGCGCCGTGACAGACCTCGCAGGGGACGTAGACGTCGGGCAGGAAGTTCATCTCGATCTTGAGCGTGCCGTCACCCTTGCAGGACTCGCAGCGTCCGCCCTTGACGTTGAAGGAAAAGCGCCCGGGTCCATAGCCGCGCACCTTCGACTCGGGCACGGCCGCGAAGATCTTGCGGATGTGGTCCCACACCCCGGTGTAGGTGGCGGGATTGGAGCGGGGGGTGCGTCCGATCGGTGACTGGTCGACGTGGACCACCTTGTCCAGGTGCTCCACTCCCCGCACCGTCTTGTGCCTGCCGGGCACGCCGCGGGCACGGTTGAGCCTGTTGGCGAGCACCTGGAAGAGGATGGAGTTGACCAGGGAGGACTTTCCCGAGCCGGATACACCCGTGACGGCGGTGAGCACACCGAGCGGGAAGGAGACGGTGACATCCTTGAGGTTGTTCTCGCGGGCGCCGACGACGGTGACCTCACGACCCTTGTCCCGCTTGCGCCGAGTGGCGGGGATCTCGATCTGACGCCGTCTGGCCAGGTAGTCGCCGGTGACCGAGCCCTCGGCTCCGGCCAGGCCCGCGACGTCACCGGAGTAGACGACCTCACCGCCCAGCTCGCCGGCTCCAGGCCCGATGTCAACGATCCAGTCGGCTGAGCGGATGGTGTCCTCGTCGTGCTCGACGACGATGAGCGTGTTGCCCAGGTCCCGCAGTCGCTGGAGGGTCTCGATGAGTCGGGTGTTGTCGCGCTGGTGCAGGCCGATACTGGGCTCGTCCAGGACGTAGAGGACGCCCACCAGGCCCGAGCCGATCTGCGTGGCCAGGCGGATGCGCTGGGCCTCACCCCCGGAGAGCGTGGCCGCGCCGCGGGCCAGGCTGAGGTAGTCCAGCCCCACGTCCACGAGGAAGCCGAGGCGCGCGTTGATCTCGGTCAGGACGCTGCCGGCGATCTGGGCGGCCTGGCCGGTGAGGTTGAGGTTGGCCAGGAAGTCTCTGGCCTCAGCGATCGGCAGCTCGCACAGCTGAGCGATGGACAGCTCGCCCACGCGCACGGCCAGTACCTCGGGCTTGAGCCGGGCCCCGGCACAGGCGGGGCAGGGGATCTCACGCATGTAGGCCTGGTAGCGCTCCCGAGACCAGTCGGACTCGGTCTCGTCATGCTTGCGCATAACGTAGTCGAGAACCCCCTCGAAGCCGGTGGAGTAGATGCGTTCGCGCCCCCAACGGTTGCGGTAGGTGACCTTGACCTCGTAGTCCTTGCCGCGCAGGATCGCCTCCCGGGCGCGCGCCGGCAGGGCGCACCAGGGGGTGTCGACGTCGAAGGAGAGCTCCTTGCCCAGGGCCTCGAGCTGACGGGTGAAGTACTTCTGGTGGCTCGACCAGGGGGCGACGGCGCCCTCGGCCAGGGTCAGCTCCTCGTCGGGAACGACGAGCTCGGGGTCGACCTCGAGCCGGGTGCCGATCCCGGTGCAGGCGGGGCAGGCGCCGTAGGGGGCGTTGAAGGAGAAGGTGCGCGGCTCCATCTCGTCCAGGGCCAGGGGGTGCTCGTTGGGGCAGGCGCGCTTCTCGGAGTAGCGTCGCTCCCGGTCGGGGTCGTCCTCAGGCAGGTCGACCTGTTCAATGATGACCAGGCCCTCGGCCAGGCCGAGGGCCGTCTCCACCGAGTCGGTGAGGCGCTGGCGGATGCCCTCGCGGACGACGAGCCGGTCGACGATGACCTCGATGTCATGCTTGAGGCGCTTGTTGAGGGTCGGGGGGTTGTCGAGGCGCTCGGAGGCGCCGTCGACGCGCACCCGGTTGAAGCCGCGCCCGCGCAGCTCGCCGAAGAGCTCGGAGTACTCGCCCTTGCGTCCGCGCACCACTGGGGCGAGGACCTGGAAACGAGTGCCTTCGGGCAGGGAGCGGACCTGGTCGACGATCTGCTGCGGGGTCTGGGAGGAGATGACGGCGTCACAGACCGGGCAGTGCTGGACGCCGGCCCGCGCGTAGAGCAGGCGCAGGTAGTCATAGATCTCCGTCACGGTGCCCACCGTGGATCGGGGGTTGCGCGAGGTGGACTTCTGGTCGATGGACACGGCCGGGCTCAGGCCCTCGATGAGCTCGACATCAGGCTTGTCCATCTGCCCGAGGAACTGACGGGCGTAGGAGGACAGGGACTCCACGTAGCGGCGCTGCCCCTCGGCGAAGATCGTGTCGAAGGCGAGGGAGGACTTGCCCGATCCCGACAGCCCGGTGAAGACGATCATCGTGTCGCGCGGCAGGTCCAGGTCGACGCCCTTGAGATTGTGCTCGCGGGCCCCACGGATGATGAGAGAGTCGTTCACGGGATTCGAGTCTAAGGGTTGACTGCACGTCCCGCGCGTCGCACATGTGTTCGACGTGTCTCATGGCCGGGGCGGCGGAAGAACGCCGGCACTCCTGGGTTCTCGCCACGGCCGGCACTCCCGCCCTTATGCTGAGGCCATGAGCAAGATCTATGCCGTCGAGTACCACTACGTCACTGACAGGGACGAGGAGATGGCCGCCGTTCGCCCCTCGCACCGCGCTTTCAACGGCCGGCTGGCCGATGAGGGCCGGCTGCTGGCCGCAGGCCCCTACGTGGGCACCCACGACGCCCTCATCGTCGTGCGCGCAGAGGACGAGGCCGGAGCCCTGTCCCTCCTCGAGGAGGACCCGTTCCAGCAGGCAGGCTTCATCTCCGAGCGCATCGCGCGCGAGTGGAACCCGGTCATCGGAGTCCTGTCCTGAGCCGGCAGGAGGCCGCACCGACCGGCTCCCAGTTCGCCCGTCCCTCCTCCCTGACCGGGCGTCTGCTGCTGCGCGGCATGAACATCGGGCACGCCCGCCTGCACCGGTGGGGGCTGGAGGCGGCGGGGATCCTCCCCCGTGACAAGGTGCTCGACGTCGGCTGCGGAGGCGGCAGGGCCATCGCCCGGATCCTTGCGCGGACTCGTCGTGAGGTGGCCGGTGTCGACCACTCCCCCGAGGCGGTTGAGACGACCCGCCGTCTCAACCGCTCCGCCATTGCCTCGGGCCGCCTTCGGGTCCTGGAGGGCTCGGTGGACCACCTGCCCTTCCGCGATGGCTTCTTCGACGTGGTGACGGCTTTTGAGACCACCTACTTCTGGCCCGACCTGCAGGCAGGCCTCATTGAGATCCGCCGCGTCCTGAGTCCCGGCGGTCGGCTCGTGATCACCAACGAGGTCGCCGATCGGGAAGCGGCAGGGCACTGGGCGGAGCGTCTGGGTATGAATGTGCCTGATGGCCGAAGCCTTGCCGCACTGGCCTACGAGGCCGGCTTCCTCACGGCCGATATCAGCATCCACCCCCGGTACGGATGGCTTTGCCTCGTCACCACAAGGTAGGAATGCCGGTAAGGCAGCAGGTCTCTTAGCCGCGGCCGCGCACGATCCGGCGCCGCACCAGGTGAACCAGCTCGATTCCTCCGATGGCCAGGCCCGCCATGAGCGCGATCACCCACCATACCCCGGGGGTGGGCCAGGCCAGGAGGAAGAAGGCGCGCACCGGCGGAGCGACGACGCCGAGGACCGCGATCGTCCCCATGAGGACCACCAGCCCCAACCGCCAGCTCGTCAACGGTCTGGCGGTGAGCGTGAGCAGCCACAGCCCGCAGGTGATGAGCACCAGGGTCGTCGCCGTGGTCACCTGGGCACGTGGTGCGTGGGTGAGTGTCAGCCAGAGGTAGGTGGACAGCGTGACGGTGCCCGCCATGAGCCCCGCCGGCACGCACAGACTGAGCACCCGTCCGAGGAAGCCCTCCCGGTAGCGCTGGTTGCTGGGGGCCAGGGCCAGGACGAAGGCGGGGATCCCGATCGTCAGCGAGGAGACGACCGTGAACTGGCGGGGCAGGAACGGGTAGGCGACCGCCATGGCCGACACGACGACGGCGATGAGCGAGGCGTAGATGGTCTTGGCCAGGAACAGGGAGGCGATGCGCTCGGTGTTGGCCATGACGCGGCGTCCTTGGGCCACGACCCCGGGCAGGGCCGAGAACTCCCCCTTGAGCAGCACCAGGCGCGCCACCGCCTTGGTGGCCGGCGCTCCGTTGCCCATGGCGATGCCGAGGTCGGCGTCCTTGAGCGCCAGGGCATCATTGACGCCGTCCCCGGTCATGGCGACGACGTGCCCTCGGGACTTCAGTGCCCGAACCAGTGCCCGTTTCTGCTCGGGAGTGACCCGTCCCAGGACACTGGCGCCCTCAACCGCGTCGGCCAGGCGATCCAGGTCCTCCTCCGTCTCCTGCCCACTGCCCGCTCCGGCGGGCAGGGTACGCGCGTCCAGGGCGACGAGCTCGCCGCCGTCGGGGGCGGTGACTCCGGCCTGGCGGGCGACCGCGGTCACTGTCTCGGGGCTGTCCCCGGAGATGACCTTGGCGTCGACGCCCTGCTGGCGGAAGTAGGCGAGGGTCTCCGCGGCGTCGGGGCGTATCTCCTCGGTGAGGATCACGATCCCTGCGGCCTCAAGGTCATCGGGAAGCCGCGGCTCCTCCTCCCCTGAAGCCAGCCTCCAGGGTGAGAGCGAGCGGGCCAGGGCCACGACGCGCACTCCCTGCGCGGCGATCTGACGAGCATGATCCAGCACTGACTCGCTGTGTCCTGCCAGAATGATCTCGGGGGCGCCGAGCACCCAGGTGGTGCCGGAGCGGTCGCGAACCGCGGACCACTTGCGGCGCGAGGAGAAGGGCACCGACTCGATGTCTGCCGAGGCACCCGCGTCGCCGGGTTCCAGGACTTCCCTGAGGCCCTGCTCGCCGAGGCGCCCGGGATCGCTGAGCCCCTCCCTGATGGCGTCGGCGGTGGCGTTGGTCTCCCCCACCGTACTGAGAAGTGCGAGCGCCGAGAGCACCTCGGAGGACGCCTGACCGCCGTCGGGGCCCTGGATATCCCCGAGGCGGATGCGGCCGGTGGTGATGGTGCCGGTCTTGTCCAGGCACAGAGTGTCGACCCGGGCCAGGACCTCCACAGCGGGCAGCTCCTGAACCAGGACGTTGCGCCTGGCCAGGGACAGGGAGGCGGTGGCGAAGTTGACGGAGGTCAGAAGGACCAGGCCCTGGGGCACCATGCTGACCACGCCGGCAATACCGGCAACGGCTGCGTTCCGCCAGGCGCCGCTGCTCCAGGCCTCGGCGATGCTTCCGCTCAAGCGCAGCTGGGACCACACCAGCACCAGGGCCACAGGCACGATGACCCAGCTGATCCAGTGCAGCACCCGGTTGGTTCCGGCCTGCAGCTCGCTGACGACCAGCGAGTACCTGCGGGCCTCCCGGGCCAGCCGGTGGGCGTAGGCGTCCCCACCGACCGCGGTGGTGCGGAACAGCCCGGTCCCGGCCGTCACCGTGGTCCCGGACATGACCTGCGCTCCGCTCACGGGGCGCACGGGCCGGGACTCACCGGTGAGGATCGACTCATCGATCTCCAGGCCGTCACTGGTCAGGACCTCCCCATCGGCAGGCACCTGCTGGCCGGCCCGGAGTCGTACGACGTCGTCAAGGACGACCTGGCCGACCGCCACCTCGGTCTCGGTCCCGTCCCTGACGACGACGGCGCGGGGGGTCTCCAGTACAGCGAGACGGTCCAGAGCGCGCTTGGCGCGGATCTCCGCCAGGGTCCCGGTGGCGGTGTTGAGCAGCAGGACGAAACCGAACAGAGCGTCCGCCCAGTGCCCCAGCGCCAGGACGAGGACCAGTGCGGCGCCGAGGATGCCGTTGAAGATCGTGAAGACATTTGCCCGCAGGATCTGGGCGGCGCTGCGGGAGGTCCGCTCGCGGTACTCGTTGGTCCGTCCGGCGCTGACGCGCTCGGCGACCTGGGCTGCGCTGAGCCCCTTCACCGGGGACTCAGGGGGATTCGTGGTGCTCACCAGTCACACAATAGTGAATCAGTCGGAGAGTGGCCCTCCTCCTGGGGGCCGAGACCTCAGGATGCGGCCTCGGCACGTCGGGCATCTGCTCGTGACTTGAGGATTGAGGCGATGACCGTGATCAGGACGGTGGTGATGATGATGCTCAGGGACACACCGATCGACGCTTCAGGGATGGCGTGCCACTCCTGGCCACCGTTGATGAAGGGCACCTCATTGGTGTGCAGGGCGTGGACGATGAGCTTGAAGCCGATGAAGCCGAGGATGACCGCCAGGCCGTAGTGGAGGTAGACGAGCCGGTCGAGCAGCCCGTCGATGAGGAAGTAGAGCTGGCGCAGGCCCAGCAAGGAGAAGGCGTTGGCGGAGAAGACCAGGAAGGGTTCGTTGGTCAGGGAGTAGATCGCGGGGATGGAGTCGACGGCGAACATGACGTCGGCGGTGCCGATGGCGATGATGCACAGCATCATGGGGGTGATCATGGTGCGCCCCGCATGGCGGTGGATGACCTTGCCGCCCACGAAGCCGTCGGTCATGGGGATGACGCGGGCGACGAGCTTGACGAAGCCGCTGGGCCTGTACTCCTCGTCCTCGTCGTCGGGCTCCTCGACGCCCTCTCGGGCCTGGGAGAAGGCGGTCCACAGGAGCCAGGCCCCGAAGAAGTAGAACACCCAGGAGAAGTTCTCGATGAGCGCGGCACCGGCGAGGATGAAGATGAGCCGCAGAATGAGGGCGATGACGATACCGGAGAGCAGTACCTCCTGCTGGTACTTCCGGGGCACCTTGAAGGAGGACATCATGATGACGAAGACGAAGAGATTGTCGATGCTCAGCGCCTTCTCGGTGATGTAGCCGGCCAGGTACTCCTGGGCGAAGCCCCCGCCCCACACGAACCAGACGATGCCGCCGAAGGCCAGGGCCATGGCGATATAGGCCACCGACCAGACGGCGGCTTCCTTCATGGTGGGCTCGTGGGGGGTGCGTACGTGACCGACGACGTCGATCACGATGAGGGTCAGGATGATGGCCGCCAGGCCGATCCACCCCAGGATGTGGACGTCCACGTATTCTCCTCCGGTACGGAGCTGGTACCGGAGGTCTCCTCCCGCCACGGGCGCCGGCGCTCAAGGCACGTGCCGCTCTGGCCGCGACGCCGGGAACGCGGAACCCTATGTGGTGCCCGCACCGCCGTGATGACGACGTCGCCGTTGGTTGGGAGTACTCCCCTCCGTGTATAACGCCTGAGAGTCTAACGTTCTCACCGGTACGGGCACATGGAGTGTCCTGCCGAGCAGGTGTGGAGTGCATGACGTTGCCGCCTCACTGAGGTTCCCCGGAGGCGGCAACGTCATCACTATCACGACTGCGACATCCCCTCCCTGAGACGAGCTCGGTCAGTAGATCGGGTCCCGATCGATCGGGCAGGTCATGCAGTGACCACCGCCGCGGCCTCGGCCGAGCTCGCTGGAGGGGATCTCCAGAACCTCGATGCCCGCCTTGCGCAGGTTGGCGTTGATCGAGTAGTTGCGGTCGTAGGCCACGACCACTCCCGGGGACAGGGCCACGACGTTGTTGCCGTCGTTCCACTGCTCGCACTCGGCCCCGTAGCGTCCTGCGGTGGACATGACCGGGGTGAGCTTGACGCCCAGGGCCTCGGAGACGACGTCGACGAAGTAGCCCTCGTCGTAGGTGACCTTGATGCCGCCGCGCTCGGTCTCGTCGGGGCGCAGGGAGAAGGTGTCCATGGCCCGGACGACCGGCTCGTAGACGTTGACGACGTCCTCGGAGCACACCGTGAACACGGTGTCCAGGTGCATCGCGGCGCGCTCCTTGGGCATGCGGGCGGCGATGACCCGCTCGGCCGAGCCGGCGTCGAACAGCGACTTGGCGATCTGGCTGACGGCCTGGAAGGTGGAGCGCTCACCCATGCCGACCAGGACGATGCCCTTGCCGATCGGCATGATGTCGCCCCCTTCGATGAAGGTGTGCCCCATGTCCTTGTCGACCGTGTCCAGCCAGACGTTGTAGTCGTACTTGAACATCGGGTGGTAGCGGTAGATGGCGGTCAGCAGGAGGACCTCGCGTCGACGGGCTCCCCAGAACATCCGGGACATCTCGACGCCGTCGTAGATCCAGGCGGAGTTGTCGCGAGTGAACAGGGTGTTGGGCAGGGGGGCGATGAGCATCTCGGGGTCGTCGCTGTTGACGTGGAAAGGAGAGATGCAGCTGCCGAACACGTCCGTGGGCACCTCGTCGGACACGAGGCCGCCGATGAGGATCTCGCCGAGCTCGGCCGAAGGCATCTCGTCCATCCAGGCACGCAGGTCCTCGGCGACGCCCACGCCCATGGTGGCGTGGTTGACGCGGCGGTCCAAGATGAAGGCACGGGCCTCGGGGATGTCCAGGACGCCGGCCAGCAGGTCACGCATCTCCAGGACGTCGATGCCACGCTCGCGCATGAGGTTGACGAAGACCTCGTGGTCGCGCTGGGCCTTGGGCACGTCCAGGACGTCGTCGAAGAGCAGGTCGTGACAGTTCGACGGGGTGAGGTGATCGTGAGAGCGCCCGGGACGACACACCATGACTCTGCGCAGCGTGCCGGCCTCGGAGTAGACTCCGTGCTTCTGATCGGTCATTGATTCCTCTTTCTCGGTGGCGGTGGTGCGTTTTCGCACCACCGAAGTGGTTGACAGGGTTATCAGAGAGACAGGGTGCCGGAGACCAGGCCGTAGACGGCGTAGACGGCCATGGCGGTGAAGAGCACAACGAGTCCCCACTCGGCAGTGGTGAAGATCTTCGCCTTCTGCTCGCGCCGCGCCCAGATGAAGAGGGGGAGTCCCAACAGGTAGAAGATCGCGGTGTACAGCAGGTAGACCAGACCGGCGGCGTAGAGCAGCCACACGCCGTACAGGGATCCGAGGACGCCCACGGTCAGGTCGACCGCCCTGCCTGATGAGGGCTCCCTGACCGCGATGAGCAGCTGGTAGAGGGCCGACAGGAGGTAGGGCAGGAGAATGAGCGAGGAGGCCAGGAGGATGAGGTTGGTGTAGGTCGAGGCGTTGAAGTGGGTCCACACGAGGAAGGCCTGGACCAGCGCCATCGTCATCCACAGGGCGTTGGCGGGCGTGCCCTTGGCGTTCTCCCGCCCGAAGACCGAGGGCAGGAGGCCCTCCTGGGCGGGCACGCGCATGATCTCGGCCGCCATGAGGAACCAGGACAGCAGCGCCCCGAGCAGGGAGATGATGAGGCCCAGGGCGATGAACTTGGCTCCCCAGGGGCCGACGGCGGCCTGAAGGACCCCGGCCAGGGAGGGGTCGCCGAGCTCGGCGAGCTCGGGGCGTGACATGATCCCGTAGGACAGGACGTTGACGGCCAGGAGCAGGGCGAGGACGGAGACGAAGCCCAGGATCGTGGCCCGCCCGACGTCGGCGCGGGACTTGGCCCGTTCGGAGAAGACGGAGGCGCCCTCGACACCGATGAAGACCCACACCGTGACAAGCATCATGCCCTTGACCTGGGTCAGGACCGCGCCGAAGCCGGATCCGTACTCAGAGCCCCAGAAGTCGTGGGTGAAGACGTCGAGCTTGAAGGCGAGCAGGCCGATGACGACGAAGACGATAAGGGGCAGGACCTTGCCGATGGTGATGAGGGCGTTGACGACGGCGGCCTCGCGGATACCGCGCAGGATGAGCACGTGGAACAACCACATGATGACCGAGGCGACGCCGATGGCCAGAGCGGTGTTGCCGGCGCCGAAGCCCGGCAGGAAGACGCCGAATGAGGCCATGAGGAGCACGAGGTAACCGACGTTGCCGATCCACGCCGAGATCCAGTAGCCCCAGGCGGAGGAGAAGCCGACGAGGTCGCCGAAGCCGGCTCGGGCGTAGCCGTAGACTCCGGCCTCGATCTCGGGCTTGTTGATGGCCAGGCGCTGGTAGACGAAGGCGAGCATGAGCATGCCCACGCCCGTGATGAGCCATCCGATGATGAGCGGCCCGGGGGCGGCGGCCTGCGCCATCTGTTGGGGCAGCCCGAATATCCCACCTCCGATCATCGATCCGATGACCAGTGCGGTCAGGGCAGCCAGCGAGACCTTGTGGGTCGAGGGCCGTTCACCTCCGACGCTTGTGACGTCGGCGTCTGTAGTTGTAGTAGTCATGTCCAGTTCTCGCTCCTTCGCGAGTACGACGGTTCTCGCAACTTTGCGAGGACAACGAATAGGCACCCCAATGGTATGAGCCGCCCGTCAACGTCGACAACCGAGAACGACTTCATTGCTAGAAAACCCGTTGCCTGAATAAAGTTCTCATATTCATACGAAACTCGCAGGACGACGCAGTGAAACTCGCTCGATTTAGCAAGTTATTCCAGCCCCATGATACTTATACAAAACGACCGCTTGGGACTAAAGTCCCAAGCCGATGGGTCGGTTGTGACCCGTCCCGGTGCCTCACTGGGCGGCACGCATGGCGCGCAGCTCCTTCTTGAGGTCCTGGATCTCGTCGCGCAGCCGGGCGGCGAGCTCGAAGTGGAGGTCCTCGGCGGCGGCGTGCATCTGCTGGGTGAGCTCGTTGATGAGCTCGGCGAGGTCACCCTGCGCCGCGCCGGCGAGCCTCTCTCGCACTGTGGCCTCGGCGGCGTGCTTGCGCCGGGCCCGCACCGAGAAGTCCTCATGGCCCCGGTAGCCACCGGCCAGGAGGTCGGCGGTGTCGACGTCCTCACGGGCGAGCATGTCGGTGACGTCGGCGATCTTCTTGCGCAGCGGTTGCGGGTCGATGCCGTGCTCGGTGTTGTAGGCCAGCTGCTTGGCGCGGCGACGCTCAGTCTCCTCGATGGCCTCGGCCATGGCCGGGGTGATGGTGTCGGCGTACATGTGGACCTCGCCGGAGACGTTACGGGCAGCACGTCCAATGGTCTGCACGAGGGAACGGGTCGAGCGCAGAAAGCCCTCCTTGTCCGCGTCCAGGATGGACACGAGCGAGACCTCCGGCAGGTCCAGGCCCTCACGCAGCAGGTTGATGCCCACGAGGACATCGAAGCGCCCCAGTCGCAGCTCGCGCAGGAGCTCGACGCGCCGCAGCGTGTCGACGTCGGAGTGGAGGTACTCCACACGCACGCCCCTCTCGGCCAGATAGGTGGTCAGATCCTCGGCCATGCGCTTGGTCAGAGTGGTCACCAGGATCCGCTCCTGGCGCTCGACACGAGCGCGCACCTCCTCGAGCAGGTCGTCGATCTGTCCTTGCGTGGGCTTGACGACGACCTTGGGGTCCACCAGACCGGTGGGCCGGATGATCTGCTCGACGACGCCGTCGGAGCGCTGGGTCTCGTAGTCGCCCGGGGTGGCCGACAGGTAGACGGTCTGACCGACACGGTCCTCGAACTCGGCGAAGGTCAGGGGGCGGTTGTCCAGTGCGGAGGGCAGGCGGAACCCGTGCTCGACCAGGGTGCGCTTGCGGGAGGCGTCCCCCTCGTGCATGGCCCCGATCTGGGGGACGGTCACGTGGGACTCGTCGATGACGAGGAGGAAGTCCTCGGGGAAGTAGTCCAGGAGCGTGTTGGGCGGGGTGCCGGTCTCGCGCCCGTCGATGTGCAGGGAGTAGTTCTCGATCCCCGAGCACATGCCGATCTGCTGCAGCATCTCCAGGTCGTAGGTGGTGCGCATGCGCAGGCGCTGGGCCTCCAGGAGCCGGCCGTCGTGCTCGAGCTGGGCCAGGCGCTCGGCGAGCTCGGCCTCGATGCCCTCGATGGCCTTCTGCATGCGTTCGGGGCCGGCCACGTAGTGGGAGGCGGGGAAGACGAAGACCTGCTCGACGGTGTCGATGACGTCGCCGGTCACGGGGTGCAGCGTGGCCAGGGCCTCGATCTCGTCTCCGAAGAACTCGATGCGGATGGCGAGCTCCTCATACATCGGGATGATCTCCACCGTGTCGCCGCGTACGCGGAAGGTGCCGCGGGTGAAGTCGATGTCGTTGCGGGTGTACTGCATCGTCACGAAGCGCCGCAGGAGATCGTCCCGGTCGATCTGCTGGCCCACCTCCAGGGGCGTCATCCGGTCCACGTACTCCTGGGGGGTACCCAGGCCGTAGATGCAGGACACCGAGGAGACCACGACGACGTCCCGGCGGGTGAGCAGGGAGTTGGTGGCGCTGTGACGCAGGCGCTCGACCTCATCGTTGATGGAGGAGTCCTTCTCGATGAAGGTGTCCGTCTGCGGGACGTAGGCCTCGGGCTGGTAGTAGTCGTAGTAGGAGACGAAGTACTCGACCGCGTTGTTCGGGAGAAGCTCGCGGAACTCGGCGGCCATCTGAGCGGCCAGGGTCTTGTTCGGCTCCAGGATGAGGGTGGGGCGCTGGACCTGCTCGACGAGCCAGGCGGTCGTCGCGGACTTGCCGGTTCCCGTGGCACCGAGCAGGACGATGTCCTTCTCCCCCGCCCGGAGGCGCTCGGTCAGCTCGGCGATCGCCGTGGGCTGGTCACCGCTGGGCGTGTAGGGACTGACGACCTCGAAGGGCTTGGCTGCGCGCTGGAGCTCGGTAACGGGACGCATGCTCTCAGGCTACGCGGTCCCTCCGACACCACTGACACCTCTGATCGCGCGGTCGGCTCGTTCATCATCCTGCGATCCGGCTGTCACCACACAGATACGTCTTTGTATCCAGGAAGGAACCTTCCAATCGAGTTCGCCTATTACGGTGGTCTCCGCCGGACGCCGGGCCATCCCGTTCCACGTTCATGCGGATACTCACTGGGCCCGCGTCTGCCCCGTCTTCATCCCCTGAGCCCAAGGATCTTTCATGGCTTTCATCGTCGCCGTCTCCGCCACCATCGTCGGCGCCCTCGGCCCTGCCCGCAGCATCTCTCGACGCAGCAGCTGCTCGGGCTGAGTCCGCTTTCCGGCTCTACCTCTCGGTTCCGCCCCACTCGACGGCGGTGAATCCGGTCCGGGCCGGTGCGGGCACCAGCTTCTGCTCCCGAACCGCTGCCTGCGGCACGTCCCCGACGACGATGTAGACCCGGATGAAGGTATCCGGGACGATCTCGGCACCCGAGGAGGGGTCTGTGAAGCGGTAGACGGCCTTGCGCGCGAACTCCTCAGAGGCGAAGGTGACCAGTGCCCTGCCCCGCTCGGCGATCCGCGGTCCCCAGAAGGTGATGAACTCGGCCGCCTCGCGCTCACTGAGCCCCAGGGTGGAGAGCTTGTCCTCCAGGAAGGCGGCGGCCGCATCCGCCTCGACGACGAAGCCCTCGTTCTGAGCGAGGATGGCGGGCTCCTCCCCCTCCCAGAACAGTGACGGGTAGTGCCGCCCCGAGGCGTCAGTGAGGTCCCCGTCAGGTGCTGCCGTCACCTGCCACGTGACGCCGCCGTCCACCCGTGCCTGCGGCGTCGGATAGGTGTAGGTCAGTGTCCCCTCATAGTCCAGGGAGACCGAGAGGCCCATCGTCCTCGTGGGGTAGAGGTACAGGACCGGCTTCTTATCCTTCTGCTCCTCCGGCCACATCCCGCAGCCCGCCAGCACTCCGAGTCCCGTGAGACTCCCGAGCAGCAGAAGGCTCCGACGAGTGGGATTGTCCATTGGTGAAAGCGGCATGACGGCTCCTTTTCCTACGACCGATGGCTCAGACCCGACGGCGGCCGGGACTCCGCCATTCCTCATCCCACCATAGACGTGCTCGCAGCACAGGCCTGCGGGAACGTCTCCTTTCCGTCAGGCGACGGTTCCCGGCTCCAGGATCCGGGTGCTCCAGAGCCTGTCGACCTCGGCGCGCAGGTCCTCCAGCGCCCCGGAGTTGGACACGACGACGTCGGCGACGGCCCGGCGTTCCTCGTCGGTGGCCTGCACGGCAATGCGGGCCAGCGCCTCGTCACGAGTCATCCCCCGCTCGGCGAGCCGTTCCAGGCGCGTCTCAAGATCCGCCTCGACGACGACGACGAGATCGAACAGGTCCTGCATCTGCCCCTCGACGAGGAGAGGAACGTCGTAGACCGCCACCCGCCCGGCCGGAACCGTGTCCATCCGAGCCCACGCCTCTGCTGCGATGAGAGGCAGGAGGAGCTCCTCCAGACGCGCGCGGCGCAGGTCGTCGGAGAAGACCAGCCGCCCCAGGGCGCTGCGGTCCAGGGAACCGTCCGGGGCCAGGATCCCCTCCCCGAACTCGGCCACCACTGCCGCAAGACCGTCGCTGCCCGGGCTGACGACGTCGCGAGCGACCTCGTCGGCGCTGGTCACGACCGCGCCGCGCTCCTCGAGCAGAGCGGCCGCCGTCGACTTACCTGAACCGATGCCACCGGTGAGCCCCACGCGCAGGGCTCGATCCGTCGGACGGCGAGGGGTACGGGGATCGGGTGTGTGGCGCATGGTCCCATCATGCCGTGACCTGCCCGAGCCGGGCCAGCGCGCAGGCGATACCGACGTCACCGGCGATACAGGGCGCGGCCTCGCCCTGTCAGTCGCCCCCTGAGGCCGCCTGACCGTCAGTCGTGATCGTCGTGGTCGATCCGGGCCGTCTTCTTCCTCCCCGACCCCGCCCGTAGGGAGCGATGCGCTCCTCGACCCGGGCCAGCGACTCCACCGCGCTGCGCGGGGGACTCACGCACCGGGAGGCCTGCTCCGAGGCCCGTGAGATGATCTCGCGGATGATCGGTGCGCGAGAGTGGTCCTCCTCCACCCCGTCAACCAGGACCTCAGCCAGCGCGGAGAGGACCTGCACGGCGACCAGAGGGTCACCGACGGCGTCGACGAGTATCCCGCAGCGTTCTCCTGGCCGGTTCATCGGCCAGGATTCCATCGCCTCCCGGCACTGGTGCCATACCCGGCCGCTGGAAGCGCTGTCCCCACGAGCCTGAGCGGCGTGCGAGGCCAGAGCCAGGGCGGCGCAGGCCGTTTCCGTCCACCCTTGGCTCAGACTCAGCTCCGCCGTGTCGAGATGCTCCTTCTCCGCGCGTTCATTGGCGCCCAGCGCCGCCAGCAGCCGGCCGAAGGCCAGGCGGAGGTCGACGACCAGCTCCAGGGCGGAGTCGTCCACCACCTCGGACAGCGAGGCGCTGACCGTCTCCGCTGTCGACATGGCGCGCTGTCGCACCGACTCCATGCCATATCCGCGAGACAGCGTGAGCAGCTCACGGACCTCCTTGAGCAGGGCACCCTGGTTACGCAGCCGGGCGCGATCAGCCGGAATGGCGCTCGTCACCGTCCCGTAGGACCGGCTGGCCAGCCCAGCGGCCTCAGCAGCCATCCTCATCTCAACCCGGTACGACACGCCGTTGTTGCCGTTGCGGACGTCGAAGCGGTGGGCGATACCGCGCACGAAGGCGGTCATGACGTCATAAGCGTGGACGACGGTGTCCCAGGCCGTGAGCTCCAGGTTGCCCCACGGCGTTGTCCAGCTCAGCGAGGCGCCCAGGGCGTGCTTTCCGTAATCAGCCCTGTTGGCCTCCCTCATGACGAGAGCCAGTCCGACAGCGGTGTTCATCAGCTGCCAGGCCGAGGCCTCGGACACGGCCTTCATGGGGCTGTGACGGATGAGCGCGATGGCCCGCTGCCACTGGGAGGACAGTCCCAGGTACTCGAGCCTGTCCGCCAGGCACTGGAGTGACACGACATCTGGAAGGTCGAGCCGGCTCAAGGAGGCGAAGGCATCCTCGGCCTCGACCAGCCGTTGGTGGGCCAGGTAGGGAACCAGCACCGCGCCCAGCCCCCGCGCGGTCTCCACAGGATCGGCCTCGGCGCGGTTCGGTGTCGCCGTGGCAGTACTGATGACGCCGGAGTAGTCGTCATGCATGCGGGCGGTGGCCAGGACGGCACCGGTATCGGTCTTGCCGAAGGAGAAGAGTCTGGCCTCACGGAGCTGTTCGAGGGCCTCGTCCCTGAGGCCGAGGACGGCGGTGAGCTCCACCTGGGCGTAGCGCACTGGGAGCGTCGAGCGGCCGTGAGCCGTCCGAAGCCCCTGACAGAAGGCGATCGCCTGCTCGAGGCTCTTCGTGCTCGTGTCCGGGTCCTGGCCCAGCTGAACCAGCCATGCCCGGTCAACGGCACAGACCGCCTGCACCACCTGGTCGGGTGCGTTCCCCGCAGCCGCCCCCTCGTCGTCGGCGGCGATCGCCTTCCACAGTGCCGCTGCAGCGACGCGGCTGGGGCAGACGGGGTCGACATCCTCCAGAGCGCGGGCAATGTCGCCCCAATAGCTCATATCGTCTCCAACGGTCGTCACGTACAGGTTCCTGTTCCTAGGAAGCAGGGAGCGCCGGCCCCGTCCACAGCATGGCACAGGCAGCGCACCCGGGCGATGGGGAGAAGGCACCGACATCTGAGGGTCTCTGCCTGCGCAACAGACAGAGACCCTCAGATGATGTCAGAGGTCAGTCCTGACCAGTGAGAAGGTGCGGATGCTCAGTTACCGGTGAGCTTCTCGCGCAGAGCGGCCAGGGCCTCATCGGAGGCCAGAGTGCCGGAGGCCTCCGACGGAGCCGAGGAGTAGGAGGTGCCGCCAGCGGGGGCCGCCGGAGCACCGGACTCCCGCTCCTCCTCCAGGGCCTTGGCGACCTGGGCCTTGTGGGCCTCCCAGCGGGCGTGAGCAGCCGCGTACTCGGCCTCCCAGGCCTCGCGCTGGGCGTCGTAACCCTCGAGCCACTCGTTGGTCTCCGGGTCGAAGCCCTCGGGGTACTTGTAGTTGCCCTGCTCGTCGTACTCGGCCGCCATTCCGTAGAGGCTGGGGTCGAAGTCCTCCGACGTGGGGTCGACTCCCTCGTTGGCCTGCTTCAGCGACAGGGAGATGCGACGACGCTCCAGGTCGATGTCGATGACCTTGACGAAGACCTCATCGCCGACCTTGGCCACCTGCTCGGGGACCTCGACGTGACGCTGCGCCAGCTCGGAGATGTGGACCAGGCCCTCGATGCCGTCCTCGACGCGGACGAAGGCGCCGAAGGGGACCAGCTTGGTGACCTTGCCGGGGACGACCTGGCCAATGGCGTGGGTCCGGGCGAAGGCCTGCCACGGGTCCTCCTGGGTCGCCTTGAGCGACAGGGAGACGCGCTCGCGGTCGAAGTCGACGTCGAGGACCTCGACCGTGACCTCGTTGCCGACCTCGACGACCTCGGAGGGGTGGTCGATGTGCTTCCAGGACAGCTCGGAGACGTGGACCAGACCGTCAACGCCACCCAGGTCCACGAAGGCACCGAAGTTGACGATGGAGGACACGACGCCGGAGCGGACCTGCCCCTTCTGCAGAGTCTGCAGGAAGTTGGTGCGGACCTCGGACTGGGTCTGCTCGAGCCAGGCGCGACGGGAGAGGACCACGTTGTTGCGGTTCTTGTCCAGCTCAATGATCTTCGCCTCGAGCTCACGGCCCACGTAGGGCTGGAGGTCGCGAACGCGACGCATCTCCACCAGAGAGGCGGGCAGGAAGCCACGCAGGCCGATGTCCAGGATGAGACCACCCTTGACAACCTCGATGACGGAGCCGGTGACGACGCCGTCCTCCTCCTTGATGCGCTCGATGGTGCCCCAGGCGCGCTCGTACTGCGCGCGCTTCTTGCTCAGGAGCAGACGCCCTTCCTTGTCCTCCTTCTGCAGGACGAGGGCTTCGATCTCATCGCCGACGGTGACGATCTCATCGGGGTCGACATCATGCTTGATGGACAGCTCGCGAGCGAGGATGACGCCTTCGGTCTTGTAGCCGATGTCGAGGAGGACCTCATCGCGGTCGACCTTGACGACAGTGCCCTCGACGATGTCGCCGTCATCGAAGTACTTGATGGTCTCGTCAACGGCGGCGAGGATCTCCTCGGTCGAACCGATGTCGTTGACGGCAACCGGGGCGGGGCTGGGCGTAGTGGTTGTCATTGAGTGGATGCTCCGAATGCGGATAGTTGGATCGGGTTGATAGGGACTGTGCGCTCCCCAGTGACGTGAATCGGCCCGGACCAATTCATCATCCTGGTTGGATCAGTCTCATAGGAGACGCCCAGGAGCGCACGAGTGAACCTTAGCAGTACGTGACGAATCCGTAACTAGACGATGCTCAAGCATTATCCCGTATGTGCGTGCAATCGCTCACGTCATCTGACGACTTGATGTCAAAAGGATGACGTGCCGATCTCGTTCATATATCACCGGCTTCGTCGGGCGAGGATCGCGGGGCCTGGAGCGGTGCTCTAGTGGGCGGCCTCACGCCAGGTCCGCCCCCGTCCGACAGCGACGTCCAGTGGGACCGAGAGCTCTGCCGCCCCGCCCATCTGCTCCTTGAGGAGGGCCTCGACCGCATCGGCCTCACCAGTCGCGACCTCGATGAGGAGCTCGTCGTGGATCTGCAGGAGGATGCGGCTTCTCAGTGCCTGCTCGGTCAATGCGCTGTCGACGTCGATCATGGCCTTCTTGACGATATCGGCGGCGCTGCCCTGGATGGGAGCGTTGAGGGCGGCCCGCTCAGCCATCTCACGGCGCTGCCGGTTGTCGCTGGTCAGGTCGGGCAGGTAGCGCCGGCGCCCGAACATCGTCTCGGTGTATCCGTCACGTCGAGCCTGCTCCACCACGGACTCCAGGTAGTCGTGGACCTTTCCGAACCTGGCGAAGTAGGCGTTCCTCAGATCCGCCGCCTCGGCGTTGTCGATACCGAGCTGGCGGGCCAGCCCGAAGATCGACAGACCGTAGGCCAGCCCATAGCTCATGGCCTTGACATGGCTGCGCTGCTGGGCGGTCACGTCCTCGACCCCGATGCCGTGGACCAGGGCGGCGACGTAGCGGTGCAGGTCCTCCCCGCTGCGGAAGGCCTTGATCAGCGCCTGATCTGCGGACAGGTGCGCCATGATGCGCATCTCGATCTGGGAGTAGTCGGCGGTCATGAGGCACTCATAGCCCTCACCGACGGTGAAGGCCTCACGGATGCGCATCCCCTCCTCGTGACGGGCCGGGATGTTCTGCAGGTTGGGGTCGGTTGACGACAGGCGCCCCGTGGCGGCGATGGTCTGCTGGAAGGTGGTGTGGATGCGACCGTCGGCCTGGATCGCCTTGCGCAGTCCCTCAACCGTCTGCCGCAGCTTGATGGCGTCGCGGTGCTCGAGAAGGTGCTCCAGGAACGGGTGGGAGGTCTTGGCGTACAGCCCGGCCAGGGCGTCGGCGTCCGTGGTGTAGCCGGTCTTGGTCTTGCGGGTCTTGGGCATCTTCAGCTCGTCGAACAGGACGGCCTGGAGCTGCTTGGGGCTGGAGAGGTTGAGCTCTCGCCCGGCGGCGGCGTAGGCGCCCTCGGCGGCGTGGGTCACGCGGGCGTCGAGCTCGGTCTGGCGGATTCGGAGCACGGCGTCGTCGACGGCGATGCCGGCGGCCTCCATGACGGTCAGGGTTGCGGCCACGGGCATCTCCAAGTCGGTGAACAGTCCGGTGGCGTCACGAGCCGCCATCTGCTCATCGAGCACGTCCTGGAGCGGGAGCAGGGCGGCGGCCCGACGCGCGCTGGCCAGGTGGGAGGTGGGAACGGCGTCGGAGGTGAGGGCCTCGAGGTCGAAGGCGCTCTGGGGATCACGGGGGCCGTCGTCGGCCGGGGCACTGCCCTCGTTGACGGCGGTCAGATCGATGCCGAGCCAGCGCTGGGTGAGAGTGTCGACGTCGTAGCTGCGCTGCTCAGGACGGCACAGGTAGCCGGCCAGCGAGGGATCTGCGACGACGCCGTCGAGCATGAGCCCCCGGGCGCTCAGCGCGTGCCAGCTGCCCTTGGCGTCGGCGACGAGCTTGGGGCGCTCAACGTCAGCCAGGAGCCGGGCCAGGGCGGCTTCGTCCTCGGGCAGGATCTCGGTGAGGTCGATGACGACCGCACGAGAGCCGTTGGACAGCGACACGAGCGCGGCATCGCCCTCGACGGGCCTGAGGGCGCCGACGACATCGACGCCCAGCGGGCGGCAGCCGTCATCGTCGGCCGCCGGCAGGCCGCCCTCCAGCCAGTCAGCCAGCCGCCCCGCGGCAAGATCGTGTCCCAGCGAGACGATCTCCAGATCGCTCAGTGCTTTCAGGGCGCCGGGCTCCTCTCCCTCACCCGCCTCGGCGTGGTCGGAGGTGTCGGTGAAGCTCAGGATGCGCAGCGCCCGCTGGTGCAGGGTGCGGAACTCCAGGGTCTCGAACACGCGCGCCAGGGCGGAGCGGTCGGCACCCGGGAGGCACAGGTCGGTGCGCGGAACGACTCCAAGATCGAGGTCGGTGAGCAGGTGGTTGAGGCGGCGGTTGCGCACGACGTCGCCGAGGTGGTCGCGCAGCGACTGTCCGGCCTTGCCCTTGATCTGGTCCGCATGAGCGATGACGCCGTCGAGCCCGTCGTAGAGGTTGAGCCACTTGGCGGCGGTCTTGGGGCCCACGCCCGGGACTCCGGGGAGGTTGTCGCTGGTCTCGCCGACCAGGGCGGCGAGGTGCGGGTAGCGCTCGGGCGTCACCCCGTAGCGCTCCTCCACCTCCTGAGGCGTCATGCGGCGCAGCGTTGAGACGCCCTTGACCGGGTAGAGCACGGTGCACCGCTCGGTGACCGTCTGAAAGGAGTCGCGGTCTCCGGAGCAGATGAGGACCTCCATGCCCTCGGCCTGGGCCGAGGTCGCCAAGGTGGCCAGGATGTCGTCGGCCTCGTAGCCCGGCGCGGTGAGCGCTGTGACGCCCATGGCCTCCAGGACCTCCTGGATGAGCTCGACCTGCCCGAGGAAGGGCTGCGGCGTCTCATCGCGGGTTCCCTTGTACTCGGCGTACTCCTCAGTGCGGAAGGTTCCTCCCGGCAGGTCGAAGGCGACCGCCACGTGGGTGGGCCGCTCGTTGTCCAGCAGTGACAGGAACATGGAGACGAAGCCGTGGACGGCGTTGGTGGACTGCCCCGTCGACGTCGTGAAGTTGTCGACGGGCAGCGCGTAGAAGGCACGGAAGGCCATCGAGTGTCCGTCGATGAGAAGAAGCCGTTCGGGAACCGGATCCGAGGGGGGCCGAGGTGTTGGACTCGTCGCAGGGCTGGTCGCGGTGGTGCTCACCGTGCCAGCCTAGGCCCATGAGCCATCCACAGTCCGACTCGCCTCTCTCCCCCATCAGCGTAGGGGACTCCTGCGACTCCCAGGCCTCTCCTGCCTCCGCCGACTCCCCCAGCTCGCCGGCGGTCGTCGGACCGCTGGGCCCCGTGGGCCGCGTCACTGCGGCCTCCTACTCCGGAGCGAGCGCCTCTGCTGTGGCCTTCCCGGACCCTGCCCGGCGCCCGTACCCCGATCCGCGCCCCGCAGGCTCTGCCGTCTCCGCATCCTCGGCACTGCACGCGGTGCTGGAGGACAGTGAGGAGGGCACGCTCATGGAGACCCTCGGGATGGAGGTGGTGACTCGCGACGCGAATCGGACCGAGGTCCGCATGCCGGTCGATGGGGCCCGGCAGGTCGTCGGAATCCTGCACGGCGGGGCCACTGCCGCGATCATCGAGACGGCTGCCTCCGTGGCCGCGCGCGCGGCGGCGCCCGACGGTGCCATCCCGGTCGGGGCCGAGCTGACGGTCAGCCACCTGCGTTCCGTGTCCCAGGGCTGGGTGAAGGCCACCGCCACCCCCCTGCACCGCGGCCGTCGTACTGTGGTCTACCAGGTGACGGTCACCGACGACGAGGAGCGCACGATCGCCGTCGGGACGCTGCGCAGCCTGTTCACCTGAGGCACCGCACCGCACAAGGCGAGCAGTGGGCGCTTAGAGGTCGCGTCAGTAGGTGCGGTGTGGGAGCGGGGTGCGGGCACAAGGTCCCGGTAAGAAGTGAGTTGTCTGTACTTGCTTCTGTTCCTGGGGGTGTCTCCTTGTGCCCGCTGTGCCATCATCGGTGATGGAGCCCTTGTGGG
>NZ_MSGO01000028.1 GCF_001929375.1 Actinomyces oris | reverse complement strand
CTCCAATCACCAACCCCGGAGGCACCAGCATCGCGCCCCCGGGAGAAGCCTTGTAGGAATCAGGGAACACCACGAAAGTTAACCTGCCGATCAGCAAACACATAGGGACCAAGGCCCCTGTCCTCACGGGCATAACTCCCCATTGAGGCTCACCGGGTTCGCCACCTCATGGCGCGTACCGCATGACTGGGTGCCGGCCTGCCATCGACCCGGGCGTCGAGTCCAGTCTTGTGCTGGTCAATCGCCAGAACAACGTGCCTCATACGACGCCCGGGATCGCCTGACGTCGCTCACCGTACTCCGTCCGGTCCCGCCGATGATATCTACCTGGATTTCACGCCCGCAGAAGGGGTGAGCCGGTATTCTTCATCATGAAGGTATTTTCTCCGGAGCTCTCGGATTGGGGTCGCGACAATGAACATGATTCCAGAAACAGGGGATCCTCAGGCTCCGGATGGTGCCCTCATGATGTCATCTTGAAGCTGAGGGAAGCGAGTGGGTTCGTGGCCGACGACAGTGAAAGTGACATTAGAAGCGAGGGCGGCGTCCCCGTAACGGCGTCCGCCCCGCAGGTGGGTGGATGGCGAAAGCGTGGTGTCGCGGTGCGACGCGCCCTCCTCGGGACCATAGGAGCCTGCCTGGCCGTGGTGATCGGCCTTGCCGGCTGGATGTACTGGACCCACCCGAGCACCACCACCGCCCCCCTGCCCGCCAGCGCCCAAAGAGGCGAGGAAGGGCATTACCCCCTCCTGTCACAAGACACGGGGGCATATTCACAGAACTAGCCGACGCTAGCATCTATGCAGGTCACAGTACCTTCGACGGATGCTGCGAATAAGCCTCACGGGATGCTGCGCCCAGGGCCGTTGCGCTCCAGGAACCGCGAATGGGTTGGTACGGTGATGTGGAAACCGTTCCATGCGGCGGAGCCGGACTATGAGCTGCGGCTCGGCGAGAGCGTACACATCGAGGGACTGGGAACAGTGACCCTCCTCGAAGTCAACCCACCCCCAGCCATCCCAGAGATCAACTTCTTCAGAGAGAGAAACGTTGGAGGGTGGGACTATCGAGTGAATATCACTCTTGACCCCGGACTCTCCCTGTGCACAAAACGCAACCCATGCACACAGAAATAACCGCGGCATCGAGCCGGGCATTTCTCGCGGCCCCCAACAGAAATTCTGTCGGGCTACGCGAGAAATGCCCGGCTCGGCGGGGTGGGCTACTCCCCTCCGCGGCGCACGGCCTCCAGCATGAGGGTGGCCACGTCCGTGACCCGCACGTCCGCGCCCTCGGAGGCGACGCCGTCGGAGAGCATCGTCGTGCAGAAAGGACAGGCCGTGGCGATCACCTGCGCGCCAGTGCCGATGGCCTCGCGCGAGCGCTCCACGGCGATGCGCGTCCCAATCGTCTCCTCCATGAAGGCGCGCGCGCCGCCACCCCCGCAGCAGAAGCCCCGCTCGCGGCTGCGCGGCATCTCCACCGTGGTCGCGCCGGTCGCCTCCAGCAGCTCACGCGGCGGGGAGTAGACCTGGTTGTGGCGGCCCAGGTAGCAGGCGTCATGGTAGGTGACCGTCGGGATGGCCGGCTCGCCCGCCGCCTTGCCGGCGGCCTGCCCGCCCGACGACTCCGCCGGGGCTTCAGCCTGAGGCGGCGCCGGGCGCAGCCGGCCCTCGCGCACGAGCCGGCTGAGCAGCTGGGTGTAGTGGACGACCTCGTAGCGGCCCCCGATCTGCGGGTACTCCCGCGAGATCGTGTTGAAGCAGTGCGCGCAGGTCACCACGATCCTCTGCGCCCCGACCTCGCCCAGGGTCTCCACGTTCTGCGCGGCGAGCATCTGGTAGAGGATCTCGTTGCCGGCGCGCCGAGCCGGGTCGCCGGTGCAGGTCTCGGCGTCGCCCAGCACCGCGAAGCTCACCCCCGCGGTGTGCAGCAGCTCGGCCACCGCCCGCGTCGTCCTCTTGGCCCGGTCCTCATAGGCGCCCGCGCAACCCACCCAGAACAGGTAGTCGACGTCCGCGGCGCTCTCGACGTCGTCGCCGATGACCGGCACCTCGAAGTCCAGGTTCTTGGCCCAGTCCAGGCGCTTGCGCGCCGGCAGCCCCCACGGGTTCCCCTTGGACTCCATCTTGCGGAACATGCCGCCGAGCTCCTTGGGGAAGGCCGACTCCATGAGCACCTGCTGGCGGCGCACGTCGACGACGTGGTCGACGTGCTCGATATCCACTGGGCACTGGTCCACACAGGCCCCGCAGGTGGTGCAGGCCCACAGGACGTCGGCGGGGATGACCTCCCCGGCCAGGGGCGCCGGCCGCGTGGCCACACCCGTCTCGGTGGGGGCCGCCTTGGCTGCCAGCAGCGCGCCGAGCACGTCGCCGGTGTGGGCGGTGCCCGGCTCCAGGCCCAGGTTCGTCTCGCGCGCCAGCCCGTCGTGCATGCCCAGCGCCCTGCCGACCAGCCCACCGGAAGTCGGGCGGGAGGCCACCATCTCCTCGGTGACGTCGTCGGGCTCGACCCCCAGGGCGCTCGCGGCCCGCAGGTAGGGGGCGGCCGCCGCGTGGTGGTCGCGCAGTGCCATGACGAACAGCTTGGGGGACAGGGGCTTACCGGTGTTCCACGCCGGGCACAGGTCCTGGCAGCGGCCGCACTCGGTGCAGGTGGAGAAGTCCAGCAGGCCCTTCCAGGTGAAGTCCTCGATGCGGCCCACGCCCAGGCGCACCTCAGGGCCCTCGCCGGAGTCGGCGGCCTCCATGGCCTCCTCCAGCGCGTCCATGGTGGCCTCGGTCAGGGGCTCGTCGCCGACCATGAGCGGCTGGAGCGGGCCCAGGGCCTTGGAGCCGTCCACCTCGCGGCGCGCGTAGACGTTGAGGATCGCCAGGAACCGGTGCCAGGCCACACCCATTGAGGGCTGCAGACCCACAACGACGAACCAGGTCATCGACAGCACCACCTTGATGGTGGCGACGATGAGGATCGCGTTGCCCAGGGCGCCGGTGCTCACGGGGGCGAGCAGCGGGCCGGTCCAGGCCGTCAGCGGGAAGTGCGTCCAGGAGGCCAGGGCCCGCTGCGCCGGGTCGGGGGAGGCGGCCAGGCGGGCGTGCTCCAGCATCCGCAGCGCCAGCACGCAGGCGACCACGCCGATGATGGTGGCCTCGACGAACTTCGCCTGGGCTGACGTCGACCCGGCGAAGCGCGAGGTGCGCGGACGCTTGCCGCCCTCGGAGTCCGGTGCGTAGGGCGGGGCGGCCCGGCCGGCCCGGGTCAGGCGCCAGCGCAGGATCGTCAGCCCCACGATCCCGAAAGTGGACAGCCAGGCGATGGGCTCGACGATCCAGGCCCACCAGGAGGCGTGCCCAATGAGCGGCAGCGTGAAGTCGGCCCCGCCCAGCACCTGCCCGTAGCCGGCCACGAGCGTGAGGAACAGCAGCGGGAAGGAGACCATGACCAGCCAGTGGGCGGCCTTGATGAAGGGGCGGCCCTTGAAGGCGGTGTGGCCCACGAGCGCGCCCAGTGTGAGCGCCAGGCGCTTGCCGACCGGGCGCAGGCGCTCCGGCGCGGCCGCGCGGCCCACGGCCATGCGGGCGCCAATAGTGAAACAGGCGCGTGCGAAAACTGCGATACCGATCGTCGTGGCAATGACGACGATGACGACACAGACGATCTGCACGGCACTCATCGGGGCGGGCTTCCTCAGGTCTTTGAAGGCAAAGGCGGAAGCGCTGGGAGGTGGCCGGCGGCGCCCCGGAAGGTCGCCTGCGCGGCACACCGTCGGCGCTCCACGTCAGCCTACCCGTGGGTCGGCGGGGAGTTGGAAGGGGGCGGTCGCCGAGACGCCACAGTGGAAAAGTGTCACGATTGGCGACTTTTCGAGCTCGGCTGGCGGTCGCGAGCTTGGCCGGATCCTCGAAGACTGGCTCTGACCTGTGCAGATGTGGCAGCGCCCGGCGCGCGGAGAGCCTCCGCGAACGGCGTGCGGTCAGGAAAAGTCGCCCAGAGTGACACAACGGCATGCGGAACTGGTGTGTCGATTCATGCACGTCTCAGAGACGACCATTACCGTGCGGGCCTACAGCACCAGGAGGCGCGTACCTCCGTTCCCACCGTCCTGCGCCAGCAACAGGCCTGTGACCACCATCAGCGACAGGAGCAACTGTGTCCCCCCGCAAGAAGCCGACTGCCAAGACCCGCCAGTCCACCACACCCCGTAAGCCTGCCGCCCCCAGACCGACGAAGGTGACCCTCTCCCGGGTCAAGGAGATCCTGATCTGTGTCGACGTCCCCGCGATGGTCAGTTGGGATGGGTCGCTCGTGGGCCTGACCGACAACAGTGCCCTGAGGTTCCAGGTGGTCCCCGACCTCCTGACCGTCTCTATCCAATGGCATTCGAAGGCCCCGTTTTACATGTTGGAGGCGCTGTGTATCCTCGTCGAGTCCTGGAACGCCAGTCCGGACAACGATGACATGCTGAGGGCCTATGTCGTCCACTCGCCGGAGGATGACTCGGTGCTGTTGTGCGCTGCCTCCACACTGCCGGTGTCGGCTGGGATGACTGACGACCAGCTCGGCCACTACCTGCGCGAGGCCATTGACGCGTGCATGTTCTTCGAGGAGTTCCTGGAGGAGACTTTCCCGCAGACACGCTTTGACGACTTCGCCAAGGACGCCGGGATCCCGATACCCGACAGCCCGGAGGAGTTGCTGGCCGAGCTGGGCGGGGAACCTGCCGAGGCCGTGAGCCAGCTGGTCGAGCGGGCCCGGGTGCTCCTCGATAGCGACATGGACAGTGCCTCCATGCTCCTGACCCAGGCCTCCAGGATTGCCGAGGCCAACGGCCTCGACCCGGTGGAGATGGGCATCCATGACGTCTTCGCTGCCACGATGGAGAAGGTCCTTGGGCAGCCTGAGATGTTGGGTAGCCGGGAGGAGGTGCTGGGACGGGCCATGCTCGAGGCTCTCAAGGCGGAACGCGACGAACCGGATCACGCCGAAGGTGACGAGTCCGATGGTCCCAACGAGCCTGCCGAGTCGAACATGCTTGACGACGGCCAGGCCGAGGCTGCCATCGCGGACCTGTTCGGGCTGAGGGGCCTTGGTCGTGTTCCCTCTCGGCTGCCTGCGCTGACTCTCCCGCTCGTGGTGGAAGCGTTGAACCCCGACTACGACTTCCTGGAGAAGGACGATGCTGTCATCATCCCGATCGGGGATGATGCCTGCGAGCTGGTGGTCGGGGTCGAGGGGACGGAGCTCATCGTGACGGCGCGCTGGAGCGGGATGACCCCGTTGGACCGGGTGCTGGCGCCGATGGTTGCCAATGACTGGAACGTGGTCAGTCATGTGATGGGTGTGCGCACGGGCTTCGCTGACCGAATGGGTGAGGCGATCAGTGACGCAGCCACCACTGGTCAGGCCCCTCCTCAGGCAGGTGACTCGGTGCTGAAGGCCCGGCCCGATACCGGTGGTGACATCATCGCCCGTGCCTCGTGGTGCCTGGGCGCGGGGGTCTCCAAGGCTCAGATCGTCGCGATGGTGGATGCAGCCGCGGCGGAGGTCGAGGACATTGGCTTGTTCCTCCGCGGTGAGGTCGGCATCTGAGAACGGGGTCCTGGGGCTGAGGCGCGACAGAGGAGAAAGTGTCACGATTGGCGACTATTCCGAGCTCGGCTGGCGGTCGCGAGCTTGGCCGGATCCTCGGAGACTGGCTCTGACCTGCGCAGACACCGTGGCGCCGAGTGTGCGGAGGTCCCCTCGTGAACGGTGTGCCGGCTGGAAAAGTCGCCAATCGTGACACGGGACCACCAAAAAAGTGTGCCGACCCCGCAATGGGGCCAGCACGGAGTCCTCAGCTGCTGATGGCGCGCAGCGCGTAGGGGGAGTCGGGACGGCGGGCGCTGTACCACTTGGCGGCCTGGCGCAGCCCGAGCTCACGCACCAGGGTGACAGTGGCCCCGGAGATGATGGCGAAGGTGACGATCTCGGCCAGCTTGTAGTTGAGGAGCTGGTCCTCCTCGCGCGGGGCGGGCCGGCCGGAGATCGCCCGCCAGCCGAGCGCCACGACCTTCTCAGCCACGAACCCGGAGGCGAGCGTGGCCACGGCCGCGGTCGCCTTCCACATGAAGTCGGTGGTCTGGTCGATCTCGGCGGGGTCCTGTGCGCTCATTGAGTCCTCCTTGTGCCCCGGTCGGGCGGTGTCGTGGGTGCCTGCGTGGTGGCGGCGGACCGACGGTGTCGGTCCGTTCTGCCCCGATCATGCCGTACCCGGGCCGACGCCGCAGCCAGTCCCACCCGCGTGGCGCCAACTGTCGGGCCTGCGCGTTCGGGGGTTAAGAGACGAACCGACGACCTGCCCTACGAACGCGCGGGAGGGTGGTGGGTTTTGTGGCGCCGGGCGTGTGACTGGGTGGGGCGGAAGGGGGTGCCGACATTGCTGTGCTGGCGAGTGTCAGAGGATGCGCTGAGGCTTATTCACAGCATCCGTCAAAAACGCTGTGACCTGCGCAGATGCCGGCGTTGGCTAGCCCTGTGAATAAGCCTCGCTGCCGGCGTATCTCGAGGAATGCGCTGCCGAGAATGCTGGTGTGGGGGCATCACAGAGAGCGCGCCGCCCTGACGGCGAGGCCCACGGCAATGATCGAGGAGTTGAGGTGTCGAGCAGGGTCGCATGACGTCAACGCTCTGGATTGTTAAGACTTTTCAGGGAGAGTCTAAGTGGTTCCCAGGGAAATGGGTGGCCGGCACCTTGTGCACGCAAGTGCGCCCTGATACCTTATTTGACGAGGAGGCTTATTCGCGGCATCTTTCAAAGGTGCTGTGACCTGCGCAGACGCTGGCGTCGGCTAGCCCTGTGAATAAGCCTTGAGGTGTGGGAAGTCCCTTGATCATTTCTGGAGGGCTGGAATGGCCAAGGGGTGCCGGCTGGTGGGATTGCTTGCTGAAGAGCAGCCACCGTGTTTGCTCGATGGGGTATGTGAATGTTTCGGGAGAGCAACAGTTTGACTGCCGTGCTGACGTATGCCATCGTCATTGTTTTCACCGCGATTTTTGTTGCTGTCAACTGGTCGGGGCCGGGAAGAGTCTTGTCGCTGGCTTCCGTTGCCGTCATTGCCTGCGCATTGCTGGCACTTCACTCAAAGTCCTTCACCATGGCTGTCGGGGCCGCGGTTCTCCTTATCCCTCTGCCCTTGATGGCGATGTGGACGAGCGCCGGCTCTGCGACGGGCGTCATCGGGCCGCTGGTTCTCTTGGTCGGGGTCGCTTGCTGGCGAACCTGGAGGTCCTCAAGGAGGGTGGGGCTGAAGCGATCCGGTTGAGTCAGTCGACTGGGGGTGGCCTACCCCTTCGTGTGTGAGGGCGGTCGGGGCGTGTGGTACCTCCCGGCCGGCACCGCAGCCAGTCCCGCCCGCGTGGCGCCAACTGTGGGGCCTGGGTGCTCGTACCGCGCGCCGCGCCTTCGGGGGCGTCGGGGCGGCTGCGGGATGAGTCGGTGGGGCGGTGGCTTGGTGTCGATGGTGGAGTGGTTGCCTTGCTGTGTGTGTGGGTGGGTTGGGGTCAGGGCTCGAAGCGGCGCCCTGCCCTACGAACGCGCGGGAGGATGGTGGGTGTCATAGCGTGTGGTGCCGAGCCGCTGCCTGAATGAGGTGGCGGGCTCACGCCTGGAGGCTTATTCACAGGGCTAGCCGACTCCAGTATCTGCGCAGGTCAGAGCACCTTTGACGGATGCTGTGAATAAGTCTCTTGGGCTCACGCCTGGGTGGGGCGTATGGCGGCGTTGATCTGTGCGGCCAGGCCGGCGGGGTCGTCGACCGTGAGGTAGAGGTGCGTGAAGCGCTCCTCCTCCAGGGTGACGACCAGCGTGTTCTCGTAACCGGAGATGTTCCAGAACTGAGCCGTGCCCTCGGCGTGGAAGGTCCCGGAGAGCTTGCTGCCGGCCTGCAGTCCGGGCCCGCGCCAGCCCTTGGGCTCGTGGCGCAGGCCGGGGTCGTGCGTGGCGCCGCGCACGTGCGCGAGCGGGAACTCCAGTCGGGAGGTGTAGGACCACATCTTGTCCAGCCCGTGCGGCTCAACGCTCAAGGTGGTGTCGGTGATGGTGACGGTGTTGCGGCTCATGATGTCTGCTCCTCTCGTGGGCAGGCGGTGGGGTGGAAGTGAGCTGGTGGTCTGGCTAGTGAGTGCGGGGTCGGGGTGGATTACGTCGGCGGTGAGGCCGATGCTGTTGGGGCCGCTGTGGCCGAGCTCGACGTCGCAGAGCCGGCCCGCTCCAGCAGGCGCCGGCCGAGTGCCTCGGCGGTGATGTCCGCCCGGTCCAGGGCGACCTCGAGGGCCTCGCGCACGGTCGGGTCCCCAGGAGCGATCTCCATGAGCGCCACGAGGACCAGGTCGAGCTTCTCGCGGCCAGCCCCTGCGGCGTCGGTGGAATCACTGGGGGTGGCCGCAGGGCTCAGAGCGGCCAGCGCCTCAGTGAGGCAATGCTGGAAGAGCCCGTCCTTGGAGCCGAAGACCCCGTAGAGGCTGGCGCGGTTGACGCCGGTGGCCCGAACCAGATCGTCCACGGAGGCCCCGGTGAAACCGCGCTCGGCGAAGACCGCCGTGGCCGAGCTGATGGCCTCGCTCTCGATGAAGGTGCGTCGTCGTCCCATGAATCCAGAATAGATGTTCTGGAATGAACAGTCAAGAACGATTGTTCTGAAATCTTTGGGCGAGGGAGACCGCTTCGCTCAGCCGATGGTCCCCGTCTGGGCGCCGATGGCCAGCAGCGTGTACAGCACGGCGAAGACCCCGGCGACGGCGGCGCAGGCCACGGCGGGGCGGCGCCGGTAGGTCAGGACGGCGATGTACTCGCGCAGCCAGGCGTTGACGATGTAGAACCAGGCCGTGCGCGCCGGCGCCACCGCCCACGGCACTCCCATGTCGGAGGCGAGGATCGCGGTGCGCACCGCGTGGAAGGAGCTCGTCACCAGCAGCACCTGCAGGTCCGCCATGCCACGCTCGGCCAGCAGGTCGCGGGTGTAGGAGATGTTCGTGCGAGTCGTCGTCGAGCGGTCCTCCAGGAGGATCCGCTCGGGCGGGACGCCGCGGGCGATCGCGTAGTCGGCCATGGCCTGCGCCTCGCTGGTCGGCTCGTCGGCGCCCTGCCCGCCGCTCATGACCAGCAGCGGTACGCCGGGGCGCAGGGCCTCCTCATCGCGCCAGGCGTCGATGCCTCCCTTGATTCGCGAGCCCAGCAGCGGCCCGACCTTCCCGTTGATGAGGCCGGCGCCGTGGACCACGACGACGTCGGGGTGCGGCATCGCCCGACGTCCGCCCCAGATCCGCTGCACCATCGTCTGGCCCAGGAAGATGAGGAGGAAGGCGCCCAGGTAGGCGCAGGCGCAGAACATGAGCGCGGCGACCAGCAGGGCCCAGGGGTTGGCGGCGGCCACGAGGGTGACGGCGGCCACCGGCGTGGCGATGAGTCCCAGGCCGGCCGCCAGGCACAGCAGGTTGCTCAGGCGCCGGCCCTCGCGACGGATGAGGACGACGCCGTTGAACATGAGCAGGAACGGCATGAGGGCGATGAGCAGGAAGAAGGCGACGCTGCCCAGTCCCACCGGGATCGAAAGAGCAGGAATGAGGGAGGCCAGGTGGAGCAGCGCTCTCACCGCAGAGCCGACCAGGAGCAGAAACAGGAGCCCGTTGCGCAGCCGACGGTTGTCGCGGCGTCGCGAGAGCTTGAGGAGCCCCCACCACAGTGCCAGGGCGGCGACGTCGACCAGCGGAGCGGGGAGGAACCAGGGGGTGCTCATGGGGTGGGTTCCTCTCGTGGTGCAGGGGCGTCGAGTTTTCTCGGATGCGGGGGAGGCGGGCCCTTCCCGGCATGGCGCGGGGTGGTGGGTGCCGACGAGTCGGCGCTCATCACAGGCGCGGAGCCGGCAGATGCCGCCTTGACCGCCTTGCGCTCATGCGATCAGGGTAGGAGGTGGAGCCCCATGAGTGTGAGCGTCGTTGGAACGATTCGTGGGAGGTGGCTCTCCACCCTTCGGATGACGGCGCGCGCGCCGGCTCCTCCCTGGGGTGAGGTGGTCGGACCGGCCGTGCGCCGGCTGCCGGGCCGCGCGGTCGTGCCTTATGTCGCGCGATCGAGGGTTAAGGGTACGATCACGCGACCTACCCCACGATCGCGCGGGTGGGTGACCCGGGTGGGTGACTGGGTGACGCTGGAAGGCGAAGAGGCCCGGATCGCGGGCCGGACGGGGTTGGAACTGGCGGGCGGCCTCGAACTAGAGTCGACCTGCAACGACAGGGGAGCGCTCCGTCGTCGGCCCGGCCGTCACTGGCCGACGGGCCGACGCCGACGGCGCTGAGAGTGCGGAAGCCCGCAGACCCTCGAACCTGCTCCGGTTAGTACCGGCGAAGGAAGTCGAGACCATCTCCCCGGCGCGCCGCAGGTGGTCGCCGGGCCCTCCGGAGAACCATCCAGGAGGAACACATGAGCATCCAGTCCACCCACCGCCCCGGCCGGCCCCACCCGGCCCTCAGCCGCCGCGCCCTGCTCGCCGGGACCGCCGCCGGAGCCGCCGGCCTGAGCCTGGCAGCCTGCGGCAAGGACAAGAAGACCGACTCCAAGACCGTCACCGTCGTCACCCACGACTCCTTCCACGTCTCGGAGGACCTCCAGAAGGCCTTCACCTCCGAGACCGGCTACACCCTCAAGATCGCCACCTCCGGGGACGCCGGCGCCCTGGTCAACAAGCTCGTCCTGACCAAGGACGCCCCCCTGGGCGACGCCGTCTTCGGCATCGACAACACCTACGCCTCCCGCGCCCTCGACCAGGGCGTCATCGACACCTCCGCCACCGTCACCCTGCCCAAGGGCGCCGAGAGCTACGTCGTCGCCGACACCCCGGCCCTGGCGCCCATCGACGTCGGCGACGTCTGCCTCAACATCGACACCGGCTACTTCACCGGCAAGGGCCTCACGCCCCCGGCCACCTTCGAGGACCTCACCAAGCCCGAGTACAAGGGCCTGCTCGTGGCCATCAACCCCACGAACTCCTCACCCGGCATGGCCTGGATGCTGGCCACCATCGGCCACTTCGGCGCCGGCTCCTTCGCCGGCTACTGGAAGCAGCTCATGGCCAACGGCACCCGGATCGCCGAGGACTGGAGCGCCGCCTACGAGACCGACTTCTCCGGCAGCGGCAAGGGCACCTACCCCATTGTCGTGTCCTACGCCTCCTCGCCCTCCTTCACGGTCTCCAAGGACAAGAGCTCCAGCTCCACCTCCGCCCTGCTGGACACGGCCTTCCGCCAGGTCGAGTACGCCGGGGTCCTCAAGGGCGCCGCCAACCCCGAGGGCGGCAAGGCCTTCGTGGAGTGGATGCTCTCCAAGGCCGTCCAGGAGGACATCCCCGGCCAGATGTACATGTACCCGGTCCTGCCCGACGCCGCCCTGCCCGAGGCCCTCACCAGGTTCGGCCAGCTGTCGAAGTCGCCGGTGAAGGTCGACCCCAAGGAGATCACCACCCACCGCGAGGAGTGGCTGAGCACCTGGACCGAGGCCGTCGGCAAGTGAGCGCGCCGGGCGAGGAGACCGCCGCCGCGCGAGCCGACGCCGGAGCCTCCCGGCACGCTGAGCCCGCCGGCACGCGCCGCCGGGCCCGGGAGGTGCCCGGGGCGCAGTCATCAGCGGAGGTCTCGGGAGGCGGTCCGGTCCGGCCCGACGCCGGAGCCTCCCCGGTGCCGGTGCCGGTGCCGGTGACGGTGACGAGGACGGCGTCGGGGCCGGCCGGGGGAGGCGCCGCTGCCCGATGCGCCGGCGGCCCCCGGCCCGGCTGGGGCGAGCGGGCCGGCTGGACCCTGGCCGTCGTCGGCCCACTGGCCTTCCTGGCGGTCTTCTTCGCCTGGCCCGTGGCCACGCTCATGGGCCGCGGCCTCGCTCCCGACGGCGCCCTGGACCTGACCGGCTTCGGCGAGGTCCTGGCCCGCGAGCGCACCTGGCGGATCCTCACGCAGACCCTCACCCAGGCGGTACTCGGCACCGCCGTGTGCGTGGCCCTCGGCATCCCCGGCGCCCTCGTGCTCTACCGGCGCGCCTTCCCCGGCCGCGACCTGCTGCGCGGAGTGGTGACCGTGCCCTTCGTGCTGCCCAGCGTCGTCGTCGGCGTCGCCTTCCACGCCCTGGTCACCCGCGGCGGGCCCCTGGAGTCCCTGGGCCTGGACGGGACCCTGACCGCGGTGGTGGCCGCGCTGGCCTTCTTCAACTACGGGCTCGTGGTGCGCACCGTGGGCACCATGTGGTCGCGCCTCGACCCGCGCGCCGTGGAGGCCGCCCGGGCGCTGGGGGCCTCGCCGGTGCGGGCCTTCGCCACCGTCACCCTGCCCGCGCTGGCCCCCGCCATCGCCTCGGCCGCCTCCCTGACCTTCCTGTTCTGCGCCACCGCCTACGGGGTGGTGCTCGTGCTCGGCGGGGTGGGGATCGGCACCATCGAGACCGAGATCTACCGGCTGACCACCCAGTACCTCGACCTGCGGGGCGCCGCCGTCCTGTCGGTCGTCCAGCTCGGCGTCATCGCCCTGGCCCTGTGGGTGGCTGAGCGGGCGCGCGCCGCCACCCAGACGCGCCTGCGCCTGCGCACCGAGGTGCCCGCCTCGCGGCTGCGCGCCGCCGACGCCCCCGCGCTCGCGCTCACCGCCGCCACGGTCGGGGGGCTGCTGGTGGCGCCGATGGCGGTGCTGGTGGCGCGCTCCCTGCAGCGCGACGGCGCCTGGACGCTGGCGAACTACACCGACCTGGGCTCGACCGGCGGGCGCAGCGCCCTGCTCGTGACCGTGTGGGAGGCGGCCGCCAACTCGGTGGCCGTGGCCGTGGCGGCCGCGGCCATCGCCCTGAGCCTGGGGGTGGCGGTGTGCCTGGTGGTCTCGCGCCGACCCCGCAGCCGGGCGCTGGCCAGGGTCATCACCGGGCTCGACGCCGCCTTCATGCTGCCGCTGGGCGTGTCCGCCGTGACGGTCGGCTTCGGCTTCCTCATCACCCTGGCGCGCCCGCCGCTGGCCCTGACCCGCTCCTGGTGGATCCTGCCGCTGGCGCAGGCCGTGGTGGCCGTGCCGCTCGTGGTACGCACACTGCTGCCGGCGCTGCGCGCCATCGACCCGCGTCAGCGCGAGGCGGCGGCCGCCCTGGGGGCCGGACCCGGCCGGGTGCTGGCGACCGTGGACGGTCCCCAGCTGCTGCGTGCCGGCGGGCTGGCGGCCGGCTTCGCCCTGGCGACGTCGCTGGGGGAGTTCGGGGCGACGTCGTTCCTGGCCCGCCCCCAGGAGCCGACCCTGCCGGTGGTCGTCTACCGGCTCATCGGCAGCCCCGGCTCCCAGAACCAGGGGATGGCGCTGGCCGGGGGCGTGGTCCTGGCGGTGGGCAGTGCCGCCGTCATGCTCGGCTGCGAGTGGCTCCAGACCCGGCTCGGCCCCGGGCGGGGCGGGCGCGCGGGGGTACGAAGCAGTCGGCCGGCAGACTCCTTGAGCGCTGCAAACCTGGACGGGCGCGAGCTGGCGGGCGCCTCGGACCCGGCGCCCAGGCCGGCTGGGGCGTCGGAGTGTCGGCAGGTCTCGGACCGCGGGGTCTCCTTGGAGGCCAGCGGGCAAGCAGTGGACGACGATGGCGAAATGGTCCGGTCGCGCGGGCCCAGGACGGATGGAGGCGAGCGGCCATGAGCCCGACTGCCAGTGACGCCAGTGCTTCGACGGGCCTGTCCGTGCGCGGGCTCGCCGTGACCTACGGGGACCTGCGCGCCGTCGACGGCGTCGACCTGGAGGTGGCCGCCGGGGAGGTCGTCGCCCTCCTGGGGGCCTCCGGCTCGGGCAAGTCCTCCCTGCTGCGGGCGGTGGCCGGCCTGGAGGAGGTGGCCGTCGGCGAGGTCGCCTGGGACGGGCGGAACGTGGTGCGCGTGCCCGTCCACAAGCGCGGCTTCGGCCTCATGTTCCAGGACGGCCAGCTCTTCGAGCACCGCGACGTCGGCGGCAACATCGCCTACGGGCTCACCGGCCTGCCGCGCGCCCAGCGGGGCGAGCGCGTGCGCGAGATGCTCGAGCTCGTCGGCCTGCCCGGATTCGAGCGACGGCGCGTGACGACCCTGTCCGGTGGGCAGGCCCAGCGGGTGGCCCTGGCCCGGGCGCTGGCGCCGGCACCGAGGCTGCTGCTGCTCGACGAGCCCCTGTCCGCCCTGGACCGGGCCCTGCGCGAGCAGCTGGCCACCGACGTGCGCACCATCCTGCGCCGGGGCGGCACGACGGCGCTCTACGTCACCCATGACCAGGACGAGGCCATGACCGTGGCCGACCGGGTCGGTGTCATGGAGGCCGGCCGCCTCCTGCGCCTGGACACCCCTCAGCGCCTGTGGGCCGACCCCGCCAGCCGCAAGGTGGCACGGTTCCTGGGCTTCGACGTCGTCGGCGACCTCGCCCTCGCGCCTGGCGCGCTGCGCGTGGTGGAGGCCGTGGCGGGGGAGCGGGGTGGGGCCGCGCAGACGGAGACACCGGAGACGCCGGAGACACTGCCTGCCACCGTGCTGGCCTCGCGGCTGCGTCGCGGCCAGTGGGAGGCCGAGGTCGAGCTCGACCCCGAGCGGCTCGCCGGGCTGGCGGGGCCGGACGGCGTCGGGGCCGATGCCGCGGCTGAGCGTGAGTCGGCCCGGGCCACCGCCCTGACCCGGCGCCCCCATGCTCCCGGGGCGCGCGTCGCCCTGAGCCTCGACCCCGCCCGCACCGCCCGCCTGTAAAACGCTGGTGCGGAAGCCCCGTCGTCGCGGTCGTGCCTTAGGTCGCGCGATCGAGGGTTGAGGCTACGACCGCGCGGCTTAACCTACGACCGCGCGGAGGAAAGCGAGCGAGCGAGATGACACACATCCCTACACCACCCATGAACCGTATGAATTCCGTGATCTCTGACAATCTGCCCGTTTCCAAGGCGCCCACGCCGTTCCAAAACTGGCAGAAGAGCCTGCTCGACCTCTCCCTGCGCAACCCCCTCATCAATCGCACCTCTCGCCACGCCGTGGAGCTGCGCGTCCCGCCGGCGCTCATCGGTGAGTTCGAGGACCTTGTTAATGACAAGGAATACATCGCCCTCGCCGCGGGGCGATACCGGCCCGCTGGGCTGTCCGACGACGGCCTTCAGCAGGAGCAGATCCGAGCGGAATCACTCCTGCAGGAACGAACCGTCGAGGTCGAGCTGGCACCCAAGGAGCGTGTGCAGCGCCTCCAGGCCCTGGCCACCAGCGCCCGTACCGCCATCGAGGAGACCGGCGCCAACAACCTCTACCTGGCCATCGGCACCCTCCATTGGGACAGTGACGGCAGCCGCCTGCACTCCCCGCTCATCCTCATCCCTGTCAACCTCGAGCGGATCGGCGACGACTTCAGGCTTATCCTCGACGAGACCGGCGCCTCCACACCCAACTACTCCTTCCTCGATCGTTTCGCGCGGGACACCGGTATTGAGCTCACCGAGCTGAGGAGTCCGAGGCTCGACGAGCACGGCATCGACCTTCGGGCCACTCTCGACGGCGTGCGCGACCGTCTGCGACGCGCCGGCTGGGACGACGTCGTCACCCCCACGGTCCACCTGGGACTGTTCCGCTTCTCCACCTACCGGATGTGGAAGGACCTCGAGGACCACTGGCCGACGATCTCCGCCAACCCGCTTGTCGCCCACCTCATGACCGGTGGGCACCACGACTTCGTGGACCCGGTCGGCCCGGCCGATAGGGACCTCGACATCGACGAGGCGATCCAGGACCTGCCCCTGGCCGCAGACTCCGCTCAGGCCCGAATCGTGGCCGACGCCGTCGCCGGGCGCAGCCTCGTCGTCGAGGGGCCGCCCGGAACAGGTAAGTCCCAGACCGTCGCCAACCTCATCTTCCGGGCACTGGCCACGGGGCGGTCCATCATGTTCGTCGCCGAGAAGAAGTCAGCCCTCGACGTCGTCGCTCGGCGCCTGCGCGAGGAGACCGGCATCGGGGACCTGCTGCTCAACCTGCACGACAACGGTATGAAGCCGACCGAGGTTCGTCGGGCACTGCGTCGCGCTCTGGCCCTGCGGCGGGGAGAATCCGGAGACAGCGCCGGGTCCGACGTCGGTGCTGGTGAAGTGGCTGAGCGCTCTGACCCGACTGTGCTGCGCTCCGAGCTGGCCGGGATCCGCGCCGAGCTCGACACCTACCGCCGAGGTCTGTACGTGCCGGCGCCGGATGGCCCGTCCTATAGCGGGCTCCGAGAGATGCTTGCCCAGCTCGGGGGCTCTGGTGATTCTGCCGATTCTGCGGCTGCCCAGGCCGCTCTGGAGGAGCGGGCCCGCGCCACCGGCCTGGACGCCTTCGACGCCGCCGCCCACAACCGGCTCATCGAGCGCTACCGCAGCATCCTCCAAGGGCTGCGGGCAGCCCTAACCCCCGAACTGCTCGACGTCGTCCTGGCCCACCGCGACCAGGTCCTTCAGGGCGCCGCCGCCCGCGCCGAGGCGCTGCGCAGCGAGCTCAACCGCCGTCGCAGCGCCATGAGCGTGCGCGAGCTGATCCGCACCTACGGCGACCTCATCACCGCCCTGACTCCCTGCCTGCTCGTCTCGCCCGACTCGGTGGCCCGGTTCTTCCCGGCCGACCGCCGTTATGTGGACATTGTCGTCTTCGATGAGGCCTCCCAGATCCGGGTGGCCGATGCCGTGGGCGCCATGGGGCGCGGCCGCAGTGTGGTCGTGGTCGGTGACCCCAAGCAGATGCCCCCCACCCCCGCAGCCGGCGAGACACGAGGGGAGCAGACGGCCGAGGCCGACTCCATCCTCACCCGTTGCCTGGACAGCGGTCTGCTTCGGCGCCGTCTCACCTGGCACTACCGCAGCCGGGACGAGTCCCTCGTCGCCTTCTCCAACCGCCACTACTACGACGGCAAGCTGCGCACCTTCCCGAGCCCGCTGACCATGGCAACCGGGTCTGATGACGGCCCCGGTGGGCACGGCATCTCGCTGCGGCGGGTTCGCGGCCGCTACTTCCGGCCCGAGGACAGTGCTCGGCACCCCAGTGCTTCTCCGAACACCAATCCGCACGAGGCTCAACGCGTCGTGGAGGAGGTGCTCCGGCACGTCGAGGCATCCCCCGAGCGCCTGCCCTCGCTGGGCGTCATCACCTTCAACGATCGTCAGCGAGACCTCATCGAGAACAGGCTGCGTGAGGCCGCATCGCCGCGGGTCATTGAGGCCCTCGACGCCCGCGACGGCCTGTTCGTCAGAAACCTGGAGAACGTCCAGGGCGAGGAGCGCGACACGATCCTGTTCTCAGCGACCTTCGCCGCCAACGCGCACGGCGATCTGCCGCTGAACTTCGGGGTGCTCAATCATGCCGGCGGCGAGCGTCGCCTCAACGTGGCCATCACTCGGGCCCGCAGGCAGGTCATCATCTTCACCAGCTTCGACCCCCAGGACCTGCACGCCGAGCGCACGGCTCACCGAGGAGTCAAGGACCTGCGCGCCTACCTCCACCAGGCCGCCGAGGGACGGGCCCCACGGGCCCTGCCGGCCTCGCAGAGTCCACTCAACTGGCACCGGCGCGAGATCGCCGAGGCGCTGGACGCTGCCGGGCTCGTGGTCCACACCGGCGTCGGCCACTCCACCTTCGAGATCGACCTCGTGCTGGCACGTGCCGACCGGCCAGACCTCCCCACCGTGGCCGTCATGCTCGACGGGCCGCAGTGGAACGACCGGAAGGGCGTCGTCGACCGCGACCTGCTGCCGGTCGATGTCCTGCGCACCATGGGCTGGCAGCGGGTCGAGCGGGTCTGGATGCCTGAATGGGTGGCAGACCCGATGGCCGTCGTCGCCCGTCTCGTCACGGCAGCCGGCGGCCACTGGGCGCAGCCGACGCCGTCGACCACCGTGCTCGAATCGGGGCGGACTGCCCGTGCTGAGGATGCTGCGCCGCTGACCGACGACGACGTGAAGGCTGATGCCCGGGGCGCCACCGACGTGGGCGGCGAGGCGCCGGTTCCTGTTTCCGGCTCGCGTGCCCCGGGCGAGGAGTACGCGGCTTGGACCCCGGCGGGTGTGCGCCCCCTGGAGATCCTCGACCGAGCCAGTACTGACCCTGAGGCCAGGAAGGTGCTCGTCGAGGTCGCCACTGCTATCTGCCAGGTCGAGGCCCCGATCTCCAAGCATCGGCTCTACGTCAGGATCTCCCGCGCCTTCGGGCTGTCGCGAACCGTCAAATCACGCGAGGAGTCGATCCGGGCGGCCCTGGGGGAGGCCTTCGCCTACTTCGACGAGGACGGCTTCGTGTGGGCCTGCCGGGACGATGCGCTTGCGGCTCCGACCTACCGTCGCAACGCCTTGGACCATGTGGGGTCCATCCAGGACATCCATCCCCGCGAGCTGGTGGGGCTCATGGCCCAGGCGCGTGCGAAGAACCCGGAGTGGGCTTCCCAGGAAGACCTGTTCAGGTGGGCACTCAAGCGTCTGAGTGCGAAAAACCGCAGTCTCGGAGCGCGTGGGGTGGCGGAGGCTCTCACCAAGGCCCTCAAGGACGTGGAGGGCGTGCGCGTGTAGCCGCCGGACCCGTCGTCGCGTTCGTAGGGTAGGTCGTGCGATCGAGGGTTAAGGCTACGACGGCGCGGCTTAACCTACGACCGCACGGTCAGAGGGGCGTTGGGCCACCTGTCGATCACGGAAAGGTCTCGCCGCATGCCCCGGCCGGGCGGATCGCACCCATAGCGACGCCGTGATCCTTATCACTTATCGGCGCTTCTCGGGTCGCTCCGACACGGACTCCGTCAGGACTTTTCTCCTGCATGGCGCCGCCGTTGTGGGCGGACGAGAAGCCACATCGTCGGAGGAATGGCAAGGGGGAGTCCTGCCCGGATACTGAGCCTCGCGAGGTCAAAAGATCACGAACAGGTCGCAGTTGAAGTCTCTAGTTGAGTAGCATCCACAGTGCTGGCAGCCGTGGGTGTCATCTGCGCCGGGCTCGTGCGTCGGCGTTGTCGCCGGCACCGGGTCGCGTGTCCACCGCCTCGGCAATCGGCGCCTTCCTCAGTGATAATCCCGATCCTCCACCGCAAGGAGCCTGACATGTCCGCCTACGTCCGCTACTACCGGCGGCTTCAGGCACTCACTCAGCGCCTGAGCACCTACCTGGACCGGTTGGAGGCTCGCGCCCGGGAGTTCGGCGTCAGTTCGGCCCGCACCGCGATGGAGATGCAGATCACCGACCCGGCCTCCGTCTCAGCCTTCCGCTCGGAGGTCGAGGCCCAGATCATGTTCCTGCACACCAAGGCCCAGCGGGTCTTCGCCAAGCACTTCGCCCCCTTCCTGGACATCGACGCCGACCTGTCCATCGAGGAGGACCGTCAGCTCTCCGCCCGCCTCCAGGACGCGGCCAACCTCGTGGGCGGCTTCGAGGCGCGCCTGCGCGACATCATCGAGGAGGTCTTCGCCCCCGGCCGCGCCGAGCAGGCCCGCGAGGAGTGGAACCGGGCCATGACCGACTGGCGCCAGGCCCAGTTCTCCTTCACCTGCGACAAGTGCGGCGACCCGGTGCCGCTGCCCGAGCTCTACCACATGCCGGTGTTCATCACCTGCCCGCGCTGCAAGTCGCGCGTGGCCTTCCAGCCCACCGAGGCCATGGCGGCCGCACCCACCTGGGCCAAGGAGGTCGCCAAGACCACCTGCTACGCCGAGTGGCAGAAGTCGGAGTCGGAGCAGTCCGCCGAGGAGGGGGTGGGTCTGGCCTTCTTCTACTACGTCGACTACGCCATCGCCCACCACCTCATGATGAACCGCCTGCTGCCCTTCTACGTGCGCTCCGAGGGCGGCCAGGAGGCCCTGCGCCGCGACGTGCGCAAGGCGCTGGAGACCCGCACCCACCAGCTGCGCCCCGACGAGGTCTCCCCCCAGTACCACGCCATGGAGTACGTCAACTTCATGGGCGGGCTGGGCCGCTCGGCCCAGATCCTGGGTCAGGAGGGCCTTGAGGACCGCCGCCAGCTCATCCTGCAGACGGTGCGCGACATCATGCGCCCCGACGAGCCTCTGGCCCGCTCCATCCTGGACAACACCTTCACCGAGGAGCTGTGGAGCCAGCAGGCCCACGCCGCCGACCAGCTCTCCTGCGAGGTGCCCCGCTAGCGTTCCCACCCGCCGTCCGCCCGGCCCGGCTCGCGGGCGGCGCGCAGACGGCTCGAGCCCGACGGCGCACCGCGCGACTCCTGTGCCGTCCCGTCGGCTTGTCAGCTCTTCGTCCCCCGGGCGGCCCGACGCCGTTCGGCACCCTTCCCGAAAGGACCACCATGGTCGGCTTCCGCAAGAAGTCACAAGACAGCGCCTCCTTCTCCCGGTCATCCGGTACCAGGGCGGACGGGAGAGCGGGGGCCGCCTCCTCAGGTGCTGCCCAGCGCTCCCGCACCGAGCCCACCGCGCGCTCCGGCAAAGAGCGACGCGGTCCGGTCGCCGGCCGCCGTGGATACACGGCCTCCGAGCAGATGGACTCGCGCTGCCTGACCCTGGCCGAATCGGCCTCCGGTGTCCTGGGTCGATCCCTGGACCAGGCGCTGGGGCGGCTCCCGGACGGTCCCGGCGCCCCCGCCTCCGGGGGCTCCGCCGGACCGGCAGGACCGGCCGCGGGGAACTGGCTCGACGCCGTCGGCGTCCCGGGCTCGACTAGGGGTCGGGGGGCATCTACGGGTAGCGTGCGCAGCACACAGGTCGGCGCCGGCCAGGTCGGCGCCGGCCAGGTCGACACGGTCGCGGACATCGCCTCCGACATCGAGTTCTGACGGCCCGCCCTGTGCCACCACCGGCCCCAGGCCGGATCACCAGCTGCGCGCCGCACACCCCAGGCGGCGCCATCCGCACCGAATCCGCATTACGCCCCGCACCGGGAAGGAGGCGAGAGACCCCATGAGCGCGCAACCGGCTCTGACCCTGGAGAGGGTCGAGACCTGGCTGTCCCGGCACGGCATCACCGCCGGCCCCGAGGAGGACGGCGCCGTTTTCATGGGCTTCCCGGGCTGCGACATCGGCGTCTACCTGCACGACGAGGAGGCCGCCCTCGTCGTGGCCGGCATGTGGCGCGGGCGCCCGGCGGCCGAGCGCCTTGATGAGATGCGCGCCTTCATCGACGCCCAGCACCGCTCCACCTATGGCCCGGACCTGGCCGTCACCCCCGCCCACGACCCCGGCCGCCTCCTGCTGAGCACCCAGATGGTGGCCTACGTCGGTGCGGGCATGAGCGAGGCCCAGCTCGACGCCTTCATGGACATGGGCCTGGGCATGACCCTCGCCTTCTTCTCCACCGTGGAAGAGCGCTTCCCTGAGCTCGTCGCCTGGGAGGAGGACTGATGGCCTGGTGGAATCAGCCGGAGGGGTCGGTGACCCCGACCGTGACCCTCAGGCGGCTCGCCGCCCGGCTGGCCGTGCGCGGCCACCGCTACGACATCGACCTGTCCGAGGGGGTGGTGCGCTTCTCGGCGGCCGGGTTCGACTACGTGCTCATGGTGGTCGACCGCCGGATCCTCGCCGTGCACGCCCACCACCAGCTCACCGCCGCCCTGCCGGGCTCCGCGGAGCTCTCGCGGGTGCGTGCCGTGGCCCAGGAGGTCTCCAGCGGCCGGCTCATCCCCGCCTTCTACACCGAGGTCGACGACACCGGCCTGGGCCTGTGCGCCGAGGTCCTCACCAACATCGGGGCCGGGCTCGACGACGCCCAGCTGGCCGGCACCCTGGACTTCATCCTCGACGGCGTCGATAAGGCCCTGCGCGAGGTCCTCGGCCTTCTTGCGGCCCAGGACGCCGCTGCCGACAGGCGGCCCGCCGGCGGGCCGGAGGCTGAGAGCGCACCCGAGGCCCAGGCCGAGAGCGGGCCGAAGACCGAGGGCGAGACCAATGCCGACGGCGAGGGCGGCGGGGCGACCGTGATCGCCCTGCCCGAGGCGCCCCAGCCCGCCCGGGCCGCCGACGAACCCACCGGCGCCGCTGGTGCCGCCGACGCTGCTGGGGCTGTGGGAGGAGATCCCGCGCACGTGAGCGCGCAGGCTCCTGCTGGCGCGATGACGGGCGGCATGGCTGCTGGCATGTCTGTCGACATGGCCGATGCGACGGTGGAGATGGCCGCTGTCGTCGACGGGCCGGTCCCCGGTGCCCCGCGTGATGCTGAGGGCGGAACCGGGGCTGAGACAACCGACACCCCCAAGCCCCTGCTCGTGTCCTAGCGCGCGCCGGTCTCGCGAACCCGGCACGGCGGCATCCGTTGGAAACACTGGAGTGGTGGGAGCCGGCGTCGGGGTGCCCGGTCCTGTGACCGACCGGCCCGGATGGGGGCGCCCGCCCTCGACATGCCCTGCGGCCGAGTTGCCGCTGGCCGTTGCAGTGGCGGATTCTATAACTGTTCGGTAACACTGGACGTCGGGCAACCGCCCTCTGGACGAAAGGAGCCCGATATGCCCATGCCGCCGTTCACCGGTGAGCGGTGCGGGACGACGCTCCACCCACGGCGCCCCTGGGGTACGCGGATCGCATTCCGTGCGTTCTTGCAGCACACGGTGGAAGCCTTCGCCTCATGACGGTGCAACGTCAGGCTCCGCCCGGAAGGACAGACTCCATGACCACACGCGAAGACATCCTCGAGCGTCTGGCCTACGCCGATGCCCTCGGCCACGGCCCCCAGACCTCGGCCCTCATCGCGGAGGCCGTCAGCTGGGCGGACGCACTGGGCGACGAGGACCTGCGGATCGCCACCCGACTGGCCCTGACCGAGGCCTACCAGCAGGGCAACGAGGCATGGAAGGCGCTGGCGCCCTTCTCATGGAACCTCGGCCGCTACCAGCGCCGCCCCGAGGCCTTCGACGACGCCCAGGTGTGCACCCTGCACTGGCACTTCAAGTGGGCGGTGGCCGTGGCGGGCGCCAACCCCAGGGTCTCCAAGGACAAGGTGCGCCAGCTCGAGGCCAGCCTCGAGGAGTTCTACCGCTCCGGGTGCGCCTCCATGCACGTCGTCCACGGCGAGCGCGCCTCAGTCGCCGGCCTGCTGGGCCTCGAGGAGGAGGCCGCCGAGGAGCTGGCCGCCTGGCGGGCCACCCACCGCGATGAGAACGCCGACTGCGAGGGCTGCGACCCCATGCGCCAGGTCGCCTTCGCCTACCGCACCGAGGCCTGGGAGCTGGCCGTGGCCACCGCCGTGCCCGTGCTGACCGGTGCCGTCAGCTGCTCCGTGCAGCCCCAGACCACGCAGTCCCTCGCGCTGCTGCCGCTGCTGGCCTCGGGCCGGCCCCGGGCGGCCTGGGAGGCGCACCTGCGCTCCTACCGGGAGATCCGCCGCAACCCCAAAACCCTCATCTCCCTGTCCTACCACCTGGAGTACCTGGCCCTCGTGGGGCGGGTGGACCGGGGCCTGGAGATCCTGCGCCGGCACCTGCCCTGGCTGGCCCAGGCCGAGTCCGCCTACGTGCTGCTGTCGGCCCTGCGCGGCATGAGCCTGGTGCTGCGCGAGGCCGAGCGGGCCGGCCGCGGCGAGGAGCCCCTCGGCGTCGAGGTCCCGGCCGCCGACCTGTGGTACCCGCTGCCGGGGCTGGAGGCCTCCACCACCATCTCGCGCGTCTACGCCGAGATGACCGGCTGGGCCCGGCGCCTGGCCCAGCAGTTCGATATGCGCAACGGCAACTCCACCATCTCCGACCACCTGGAGCGCTCCCTGGCCCGGGCCGCCTTCGACGCCGCCCCCGGCGCGGTCCACGGGCTGGGCGTGGAGGTCGACCTCCTGGAGCCCTCCGAGGAGCTGCCCGAGCCGGCCCAGACGAGCCTGACCGTGGACGAGGACGGCGCAGCACCCGACGTCGCCTCCCTCCTGGGCCTCGTGGCCGACGACGACGGCCTGGTCCAGGAGCACGCGCCCCGCACGACGTCGGGCCAGGAGACGGATGGCCGACGCGCCCGCGCCGGACGCACCGCCACCAGCCACCAGAGCGGCGACGCGCCCTTCCCCCTGGTGGACCTCGTGCGGCCCCGGCCGGTGCGCAACGGCGAGGAGGCGGTGCGCCGCTACGTCGACCACCGCCGCACCATCGGCTGCTCGACGATGGACTACTGGTACGTCGTCGACCAGGTGGCCACGCGCGACCTGCTGCCCCCGATCGGTGAGGAGATCCCGGGCCTGGAGTACCACACGGGGCTGCTGCGCGCCGCCGCCATGACCTGCCGCACCGAGATGGACGAGGCCATCGCCGAGCGCCTGCGGATCCGCCCCCTCATCGAGCTGGCCTTCGGGCCGCTGGGCGCCTACTACGTGGACCTGCTCAACCTGGACAACGAGATCACCGCCGACTCCATCGCCGAGTGCTCCCAGGACGCCGTGCGCGACCAGCGCCTGCAGCGGGCCACCTCCCTCATCGGGCAGATCGAGGCCCAGGTCGAGGACCTGGTGTCCACCGAGCTGCTCGACCCCGGGGGCACCGACGCGCTCGTCCTGGCCGCCGACGCCCTGCTCGTGGGGGCCTCGGTCCTTACCGACCTGCACGCCAAGGACGAGGCGCTCGGGGCGATCCAGGTCGTCGCCCGCGCCGCCGACGCCGTCCCCGAGGACCGCCACGCCGAGCGGATGGACGACATCCTCGACATGGCGCGCGCCGAGGTCCTGGCCGAGTGCGGCGACGTCTACAACGGCTGCCTCCTGGCCGAGGAGGTCATGCGCCGCCACGAGAAGGTCTCCCCGGTCCTGGCCGCCCGCGGTCGGCGCCTGCTGGGCATCTCCTCCATGGAGGTGGGCCAGTTCGACGAGGCCATCGCCCAGTTCCGTGAGCAGGCCAACATCATGCTGGCCGCCGGCGTCACCCTGTACGCCGTGGCCTCCCTGCTGTCCCTGGGCTCGGCGCTGGAGGCCTCCGAGCGCTACCTGGAGAGCGCTGAGGTCCTGGAGTCCGCGCTGGCCCTTGCCCAGCGCACCGGGGCCAGGAGCATCGCCCTGTACCTGCACCGGCTCCTGGCCCAGACCGGCATGGCCATGGGTGAGGAGGAGAGCGTCGCCGAGCACTCGCTGGACGCCGCCCGGATCCTGCAGGACCAGGGGCGCCGGGCGCTGGCGGGGGAGTACCTCTCGCACGCGGCGATGGCCGCCTCCAACCTCAAGGACAATGTGCGCGCCGCCGCCCTGTTCCGTCAGGCCGCCGACCTGGAGGACACCCGCACCGACCAGGGCTGCCTGGACCGGGGGCGGGCGCTGCGCCGCTCTGCGCGGGCGCTGGTGGACGACCTCACCCTGCCCATGGCCCGGGGACGGCTCGACGAGGCCCGCAGGATCATGGAGGAGGCCCGCCAGGCCTTCGCCGGCGTGGCCGACACCGAGGGCTACTCCTCGGCGTGGGAGATCGGCGACTGGCACGACGACATGGCCTGGATCCTGTGGCGCACCGGCCAGAACTGGCAGGCCGTCCAGCACTGCGAGGCCGCCTACGACGGCTACATGGACACCGAGGACCGCGACTCGGCCTCGCGGGCCCTGTGCATGCTGGCCCGCCTGCATGCCGAGCGCGGCGAGCGCGACGAGGCCCTGGCCGCCTGCGCCCGCGTGCGCGACCTGCTGGGAGAGCCGCACTGGGACGGGCATGACGCCCTGGAGTTCGTGGCCTCCGTGGAGGAGACGCTGCGCTGACCCGCGGCCCTGGTCCGCGGACGGGGACATTCCGCGCGGCCGGGGGCGTGTCGTTCCGGACGGGGCGTTCGACGCCGTCGGGGACCGGAATCCTGTCCCCGAACGCGCAGGATGTCCCCGTTGAGGGAGGGACGTCGTCGGCGGCGGGTGCGGGATGCGAGATTCCGCCCCGTGAGAATCGGGTGACGGCGGCCGATATGCGAGGAATGATTAGCCCTGGGCATCCGACCCCTCGACGACCCTCCCGGGAGGCACCCCTTGGCCATCGCAGTCTCACACCGATTCGTACCCAGCGGCGACCTGCCCGTGGAGGCGGGGCGCTACCGACTCGTGGCGTCGGGGGCCTGCCCGTGGTGCCGCCGCGTCCTCATCGCCCGGCGCCTGCTGGGCCTGACCGAGGCGATCCCCGTGTCCTGGAGCTACGGCAAGGGTGCGGACGGGTACTGGGAGCTGACCGGTCCCGACGGCGGGCCCGGCGTGGATCCGGCGCTCGGCGCCCGGTCCCTGGCCGAGGTCTACGAGAAGACCCCCGGCTACGAGCCGCCCCCCACCGTCCCGGCCCTCGTGGACACCACGACCGGCCAGGTCGTCAGCGACGACTCCGGCGACCTGCTCTTCGACCTGTCCACCGCCTGGTGGGACCTCCAGCGCGACGGCGCCCCGGACCTCTACCCGCTCAACCGTCGTAACTCCACCGACGCCTGGGATGCGTGGGTCGGCTCGCAGATCAACGTCGGCCACGCGGTGGCCACCCACTCCCAGGACCCGGAGAAGGCTACGGCGGCGGCCAATGGCGTCCTCGTGGGCTTCGACGTCATCGACACTCTCCTGGCCCGCGCCACGCGGATGGAGGCCTCCCGCGAGGACGGCCTGACGATGCTCGACGGGCCGGCCCTGTCCGCCGTCGTCGCCATCGGACAGTTCCTGTGCGGCGACAAGCCCACCGGCAGCGACATCCGCCTGTTCACCACCGTCCAGTCCTACGAGTACGGCGGGCGCCAGCACTACCCCGGCGGGGAGGCGCCGTCAGTCTCCTTCTGGCCGGCGCTGGCCCGCTGGTTCCGTGCCCTGGAGAGCCGCTCGGGCTGGGTGGGGTCGGAGGAGCGCAGCGCCCTGGGCTGCTGAGGCCGCGCCGATCCGGTGCGGGGCCGGCGACGTCGGCCCGAGCCGGCGCTTGGTTCTCGCGGCCGGTTCGGGTCAGGAGGACCCGAGCATCCGGCTCAGCTGCTTCATGGACAGCAGCAGGTGCAAGGTGTTGGCCGGTGAGGGAAGAAAGTCGCCGTTGGCGAGGTAGAAGGCGCGCGCCTGCTCGTCTCGGCAGTGCACGATGAGGGCGGCGGCGCCCACTTCTCGGCTGAGCCTGTAGCACCGCTCGATCGCGTCCTTGAGCAGTGCTGCACCAACGCCCCGCCCCTGAGCCCGCTCGTCCACCGCGAGCCGGGCCAGGAGGATGCACGGGATCTCCTCAGGGCGGCTGCGGTGGTTGAGTCCCTGTGGCGCATCGTCGCGGGAGTATGTGGCCGTCGTGATGGCGTAATAACCGAGAATGACGCCATCTTGGGCGGTGACGTACACGACGGCGTTGTTGACTTTCTGGTTCTGCCATGCGTAGCGCTGGAACCAGTCATCCAGCTCGGTGGCCCCGCTGCGGAATCCGGCCGTGACGTCCTGGCGACTGAGGCGCCGAGGGGCCTCGAGGCCTCCGGCGCTCACGATTCGTCGTCAAGGTCGATGCGGGTCCCGAAGGGGGAGGGGCGGTTCCACAGGCGGGCGAAGCGGGACGTCTCCTCCAACGGAGCGTCCAGCACAGCCTCGATGGCATCGAACTGCTCTGAGGTCACGGAGAACCAGCGGCGGTCGGCAAGAACACGCTCGGCTTCACGTGTCGCTGAGGACAGGATGAACTCGCTGACGGAGCGGTCTGTCTGGGAAGCGGCCTGTTGAATGAGAGTCTCCTGGCGCGGCGTGGCGCGCAGATCGATTCTCTGGGTTCTGCGGGCTGTTGAGATCGGCATGCTTCGGCCTCCTTGGTGGTACGGATAATGTACGTACAGGTGGGAGGGTGTGCAAGGTCAGCGACGTGCACGGAGGCTTATTCACAGGACTAGCCGACGACGGCATCTGCGCAGGTCGCAGCACCTTTGAAGGATGCCGTGAATAAGCCTCACGGTGTGGCCACTCGGGCTGGGTAGGTCCGGAGGATCGCAGCGCCCTGGGCGGCTGAAGACGCCGCGCGGGGCCGCACTCGGTACGTCAGCAGAGGTGTCGCTCATGGTTTTCAGTCTCCTTCCCCAACGAGGATCATTGTCGGTTTGAACCCTGCCGGGCAGTGGTCATCCTGTTCCTCTGGATCGAAACTCATGAGGAGAGGGCGGGGTCAGCTGGCGAGGACGGCTGGGATCGCCTCATCCAGGTACCACATCCAGAAGGCCCGACGCGCAGCCACGTCGGTTTTCTCAACCGGCATTGAATTTGTTGCTCCAGAAACTGCGACTGCGCAACTGTAGCTGGGATCTAGTGCGTCCGGAAGCAACTCATCGTCATCAACCAGGTCTTCATCGATTTCTGCATAGAGGTCTCGATGGCAAGCAGAGTCGACCATATGAGAGGCGGCATCGGCCACCATAGCTGAGCGCAGCGCGGTGGGATCTTCAGCGCCGCGTGCCTCAACGTCATTGAGAAAACTCTCACTGCGCACCCCGGCCTCGTCGGTGCTAACTGTCTGATCTATTAGCTTCTGCGTCAGAGAGAGCATTTCTTCGACCCCATTATCTCCAGGGAAAGCCATCTCCCAAACGAACTGCACATGACGTACACAAGCCATGTGCAGGTGTGTGCGATCCCGGTAAGATCGTTCGGCGTCATCGACATCTAACATGGTTTTCCAAATTTGCGTGCGGGTCGCCAGTGACAGGATTCCCTTGACGTTGTCGTCACTGGAAAGCTCACACCTGGCTGCTTCAATGCTCGCGTTCAGTGCCGCCACGTCAATCATGCCATCGGACTCCTGTCCAGGATAATTATCAGAATCCCGTAGATTTATTACTGCTTGGTGATGGTTTCATCGGCGTCGAAAAAATGATGTTCCGCCAGGGGGGACGACGGGGCGCCGCAATCCCTGCTGAAGTGCGCGAACAGTAGCAGTGACTTTGTCTAAGCCGAGGATGACACGGGTCGGGCTTCAGGTTGCGACAAGCAGCGGATTCGCTCGTGCTGGGAGCTACAGGTCGTCGCGGCGGGTCTCCTCGATGATGGAAGGGCTGTCGGGGCGGTCGATAACAGCGTGAGGCACGCCGTCAGGCTTGGGGCCGTCCTTCCTTCGGATGGACTCTGTCTCCTGTTTACTGAGCTCCATCATGGACAGGTAGTAGTCCAGGAAGTCGTCGTATCGCTCAATCACTTCACCGCGCACCCAGGAGACGGCGCCCGCTGCTGGGGTGCCGGGCTTTCCCATGAGGGCGACGTCGATCGACTCCAGCGAGGCGGCTACGGGGAAGTGGTCGGCGGCGATGACACCGTCAGCGGCCATGGCCTCGACACACTCCTCCAGCTCCAACTGGGTCTGGCCGGCCTCGTGCAGCTCGCCGCCCAGTAGGTCGGAGGTGGAGAAGGCCGTCATGTCCAGGTAGAAGTAGGGCCAGCCGTTGGAGGCCAGGAGAAATCCGCGGTAGGACTCCGGCAGGCGGAAGCCCAGCTGGGCCTCCGCGCGGGCCACGGTCTCCTCCGTGGCGTGCACGTGTGGTAGGGCGTAGTTCCATATGCCTTTCCAGTCGGCCTCCATCCGCGCCTGGACGATCATCCACCCCCAGCCGATGTAGTCCGGCCACGTAAACTCCTGAACCCCCTGACTCGGTCGGCTCTCGTCGCCGGGCACGTCAGCTCCTACGGCCGGGCGGTGAGGACCGGGTTGTACAGGAGCCGGTTGGGCGTCGTCGGGCACTCCTCACCCACGGCCATCGGCGCGATGAGCCGGTCGGCCCGCAGGTCCTCCAGGCGTGCCACCACGCGGTCGCGCAGCGTCCACGGGTCGATGGTGTTGAGGTAGATCTTCGTGCCGCCCTCGAAACCCGCCAGGGTCGACACCCGCCACTTGAGCGTGATGTGCCAGGGCATGGGCTGATCCACGTCGAGCGGCTTGTGGTGCCACTCCTCGTTGCTGGGCACGTCCGCGCCCGTGGCCGCGTGCAGGGCGTGCACCAGGTCGGAGACGGCGTCGACCTCCTCATGGCTCATGAGCCACGGCTCGGGCATGGCCGACGTCGAGTACACCTCCAGCGTCGGGTAGCGGTGCCCGAACCCGGCGAAGGCCACCGCGTGCTCGTTGCTCGCCACCAGCAGGCCCTGGTAGGCGGCGTAGTCCACCGCCATCTCGTTGTACAGGTTGGGGTTGACCCGCACCTTCTGCAGCTCCAGCTGACTGGTCACCCCGCGCTCGTCGATGCCCACCAGCTGCTTGTGCAGGTGGTCGAAGCTCGCCCCGGCCGGCCGCAGCCAGTTCTGGAACACGGCCACGTAGCGCACCCACCGGTTGGCCTCGTACAGGCTGTGCATCGCATGGATCGCCAGGCGCGTGTAGGCCCGGTGCTCGGCCACGCTCAGCGTCCCCGAACCGGCCAGGCCCGTGGTGTCGAGAGCCTCGTCGGTGAAGTGGCGCCGACCAATGATGACGTCGTGCCCCCCGGCGAAGAATGCCGCCAGGAAGGTGCGGCGGGCCCGCTCGCTCATGGTGTCCCAGGAGCCCGGGTCCGCGCCCGCGGCCGCCAGCTTGGTGCGCGCCACCCGCTCCACGTGCTCGACGCCGGCCGGGTCAGCCAGGTAGGCCTCCATACGTTCGCGGGCGTCGTCGGGGATCTCGTAGCCGTGGTTGGTGTGCCAGTAGTCGAAGGAGAGGATCTCGAAGAGGTTGGGCACTCGCCGGAACTCGGCCACCGTGTCGAACAGGGCGGAGGCGGCGACGGCGTCGAGGCGCTCAAAACCGCCGTCGGCCCCGCGCACGACGCGCGCCTTCTCCGGGGGCGTATCCAGGTAGCGCGCCGAGCAGAAGGCGCAGCTGCGGGTGCGGTCGGCCTCATCCAGCGGACGGACCTCCGCCACCGGGTGCGAGATGGGCCGGTTGGCGCGGCCCGGCACGGTCCACACCTCGGTGCCGGTGAAGGGGCTGATCTGCTTGACCGTTCCATCGGCCAGGCGCGTGAGTGGTTCGGCGGAGGGGGAGTACGGCATAAGCATGCCTCCATTGTGACCCCTTATGGCGGCCCGCGCGCCCGGTGGCCCCGATGACGGGCCCGGCCGGCCGAGGTCGGGGTAGTCTCACTGGCTCGTGCGGACCTGCGCCGGGCCCGTCCCTGCGCCCCGCGCCTCCCACACCCCGCACCCGACTGGAGACAAGGAGACGATATGGCCGAGGTCTTCACCTCCCTGCTGCTCATCGTCGCGGTGGCCTTCGTGGCGCCGCTGATCTCCTGGACCATCCCCAAGCGGCTCGTGCCCGAGGTCGTCCTGCTCATCCTGGGCGGAATGCTCATCGGCCCCCACGGCCTGGGGCTGGCCGTCGAGGACTCCTCGATCGAGCTGCTGCGCGAGCTCGGCGTCGCCTTCCTCTTCCTCATGGCCGGCTACGAGATCGATGTCAACGAGCTGCGCGGGGCGGGCGGGCGCCACGCCGCCGTCGCCTGGCTGCTCTCGCTGGGGCTGGCCTTCGGCGCGGTCAGCGTCATCGGGGTGACCGGAGGGGCGGCGTCGGCCAACGGCATCGCCATCGCCACCGCCATGACCTCCACGGCCATCGGCACGATCCTGCCGATCCTGCGCGACCGCGGTCTGCTGTCCACGGCGGTGGGCGCCTCGATCCTCAACCACGGCGCCGTCGGCGAGGTCGGGCCGGTCATCGTCATGGCGCTGCTGCTGGGATCGCGCTCCACCTGGGCGAGCATGGTGATCCTGGGCGTCTTCCTCATCATCACCCTGGTCATCGTCCGCTTCACCAGCCGCGTCAAGCGCGTGGGGCGCCGCCTGGTCGAGGCCATCCACCTGGGGGCCTCGACGACGGCGCAGACCACCATCCGGGCCACCGTCCTGCTCCTGGTGGGGCTGTGCGCCATCGCCGCCATCTTCGACCTCGACGTCATCCTGGGGGCCTTCGCCGCCGGCTTCGTCCTGCGTCACGCCCTGCCCGAGGGCGACGCCGAGTTCGAGGAGAAGCTCGACGGGCTGGCCTACGGGTTCTTCGTCCCGATCTTCTTCGTCACCTCCGGCATGGGCATCGAGGCCGGGCTCGACGGCGGGGACATGGTCAACCTGCTGGCCTTCTTCGTGCTGCTGGTGCTCGTGCGGGGCGTGCCGGTGTGGCTGGCCTCCCGGGCGGAGCGCCGCAGGGACGGCTCGCGCGCCTACTCGATGCGCCAGAGCCTCCAGATCGCCGTCTACTCGACGACGGCCCTGCCCATCATCGTGGCCGTCACCCAGGTGGCGGTCAGCGCCGAGGCCATGTCGACCTCCTTCGCCTCCACTCTTGTGCTGGCCGGGGTGCTGTCGGTGCTCGTCCTGCCGGCCGTCGGGCTGGCGCTGGGCCACCAGAGCGACCATGCGCCGGCCAATGAGGTGATGCGCGTGGTCCAGGGGCCGGCCGCTCCCGACGGACGCACCCCCGAGGAGGCCACGGTCCCGGTCGGCGAGCAGGTCTCGGAGCCGCGCCGACCGGCGTCGCCGCCTGGCGGCATCAGGCTGCCGGCGAGGGAGCGCACCCCGGCGACAGGAGTGAGGCGACCGGCGCAGCCCGACCTGGTGGGCCTGCCGGACCTTCGCGAGCAGGCGACGCCGGCGATGGCGCGCCTGGCCGAGCTGGGGATGCACGCCCGGGGCCTGTCGCTGGAGGAGTCGCACCGCCTGGCCGCGCGCCTGGCCGAGATCGAGCAAGAGCACGCCCAGTGGCGCGAGCGCTGGCACCACGTGCGCAGACACGGCGCCACCTCCCGGGCGGCCCGACGTCGTCGGCCCCGCGGCGAGTGACGGCCCCCGTCGGCGAGCCGGGCATTTCTCGCGTAGCCGGGCAGAATTTCTGTAGGGCTACGCGAGAAATGCCCGGCTCGGCGGGGCCGGGACGCGGCCCCGAATCAGCTGGACGAGGCCGCTGCCCCGGCGCTCGCGGCCGCCACGATGGCTATCGTCACGGCCTCCACGGCCCGCTGCACCGCGCGCCCCACGGGGCTCTCCCCCGAGATCTCCTGGATCCGGCGCTTGAGCTCGCCGCGGCTGAGACCGGTCTCCTGCTGAGGCAGGACGGTCGGTGCGACACTGAGCGCCTGCAGGATCGACAGCAGGGCGACGTCGGAGGCGGTCGGTGGCTGCACCCCGCGCAGGGCGGCGTCGATGCGTGCGCGCAGCTGCCGCTCGGGGACGGGGTCGAGCGTGGGGTAGCTGGGGTGCAGCGAACCGAACGGCCCGCCGGTGTGGATGCGCACCACCCCGGCCGCCTCCAAGGACTCGGCGATGTGGCGGGTGGGGTTGAGCTTGCCCCAGGAGACCAGGGAGGAGAATCGCTTGCCGTCCTTGGCGGGCAGGATATCCAGAGCCCGGTCCAGCACGGGGTGCCCGGTCGTCCCTCGTTCTCTACCGGCTCCTCCGACCGGGCCGTGGCCGCCCTCACCCCGGCCCACGTGACGGGGCGAGGGCGGCGCCGTTCGCGCTGGGCGTGCGATCGGCGACCGGATGGCGCCCGAACGTGTCGCACCCCGCGTTTAACCTGGGGCCATGGCGCGCGCGATTCGGTATGACGACTGGCCGGTGGAGCTCACTGATGACCAGATCATCACTCGGGTCGGCCACCGAGCCTTTCTGCGCGGTCTGGACTACGCGCGCAAGGGACGGGTGCGCGGCATCGGCGTCGCCGGGGACGGGGACATCATCACCGCCCAGTCCAAGGGCTCGGGCGCGCACACCTACCAGACCATGGTCTTCCGCAAGCAGGGCGCCCGCAGCGCCCCGGCGTCCTGGGCCGGCACCTGCTCGTGCCCGGTGGGCAGCAACTGCAAGCACGTGGCCGCCCTGCTCATCACCGCGCGCGCCCTGGCGGAGGAGCCCGACGACGCCGCCCCCTCCGGCCAGGTCTCCCTCTGGGAGAGCCGGCTGGCCGGCCTGCTGCGGGTGGAGCGCGCGCCGCGCCGTCGGATGGCCCTGGAGATCATCGACGACCCCGGCAGCATGTGGGGCACTCCTGCCGGTCTGTCCATGCTGCCGCTCATTGAGGGCAAACGCGGCTGGAACCGGCAGGGCGCCTCCTGGAGCCAGATCGCCGCCGGGGGCCTGGACGACGACGTCGACCCCACCGTCATGGGTGTCCTGCGCGAGCTGTCCGGCATGGCCGGTGGCTACGGCTTCTACTACGCCGACGACCGCCTCTCCCTGATGACCGCTCCCGCCCGCGTCTGGGACGTGCTGCGCCGCGGGGTGGCGGCCGGCCTGACCCTCACCACCGCCCAGCGCCACGGCATGCCCGTCCACCTCGCCGAGGGCCTGCGCGGCGGCGTCCACCTCACCCGGGAGGGCGACGGCGGTGTCGCCATCACCCCCGCCCTGGACTTCGACGACGTCGAGGAGCTGCGCCGCCTGCAGGTCCCCGGACTGCGCCTGAGCTTCTCCCTCATGCCGATCGGTGACCCGGTTCATGGCTTCTACACGTGGATGCCCGGGCGCGAGCTGCTCCTCATGCCTCTCGAGCCGCGTCCCACCGAGGCCCTCTCCCGGGTGCTGCTGGGTGACGGCGAGGCCATCACCATCCCGGCCGGGGACGTCGAGCGCTTCGAGACCGAGCACCTCGAGGCCCTCACCCGGGCGCTGCCGGTCCTGTCCGCCGACGCCTCCATCCGCATGCCCCGCCCCACGACGCTGCGCGCCGCGCTCGCGGTCCACGTCGATACCGCCGAGCACCACCTGACCACCGAGTGGTCCGTCCGCTACGTCGGCGAGGACGGCGAGGTCCGGCACGCTCACGGCCTGCCCGACCTGTCCGCGGCGGCCGAGGGCCGTATCGAGGGCGGGACCGCCGGCCGGGACCTCGAGGGCGAGACTCGCCTGGCCCGCGAGGTCCTCAACCACCTGCTGCCCCTGGCCGGCCGGCACCCGGCCCTCTGGCAGCCCCTGGACCTGCGCGGCATGGCCACGGCCCGTTTCATGACCGAGACGCTGCCGGTCCTGCGCGAGCTGGAGGCCTTCGATATCGAGGTCGACGACGACGTCCCCGACTACCGCGAGGCCGACGCCGCCCCGGTCATCACCACCAGCGTCAGCGACGACGAGGACCGCCCCGACTGGTTCTCCCTGTCCGTGCGCGTCCACGTGGGTGAGGAGGAGATCCCTCTGGCGCTGCTCATGGCGGCCGTGGCCACCGGAGAGCCCGAGGTGCTCCTGGAGTCGGGCACCTGGGTGAGCATCGACCGTCCGGAGATCGAGGCCCTGGCCCGCCTCATGGAGGAGGGCCGCGAGCTGGCCGACCCGCAGGCGCAGGGTGCGATGCGGGTCAGTGCCCTGCACGCCGGCTACTACGAGGTCCTGGAGTCCCTCGGCGTCATCGGGCAGGCCACGGCCCGCTGGAAGGAGCGGGTCGGGCGGCTGCTGGAGCGGGCGCGCGCCGCCGAGGCCGCAGCCGAGCCGTCCGGTGGGGCCGCTGACGACGCGGATGGTGCTGGTGAAGGGGCCGGCGGGGTGTCCGTGCCCGAGGGGATGCGGGCGACGCTGCGCCCCTACCAGCTCGAGGGCTACCGGTGGCTGGACTTCCTGCGCCAGGCGGGCCTCGGCGGGGTCCTGGCCGACGACATGGGACTGGGCAAGACCGTTCAGGTGCTTGCCGCCGTCCAGCGCCTCATCGAGCAGCGCGAGGAGGCCCAGGGGCGGGCGCCGGCCGACGTCGGCACCGACTCAGGGGGCGCCCTGCAGGACGGGTCGGGCGGCCCGGCCGCCGAGCCGACCGACTCCGGTGATCCGGAGGGGACCGGGCCGGTGCTCGTCATCGCGCCGACCTCCGTCGTCGGCTCCTGGGTGGAGCAGGCCGAGCGCTTCTGCCCGGGGCTGCGGGTGCGGGCCGTGAGGCGGACCGCCGCCAAGCGCGAGCAGACCCTGGAGGAGATCGTGGAGGGCTGCGACGTCGTCGTCACCTCCTACACGATCGCGCGCCTGTGCGAGGAGGAGTTCATCGCCCAGGACTGGGCCTGGGTGGTGTGCGACGAGGCCCAGTTCGTCAAGAACCACACCTCTGCCACCTACAAGGCCGTGCGGCGGCTGCGATCGCCGTCGACCATCGCGATCACGGGCACGCCGCTGGAGAACTCGCTCATGGACCTGTGGGCGCTCATGAGCATCGCGGCGCCGGGGCTGCTGCCCGATCCGGAGCGCTTCGGGCAGGTCTACCGCAAGCCGATCGACCGCGGGGACACCGAGGCGCTGGGGCGGCTGCGGCGCAGGATGCGGCCCTTCCTGCTGCGGCGCACCAAGGAGCAGGTGGCCGCGGACCTGCCCGCCAAGACCGAGCAGGTCCTGGCCGTCGAGCTGGGCGCCAAGCACCGCAAAGCCTACGACCAGCGCCTGGCCCGCGAGCGGCAGAGGATCCTCGGGCTGCTGGAGGAGGACACCGCCCAGTCGCGCTTCATCGCGCTCAAGGCGCTGACCACCCTGCGGCAGATGGCGCTCGACCCGGCGCTCGTCGACGGCGGGGACAGGGCCGAGTCCGGGGGCATCGACGCTGCCGGGACTGAGGGTGCCGCGGACGGCGGGAAGGACGGTTCCGGCAAGAAGCCGGCCCGTGGCGCGAGGGCCGCGAAGTGCAGGGCTGCCGGCGCCCCCGCAACGAGCCGCAGCGGGCCGGGGCGGCAGCCGAGCCCGTCGGCCAAGGTCGAGGTGCTGCTGGAGCACCTGGGGCCGATCCTCTCCGAGGGGCACCGCGCCCTCGTCTTCTCCCAGTTCACGCGCTACCTCTCCGGCGTGCGCGAGCACCTGGAGGCCACCGGTGTGCGAACCGCCTACATGGACGGCTCCACCCCCAACCGGCAGAAGGTCATCGACGCCTTCCGGGCCGGTCAGGCCGACGTCTTCCTCATCTCCCTCAAGGCCGGCGGCTTCGGGCTCACGCTCACCGAGGCCGACTACGTCTTCCTGCTGGACCCGTGGTGGAACCCGCAGGCCGAGGAGCAGGCCATCGACCGCACCCACCGGATCGGCCAGGACAAACCGGTCATGGTCTACCGGCTCGTCTCGGCCGACACCATCGAGGAGAAGGTCATGGCCCTCAAGGAGAAGAAGGCAGAGCTCTTCGCCCGGGTCGTCGAGGGGGCCGGTGAGGCCGAGACCGGCGGTGAGGGCAGTACGGGTGCCGGTGCTGCGGCTGCTGCGGCGGGCTCGGGCGGGCTCAGCCCGGCGGCCCTGACCGCCGCCGAGATCCGCGAGCTCATCGAGGGCTGAGGCACTCGACGTCGTCGGGCGCCGCTGTGGGCCGGCCGTCCCCAACCACCTGCCCTGCGGCCCCTACCCGGTTCTGCCCTGGCGGGGGCCTTCTACGTGATCGGGCGGATCGGCGAAGGCGCGGGCGATCCCCGGGTCCACAGGGCCGGGACTGCAGGTGGTCTCCACAGGGCTGACAAGCCCCTGAGCGCGGGGGCCCGGGACGACCCGATGCTGGTGGTGCGGGCACGGTGCCCGCTGGGGAGCAGCGGTGCGCTGGTCCCCACCGACCAGAGGAGAACCACCATGAGGAGACCCACCAGGACCACCCTGCGCGCTCTGCGCACCAGTGTGATGCTGGCCCGCCCGAGTGACGCCTCAACGGTGCCAGCCGTCCTGCGGCGACTGGCGACCAAGGAGGAGGGCATGGCCACCGCCGAGTACGCCATCGGGACCTTGGCGGCCGCTGCTTTCGCCGGCCTGCTGCTGGCGCTCATGCGCTCGGGCAGCCTGAGCGGGGCGTTGCAGTCCATCATCGAGTCGGCGCTCTCGGTGTGATGTGCGGCGTCATCGCAGCAGGTGGGCGCGCTCGCCCCCGAGTGGCCTGGGCCCCCGGTGGCGGCCGACTCCGCCTCCCGGGTCCCGCATCCCGCCGGCCCTCCGGCCGCGCGGAACCGCATCCCTCACCTGGTCGCCGGCCCCGACGAGGCCGTGGGGGCGGCGACCAGGACGGGTGCACCGAAGGAGGAGAGGAGGGCATGGTGACGGCCGAGACGGCGCTGTCGCTGCCCGCCGTCGTCCTCGTCCTGCTGATGGTGCTGGCGGCGGTCAGCGCCGGCGTCACCCAGCTGCGGGTGGCTGACGCCGCCCGCACCGCCGCCCGCCAGGCCGCCATCGGCCAGGAGGACTACGCCGGCGCCGCCCAGCGCGTGGCCGGAGGGGTGAGCCTCGGCCTCGAGCAGGGCGAGCTCACCTGCGTCACCGCGGCCCGACCCGTGCCCGGACCCCTGGGCGGGCTGGGCCTGACGGCCCGGGCCCGCGCCTGCACCTACACCGAACCGAGCAGCCCATGAGGCGCCGTGGAGACAGGCCCCGACAGGCGGCCCACACCCCGGTTCTGTCGGAGTTGTTGGCCTTCGCTCACCGAGCCGAGCACTTCATGGGCCGCCGTGGAGATACGCCCCGGCAGACGGTCCACACCCCGGATCCGCCAGACCTGCTGGCCTTCGCCGCGCTCGCGACCTTGAGTCGGCAGACCGGCGGGCCGCTCAGCCGCCCGGCTGGACGAGCGGTGCGGCAACCGGCCACGCGGGGTGCGGGGGAGAACCGCCCCGGCTGGGACGAGCGCGGCTCGGGGACCGTCTACGCGCTGGGCGTCATCGCGGTGCTGCTGGCGGCGGCGCTCGGCATCACGGGCCTCATCCAGGCTCAGAGCGCCACCGGCCGGGCCCGGGCCGCCGCCGATCTCGCGGCCATCTCCGGTGCCACGGTCCTGTCCTCGGTCATCGCTCCCGGCGATCCCTGCGCCATGGCCGGGCGCGTGGCTGCAGCCAACGGCGCCTCGGTGAGCTCCTGCTCCGTGACCGGCGAGGACGTCACCGTCAGCGTCGTCGTCCCGACGACGATCCTCGGGCGGCCCCGCCAGGCCACCGCCCAGGCCCGCGCCGGCCCCGTCGACGCCCCGCCCAAGCCGTGAACCGGCACGACCCCTGTCGTCGACACGGTGGCCCGGGCACCCGGGGCTCGAGGACGCACCCTAGCCCTCGACGACGCCTGTCACGGGTACAGTCCGCGAGGCCTACCGTGCGTCCTCGACGGTCGAGACTGGCGAGAATCGGCCTTCACACCGGCGGATGCACCCGGACCTCAGGCCCAGCCTGACCCGGCTCAGCCCCGCCCGGCCCCGCTCAGCCCCAGCCTCAGTCCTCGACGGCGACGGTGGCGCCGCCCGCGAACTGGGCCGCGTGGAGGCGCGCGTAGGCGCCGCCCGCCGCGATGAGCTCATCGTGGCTGCCCTGCTCGACGATGTCGCCGTGCTCCATCACCAGGATGGTGTCGGCGTCGCGGATCGTCGACAGGCGGTGGGCGATGATGAAGCTCGTGCGGCCCTCGCGCAGCGCGTTCATGGCCTGCTGGACCAGCAGTTCGGTGCGGGTGTCCACCGAGCTCGTGGCCTCATCGAGGATGAGCACGGCCGGGTTGGCCACGAAGGCCCGCGCGATCGTGAGCAGCTGGCGCTCGCCGGCGGAGATGTTGGCGGCGTCCTCCTCCAGAACCGTGTCGTAGCCCTGCGGCAGGGCCTTGATGATGTGGTCGACGAAGCACGCCCGCGCGGCGGCCTCGACCTCCTCATCAGTGGCCCCGGGCCGCCCGTAGCGGATGTTCTCGCGGATCGTGCCGGCGAACAGCCACGGGTCCTGCAGGACCATGCCGGTGCGGCGGCGCACGTCGTGGCGCGTCATGGTGGCGATGTCGCGCCCGTCGATGAGGATGCGTCCCCCGTCGAGCTCGTAGAAGCGCATGAGCAGGTTGACCAGGGTGGTCTTGCCCGCTCCCGTGGGCCCCACGATCGCGACCGTGTGCCCGGGGTCCACCCGCAGGGACAGGTCCCGGATGAGCTCGACCTCCGGGCTGTAGGAGAAGCGCACGTGCTCCATCTCGATGACGCCCGGCCCCGCCGGACCCTTCGGCGAGTCCGCCCGGGCGCTGGGGCCGGCCCCGGCCCCGGCGGCCCGGCCGGCATCCGCGGCCTCTGCGGCGTCAGCGGGCGCGGTGCCTGCTGCGCCCGAGGCGTCTGCCGTGCCTGCGGGGGCCGTCGGTGCGACGTCGTCGGGACGCTCCTCCTCGGCGTCGAGCAGCTCGAAGATCCGCTCGGCGCTCGCGGTCCCGGACTGCACGGCCGTGGCCATGCCGCCGAGCTGGCCCAGGGGCTGGGAGAACTGCTGGGAGTACTGGATGAAGGCCTGCACGTCGCCCAGGCGCAGCGACCCGGAGGCGACCATGGCGCCGCCGACCACCGCGATGGCCACATAGTTGATGTTCCCGATGACCAGCATGATCGGCATCATGATCCCGGAGAGGAACTGGGCGCGCAGCGAGGCCCGGAACAGCTCCTCGTTCTCGGCGGCGAAGGCCTCGCGCACCGAGGCCGTGCGCCCGTAGACCTGCACCAGGGCGTGCCCGGAGAAGGACTCCTCCACCCGGGTGTTGATCTTGCCGGTGCGCGCCCACTGGTGGGTGAAGGCCTTCTGCGAGCGCGGCCCGATACCGGCGAAGACCACGCCCATGAGCGGGAACACGATGAGCGCCACCAGCGCCAGCTTCCAGGAGATCGAGAACATCATCCCCAGCACGCCCACCACTGTGAGGATCGCCGTCAGGGCACCGGACAGGGACTGCTGGAGGGTGTTGGTGACGTTGTCGACGTCGTTGGTCAGGCGACTGAGCAGCTCACCGCGCTGGACGGTGTCGAAGTAGCTCAGCGGCAGGCGGTTAACCTTGTCCTCCACCTGGGCTCGCAGCCGGTAGAGGGCCTTGATGGTGATGCGGTTGATGAGCCAGCCCTGGAGCCAGTTCAGGACCGCCGAACCCACGTACAGGGCCAGCACCACCGTCAGGATCCGCCCCAGGTGGGTGAAGTCGATGCCTGTGCCGGGAATGATGTCCATCGCCGAGAGCATGGTGGCGAAGTCATCCATCCCCCGCGCCCGCAGGGCCTCGATGGCCTGAGCCTTGGTGGTGCCGGCCGGCAGCATCGTGGAGACCACGCCCTCGAAGATGACGTTGGTGGCCTGGCCCAGCACCTTGGGGGCCGCCACCGCCAGCACGACCGTGCCCACGGCGGCCAGGGCCACGACCACCAGGGAGGCCCGGTAGGCGCCCAGCAGCCCGACCATCCGCTTGAAGGAGGGCCAAAAGGCCTCGGCCTTGCCCGGGGGCGGCCCGGCGTGCCTGTCGCCCGAGGCGGCCTGCGCCTCAGCGGCCAGCTTGAGGTCCTCCTCGCTGAGCTCGTCGGGGCCGACGGCGCTGCTCGCGTTCTTGCTCATGCTGCGGCCTCCGCCCCGAGCTGGGAGGTGACGATCTCGCGGTAGACGGAGCAGGTGGCCAGCAGCTCGGTGTGAGTGCCGCTGCCCACCAGGTGGCCGCCGTCCAGGACGAGGATCTGGTCGGCCTCGGTGATCGTGGAGACGCGCTGGGCCACGATCACCTTCGTGATGCCGGCTGTGGCCGGCCCCATGGCCTCGCGCAGCCGCGCATCGGTGGACACGTCCAGGGCCGAGAAGGAGTCGTCGAAGATGAGGATGTCGGGCCGGCGCACCATGGCCCGGGCGATGGCCAGGCGCTGACGCTGACCACCCGAGACATTCGTGCCGCCCTGGGCGATGGGCGCCTGAAGGCCCCCGTCCATCTTCGACACGAAGTCCTTGGCCTGGGCGACCTCCAGGGCCTCCCACAGCTCGCCGTCGGTGGCCTCCTCACGCCCCAGGCGCAGGTTGGAGGCCACGGTGCCGGCGAACAGGAAGGGCTGCTGGGGCACGAGCCCCATCTGCGACCACAGCGCCTCGGGGTCGGCCTGACGCACGTCGGTGCCGCCGATGAGCACCTGCCCGCTGCTGGCCTCCAGCAGCCTGGCCAGCAGCCGCACCACCGTGGACTTGCCCGACGCCGTCGAGCCGACGATCGCCGTCGTCGTACCGGGCCGGACCGTGAAGCTCACCTCCGCCAGGACGCGGGCGTCGGCGTCGGGGTAGACGAAGGTGACGTCCCGCATCTCAACCGTTCCGGGAGCCGGGAAGGTGCTGACGGCGTCGGGGGAGGAGGTGATGGTCGGCGGCGTCGCCAGCACCTCGCTGATGCGTTCGGCGCACACGGCGGCGCGCGGGATCATGATCGTCATGAAGCTCGCCATGACAATGCCCATGAGAATCTGCATGAGGTAGGACATGAAGGCGATGAGGGTACCCACCTTCACGTCGCCGTCGCCGACCCGGTGGCCGCCGAACCAGATGACACCGACGATCGTCACGTCCAGCACCAGCATCACCAGCGGGAACAGCAGGACGAAGAGCTGCCCCACACGCTCGCCGACCCGGGCCATATCGGTGTTGGCGTCCCCGAAGCGCTCGGTCTCGGCCTGCTCGCGCACGAAGGCGCGGATCACTCGGATACCGGTGAGCTGCTCGCGCATCACCCGGTTGATGGCGTCGAGCTTGTCCTGGTAGGAGCGGAACAGGGGCAGCATTCGACCCACGATGAGCCCCACCGCCACCAGCAGGACCGGCACCGACACCCCGATCAGCCACGACAGGCCCGGGGCGCGCGTGACCGCCATGAAGATGCCGCCCACCGCCATGACCGGCGCCGTCACCAGCATCGTGCAGCTCATCATCACCAGCATCTGGACCTGCTGGACGTCATTGGTGTTGCGGGTGATGAGCGAGCCCGCCCCGAAGTCGGAGATCTCCCGCTCGGAGAAGCCACTGACCCGGTTGAAGACCTCACCGCGCAGGTCCCGGCCCATGCTCATCGCCGCGCGCGCCGCCAGATACGTCGCCGCCACCGAACACACTCCCTGGGCCAGGCTCACCCCCAGCATGAACGCGCCCATCCGCCAGATATAACCGGTGTCGCCGGTGGCCACACCCTTGTCGATGATGTCGGCGTTGAGGGTGGGGAGGTACAGGGAGGCCATCACCTGAGCGAACTGAAGCACCAGGACGCACACCAGTAGCCCCGTATAGGGGCGCAGGTGCGTGCGCAGTAATCGAAGGAGCATGCTGGGAACGTATCAGTCTCACGTTACGTGAGGGTGGGCATCTCATGAATATGAGGGCGAGCGTCTTATGAATTCACGTTCATGCCCGAGTACTGAGCGGCCTCACGTCGCGTCAGGTCCGGCGGCCGGATTGACCGTTTCGGACGGCTTTGCCGCCGTTCCTGCGAAGTGCGACTCGCAAAGCAGCAGGTCGAAGCTCAGTTACTTCTGGTTACTGGGCTGGAGGGTGCGTCAAAGTCGTCCGCTCCGGACAGTTCTCGGTGAGCGGAGTCGGCGGTTGAGGGGTCCTGGGGCGCCGTCTCGAGCAGGAGCCGCAGCAGGACGGCGGCTCCTGCCTTGTCCAGGGGCTCGTTGTTGTTGCCGCACTTGGGCGACTGCACGCAGGAGGGGCAGCCGCTCGCGCAGCCGCAGCCCTCGATGACGGCCAGCGTCGCCTCCAGCCAGTCGCGCCCGGCCCGGTAGCCGCGCTCGGCGAAGCCCGCCCCGCCGGCGTGCCCGTCGTGGACGAAGACCGTGGGCGTCCCCGTCTGCGGGTGCATCGCCGTTGACAGCCCGCCGATGTCCCAACGGTCGCAGGTGGCCAGCAGCGGCAGCATCCCGATGCTCGCGTGCTCGGCCGCGTGCAGGGCCCCGGGCAGATCGGTGGGCTCCAGGCCCGCCGCCTCGCAGACCTCCTGCGGGATCGTCCACCACACGGCGGCGGTGGGCAGCACGTGCTCGTCCATCTCCAGGGCGTGCTGGGAGACGACCTCCCCGCCGGGCAGCGCCATCCGCTGGTAGCCGGTCACCTGACTGGTGACCTCCACCGAGCCGAAGGACCAGGTGATGGCCGCCGTGCCCCAGGGCTCGGGCTCGTCGCCGAGGGCTGATTCGGCCCGCCCGCCACCGACCGGATCGGAACCGGTACTGGCTGGATCGGAACCGCCGCCGGAGCCGGCCGGCCCTTCGGGCTTGCGCGCCGACGGCTCACGGAAGTCGCCTGGCGTCGTCTGACCCGGCCGGCCCCAGACCTGCTGCTCGCGCTCGGCGATGATGCGCACGCTCGAGCGCGACCGGGCCCGCGTGCGGTAGCCGACCGCCGCCTGCTGCCGCACGAGCGCGACGTCGTCGGCCAGCTCCTGGACGACGTAGACGCGCCCCTGGTGGACGTAGACCGCGCCCTCGTGGACGGTGGAGTCGGCGGCCGCGCCGTCGACCGTGCCGATGACGACGCCCGTGTCGGCCTCCACCACCGGGACCTCGGGCGGCCCGTCGCCACGCAGGGAGGTCAGGTCCTGGGGCCGCCCGGGCAGGTTCACGTTCCAGAACCAGCCCGTGGGCCGACGCCGCAGCGCGCCCCGCCCCTCCAGCTCGCGCAGCAGGGCGTCGTCGGACAGGCCGAACAAGGCCAGGTCCGAGGCCCGCAAGGGCGCCTCGGAGGCGGCCGCGCACAGGTGGGGCGCGAGGACGTAGGGGTTTGCCGGGTCGAAGACCGTGGCCTCAGGGGCGGCGAAGACCGCCTCGGGGTGGTGCACCAGGTAGGCGTCCAGCGGGTTGTCGGAGGCGATGAGGACGGCCAGGCCGCGGCCACCGGCGCGTCCGGCCCGGCCCGCCTGCTGCCCCAGCGAGACGCGCGTGCCCGGCCAGCCGGCGATGAGGACCGCATCCAGTCCGGTGACGTCGATGCCCAGCTCCAGGGCGTTGGTGGTGGCCAGGGCCCGCAGCCGGCCCGAACGCAGGTCGGACTCCAGGGTCCGGCGCTCCTCGGGCAGGTAGCCGCCGCGGTAGGCCGCCACCGTGCCGACGAGCTCGGGCAGTGAGAGCCTCAGCGTGTGGCGGGCCCGCTCGGCCACGACCTCCGCCGAGCGACGCGAGCGCACGAACACCAGCGCCCGGGCGCCCACGCTCAGCAGGTCCACGAGCAGCTCGGCGGCCTCGACGACGGCGCTGCGCCGCGCCGAAGGGTCCTCGCCAGGGTCGCCCGAGTCCGGCTCGGCACTGCCGGGCGGGGTAGCGCCGCTCGTGACAGAAGGCCGGCCGTGGGCGGCGGAGGCGGGAAGGCTGTCGTCGTCGGTGCGCGCCGGCCGGGGTGCACCGGAGGGGGAGGTGCCGTTGAGCGCGGCCGGGCTTGGGGAGCCTGTGGGTGCTGGACCGACCTCGCTGGGGGCCGGTAGTACCCAGGGGTCGCGCAGGGCCGGCTGCCACAGAGCCAGGGTGCGCTCCCCGGCGGGGGCGGCGTCGTCGGTGACGGCCACGACGTCGTCGGGCTCGACGCCGATAAGGCGGGCTGCGGTGAGGGCCGGCTCGGCCGCCGTCGCCGAAGCGCACAGGACCACCGGCTGCGGGCCGCGCGGGCGCAGGCGCGCCACGAGCCGCAGGAGACGGCGCAGCACGAGGGCGACGTGCGCCCCCAGGATTCCGCGGTAGGCGTGACACTCGTCGATGACGATGTAGCGCAGGCCCCGCAGGAGGCGGCTCCAGCGCTCGTGGCCCGGCAGCAGGGAGAAGTGGAGGAAGTCGGGGTTGGTCAGGACGACGTCGGCGTGGGCGCGCACCCAGTCGCGCTCGGGCGGGGGAGTATCGCCGTCGCAGGTGCCGGCGCGCACCGTGCGCAGGGAGCCCGCGGGCGTGCCGGCCTCCCGCTGGGCGGCCTCGAGCTCACCGATGAGCCTGGCCAGGGCTGCGGCCTGGTCGGCGGCGAGCGCCTTGGTGGGGGAGAGGTAGAGGGTGGTGGGGCGCCGGGTGTGGGCGGAGATGCGCGAGTCGGCGCCGGGGGACTGGGCGGCCAGGATGTCGGAGAGCGCCGGCAGCCAGGCGGCCAGGGACTTGCCTGAACCGGTGCCGGTGGCCAGGACCGTGTGGCGGCCGGCGTGAGCGGAGCAGGCGGCAGCGGCCTGGTGCGTCCAGGGGTACTCGACGCCCAGACGGCGGTAGGCGGTCACGAGGTCGGGGTCCGCCCAGTCGGGCCAGTCGGTGTGGCGTCCGGGGCGGGCCGGGGTGCGCTGGAGGTGGACGAGCCGGCCGTCGCGCCCACCGATGGACTCCAGGAGCCCGGTGAGGTCGCGTGGGGTCCGGTCTGCCATGGGGCACAGTGTGCACCACCGGTGGATGGAGGCGTCCGTCGGGTCTCGGCGGTGGGCTGTGACACCACTCGCCGAGCGAGCCGGCGGCCTATCCCTCCGGCCGTGTGCGTCGGGGTCTGGGGCTTAGGGGTGGGCTGAGTAGGGGGCTGGGTGGTCGACTGTGAGGTCTTGGTGTCACGTTTGGCGACTTTTAGGTCGCCCATCGGCTGACGCCCCCGAGCCTGTGCTGCTCTGACCAGCGCGAATGTGCCGGAGCGCGACGGTCATCGGCTAGGAGCGCCCCTAAAAGTCGCCACTTGTGACACCAGTCGCGGAGCGGGCCGGTGGTCTGCCCTCCGGCCGCGTGCGCCGGGTGTGGGGTTAGGTGCTGCGGGCCGAGTCGGTGACTTTAGCCGCGTACGAGGTTGTCGTCCCCCGGGACTACTGTTCCTCCGTAAGCAACCGACGAAGACGTCTGGAGGAGCAAAACAATGGGTGCGAACGAGGGCGAGGCCTCGCTGGAGACACAAGGCACGAAGACCGAGCTGGCTCTCTTGGAGGTGGAGCCCGGCGTCGCTGTCCTCTTCGGAGAGGTTGCGCCGGAGGGATGGGACGTCGAGCCCTTCGGGTTGGGACACCGCAGCGACCGCGAGATCGTCGACGCCTTGAGCAACGCCGTCGGTACCGCCAACGCCATGGCGCAGGGTCTGGGAGGGCTCGCCTCCGCTCAGGGACTGGTCAGGCTCGCACCGGAGACAATCCGTAACCTCAAAACCATGCGGACCATGGTGGAAGGTAACTACAATCTGGGCGTTCTTAAGCAGGGTGGCAAGTTCGCCGCCCACATCCGCTGGGCGCCAGCCGCGGGCGCCCAGGCAGCATCTGTTCTGGAGAACCTGGGCCCTTCGCTCGCGCTTCTGGCGATCAGCGCTCAGCTCACCGCGATCTCCAACAAGATCGATGAGAACATCGAGCTGACCCGCGACGTGCTCAAGGCCCTTCGTGAGGATCACTGGAACACGCTCGCAGGCCTGTGTGACACCGTCGCCGGCGCCATTGACGAAGCGCGCGAGGTGGGAACCGTGACGGCGCGTATTTTCGGCCGCGTCAAACATCTTGAGGATTCGCTGCGTAAGGAGCGCAAGACCTTCACCGCTTATCTCGACAGGCACCTGAAGGAGCTTGAGACCGACTACGCTGGCCGACGCGACTATCTGAGAGACAATGCCGAAGACATCATTGCGGATACTCAGGGCTTCGTCATGGCAGAGACTGCTTACTATCGTTACCTGATGCTCCGAGCCGCAGAGATCGCGGCCGACGAAGACCGCACTGCCGGGGACGACGAGCTCCTGAGACTCCTCGCCAGGCAGGTTCCAGCGGAGCGCCGAGACTCGATGGACAGGGTTGCCAGAGTCCTTGAGAAACTTGATGTCCACTGCCATCTCGCTGACATTGTGAGTGGCCGGAGATGGAGACTCCGTGACCTCCGGTCCCGGCGCTCCAGCAGCGTCAACCAGACCGTGACCGCCATGATCGAGTATGTCGACCGTTTACGTGGCGCGGTCTACGAGGAACCCGCCGCGCTGAGGCCGAGTATCACGGTCGTCAAGGACAAGGATGACGCCTTGAGGCGCGCTCTCGACGTCCTCGCGTGGGTGCTGCCCCGCGAGGAGCCCCTTCTCGCCCTGGCAGAGGTCTCTCAGAGCGGTTTTGCCAAGGCCATCCCTGGTTCTGACGCCGTCTCCGGGGGTACTTCGGGGCGTTTGATGGGCGCCGCCAGCTACCTCGGTATCACGCCGACGCGGTTCTTCCTCACTTCGCAGTCGGCGCTGACCGGAGACGGGAGCATCGAACGAAGCGTTCCCCTGTCGGAGCTGCGTTACGTGCGTCTTCGGGAGGGAAAGAAGGGGAAAATCCTGGATATCATCACCAAGGACGACAACATCACCGTGAACTTCGATACCTGGGCCACGGAGGGGGCTCAGTGCAACGAGGTTCACCGTGTGGCGGATCTGCTGATGTCCTTCGTCAACCTTCCCCAGGAGGAACAACGCTCCATGCCTGAACTTCAGCAGATCAAGACCCGTCGTGAACTCTTGGAAGGTGAGACAGTCGCGTAACTGCGATGACGCGGTCGGTGCAATGGTGCTGACGGCGGTCGTTAATGTCCGCCTCCGGTTGACGAGTTCGTGGGTTAGCCCGTGTGTTCGGGGGGTTAGGGGTACGACTGCGGCATCTCCCTTACGACTCTGTGTGCGCTGGCGTCTGGGTGGGCTTAGTGGTGGGTCTCGGCGGTGTGCTGTGAGGGCCTTGGTGTCACGGTTGGCGGCTTTTAGGGTGTCCATTGGCTGACGTGCCTGAGCCTGTGCCGTCTCTGACCTGCGCATACGCGCCAGGGCGTGACGGTCATCGGCCAGGTGAGCCTGGAGTGCGTGGTGTTTCTCGGACTGGGGGAGTTTTTCTTCCC
>NZ_MSGO01000027.1 GCF_001929375.1 Actinomyces oris | reverse complement strand
CGGTGAAGGTAGTCTCAGGCACGTCGAGGTCTCTCGTGACGGTTGTCTAGCAGCTCCCATCATCGAGGGACCTCGACCCCCACCCAAGCAACGACGCACCCACCCCACCTATGAACTTCAATAGGCTCCACCTACCACACCCTCAAACACGAAGAGCCCCTAAACACCCCTATGAATAAGCCTCCATGTAACGCTGTGGCTGATCGTGGTTGGATTGCGACTACCAAGACGGCAATGGTAGTCATTACTCGAGCCGGCAATATCAAGACGCTGGCTGAGGGATTCGGTCTCAAGGCGTCGAAGGCAAATGTCTCGCAGAAGGTGACAAGTTACAAGTCGTTGACCTCTCATTCGGCAAAACGGGGGAAGCGCGTCAAGTACAACCCGAAGAAGATGGTTACTCGTAGACGTGCACCCAAGGAAGGTTATTCACAGCATCCGTCGAAGGTGCTGTGACCTGCACAGATGCCAGTGTTAGCTAGCCCCGTGAATAAGCCTCAAGGGCTGGAAAGATGCCTGGAAGAACCGGAAGCTCGAGCGCTGGAGCCCGGCTGGTGGTCAGGAGGGTTCTGTGGGCGGCAAGATGGTAACAGCAGCAAGAAAAGCTGCACCTACATTGAAGTGGGCCGGTCGTGCCTCCAATGTTGCCTCTTTCGCAGTGAGTTCCTACGAGCAGTACCAGAAAGATGCTCAGGATCCATCGCTCAGTGAAGGCAAGAAGGTGACGCGCGCCGCAACAACAGGTGCGATGACTGCGGGTGGTGGATGGGCCGGTGGATGGGCTGGAGCTCAAGTGGGCGCCACTGTCGGGGCCTGTGTTGGAGGCCCTGCGGGTGCGGCGATCGGCGGTGTTGTTGGTGGTATTGCTGGTGGTATTGCGGGGTCTGAGGGAGGAAAGAAGTTTGGTGGCTGGGTTAACAGCCTGTTCAAGTAGTTTTGATCACCTAGGTGTCCGTCATGTATCCGCAAGTCGATTTTACTGAGACTCAAGCTGGAGTGGTATGCCTCGTTCTGGGGGCGGTGACCATGCTGAATTGGTGGTTCGCCATGTTCTCGGATCACTGGTACGGGGATTTGGGTCGCTCCTTCGGTGAAGGTGAGTTCAATGTGGGTCGTAATACGATCTCGCTCATTCTTCCGGCTGTGGGGGTGGCGTTTTCCATCGGTGATTGTGGGATGCTGCTGTACCCTTCAGGTAGTAGTGGGGGCATGCCCAAGGTGTTAATGGGTACTGCCCTCTTCTTCGTGGTGGTGGCGCTGCTCGGGCTGATTCCGTTTCCGTTGCCGGGGCCGATGTATCCGGAGTGGCAGCTGGAGAAGCGTCGGGCTCGTGCGGAGGCGGCGGCGCGTGAGGCAGGCCTTGACGATGAGCCGATGCAGTCGACTGGCCGCCACGCGGCCGAACCCCGCAAACCCCGCCCCAGAGGCCCTGGCCGCCACGCGAAGTGACGAGAATAGGTGCGGGCTCCGTCTAAGGGGAGGGGCGTGTGACTTTGTTGACTGGTTCGTCGCACGAGGGTGCTGGAGGGAGGCATCGTGTATCCGGATATGAACCTGTCTGACACGCAAACCGGTGTGGAGTGCCGGAATCGCCCCGGGTTTCATGGGGGCGGTGACGACACGGAAGGATCATTGCCTCCATCCAACCCGGGGCGATTCACCCTCAGCCGGCGGCCCCAAAGCCGACCGGACGCGCAACTCCGACCGGCGTCTCAACTCCGGCTGGAGCCTCCTGTCCGGCCTGGGGCACCGGGTTCGCCGCGCAGACCTCGCCGTCGGAGGGAAGCGCTCCCTTGACGAAGTAGTCGTTCACCTTCGCGGTCGTGCAGGAATTGGGGCCGGTCGCGCCATGGCCGTACATGTCGACGCTCAGCAGGTGACTGTTGCGGATCCTCGACACCAGCGCCTTGGACCACGGGTAGGGGGTGGCCGGGTCGTGCAGGATCCCGATGACGAGCACCGGGTTCGTGGCGTCGACGTCGACGTTGACGGGCTTGGTCTTACTGGTGTGCCCCCAGCCGTGGCAGTAGGCGTCGTGCTGGGGCAGCAGAGTGTGGAAGACCGGGTAGTCGCTGCGGTAGACGGTCAGTGCCGCATCCCAGCTCGCCTGGTTCCCGGTGTCGGGGAAGTCGAGGCACCGGTTGGCCGAGAAGGCGTACAAGAACTGGAGCAGCCTGACGGTCTGCTCCTCGGTCCCAGGAGACCCGCCGCCGCCCGAGAGGGACTTGGCGTTCCGCATCAGAACGGTGCCGTCGTGCGCGGTCATGGCCTGGGTCAGTCCCTCGGTGAGCAGTGGCCAGTTGTCAGGTGAGGTGACGACGAGCGTTTTGATCGCCGTGGTGGCCTTGGCCCGGTCCACGGGGTCTCCGCCGTCGGAGACGGTCAGCGGATTGGCGTCCAGGCCGTCGAGGAAGGTTGCGAGCCGGGTGACGGCCTCATCCGTCGTGCCGCTCAGGGGGAACCCGGCCTGGCCCTGCTGAGACTCGATGTAGGTGCGCAGCGTCTGCTCCCAGGCTGCCGCATCACCCTCCAAGGCTTCCTGCCGGGACAGGGCGGGGTCCATGGCGCTGTCCAGGACGACGCGCCCGACGTTGTCGGGGAAGATCTCGGTGTACACGGCGCCCAGGTAGGTGCCGTAGGAGTACCCGAAGAAGTTGAGGTCCTGGTCTTTCACCAGGGCCCGCATGACATCCATGTCGCGGGCCACCGAACGGGTGTCCATGTGGTCGAGAATCTCGGGGACCTCCGTGTACTTCTGGCAGGCTGCGGCCTCTCGTGCGCCCTTCGCGACGATGTCGGTGGCGCTGCCCGGCGTCAGCTGGGAGGGCATCTCAGCCCGCCCGGCCAGAATCGCCTGGACGTCGTCGGGGGACCAGCAGGTGATGGGGGTGGACTGGCCGATGCCGCGCGGGTCGAAGCCGATGACGTCGTAGTTCGCCAGGACCCCCGACAGGCCGCCGCTCTTGTAGAGCCCGGCCTGGGCATTGATGAGGGAGATACCGCTTCCCCCCGGGCCTCCGGGGTTGAGGAAGACCGAGCCCCGAGGAGAGGGGCTCGTTGAGGGCAGCTTCTTCAGAGCCACCGTGATGGTCTTCCCCTGCGGGTGGTCGTAGTCCAGGGGTACGGTCACGGTGGCGCACTGGAAGGCGGTGCCGGTGACGCCGTCGGGGCAGTCGGTCCAGCTGAGATCCTGACGGTAGAAGGACTCCAGCCCCTTGGGGACCTTCGCCCCCGTGGACCCGCTGGATCCTTTGGGCCCCCCAGAACCGTTCGAAGAACCGTTGGAACTGTTGCTGCTGGTGGTCTGGGACGGGCTGGTGCTGTTGGCGTTCGTGCTGTTGTCCAGGACGACGGCGTGCTGGGCTCCCTGCGTAGGCGGGCTCGCGACGGCTGTGACACTCGCGCCGAGCATGCTGCAGGCGGTGAGCGCACCGAGCAGGGTGAGGACGGTCAGTCGTGAGGTGGTCTGGGGCGGCGAGGATGTTCGTAGGCGTCTCATGGCCACGATTCTCATATCTTCGTCGAATATGAACCATCCGGAAGACTGGTTGATTGATGTCAGGGTAGCCGGACTCGGCACCCTCCGCTCTCGGTGCTCCGGCCCAGTCCCCGGTTCAGACCGTGGCGGTCTCGAAGGCCCGAGCCAGGTCTGCGATGAGGTCGTCGACGTGCTCGACGCCGACGCTCAGGCGCATGAGCCGGTCACTGAGCCCGTAGGAGGCGCGTACCTCGGCGGGCACGTCCGCGTGCGTCTGCACCGACGGGCACGTCACCAGCGACTCCACGCCGCCCAGGGACTCGGCGAAGGTGAACACCCGCAACGAGGCCAGGAAGCGGGCCACGTCCACCGACTCGGCCAGCTCGAAGCTCACCATGCCCGAGTGCCCCGGGTAGAGCACCCGCGTCACGTGCGGGCTGGAGCGCAGGAACTGCGCGATCGCGGTGGCGTTGGCCTCGTGGCGCTCCATGCGCAGCGCCAGGGTCTTGAGCCCGCGCAGCAGCAGGAAGCAGTCGAAGGGCCCCAGCGTCGCCCCGGTCGTGTTGAGCCGGTGGCTCAGCCGCTCGGCCAGAGCGTCGTCGGCCACCACCGCAACGCCCGCCATGACGTCGTTGTGCCCGCCCAGGTACTTCGTGCCCGAGTGGACGACGACGTCGGCCCCCAGCTCCAGGGGCCGCTGCACCACCGGGGTGTAGAAGGTGTTGTCCACCACCAGCCTCGCCCCAGCGGCTCGGGCCAGCTCGGCCGCCTCGGGGATCGCGATCTCCTCCATCATCGGGTTCGTGGGGGTCTCGATGATGACCAGGTCGGCCGGGTCGGTCAGCGCCCCGCGCAGCCCCTCGATGCCCAGGACGAGGTCGACGCGCGCCGCCCCCTCCTCGGCCAGGACCTCCAGGAAACGGAAGGAGCCGCCGTACAGGTCGCGCAGAGCCACGATCCGGCCGCCGTGGGGCGCCAGCGTGCGGGTCACCAGCTCCAGGGCCGCCATCCCCGAGGACAGGGCGAAGGCCGCCGTCCCTCCCTCCAGGCGGGCCAGGGCGTCCTGGAGGACGTCGCGGGTGGGGCTGGCCGTGCGCGTGTAGTCGTAGCCCGTCGACTCGCCCAGACCCGGGTGACCGTAGGCGGTCGACAGGTGGATCGGCGTCGTGATCGCACCCGTGGCCGGGTCGGTCCCGGTGCCCGAGCGCACCAGCAGCGTCTCCAGACGCAGCTGCGGGGCCGGGGCCGACGACGTCGGGTGGTGGTGGACGGGGAAGGTGCGGGCGGGCGGCGGCTGGGAACACTCGGGGCGGGCGGCGGGCCGGGGCGCGGACGGACTGGTCATGAGCGCTTTCTCCTCATGGGCGGGGCAGTGGCGGGGAGACATGATGACTGACGGTCGACGGCGACGCGGGTGGCGGCCGGTGACCGGGCGCGTGCGGGCCGGCCCGTTCGGCGCGACCCGGGAGAACCGGCTCAGGCGGACAGGGCGACGCGGCGGCGCCCGGCCTGCTCGGCGGCGCGGGCGGTCACGGCGGCGACGGCCGCCTCCAACCGGTCCAGGGCGGCGTCGAGGGTGGTGCGGGGGCAGGCGACGTTGATGCGGGTGAAGCCCTCGCCGCCGGCGCCGAAGATCCGGCCGTCGTCGAGCCAGAGCCCGGCCTCGTTCAGCATGACCTCATCGAGCTCGCTCGCATCGAGGCCAGCAGCCTCCAGGAATCCTGAGCAGTCCAGCCACAGCAGGTAGGTGCCCTCGCAGGGGGCGGCCTCGATCCCCGCGATGCGCTCCAGGCGCGCCTTGACGTGGGCGCGGGCGGCCGCGATGTGCTCACGCAGGGCGTCCAGCCAGGCGTCCCCGCCCTCGTAGGCGGCCTGGCAGGCGGTCAGGCCCAGGACGTTGGGCTGGGAGTAGCCGGTGGCGGCGAGTTCGCGGCGGAAGGCCTCGCGCAGGCGCGCATCGGCGATGAGGATGTTGGCGACCTGCAGGCCCGCCAGGTTGAAGGACTTCGACGGCGAGGTGCAGGTGATCGTGCGGGCGGCGGCCGCCTCGCTCAGGGAGGCGAAGGGGGTGGTGGTCAGGCCCGGCAGGGCCAGGTCGGCGTGGATCTCGTCGGCCACGACGACGACGCCGTGGCGGGCCGCCACCTCGTCCAGGGCGGCGAGCTCGCCCCGGCTCCAGACCCGGCCGACCGGGTTGTGCGGGTTGCACAGGAGCAGCAGGCGCGCACCGGTCGCCTCGATGGTGGCCTCCAGGGCGGCCAGGTCGCGGCGGTAGACGCCGTCGGCGTCGCGCAGCAGGGGGACGGCGGCCACGGTGCGCCCGTTGTCCTCGACGACCTCGCGGAAGGGGTAGTAGACGGGCTCCTCGATGAGGACCGCCTCGCCCGGCGCGGTCAGGGCCCGCACCGCCAGGGCCAGAGCCGGGACGACGCCGGGGGTCACGGTGTTCCAGGCCGCCTCCACCTGCCAGCCGTAGCGGCGGGAGAACCAGCCGGTCAGGGCGGTGTGGTAGGCGTCGTCGGGCTCGGAGTAGCCGAAGATGCCGTGGCGGGTGCGCCACAGCAGGGCGCTGGTGACGGCCGGCGCGGTGGTGTGGTCCATGTCTGCGACCCACAGGGGCAGGACGTCTTCGGGGCGGCCGCGCTTGACGGCGGAGTCCCATTTGAGGCTGGCCGTACCGCGGCGGTCGGGGACGACGTCGAAGGAGGCGGGGTCGACGGCGGGGGCGGTGGAGAAGAAGGCGGAGCGGTCCGCCGAGGTGAAGGCGGCTGCGGGGGAGGAGACGGCCGTGGGGGTCTGGGGAGGTTGGAGGTTCGGGCGGATCGGACAGGTGGAGTCAGCGGAGTCGCGGGTGGTGCTGACGGGGGTGAGGTGGGCGTGCATGGCTGGGTCCTCTCGGGTCCCCGGGCGCATTGATGCGTAGCGGCGCAGGACGCCGCACATCACATTGATGCGGTACGTTCCCGGGGTGGCCGGCGTATGGGCCGGCCGAGGTGGCGGGGTTCTGGAGGGATGAACACGGGGGCGGCGGGCCCTCCGCGGAGTGCGACGAGCCGGTCTCTATCGGCTCGGACTCTCACCGTTACGTGTCAGACAGCGACGGCTGGCGCTGTCATCGCATGCACATTCGACCCTCGCCGAGGGTGCGCACCGTCATCGTGCGGGCCTGAGGCGAAAGAGTCGTCATGGCGGTGAGCATAGCGGGAGCGCCGCGGCCGGCGCCACCTCGCGCCAACAGACCAGCGAAGGATTGAGGCTGATGTGGTCCGAGACCAGCCGTGCAGCTGGTCTCGGAGGGGGTGATTAGTCGAGGATCTCTCCGGAGCCCGGTATGCCGGTATGAGGGAGTCCAGCTCGATCTCGAAGGTCTCGGGCCTTGACGCAATCACCTGCTCAATGAGCCTCCTGGACCCTCCCAGGTAGATGGAGTCGTGGTAGATGGGGCACGCCGCGGTGAAGGCGCCGTCGGCTGCGTGAATGAGCAGGGGAGCGCAGCATCCCTGCTCTCCCGCGTGCCGGGTGAGCCAGGACAGGGGCTCTTGGAGGAGGAGCGCGTCCGTGGGTCTCGCATCCTGCACGGTCAGCGGCTCGATGGCGGTACGTATGAGGTCGAGCAGGTCGGGTGGCGGGGCTGGAACGGGAGGCTGCTCTTGCGGTACTTCTGCGTAGCCCTTCCACAGAGCGAACCAGCACAGGGGGTCTCTTCCCTGTGCCAGGGCGTGTGTGAGGTGTTCGGCTGTCTCAGGATGAAGGTTTGCGTAGGGAGGGTCGATGTCCCTGCCGGTGAGGTGCCTGATGCTCGCCCATGAGGTGTTGACGGTCAGGGGTGTGCTCGGGATGAGTGTTGACCACGGCAGTGCTTGACCGGAATTGTCGAGAACTGGAAGAAGGAAGCGTGCAGCCGACTCATGTCGGTTGCCCACGATGTCGCGAACCGATACCGAGAAGCGGCGTTCGAGAGAATCGCAAGAGTTCATGAGGGTCAGTCTTGCGGTCAACCGGCGCGGCGCAGGCGCAGGGAGTTGGTGACGACGATGACGCTGGAGGCGGCCATGGCGGCCCCCGCGATCATCGGGTTGAGCAGCCCGGCGGCCGCCAGCGGGATCGCGGCCACGTTGTAGGCGAAGGCCCAGAACAGGTTCTGGCGGATGATCCGCAGGGTCGCCCGCGACACCCGCACCGCCGCCACTACCGCGTCCAGGTCCGTGCGCACCAGGGTGATGTCGGCGGCCTCGATGGCCACGTCCGCCCCCGACCCCATGGCGAGTCCCAGCCCCTGCGTGCCGGCCTGGGCCAGGGCGGCGGCGTCGTTGACCCCGTCGCCCACCATGCCGACCACCGCGCCCTGGGCCTGCAGGTCGGCGATGACGTCGCGCTTGTCGGCGGGCAGTACCTCGGCGCGCACGTCGGCGGCATCGATCCCCACCTGGGCCGCCACGTGCTCAGCGGCCCGGGCGTTGTCCCCGGTCAGCAGCACCGGGCGGATCCCCAGCTCGCGCAGCGCCGCCACCGCCGCCCGCGAGGAGGGCCGCACCGTGTCCCGCACCACGAGGGCCCCCACCGCCCGCAGTGGCCGCGTGTCCCGGTCCGTATCGCCAACGCCGTCGGAGGCGTCAAAGGTGCTGTCCGCGACGGCGTCGGTTCCGGCCACGGTGCTCGCGGTCTCACCGGCCCCGCCCACGGCCAGGACGACGGCGGTCGCCCCGGAGTCCTGGGCCTCCTCCACGGCGGAGCGCACCGCCTCGGGGACCTCGGCGCCCAGCTCGTCGGCGAGCCAGCCCGGCCGGCCCACCGCGACCAGGCGCCCCTCCACCGTCGCGGAGACGCCCCGGCCCTCATGGTTGGAGAAGTCGGCCGGCGCCGGCAGGTCGCCCAGGCGCTCGCGGGCGGCCGCCGTGATGGCTGTGGCCACCGGGTGCTCCGAGGCCGACTCGACCGCCCCCGCCAGGCGCAGCGCCTCATCCCCGAGCGGGGCCAGACCCGCAGCGGCGTCGGCTGGGGTGCTCGCAGCGACTTCAGTGTCAGCGCCGGTGCCGGCCGCAGCTGGCACCAGCGCTGAGGCATGCTCCGCGCCACCGGCGGCCTCGGAGGAAGCATCCGCCGATGGGGTCTGCCGGCCTACCTCCCGGCAGGCCTCGACGTCCAGGCTCATGCGCCCCTGGGTGACCGTACCGGTCTTGTCCATGACCATCGTGTCCAGCGCCCGCGTCGACTCCAGCACCTCCGGGCCCTTGATGACCACGCCCAGCTGGGCGGCCCGGCCCGAACCGACCAGCAGCGCCGTCGGCGTGGCCAGACCCAGCGCGCAGGGGCAGGCGATGACGAGCACGGCCACCGCCGCGGTGAAGGCCGCCTGCGGGCTGTGCCCGGTGAGCAGCCACACCGCCAGGGTCGCGGCCGACAGCACCAGGACGATGGGCACGAACACCCCCGAGATCCGGTCCGCCAGGCGCTGGACGGGGGCCTTGCCCGCCTGCGCGGCCGTCACCATCCGGCCGATCCGCGCCAGCGTCGTCCCCTCACCCACGGCCGTGGCCCGCACCAGCAGGACGCCGGAGGTGTTGACGGTCGCCCCGGTGACGGCCTGCCCGGCCTCGACCTCGGTGGGCACGGACTCCCCGGTGAGCAGCGAGGCGTCCACGGCCGAGCGGCCCTCGACGACGACGCCGTCGGCGGCCACCTTCTCGCCCGGCCGCACGAGGAACAGGTCCCCGGCAGCCAGCTCCTCAATACTGATGCGCTCCTCGGCGCGGGTGGCCTCCGCACGCGGCGCGCCGTCCTCGTCCAGGACGTCGATGGCGTCGCGGCTGCCCGACGGCGAGGTGAGGACGACGCGGGTCACCTCCTTGGCGCCCAGCTCCAGCAGGGCGCGCAGGGCGTCGCCGGAGCGGTACTTGGCGCGAGCCTCCGCGTAGCGACCCGCCAGGAGGAAGGTGGTCACCCAGGCGGCCGACTCGAAGTACATGTGGGCGGCGTGCCCCTGGGAGCGGGGCAGCAGCTCCATGCTCATGCGCATGCCGATGTGCCCGGCCCCGCCGAGCACCAGCGCCCACAGGCTCCAGCCGGTCGCGGCGATCACCCCGAGGGAGACGAGCGTGTCCATGGTGAAGGCCCCGTGGCGCAGCGCCCGGAAGGCCGCCCTGTGGAAGGGCCAGGCCCCCCAGACCGCCACCGGCAGAGCCATGAGCGCCACCGTCCACTGCCAACCCGGCATCTGGAGGGCCGGCACCATGGAGATCGCCATGATCGGCACCGACAGGATGAGGCAGTAGATGAGCCGCAGGCGCAGGTCGGCGGCCCGCTTCATGTGCGAGGCTCCCAGGGACGGCGCACCCCGCCCGGAGGCGGAGCGGGGGGAGGTGCCGGCGGTGCCGGTCGTGCCGTCGGCAGCGCCAGGGCGCGTGGCCGGCGTGCCGGCTGCGGTGGCCGGTTCCGCAGCCGCTAGGGACAGCGCCGCGCGGCCGTCTGCACCCTGGGTACCGCGCCCGCCTTCGTCCGAGCCGGGCGCGGACGGTGCCGGTACCGCCTCCGATTCCGCCGGCTCATCCGGTGAGTCGGCGTCCAGCAGGGCACCGGTGTAGCCGGCGCGGGCGACCGTGGCCAGGAGGTCGTCGACGCTCACCGTGCTCGGGGCGGTGATGCGGGCCGACTCGGTGGCGAGGTTGACCGAGGCGCTCACGCCGTCGAGCTTGTTCAGCTTCTTCTCCACCCGGGCCACGCAGCTGGCGCAGGTCATGCCCCCGATGGAGAGGTTGACGGTGCGCGGCTGTCCGCCCGGTTCCCGGCTGGTCGTACTCATGGGAGCCTTCCGTGTCCGTTGCCGTTCGTTGGCGTCCGCTGCCGCCCGTCGGCACCCGGGCCTCGGGCGCCGACGGGGGCTCTCCCCGGCTCAGTGCTCGCGGTCGTCGCGCTCGACGGCGTCGAGCGTGTAGTCCCCGGCCTCGTCGATGGCCTCGGCCAGGGCCGCGTCCTCGAGGCGGATGTCGGAGAGCACGGTGACGGTGGACTGCCCGCCCTTGTTGAGCAGGACGGAGACGTCCTTGACGCCCTCGAGCGCCTCGAGCTCCTCGGTGACGTGGGCGACGCAGTGGCCGCAGGTGAGTCCGGAGACCTTGAGGGTGGTGGTGCGGTCGATGCCGTCGGCGGTGAACTCAGTCATCTCTCACTCCTTGAGAAGCGTGTGCGGAAAACGGGTGGATCGGAACGGGAACGCGCTGGTCCGCCGCGGAGCGGACCGTGGCGCTCAGGACCGCACGAGCCGGGCGATGGCGTCGGAGGCCTCGCGGATCTTGGCGGTGCCCTCCTCATCGCCGGCCTGGGCGGCGTGCAGGACGCAGTGGGTCATGTGGTCCTCCAGCAGGCCGAGGCTGACGGCCTGAAGGGCCTTGGTGGCGGCGGAGATCTGGGTGAGGACGTCGATGCAGTAGATGTCCTCCTCAACCATGCGGGAGATGCCCCGCACCTGCCCCTCGATGCGGCGCAGGCGCTTGAGGTAGTCCTCCTTGGATCCGGTGTAGCCGACCATCTCTCCTCCGTGGTCTCGGTCGGCACCGAACATACCCCTAGGGGGTAATGGGGTCAAGTACCCCCGAGGGGTATGCAGTCGGTGGCGACCGGTCGGATGGGCGCGGATCCGGGACATGGGGAAGGGGGACGTGGGATGCTCGTGCCATGACCGCCGCTGCCCATGCCGCCCCCGGCCCCGCCGACCCCGACGCGGCGCACCGCACATCAGATGACCCCGACCTCCAGCTCGCCCAGGACCCGAGGGCGGGCGCCGGCCGTCTCATGGTGCTGGCCGGCAACCGTCCCGACCTGCGCGGCGTCATCGCGGACAACCCGGGCTGCTCCCCGGAGCTGCGCGCCTGGGTGAGCCGCCTGGGGGGAGTCTCCGCCGGCTCCGGTGGTGGCGGGCATCGCGGCCCCGAGGCCGCAGCGCCCTGGGCCGACGGTGCGAATGATGCGGTGTCGCTGGCACCCACGGGCTGGGAGCCCTCCGACATCGGCCTGGGCGATGACCCCTTCGGCTCCGTCCTGGGTGACCCGCTCATGGGCTCACCGCTCTTCGACGACGGCGGCACTCTGAGTCAGGAGCCTGCCACCGCCGAGCCCGCAGGCGCAGCCGGTCGCGATGACATGGGCGGGCGGCGGGCGCCGTCGAGCCGGCGTACGGCTACGTCGCACACCGCCTCCGCCCGTACCGCTCCCGCTCGTACCGCTCCGGCCCATACCGCTCCGGCCCGCACCGCCTCGCGCACAGCCGCGGCCCGGGTCGCGCAGGCGCCCGCTCCGCCCCCGCAGCGGCCAGCGGTGACGATGCCGCCTCCGGCGCCGGTGCCGCCTGGACGCTTCGTGCCCGCGGCTCCGCACCCGACGCCGGGGGTCGCCGGGCCCGTCGGTCCAACCGGGCCCGTCGGAGGCGCCCCGGGTTGGGCGGTGGACAACCCCTGGGTCGCGGGCGGAGCAGCCGCCGGCGGCCTGCCGCCGGTACCGTCGCCCGTGCCCTCCGGCGTCGCAGGCGGCCCCGGGGCCTCCTTCGGGATGCGGGGCCACACCTCCCAGCCGTCCTTGCGGACCGCCAGGAGGTCGGCCCCGTCCTCGCCGTCCAGCACGAGTCCGGCCAGGATCATCGGCTGGATCCTCTTCGCCCTCCTGTTCATCATCCTCCGGGCCTTCAGCAGCTGAGACGGGAATGAGTCCCGGGCCGACGCCTCGGGGACCGGGCGTGCCTCAGTGCGCAGCGGAGCTCGGGGTCGAGCCGCTCGGGGCGCTGGTGGCCGGGATGGTGATGGGGCTGTTGGAGGCGTAGCCGTGCTTGAAGGCCCACACCACGATCTCCAGGCGCGAGACCGTCCCCGTCTTGTGGAACAGGCCGGTGATGTGAGACTTGACCGTCGCCTCGGCGATGGCCAGCAGGGAGGCGATCTTACGGTTCGAGGCCCCCTCGCACAGAAGGCGGAGCACGTCGCGCTCCCGCTGAGAGAGGTGGACGCTGCCGTCCGCGCCGCGCACGGAGGCCAGGGCGTAGTCGATCAGGCGCGTCGTCGGCGTCGGGGCCACGACCTTCGCCCCGGAGTGGACGGTGCGCACCGCCGAGATGATCTCCTCGGCGGGCGCGCTCTTGAGCAGGAAGCCGCTGGCTCCGGCCCCCAGGCCCTGCAGGAGGTCCTCATCGGTGTCCGCCGTGGTCAGCAGAATGACCCGGGTCGACGGCGAGAGGCGGAGCACCTCCCTGGTCATCTCCACGCCGTCCATCTGCTCCATATGGATATCGGCGATGAGGACGTCGACCTGGTGGGACTGCAGAAACCGCAGCACGGCGCGAGGTGAGCGCGTCGCGGTGAGGATCGTGAAGTCCTCGACGTCGGAGAAATAGGACTCGAGATGGGCCAGGGCCATCGCGTCGTCGTCGACCAGGGCCAGGCCGACACAATCGGGAGAAATCTGGGAAGACATGAGTCTCCTTGGGCAGATGTGTGCAGTCCGCGATCAGTGGGGGCGCGGTCTGCTGGGAACAGTGAACAAACTACCTGAAAAAAGAGGTCCGCCGTGTAAACGCCCCGAGATGTGCCCCGACGAAAGGCGGGTGGAGCCATCCAAACGGTGAGGAAAGCAGTAGATCAAAGGGCGATGCGAGACCCCGGCGGATTCCGGCAGGCTCTTGGCCAACGGCACTTCCCCAAGTGTGCCTCCTCTGTCGTTCCCAGGAAGGAGGGTCCGTGTACCGCTCTGCGCTCATTGAGGGCGTCGCCCCGTCATTGGCGCGCGCTGCGTCACTCGAGTCTCCCTTCGGCCTGGTTTCCCGTTCCACCGAGCTGCCCCAAGCGGCCGGAGAGCCGGTCTTCGCGATCTGGACCGGTCTTCTGGGTGATCCCTCTGAGGCGCTGAGGTCACAGCGCACCTGGAATCACCGTGCCGAGGCGGGCAACTTCGACGGGGCCGGCGGGGCCATCGACGCCGATCGCGCCAGACACATCGCGATTGTGGAGACGATGGAGCGCTACTCCAGCTGCTCATGGACGGAGGAGGAGCTGGTGTGGGACACCCCCGCCGGTCTCGGCGAGGCCGCGATCGGACCGGAGCGCTGGCCGGCGTGCTCGGCCACCGAGCTGGCGGACCCGGACTGCGGGCTCATCGCCTCAGACCCCCGCGTCCCCCTGCGATGGGTGCGCGGCTGGTCCCTGACCCGCGGCCGTGAGGTCTTCGTCCCGGCGGTGCTGACGTACCTCAACTTCCCGGTGCGCACCCCCTCCGAGCAGTTCGTCAACCCCATCTCCACCGGCACCGCCGCGCACTCCGACCTGCGCGAGGCGGTCCTGGGTGGCCTGCTCGAGGTCATCGAGCGCGACTCCATCGCCCTGACCTGGCTCCAGCGCCTGCGCCTGCCCGCGGTCGACGTCGACCCCTCCACCCTGGGGGAGGCCGCCGCCGAGTACCACCGGGTGGGCACCTCCACCGAGCTGAAGACCCGCCTGTTCGACGCCACCACCGACTACGGCGTCCCCACCCTCTACGCCGTCCAGACCTCCCAGGTCGACCCCGAGCTGGCCCAGGTGGTGGCCGCCACCTGCGACATCGACCCGCAGCGGGCGCTGGCCAAGATCTACCGCGAGCTCGCCTCCCTGCGCATCGCCCTGCGCAGCCACGCCCGCGGCCCGCGCGCCCAGGAGATCAAGGGCCAGGACCTCACCGTGGTCGGTGGCGCCCTGGCCGACGCCGAGCTGTCCATGCGCCACGTCTTCGACTTCCTCCTGGAGGGGGAGCGCCCCGTCCACGCCCTCGATGAGATCGGCACCCTCACGGCGCCGACGTCCGGCTCCGACGGCAGCCGCGGCAGTGCCGGCAGTGCCGGCCCCGACCCGCTCGAGCAGGTCGTCGCCAACCTGGAGCGGGCCGGAGCCGAGGCCATCGTCGTCGACATCACCACCGACGAGGCCCGCCAGGTCGGCATGCACGTCATCAAGGCCCTCATCCCCGAGGCCATGCCCCTGTCCTTCAGCCACCACGCCCGCTACCTCGCCACGCCCCGCCTCTACCAGGCGCCCCGGGCGATGGGCCTGACCGTCCACGACGAGGCGGGGATCAACCCCGTCCGCCAGCCCTTCGCCTGAGCCCTGAGCCTGATGTCCGCGCCACTGTCCACCTCACCGACCGACTCCCAGGAGCCCCGACCCGATATGAGCACGACGCCGCCCGCGCCCGCCGCGCAGCCGGTACAGCAGCCGGCACCGCAGGCCCCCACGGGGCCGGTGACGGCCTACCTGCCCCAGGGCGGGTTCGCGCACGCCGTCGCCACGCGGCTCGCCGGGGACGGCGACGTCGTCATCCCGGTCGACCACGGGCTGGTCAGCGCCTACATCCCCTACGCCGACCGCGCGGTCCTCATCGCCGACCCCGACCAGACCGGCCTGCGCGAGGAGCTCGACACCCTGTCCTTCACCCGGTCCATGCCCTCCCTGGGCCTGGAGCTCTTCCCCACCGAGCTGCGTTGCGGGCCGCTCGTGGTCCCCGGCCGCAGCGCCTGCTACCGCTGCTACGACCGGCGCCGCCGCCAGCACGGCTACCGCCCCCTGCCCCCGGAGGCCGCTTCCGAGCACGGCCCGCTGGAGCAGGCCTACGCCCACCACCACGTGCTCCTGGGCGCCGGGCTCATCTCCCTGGCCCTGCAGACCCTGGATGCCCTCGACGCCCCCGGCCCCCCGGACCCGGCCACGCAGAGCGCCGACGACGTCGCCCCGCTCGGCGGCCAGGTGTGGACCATCGACCTCGTCTCCGGCATCACCACCTGCTCGTCGACCGTGGCCGTCGACCGCTGCGAGACCTGCTCGGGCCGCTACGAGGGCCGCCGCGACGGCCTGCCCGCGCTCGCGGCCCTCCTGCCCGGGCGACGTGAGGAGGTGGCCTGAGATGGCCGGGGACGCCACGGGCTCCGTCATGCGCGCCGGCGACGTCGGCCGCGCCGCCCGCCGCGACCTGCAGTTCCGCATCCCCCGCAAGCCCGTGGTGCGCCTGGGCCTGCGCGCCCGGCCCGAGGAGAACGGCTGGATCATCGACGGCGCCCGCAAGAGCCAGGTCCTGGGCGGGGCCTTCGCCCGCGAGCACATGGGGCCGCTGCTCCAGGCCTGCGACGGCACCCGCACCCTCGACGAGATCGGCGAGGTCACCGGCATCGGCCCCCAGGCCGCCTTCGAGGCCGTCTCCCTGCTGTGGACCGGCGGCATCGTCGAGGAGGGGGACACCGAGCCCGCCCCCGGCGACCCGGCGCCCGAGCTGGCCCGGCTGCTCTCCCGCCTGGGCGACTCCACCGGCGTCAACGACTCCTGGCAGGACGCCGCCCGCCGCCTGGCCGCCGCCCGGGTCGCCGTCGTCGGGGACGCCGAGCTGGCCGGCGAGATGGTCGCCGCCCTGGAGCCCACCCTGCCCGAGGTGAGGCTCGACAGCGCCCCCCGCCGCGGGGACACCCTCACCGTCCTCATCGAGACCGCCGACTGCGCCGACCGCTCCCAGGAGGTGGCGCGCCGCTGCCGGGAGGAGGGCATCGCGCTGCTGCGGGTGCGCGCCGAGCAGGAGGCGGTGACGGTCGGCCCCTACGTCGACGAGGCCTTCTCACCCTGCCTGGCCTGCGCCTGCGCCGACGAGCCCGAGCTCGGCCCCCGCCCCGAGGCCGCCCGCCGCGACATCATCGTCGGCCTGGCCGCCCGGGCCGTGGCCGCCCTCATCGCCCGCGCCACCGTCACCCACCTGCCCGGGGACGCGCGGCGCACGGACCTGACCACCTTCACCTACTCCGACCGCCCGGTCGTCTCCCGCCCCGGCTGCCCCGTCTGCTCGGTGGCCGGGCAGGGCGAGGAGACGGTGCCGGTGGCGCCCTCGGCCCCCGTGGGGGCCCGCTACGAGCAGTCCGTGGCCATCCCGCCGGCCGCCTTCGTCGACTCCAAGGGCCACCAGCAGCACTACAAGCCCTCCAACCTGCGCCTCCAGCGCGAGTTCCGCGACTGGCCGGTCTGCCCGCGCACGCCCCTGCCGCCGGCCGACCTGGAGCGCCTCGACCAGCCCTGGCCGATCGCGCGCCCGCCCACCGATGACGGCGCCGAGCCCGACGGTGTCGCCGGCCCCACCCTGGCCGAGCTCGCCACGATCCTGGCGCTGTCGGTCGGTGTGCGCGAGCCGCTCGGCGCCGAGCCCACCGGCCCGGAGCCGGCCGCGGCCGCCCAGGCCCCTCTGAGCGCCAAGCTGCGCCGCTGGACGGCCGCCGGCGGCAACATCGGCTCGGTGACCGCCTACGTCCTCGTCCCCGAGCGCGGGCAGGGCGGCCAGGAGGTTACGGAGGCGGCCGGGCAGCGGCCGGCCCCGGGCACCTACGTCTACATCGAGCGCGACCACGCCCTGGCCCTCATCGGACCCGCCCCCTCGGCGGCGGGCGCCGGGCCGGACACGGGGACGGACGCAGCGACGGACGCCGGGGCGGAGCCCCTGCCCGACGGCGTCGGCGCCCGGATCGTCCTGACCGGCAACGTGGACAAGGTGGCCCGCAAGTACTTCTCCTTCGCCCTGCGCATCGCGGTCCAGGACTGCGGCTGCTCCTTCGAGGTCATCCGCCTCGTCGCCGACGCCCTGGGAGTGCCGCTGCGTGCCCGGGCCCGCTGGGACGAGCAGCGCATCGCCCGGGCGCTGGGTACCGACCCGGCCCGGGAGCCGGCCTGCATCGTCGTCGACCTGGGAGGCCGCCGTGCGCACTGACTTCGAGACGCTGCGCGAGCTCATCGCCGGATTCTCCGCCGGACCAGGTGATCGCCCCGCCGAGCCGACCTCCGACGGCCTGGCCGCGCGCCGCCCGCGCCCGCCGCTGGACTGCCAGGTGCCGGACGCGCTCGTCCCCGGCCCCCAGGCCCCTCACCCCTACAGCCTGCGCCAGACCTTCGAGCGCCGCTCGTCGTCGACCACCTACGGCACCGAGCCGCTCGAGGCCGAGACCCTCCTGGGCATGGTCCGCGACGCCCTGGCCGACGACGCGCGCACCTGGGGCCAGGACGCGGCGGCCTGCCCCCTGGAGCCCTTCGTGCTCCTCCTGCGCCCGCGCTGGGCCGAGCCCGGCATCTACCGGGTGCGGCTCGACGGCGTCGACCTCGTCCGCCCCCTGCCGCCGACCGAGGAGATCGAGGGCATGACGGTGCAGAAGGAGTTCGCCCGCGCCGGCGCCATCGTCTCGGTGGCCGCCAACCTCGATGAGGCCGACGCCTGGGGCGGGGCGGCCGGCTACCGCTTCACCATGAGCCGCAGCGCCGCCCTCATCTACTCGCTGCACCTGCGCGCCGCCGCCCGGGGACTGGTGGGGACGGTCTTCGCAGGCTTCGCCACCTCGGCGGTGCGCCACCTGCTGGACTCCGACGGCGTCAGCCGCCACCAGATGTTCGCCGTCACCATCGCCGGCCCGCTGACAGAACCGCCCGATGAGGCGGCCGGCTAGTCCCGGCCCGCCACCCGCGGGCGCCGGCGGCCCGGCGCCCGTCTGACGGACCCAGAACTGTATACCGCGTCACAGAGTTCCACAGACCACCCCGTTCGCGGGGTTGGGGTCCGGTCCCGGCAGACCGGACCCCCGGGGCCCGAGGGGGTCCCGCTCCTGCCTACAAGTCATCTGAGAGAAGGAGGTGAACAGCATATGACGAACAGCGCAATCGATCTCACCCTCGCCGACAGTGACTTCGGCGTCGAGGAGCTGCCCGAGGGCAACGCCCTGGGTTGTGCCTTCTGCAGTGCCAGCGCGTCCTGTCCGGCCTGCGCCGCCTCGGCCTCGTGCCCGGCCAGTGCGGCCTCGGCCTCGTGCCCGGCCTGCGCCGCCAGCGCGTCGACGACGTCCTGCTGACGACCCCATGGTGGCGGGTAGGGGGCCGGGGTCCCCTACCCGCCACTGGTGGTACCCGGATTCCCGCGAATCGACCTGAGGGAGCCAAGAGCCCACGATGAGCACGGTGATGAGTACGGCGAGGAGAACGCCGACGAGCCCTGGTAGCCGCCCGACGAACCCGATCCCGCGCCTGCGCCGCGGCGTGAGCCTCATCGTCGGGATGGACAACCAGCCGATGCTGTTCGACTCCGACTCGGGCAAGTACCACCGGCTCGGCGCTGCCGCCGCCTTCATCGTGGGCCAGTTCGACGGCGTGCGCCCCCTGCCGACCATCATCGAGGAGCTGCCCCAGGACATCGACGAGGCGGGTGCCAAGCGCATCACGGGCCTGGTCGACAACCTGCGTGACAAGGGCCTCCTGGCGGGCGGCGAGCCCGCCCCCGCCGCACCCGACGCCTCGGCGGCCCCGGCGCGCACCAGGCGCAGCCGCGGACGCCACGCCGCCCAGCCCCGCCAGGCCCGCCACCTCAAGGTCGAGAGGCCCCGCCGCAGCGGGGGCTGGTGGCTGCCCCGCATCATCATCGCCCGCAAGTACCACCGGATCGTCGCCCCGATCGTCACCCTGCTCCAGCGCCTGCCGGCCCCCGCACTCAGCTGGGTCTTCCTGGCGCTGGCCGCCTGCGGGTACGCGGCCGGGGCCACGGCGCTCGGCTCCCTGGCCGGGGGGCCCCGCCCGGGCGTCCTCGTCCTCGTCACGGCGGTGGCGATCCAGCTGGTGAGCATCCTGCTGCACGAGTCCTGGCACGCCATCGTCGCCGGCTACCTGGGCACCCCCATCCGCGGACTGGGGGTGGCGCTCATGTTCTGGGTGATCCCCATCGCCTACGTCGACCGCACCGACTCCTACCGGGTGCGCTCCCGGCGCGGACTGACCATGCTGGCCCTGGCGGGCATCTTCTCCGACGGCGTCGTCTGCGGCCTGGAGGCGGCCGTCGCCTGGGCCTGGGCGGGAACGGTGCGCCAGGTGGCCCTGACCCTGTGCGCCTTCCAGCTCACGATGCTCATCACCAACCTCAACCCCCTCACCCAGTCCGACGGCGTCGCCGCGGTCGAGGCGGCCACCGGCTCGGTCAACCTGCGCGGGCGCTCCATGTTCGTGCTGCGCTGCGTCCTGAGGCGCCAGCCCCTGCCGCCCGCCCTGGCCGTCATGCGGCCCGTGGTGCGCTGGGGCTACTTCATCTACGGGCTGGCGTGCTCTCTTCTTGGACTGCTGGCCTTCGTGATGAGCGTTGTATGGATAGGCTACTGGCTGTACGTTCTCTTGAAAGGTTTCCTCCTATGACGCAGCCGGTTCTCTCTCGTGCCGGTGCCTCCCCCTTCCAACAGCCACAGCCGCAGCCCGTATCCGCCGTGACCCCCGGGGAGCCCATCCCATCCGCTCCAGCCTCCGCCGTACCAGTGTCGGTACCGGCATCGGAGTCGGAGCTACCAGCCCTGGCTCAGCCCGCCGTGGCCCTGCCGACCCTCGTGCGCCTGGGCGGGCTCCCGGTGCGGGCCGTCCCCGAGACCAGCGCCGCCGTCGTCGGCACCCTGGACTACCTGCGCCGGCTCGACGAGGTGCTCGATGGTGCCGCCGACCAGCTGCTCGACCCGCTCTACGAGATCGTCCCCACCCTGGACAAGGCCGAGCGCCGCCCGGTCCTGCGCGCCAAGCGCTGCGTCTTCCAGGGGCGCGCCACCGACCTGTCCGAGGAGGTCCTGGCTGCCCTGCCGGCTTCGCTGCGCGCGCTGCTGGAGCGCTGGGACGCCCTGGTGGCCCGCAAGGAGGAGACCCGCGCCCGCCTGGCCGTCCTGGTCGACGTCGACCTGGACCGCAGCCGCGAGCTGCTGGCGGCCGGCCTCGACGAGCCCGGCTACCAGGAGGCCCTGGCCATCGCCGCCCCGGCCCTCATCTCCACCCTGGCCGTCCGCGGCCGCCGGCTCGAGGACCCCCGCGTCCTGCGCACCCTCTACACCCTGGCCACCCGGGCCGCCCTCAAGACCAGCCCCTTCTCGGGACTGACCACCGTCAACGAGGCGGGACAGCCCTCCACCGGGCGCAGCCACCGCATGGTGGCCACCCACCTGGCCTACCGCATCCTGAGCGCCACCGCCCAGGAGCTGGACCCCGACAGCGCCCTCTACCTCGAGCCCGCCCCCGTGCGCCGGGCCTACAGCGCCGCTCCCGGCCCGGAGGCGGCCGGCGTCTACGGCCAGTACCCCTTCCGGGAGGTCGAGACGGAGGCGCTGACCGTCGTCGGCGAGCACGAGTACGGCAACGGCATGGTCTTCCGCCAGGAGACCATCCAGCCCGCCCGCTGGCTCCAGGAGACCCATGACGCCCTCACCGGCGGCGGCATGCACGCCGTGCTCAGTGTGCGCGACGCCTGCGAGCGCGTGGGCGGCGCCGACCCGCGCCTGCGCCTGGAGCGGCTGCTGGCCTCCGGCGCCATCGTGCCGCACGTGCCCTGGTACCGCGGGGAGAACCCCTTCCGCTGCTGGCCGCCTCGCTCTCACCGGAGCAGCAGCGCCAGTGGGGCAAGGACCTGGCCTGGCTGGCCCGGCTCGACGACGCCGTCGGCGCCGCCGACGGGCCCGGCCGCGCCGAGCTCCTCAACCGCACGGTGCGCCTGGCCGAGCGCGTCTTCCCCGATGGCGAGCTCGGCGAGCGCCCCAGCGGCTTCCTCTACGAGGACCGCGAGTCGACCCGCAGCTGGGTCGACCCCCTCCAGGACGCCCCCTTCGAGCAGGACGTCAGGACCCTGGGCGAGCTCGCCGACCCCTGGGTGGCCCGCTCCCACATCTACGACCTCATGGTGGCCCGCTTCGTCTCCCTGTTCGGCAACGGCGGGGTGTGCAAGGACCCGCTGGCCTTCTTCATGACCATCTCCCACGCCCCCGACGGCGACCAGGAGATGCTGCGCGTCGCCGGGCTCGACTACGCCGCAGGCCCCGATGAGGAGCGCGCCGCCCTGCCCGGCGGGCTCTCCGGCTCGCCGAGGCACCTGGGTGCCTTCCTCCAGCCGGTGGCCCCCAGCGCCCGGACCTACGCCGCCGGCGGGGGCCTGACCGTCGTCAACGCCTTCACCAACGCCAACGGCTCCCTCCAGGCCCGCTTCCACCGGCTCCTGGGCTCCGGATTCCGGGAGCGCCTGGCCACGCGGATCCGCACTTCCTGGGGCACCGAGCGGGTCCTGGAGATCCAGGCCAGCACCGAGTGCAACACCGGCCAGGCCGTCTCCTGCGGGCTCCTGCCACCGCTGGGCCTGCCCGGTGAGCCGGGGGCGCCGGACGCGGTCCCCCTCAGCTCCCTGCGGCTCGTCCACGACCCGGCCACGAGCACCCTGTTCCTGGCCGACGACGCCGGGCCCGTGGGACTGGCCTACCTGGGCCTGACCCCCCAGTACCTCCTGGGCGGCTACCTGTCCTGGCTGGTGCTGCTGAGCGACCCGTGGTCCCGGCTGCCCCCGTTCGCGGACCACTGGACCAGCCGCCGTCGGGACCTGAACGGGCCCCTGCCCGACGAGGTGATGCACTCCGAGCGGGTCGTGGCCGGCCGCCTGGTGACCCGCCGCGAGTCCTGGACCTTCCCGGCCCACCAGATCGCCCCGCTCATGGACCGCGACCTGACCACGACCCTGCTGCACATGGACGACCTGCGCAAGCAGTGGGACATACCGACGGAGGTGTTCGTCCACCAGCACATGCCCTCCCAGGGTGCCACCTTCGACCAGCACAAGCCGCGCTACGTGGACCTCACTTCGCCAGTCTCGCTGCTGGCGCTGCGCGGCTGGATCGACCCCGGCGCCGCCCACATCAGCTTCGTCGAGGCCCTGCCGGCCCGCGGCCAGGCCCTGGGGCTCACCCAGGACGGTGAGCCGACGGTGGCCGAGTACCTGGTGGGACTCCAGTGGCCCAAGAACCTGGGAGGCATGGCATGAGCACCCACGACGACGTCCAGCCCAACCGGCGCGAGCAGCGCAACCAGCCCAGCCGGCTCACCCGCTCCCGCAGGCTGCGCTGGCTCGGTGGGCGCTCGCGGGCCAGTGAGCAGGCCGAGCGCCCCGGGCAGGCCGGCCAGATGGACCAGGCCAGCCAGTCCGGTCAGCCCAGTCAGTCCGGTCTGGCCGGTCAGGCCGGTCAGGCCGGTCAGGCCGGATTGGTCGGCCTGGGGGGCGCGAAGCCGCAGGCGGGTGGCTCGATCCCGGGGATCCAGCCCCTGGAGATGGCGGCCGCCGACTTCGGCAACCTGCGTGCCCAGCACAGCTCGATGCGTCAGCGGGGGTCGGCGATGGCCGGCCAGCATGAGAGTGTCGGCTGGCTGTATGCGCGCATCTACTGCGCCGGCGGGGATGACACCGACGCCCTGCTGCCCGAGGTCTCCCAGTGGCTGGAGCGGGCCCGCGGCCAGTGGGACATCCGCTCGGCGCACTTCCTGCGCTTCGTCGACCTGCGTGGGCACCACATCCGGCTGCGGCTCAAGGCCGTTGAGAGCGTCCTGGACGAGGCCTACGCGAGTATGCGCGAGCTGGGTGCCGTGGCCCAGCGGATCGAGGCGCGCACGGTGGAGCGCCTCGTCTCCGACCCGATGACCGGGGGGATCGGCGCGAGCCGGCCCGGCATCACCTTCGGCGTCTACGGTCCCGAGTACGACAAGTACGGGGGAGTGGCCGGCGTCGAGGAGGCCGAGCGCCACTTCTACGTCTCCAGCCGATGGTGCCTGGACCACCAGGTCTGGCAGATCCCGCGGCCGGTGCCGCGGGCGGCCCTGGCGGCGCGGTTCCTGGCGCTGGCGGCCCGCAGCGCACCGCTGCCCGAGGCCGAGCTGCTCTCCGCCCACCTGCGGATGTGGGGTTCGAGGCTTCCCGCGCACCTGCGCGACGGCAGTGCCCTGGGCCCGATCGTTCAGCAGCTGCTGGAGGTCATCGAGTTCCAGTTCGATGAGATCCCGTCCTGGAGCCAGGCGGCCGCGGCCGTGGGTGAGCTGGCCGACGACGCCGGGCGCGCCATCGGGGTCATGGGGGCGGGCACCGGTGGGCGCCGGGCCCTGGACCTGCTGCACATCGACGTCAACCGGCTCGGCCTCAACCCGGCCGAGGAGTGCATCGCCGGGCTGTGCGCCCGCCAGCTCCTGACCGGGGGCGCCGTGCCCCCGGCCCAGCCCTCAGCCGCCGTCGGGTAGCCGCTTGCCGCCTGGCCAGGAACCCTGAAACGCGCCGAAGTGTCCATGAAGGGCCCAGAGGTGTCCATGGCGCTGACATTAACCCTGTACCGGCGCCGCTCGCCGAGAAGAAACCGCGGAATTCCAACGATCTCCGTTGGGTACTTCGACGGCCGGCGCGCTGATGTCAGCACCGTGGACACCCGGCCATTGCTGGACCTGCCGGCAGGGCCTCAGTCGTCCAGGTGGGAGACGAGTTTGGCGAGCGCGCCCATCAGGCGCGGTGGTACGTGGTGGTGGTATCGCCCCGACCACCGTCTTTCTCAACGAATCCGGCCTCCTCGAGATGCTTGAGCGCGTACGTCACCTGGCGTGGTGACAGGCCTGTGGTCTCGACGATCTGCTGGCGCGTGCGTGGCCCGTCCTCAAGGCTGGCCCAGACGGCGGGCGTGTTGGTGGATAGGGCGGAGATCTCTGGGGGAACAACCATGTCTGTGGTGCCGGAAGTCGGTCGAGTGCTGTTGGAGGCCAGAACGTAGGAGGTGGAGCCGCGTTGTCCTCGGGCCTCGGCATAGCCCCGGTTCACCAGCTCCTGGAGCTGACGACGGGCCTGCTGGGAGTCACAGCCGAAGCGACGGCGATAGGAGGAGTTCGTCCATGACTCTCCGTGCCGCATCTCGACCAGTGCGTGGCGCTGCTCGATGCCGAGGCCCTGGGCTTCAAGGCTGGACAGCCAGGTGAGATCCTCAGGTGAGAGGAGGGCGCTTCGGGGGAGCAGAGCCGTGAAGCGCACGCCGGTGTCCTGAAAGCGGACGGGTTCCATGTCCGCCTCTCGCAGGGCGCGACGGACCTCCCGAATACCGGAGCCCAAGCCTTCGATCACGCGCCGTCCCTCGTGGTCCGTGGCGAAGGTGCAGATGGTGTAGAGGTGCTCGTTGACCGCTGACTTCCCGTCGCGTGTGCCGAGCTGATCCACGCTCAGCCCCCACAGACCACCTGGGCTGGAGATGATGAGGCGGTCGTGCAGCAGACGAATCTCAATCCCTTTCGACAGCGCGGGCTCGGAGAGGTCGCGGTGGACGAGAGCGTTGGCGATGAGCTCGCGAACCGCGATGAGCGGGAACTCGTGAACATCGCGGCCATGCCCGTCATCCCCGAACCGGATGCGTGTCTGCGTGGTGCGTGCGACCCAGTCGACGGCGTCGGTGAGCATCTGCGGCAGGGGGCCCGCGATCGTAAGTCGATCCGTTGCCCTGACCGCGTCATTCGTGTCGGTGACGGCCGCTGTGATGGACAGGCCGGGGAACTGCCTCTGGGGATAACGGCCCAGCGCATACAGCCCTGCCCGGGTTGCCTCTCCGTCCTCGGTGAGGATGTTCAGGTTGAGGAGGACCTCCGTATCCGACTGGCCGCTGAGCGCGGTGGAGCCGGTACGAACCGCACGGAGAAAGCGCTGAACCAGATCCTTGTCGAGACTGTTCACGGAGGTGCCGGGAACGGCAACGGAGTCCTGCCGAGGACGTTGGTGGCGCAGAAGGAGCTGCTGCTCCTCCTGCTGTGACATGCGGTAGTCGCCGTCGTACTGGCGGAGGTACGCCGCCCCCGTCTCCCTCCACCGGCATGGCTTGCTGTTGACGGGAGCTTCCTGCACGTTGGCGGCGATGACGGTCTTGCCCTCAACGGTGATGGCGTGCGTATCGACAGCGATCTCGGTGGAGAAGCCCTGACGGGCCTGGGAGATGAGGGCCTGCTGGAGGTCGTGCGGGTCCTGGACTCCGACGACGGACACCGGATCCTCGCCGACACCCAGGAGGATGGTGCCGCCTCCAGGAAGATTCGCGAAGGCCGACAGTGTGGGACCGAGGGCGTTGCGGGAGTACTCGGAGAAGGTCTTCGCCTCGATCTCAAGGCAGTCGCCGCCCTCCAGTGCCAAACGAGCGAGGGCTTCCGTGAGGTCAGTCAGATCGACAATCACATGTCAATTGTACATGAAGTGTCGATGAAGGGTCCCAGAGTGTCCATGAAGTGTCGATGAGATGTCCATGAAGGGCCGTAGAGTGTTGATGAAGGGCCCGAAAGTGTCGATCAACGACCATGAGTGTCGATGAAGGACGTCATGTGTCCATAAAGGAACTGCTGGCCGGCTGGCGGTCTGTGCCAGTGCCGGACCCGCCGGCGGGCCCTCAGTCGTCCAGATGGGAGACGAGCTCGGCGGCCAGGCCCGTGTAGGTGGCGGGCGTCAGGGCGAGCAGCCGCGCCTCGACGTCGTCGGGCATGCCGAGTCCGGAGATGAACTCGCGCATCCCCTCGGGCGTGACCTTCTTGCCGCGGGTGAGCTCCTTGAGGCGCTCGTAGGGGTCGGCCATGCCGGTCGCCCCGGCGACGGCGGCCGCCCGCATCGCCTGCTGGACGGGCTCGCCGAGCACCTCCCAGGTGGCGTCGAGGTCCTCCTCCAGGCGGGCGCGGTCGACGTCGAGCCCGGCCAGGCCCCGCCGGATGTTGTCCACGGCCAGCAGCGAGTGCCCCAGGGCCACGCCCACGTTGCGCTGCGTGGTGGAGTCGGTGAGGTCGCGCTGGAGGCGGGAGGTGACGAGCGTGGCGGCCAGCGTGTCCAGCAGCGAGCAGGAGATCTCCAGGTTGGCCTCGCCGTTCTCGAAGCGGATCGGGTTGACCTTGTGCGGCATGGTCGATGAGCCGGTGGAGCCCTGCGCGCTCAGACGCTGGTGGAAGTAGCCCAGCGAGATGTAGGTCCACACGTCCGTGGCCAGGTTGTGGGCGATCCGGTTGAAGCGGGCGACGTCGGAGTAGAGCTCGGCCTGCCAGTCGTGGGACTCGATCTGCGTGGTCAGCGGGTTCCAGGTCAGGCCCAGGTGCTCCACGAAGCCGCGGCCCACGGCCTGCCAGTCGGCGCCGGGCACGGAGACGACGTGCGCGCCGAAGGTGCCGGTGGCGCCGTTGATCTTGCCCAGGTACTCGGTGGCCTCGACGCGGCGCACCTGGCGGCGCAGCCGGTGGGCCAGGACCGCCAGCTCCTTGCCGAGCGTCGTGGGGGTGGCCGGCTGGCCGTGCGTGCGCGCCAGCATGGCGGCGTCGGCGTACTCGTGGGCCATGGCGGCCAGGTCCTCGACCAGCCCACGGGCGGCCGGCAGCCACACCTGCTCGACGGCGCCCCGGATCGTCAGGGCGTAGGAGAGATTGTTGATGTCCTCGCTGGTGCAGAAGATGTGGACGATCTCGCCGACCGCTGGCAGCACGGTGGGGCCGCCGTCGGCGCCGACGACGCCGGGGGCCTGGGCGGCCGCGGCTAGGCGCTGCTTGAGGAGGTACTCGACGGCCTTGACGTCGTGGCGGGTCTTGGCCTCGATGGCGCCGAGCTCGGCGATCTCCTCGGCCCCGAAGTCCTCGACGACGCCGCGCAGGTAGGCCTTCTCCGTCTCGCTCAGGCGGGGGGCACCGGGCAGGACGCCGCCGTCGGTGAGGTGGATGAGCCACTCGACCTCGACCTGCAGGCGGGCCCGGTTGAGCGCGGCCTCGGAGAGGTGGTTGACCAGTGGGGCGGCGACGGCGCGGTAGCGGCCGTCCAGGGGGCCCAGGGCGATGGCGGGGGAGACTGCGGAGAGATCGACCATGCCGCTCATTGTGGCAGGTTGCCGCCGGTCCCTGCGAGGTGGAGCCGGAGGAGACCGGAGCCGCTGCGAAGGACTCGCTCAGCCCGGATCCGCTCCTTTGTGATCCTGCCGGTGAGAGGGGTGGTGAGGGGCGGGTCCCCGGGTTGAGGGGGCGGAATCAGCGAGCAGTTCTCAATGCTCGTTGCTGATTCGCAGGACGAGCGGTGAATATTACGGTAAGGTCACAGAGCGGCTCTCAAGGTGCTGTGGAGCGGGCGGTCAGGTTCCTGCTCGCCCGGCGCTGGTGGAGTCGGTTGTTTGGTGTCGTTCGAACTCTGAAGGGTGTTGCTGGTGGCGGATCTTCACTTGATGTGGGGTGATCTGGGGGTGTTGTCGTCGTCGTTGGACGCGGTGCGCGCTGACCTGGATGGCGTGGATGTGGCGGGGGCGGGCGTGGCCGCCTCGGCGATGCCCGGTTCGATGAGTGCGCGGAGGGTGGAGGCGGCGGTGTCGTCTCTGGAGGCTGCGTGCGCGGCGGTGGGTAGTTGCTATGGGGGCGTCAGCAGTGGTGTGCGCTCCTTGACGGCGATTCATCAGGCGAATGACCAGGCGGTGTCCGGTGGGGCTCGGTCTCTGGCGCCCGCCGGGTCGGGGCGACGCGGCCGGCCGGGCCCTCTTGCAGGACGGGAGTGAGCCGATGGTTGCCTGGAGTGATGTGTGTCGGTGGAATCCTGAGCCTTTGGCGCAGGCCGCTGAGTCGTTGGGGCGGGCGTCAGGGGCGCTGACGTCGATCCGGGGTGAGGCGCAGTCGGCGCGGACCCGGGTCGTCTCTGAGGCCCCCAGTGTCACCGCGGCTCGTGGGGCGCAGGGGCGCTGTGAGGCGCGGCATGGTGAGCTGATCGGTCGAGTGCGTGGCATGCACCGGGCTACGTGGGACGCCTGTGACGGTGTGGAGATGGTGCGCAGGAGCGTGCTGGCCTGTCAGGACTACGCTGCGGAGCACCCTGCGGTGGTGCTTCACGACGACGGCAGCGTCAGTGCCAGCCCCGAGGCCAAGGCGAGTGGCTCTGGTGGCGCCAGCGTCGGGGGCGAGAGCGGCGGCAGTGGTGACTCCGCCGCTGCCGAGGCCGCGAAGGTGGCCGGGCAGGTCGCCGAGCTCCAAGCCATGGTGAGCGCTACGCTGGCCCAGGCCAACCAGGTCGACCAGTCTTATGCCGCCGCCCTGACCATGGTGATGGCGGCCGACAAGTCTGGGGACCCACCTAACTCGAACCAGCCGGCCCGCACTCGCGACACGAGGGACCGTTCCAGCGCTGGTCGTGCTGGCAAGCGTACTGGGCGTTCCAACGCTGGTCGAGAGAAAAGCAAGGATGGTGACAAGCCGGATAATCAGGGGCAGGGACTTCATGACCCGGTTGCCGGCGAGCATGCGGAGATGCCCGGAGTCAAACCCTGGCAGTACGGCGGCGACTCCAAAAACGAAGGGTCCGGGGAGTACGGTCGAGAGAAACCCACTGCGAAGGATCACGCTGTTCACCATGCTGCGTCCATGTTTGCGACTGCATGTGCACCGTTCTGGCCGGACGCTTCGAAGAATCTGCAGCATTTTCTCGGAAACACTGGAGACCCCCAACCCATCGACGTTGACGGCATGCTGAACGATCTACCCGAATTGAAGAATCACTCCAAGAATGAGGTTGAGAACTTAGCCAAACAAGCGGTAGAGGATGCGAAGAACGCGGGTATGACAAAGCCGCTCACATACCCCTTCGACACCAGTTGGCAAAATGAGTATGCCACGAAAGCGCAGAGCTATAATTGGTTCTACGCAACAGGGGGGTACCAGTCGGCCACCGATGGAACTATCACCGTATACCCGCCCACAGCAGATAATCCAGACTGGACCTACAAGTACGAGTACCGCGTACATGTGGCGGACCGATACAACTGGGATGGCGACAAGTCCACATACATTTTTGGACGAAAAATTGACGACAAGCAACTACAAAGACTTCATGCGGTCGGGCTGGCGAAGGAGTACGATATGTCGGGGGAGTCTTCGGTCAGGAGTGGGCCTTGAGAGGGAAAGATGAGCCTTCTTGCGTGTATGGGATGGCGAGAAATATATTACTTGTATTTCTTGCTGTTACGTTCACGTCGGCTTGCAGCTTTATGCGTACTCACCCAAGTTCACTAAGATCCAGTCAGGAGACCACTGTGGCTGTTACCCAACAGGAGGGTGCTCCGTATCCAGCAGATATGGAGCACCTCGACCAGATTCTTGCTATTGGAGATGGGCATTCCCTTCCTGAAAACGCTCAAGTATCCTCTGTCTCCCCAGCAACCAATTTCGCCAAAGAATTCCCTGGAGGCTGGGGGTATGTCATTGCCTTCACGGCAACTGACTCTGCCATACGACAGTATGTCACGGAGCACACCATTCATTCAGGCGACATTATTGAGAAATATTCATCCGCTAAACCTGGAGACGTTCAACTGTCGGACCTTAATTTCGATGAGATAAGCAACCCCTGGGACACGGGAATCACTGACGGTGTCCTCGTACTGGAGAGACCTTTAGGGCGCGGATGGCTCATCATCAACGGGTCCTCTCGGTGAGCGATACAATTCGAGCGCGCACTGCGCGGCAGGAATCCTCGGGTGCCACTGGGTCGATTACCTATCCTTTCAACACGAAATGGGAAGGTGAAACAGCGACAGAAAGCTTGAACTGGTATTATGCGGTAGGTTCATATGATCACGCCACCGAAGGTACTATCACTGTGTATCCCCCCACGCCAGACCATCCTAACGGATACTACACGTGCGACTACAAGGTTCATGTCGCAGACCGCTACAACTGGGATGGAGGCAAGTCCACTAAAATTCTTGGCATGGAAATTAAAGACGAGCGGCTACAAAGACTTCATCAGAGAGGGCTTGCTCAGGAATATGACCTCAAAGGTAATTCTTCCGTTCGGAGTGAGAGTCATGACTTCTAAACCAAATCGACGCGGCATCCTGAGGGTGCTTGTAGTCGGCTGCTCAGCCGTGATGGTTGCCATCCTATGTTTAGGGGCCTACACCTTTCACAGATTAAGTAGATTAGTGGAAGATACTCCCCAAGAGTCCGCTTCTGGTGTATCTGGCAACCAGCAGGAGGGTGCTCCGTATCCGGCAGATATGGAGCACCTGGACCAGATTCTATCTCTCAAGGGTGGACAGACTCTCCCCGAAGGTGCTCACGTAGTTTCGATTAAGCCTGCCACCAACTTTGCCAGGGTATTTCCTGGAGGGTGGGGGTATGTCATCGCCTTCACCGCCATCGATTCTTCCATACGAGCCTACGTTACTGAACGGACTGGAGACCCTGGGGAGCTCATTGAAAGGTATCCGACGGCATTAAAAGTCGAAGGTGGCTTAGAAGATATCGATCTTAGTGAAATTAGTGACCCTTGGAACTGTGTTCTCGGACGGGCCAATGTTCTCCTCGAGCGCCCCTTAGGGAGAGGCTGGCTTGTCATCCAGGGTGGGCCGCGTTAAAGTAATCCAACTTGTCAATCTGAGGTGCATCATGACTGTGTCAAGGCAATAATGGAGTTCTTCGGATGTCGACCAGAGCATTCGCCTTTAGAAAGCAAGCAGGACGCTTCGAGCTGGTGCTGACCGAAAAGTTCTCTTGTGTCGCTCGGTAGGGAGTTCTCATGCTTACTCTGCGGAGGGGATTTGTTGCCGGACTAGTCACATTCGCTGCGTCAGCAGCTATTGCTGCCTGTGGCGGTTCTCGCAGCCGAGGTGATACCCAACCCTCCGCGTCGGCGCTGCTGAGCAACCAGCAGGCGGGTGCTCCGTATCCGGCAGATATGGGGCACCTGGACCAGATTCTTGCTATTGGAGACGGGCATTCCCTCCCTGAAGATGCTCAAGTATCCTCTGTCTCCCCAGCAACCAATTTCGCCAAAGAATTCCCTGGAGGCTGGGGGTACATCATTTCTTTCATTGCAACCGATGCTGCTATACGGAAGTATGTTTCCAAGTATTCCTATGCTCCGGCCTCACATATTGAGGAATATCCGACAGTAGAAAGCGAACGAGGGGGCGTGGAGGACGTGGATCTTGACAATATAACCAGCCCGTGGGCTACAGCCTTTGGGGATGCAACCCTCATTCTGGAGCGTCCTCTAGGGCGTGGGTGGCTTGTTATTCGTGGCTCGTCTCGGTGAGCGACACACTTCGGGTACGTACTGCCCGGCAAGCTCTCCCGACCGCTCGTTGAGGACATTCCATGCTCGCATCCCGACGAGGCTTCGCCATCGCCTGCGCCACAACCTTCGCTCTCAGAATGCTAGTCGCGCTGAGGCGAGCCTCGTGGAACCGTACTGTGACGGCCCGAGGCGAGGCGCTTTCGACACCGTTACTGCGGCTGAGAGGTGGACGTCTCGCCGAGGGGAGCCGTCGGGGCGGCGACGAGGACGGGCTGCGCCTCGGGGCGGCGTCGGCGATAGGAGGTCACGACGACGTACAGCAGGACGCCGGCCGACGGCAGGTTGATGGCGGCGGCGGGCTCATGGCTGTAGAGGCCGTGGCCGAGCAGGGCGGCCGCCAGCCCCAGGCCGATGACGGCCAGCGCGAGGATCGAGGGGCCCGGGATGCGCTGCGAGGGCTCGGCACGCTGAACGTGCTGGGCCTGAAGGAGGATGAGACTGACCGTCAGCAGGCTCAAAGGCGTCAGGAGGGAGGTTTCCCAGCCGAACAGGCCGCCGCCGACCGTCAGGGCCAGGACAGTCGTGGCAAGCGTGAAGACGACTGGAGGGAGGAGTCGCATGGTTGATGACCTCATAGGGGCGGACATGGTGGGGAATGGTATGACCAGGCGAAATCCTGCCGGATTCTTGTGGCATTTTCAACAAGTGGTCCGTCGACGTTGGCGTGGAGCGCTCCTCGGTCGCCGCCAGCCTATGCGGCGCGCTCGCCCCGGATCGGTGAAGTAGGTTCCGACCAGCGAGAATGCAATGTGTCCGTGACGCCATAGGTGCCGTGCGGGTCAGTGGATAATGCGGTTATGACGACGGACCGGGTCCAGCACGGAGCGGCAGTCAGAGTTCTGGTGGAGCAGGACCTGGCCAGTGAGCAGATGCTGGCTCTTATGCGCGAGGCCGCGGGACTGCCCGACGCCGAGCTGCGCAGGATCATTGCTGAGGAGCTAGTGCTCATGGAGGTCGTGGGTACGGGCCCGCGGGGCGCGCCCACGTCGGTAGCTGCCTACGTGTCTCGACCCGATGGCGTCGTGTTGGAGTACATTGCCGTGGCTCCGGGGCTACGTGGCGACGGAATCGGGCGGGCGCTCGTTGATGCCCTTGCCAGTGCGTCGGGGCAGGTTGTCGCCGAGACCGACGACGACGCCGTCGGCTTCTACCGGGCGCTCGACTTCGATATCGGCCCTGCGCCGTTGGACCCGCGCTGGCCGGGGCGCCGCCGCTACCGATGCGTGCGGCGGTCCTGATTCCGAACGGCGCATGTCGAGGACTGCGTTTCGCGCCGAGGACGTCCTTCTCCTCCAAACGACGCGGCTCCGCCCCCAGCCATCTGGGGGACAGCGCAGTCCTCACGCCGAAAGTACGTCCTCGACCGACGTCGTCGCAGGGTCCGAGCAGCTGGTTGTGCCATATGCTGACCTCATGGGTCGCTTCCGCACTGATGACGCACCGGCACTCGTTCGTGCTGCGCGTCTGGATGCAGGGCTCTCACAGGCTCAGCTGGCCCAGCGTGCCGGCTTGAACGAGTCGGTCGTGACGCAGGTGGAGTCCGGGGCGCGTGCGGTGTCCGACGAGCTGCTCGAAACGGTGCTGCGTGCAGCCGGTTACCGACCGTCACTCCCACTTGCCATGCAGGCCGATACGATCCTCGCCTGCGCCGAGTGTCATGGCCTCAGCAACCTCCGCGTTTTCGGGTCGTCAGTCCGGGGGGAGGATGACTTCGACTCTGACATCGACCTTCTGGTCACGCCGTCGACCGGTACTGACCTGTTCGACCTGGCCCTGTTCGTCGATGACGTTGAGAGACTCACCGGATTCCCGGCCGACGTCGTCTCCGACTCCCCCCTACCTGTTCAGCTGACTGACGCCGCACGAGAGGCGGTGCCGCTGTGAACGAGGAGCGTCAACGGGCTCGCTTCACTTAGCGCACCAGGACGTAACCCAGCAGGCCCAGCGCGGGCAGGGCGAGGAGCGCGACGACGTCGGCTGGTGGCCGGCGGTCGGGCTCAGGCCTCGGGGGCCGCGCCCATGGCGCCGTCGCGGGTCCAGTAGCCCTGGTGCTGGATGCTGCGCCGGCTCAGTCCGGAGGCGATCAGGTGGCGCCGCACCGCCTTGGTGGCGCTGCTCTCCAGGGCGATGAACACCCAGTCCAGGGCCAGGTCCCCGGTGTCCGCCCACAGGGTGCGGTCGACGGTGGCCAGCAGCGTCTCCTCGGAGACCTCGGGATTCACGCGGATGAGCCGGTGGTCGCGCGCGGCCAGGGGCAGGAAGCCGGCCTCGGGCGCCAGCATGACGACGGTGACCAGGCTGCTCGGCGGGGCGGCGGCGACGGCGTCGGCCAGCGCGGGCGCGGAGGCCCGGTTGCCCACCAGCAGCATCCGGTCGCCCGGGGACGGCCACCGGTAGCTGGTGCCGCCCATGAGCTGGACGGACACGGTGTCTCCGGGCCGGACCCGCTTCGACCACCGCGACGCCGGACCGCTGGGCTCATGGTGCAGGACCAGGATGATGGCGGTGGCCTGCTCGCGGTTGATGCGGGTGATGGTGTAGGCGCGCTGGTGCTGACGGCCGCCCTGCGGGATCCACATCCGCACCCAGGCGGTGGGCGGCAGCATGGCGGCGCCGGTGCCCAGCAGGCTCGGGCAGTGGACGGTCAGCTCCGTGTAGGGCGCCAGCTCGCGCACCCCGGCCACCGTGAGCTTGTGCTCCGGTGCCCGCAGCGCCTTGAGCACTGTGCCTTGGAATCCCCTCCCACCACGTGCCATGAGCGTGTCCGCCTCCCGGTTGTCTGATCTCGAGTTCAGGCGAACCATAACCGGAATGATTGAAGGCTTGCTTAGGATCTCCTGTTGGGAACAGCGGAGAAAATATCGAAAGAATTCCGGCGGTGGATAGGGCGGTGGGAAATCTGAAAGGTTGACGTGCTGGGGCGCCGTCGTCGGGCGGCCTGCGGGGTGATCCGACGTCGGTAGGATCGCGGCATGACACAGCCCCGCCAGCAGTACTCCGATCCGCAGCCCAACACCGCTCACTCCGCCTCCCGCTGGGAGGAGCGTTACGCCTCGGTCGAGCAGATGTGGTCGGGCCGCCCCAACGACTGGCTACCGGAGCTCGCCACCGACTGGAGTCCCGGGACCGCCCTGGAGATCGGCTGCGGCGAGGGCGCCGACGTCCTGTGGCTGGCCGAGCGCGGCTGGCAGGTGATCGGTCTGGACCTGTCCGCCACCGCCATCGGGCGCCTGACCGGGCAGGCCGAGCGGCTCGGGGTCGCCTCGCGCGTGACCGGTCGCGTGCACGACGTCGGAGACGGCCTGCCGGCCGGACCCTTCGACCTGGTGACGAGCTTCTACGTCCACGGCGGGCACGAGCCGGGCTCCCTGGACCTCATGGCCCTCCTGTCCGACGCCGCCGCCCGCGTCGCCCCCGGAGGGCACCTGCTCACGGCGGTGCACGCCGTCAACCCGCCCTGGCACACCCACCACGCCCGGACCTACACGGCCGCCGAGCTCCTCGAGGGCCTGGCCGAGGCGACGGCCGGCTGGCAGGTCGTCATCGGCGAGGAGCGCCAGAGGCAGGCGACGGGGCCAGACGGTCAGGAGGGGCGGCGGGCCGACGCCGTCGTGTGCCTGCGCCGGCCACCGGCCTCGGTTTGATGGACGAGTCGTGGGAACGCCCCTGAAGAAGTACCGGAATACTCTGAGTAATCGCCGGAATGTGGTGCAGGCAACGCAAAATCGGCGGAATGGCGCCTATTTCTCAGCGTGTTCATAGGGGAATTCGGGGGGTCCGCTCAGGATCGGTGGGTTACATAGTTACTGCCGCCGGACGGAACCGGTCACGAGGGTTGGGGAGCCCGATGACTGGCAGGTCTCCGAGTCTGGAACGGGTCTTAGGGAGCCCGAACCGGACGCTCTGGTGAAGGAGGCCCCGCCTCCCCGGCCTTATGGGAAGCCGGGTAGCAGGAGGGCCTCGCGAGGCTTGGGCCCGCGGTTCGGGAGACCGGACCGCGGGCCGAGTCCTTTATCGAGGAGGCGCGACCGAGGCCGGGTCGCCGTCAGCTCGTCGAGCCCTTCTCCCAGTGCACGATCCACCAGTTCTCGAGCATGAGTCTGCCCCAGGGGGTGGTGTCGTAGAGGAGCCATCTGTCATCGGGGCCGTCCATGGTCCAGAGCCTGTCGGCACGGATGAGGTCGGTGCCCGTCGGGTCGCCGTCGCGGGGGTCGGGCTCGTACGTGAACGGATCGCCCAGGAACAGGTCGATCATGTTGCCGGAGGCCAGCCAGGTCAGAATCGCGCGAGTCCGCTCGACGGCGGCCTCGGCGTCGAGGTTCTCCATGTCTCGCACGGCGTTGAAGGCCTCGAAGCCGCTGGTCTCGCACTCCGTGCCCATGAAGAGAAGCTCCGCCGTTGTGGGATCCATGTGCGGGGCTCCTTCCCCGAGGGACGTTGCGAGCGGGCGTCGGTATTGATCCTCCCATCTGGCCACTGGTCGCGCGGCCGTGTGGCCCGCCGGGGGCCACAGGCGCCGGAGTGCAGGTCTGATCCACAGGGCTGCACTCCGGCGCTGCGGCCGCCTCGGGGTCGCCCTACCGTCGAGTCATGTCTTTCTCACTGTCACGCTCCAGGTCGGACTACGACGCCGCCGTTACTCAGTTCCCCACGTCGGTCCCCGCCAGCTGGGTTGGGGCGGACTCCACCGCCTGCCAGACGATGCTCACGAATGCCTCCGGGCTCCTGACTGCGCTGGCGACGCGCTATGACACGGCCTCCTCCAAGGTCGGTGTCGTTGAGTCTCGAAACTCATCGACTGGAACGAGCTCGTCATGAGCCCGGTTGCCATGGACGGCTCCAGCGGCCCGTACCCCGTCTGGAAGCAGGACCCCCACGCGACGAAATCGCCGTCCTCCACATCGCCGCCCCCGAAGCCGAAGACTTCCCCCGCCCCGCCCACCGGGCCGGCCCCGGAGGATAGCGGCCACAACTGGATCATGTGGGGTGTGGGCCCCGCGGTGGTGGTGGCGGGCGGCTCCGTCTCCGTGAATACGGCTGACCTCGACTCCCTGGCCAGCAGCCTCACCTCGGCGGCCGGCTCCCTGGATGATGCGCGAACACTCATTGCCAACGCGGTCACCGAAGTGAATATGGCGCCGCCTCCGCCTATTTCCCCGCCTAGTATTCCTAACCCGATCCTGGGGGGAATCGATCTGGAGAAGTCCGAGGCTCTTCAGGCCCTGGATGCGTTGAGCATGGGGCCGGGGTCGCTCCAGGCCGTCGCCGATACTCTGCGTGGCATCGCCTCCGACGTCACCGCCTGCTCCCAGGCCCACAGCCTGGCCGAGGGGAAAGCCGCTCCCGTCAATGGTCTTGTGGGGCCCGTGGACGTCCGGGCCTTCGACTCCGGCCTCCTCCAGATGGCGCTGGGGGCCACCACCGCCGCACAGTTCCCCACGATCTCAGCGCTGCTGGCGTCGTCACCGGCGGCGAGCTGGCTGCTCTACAAGCTGTTGGAGGACAACGAGGACAGTCAGGCCGCAGTCGAGGCCCTCCAGCTCCTGCTCAGCGACCCGACCACCGAGCAGTGGGTCAAGGAGGACCTCGTCAGGATCGTCCTGCTGACGCGCTGGCTCAAGAACGCCAAGACCGGGCGGGAGGCCTCCACGGTCCAAACCTATCTCCAGCAGGTCTCCCAGCGCCTCGACCCCTGGGCGAAGCAGCGCCTGCCCGGACAGGTCACCGTGGGGACGCAGACCGTCGACACCAAGAGCCTCACGCCCATGCAGCGCGTCGCCATGGTTCTGGGCGCGAACGCCGCCTCGCTGGGGGCGGGAATCTACGGCACCCAGAGCGGCATCACGGTCACCCCCGTCGGCGGCAGCGGAGCCACCGTGCTCCCGCCCGCCGCCAAGGACCCCTTCGGGCTCGCCAGCGCCGTCAAGCCCGGTATGACCGGCAAGGGCAAGGAGTCCAAGTCCCCGCAGAGCATCTCCGAGACCATCACCCACTGCCAGGAGGTGCAGTCCTCCAAGAACTCCCTGGGGCAGGGCTACGAGGAGGCCGGGGTCATCTCCATCCAGCGGGTCGAGCACGCCGACGGCCGTGTCTCCTGGGTCGTCTACGTCCCCGGCACCACCGACTGGACCGTCGGTGACGGCGAACCGCAGGACCTGCTCACCAACCTCGAGGGTGTGGGGGGCGCGCCCACGGCCATGGAGAGCGGCGTCGTCACCGCCATGCGCCAGGCCGGCATCCAACCGGGGGAGGAGGTCGCCCTCTACGGCCACTCCCAGGGCGGAATCACGGTCTCCAACATCGCCGCCGACCCCGCGATCCAGGAGCGTTACAACATCACCACGGTCCTCACCGCAGGCGCCCCCACCGCAGGAGCCGACATCCCCGACGACGTCCACGCCCTCCACCTGGAGAACACCGGCGACGCCGTCCCCGGGCTCGACGCCGCCCCCACACCCACCGGCCCCAACCGGCAGGTCGCCATGCTCGACACCCACCAGATGAGCACGAGCGGCTACCCCCACTCCTCCAGCGTCTACGCCCAGGCCGCCGAGGGGCTGGAGGACAAGGCGCCCGAGCTGGCCGAATGGAACAAGTCCTTCTCACACGCCTCGGGCGCCGGCGAGCAGGGGACAACCGCCACCGAGTACACCTTCGCGATCCAGCGCAACACCGACCCCAACGGGGTCTACCAGGGCGGCAGCACCTACCGGGGCAAGGTGCCGTCGGCGCAACCCTCCTACCCTCGGCCCACCCCGAGCCCGCAGTCGACGGGCGAGCACTAGGTGTGTGAGGTCATGGTTGTGGGCGCGCGAAGCCGGCGAAGACCGACCCGCGAGCGGCGCCTCCCGGCAGGCCTGCTCCGGGAAGCACTGGGCGACGCCGGCCGGCATCAGCTGAGCCGTCCGGCGCACCTCCGGCGTCGTCGGCGTCAGTCCTCGCGGCGCACGAGCATCGCGGCGATGATCGAGGAGATCACCGAGATGATGATCGAGCCGGCCACCGCCGAGCCGAAGGAGGAGACCTCCAGCCCCAGCGGCACCGAGCCGCCGGCGCCCAGTGCCGCGATGTGGTCGGTGAGCCGGCCCGTCAGCGAGAGCATCGCACCGTTGACCACCAGCGCGAACAACCCGAAGGTGACGATGTAGAGCGGAAAGGTCAGGAACTTCGCCACCGGCTTGATGAGCGAGTTCACCAGCGCCAGCACCAGGCCCAGGACCAGCAGGTTCAGCCACATGTGGGAGGTGCTCACGCCCTCGGGCACACTCAGCCCGGACAGGAGGCGCGTGGCCAGCCACAGGCCGGCCGCGTTTCCGACAGTTCGTGCCACGATCTCCATGGGCCCATTGTGCCTGGGCAACCTGTGCCGGTGCCAAGATGGGGGCATGACTCCTGCACCGACCCCAGTGCCCGGCGGACCGGAGCCGGCGGCCCCCGCCCATGGCTCGCAGGCCGACCCCTCGACAACAGTGCGCATCCGCCCCGACGTCGCCGCCCTGCCCGCCTACGTGCCTGGGGCCCGCCCTGACGCCGCCGCGGCGGCGCAGATCGCCAAGCTCTCCTCCAACGAGTTGCCCTACCCGCCGCAGGACGCAGTCGTCGAGGCCATCACCCGCGCCGCCACCGGAGTCAATCGCTACCCGGAGATGACCGGGGAGGGGCTCACGCAGGCCCTCGCCCGCCGCTGGGGCGTGGAGGCAGAGCAGGTCGTCGTCGGCAACGGCTCGGTCGCCCTCATCCAGCACCTGCTCGACGCCGTCTGCGAGCCCGGCGACGAGGTCGTCATCCCCTGGCGATCCTTCGAGGCCTACCCGATCTGTGTGGCGGTCGCCGGGGCCCGGGCCGTGCGCGTCCCGCTGACCCCCGACGCCCGCCACGACGTGCCCGCCATGCTGGCGGCCGTCACCCCCCGCACCCGCGTGGTCATGGCCTGCACCCCCAACAACCCCACCGGCACGATCCTGACCGCCGAGGAGCTGGCCGAGCTCGTGGCCGGGGTGCCGCGCGACGTCGTCGTCCTCATCGACGAGGCCTACCTCGACTTCGTCACCGACCCGCGGGCCGGCGACGCCCTCACCCTCCTGGCCGGAGCCCCCAACCTCGTGGTCTCACGGACCTTCTCCAAGGCCCACGCCCTGGCCGGGATGCGCGTGGGCTACCTCATCTGCGCCCCCGGCCTGGCCACCGCCATCCGCTCGGTGTCCACGCCCTTCGGGGTCAGCCTGCCCGCGCAGGCCGCCGCCACCGCAGCCCTGGGGGAGGCCGAGCTGGACCGCACCGCCGAGCGCTCGACCGCCGTCGCCGCCGAGCGCGACCGGGTCGTGGAGGCCCTGCGCGCCCAGGGCTGGCAGGTGCCCGAGACCCAGGGCAACTTCTTCTGGCTCGGCGTGGGGACCGAGACGACGGCGCTGGCCGAGCACTTCCGCGCCGCCGGCATCCTCGTGCGGCCCTTCGCCGGCGAGGGCGTGCGGGTCTCGGTCGGGACGATGTCGGACAACGAGAGGGTCCTGGCGGCCGCGGCCACCTGGCGCGCCGAGCACTGAGGCCGCACGGCCGAGCGGCTGGTTCGGACTGCCCCGCCGACGGCGTCGGGTGGCGTCTTGCCTCCAAACGGGCCCCAGGGTTGCCGTTGCCCTCGGATCGCGATGGTCACCACGTCGTCGATCGTATGGTCCGAGCCGAGTGGGCGGCCGTCACCTTCACACCGAGATGGTCACCAGGAAGGCCGCGCACATGACGACCTCGACGACGCCCATCGTCCCCGGGCGCAGCGGGCGGTGGCGCGTGCGCACCAGCTGCCACTGCCACAGCGGCATGACCAGCGACCGCACGGTCAGCACCACCCACAGGACGGCGTGCCCCCACGGCAGCATCCCCGACGACGCCAGCCACCACGTCACCACCGCCACCAGCGCGTGCGCCGCCACCGTGCCGGCCAGCAGCGTGTAGTTGAAGCGCTCGCGGATCATCGACTTGATGTAGGGGACCGTCCCGCAGAAGTAGGCGGCCGTCAGCGCGGTGACCAGCCACATCCAGGACCAGCCCGTCAGGGCACCGCTGGGGGAGGCCCCCGGCAGGGGGGAGCTCGGTGTCCCCAGACCCAGGAAGCCGCCGTCGCCGCGCACCGCCAGGCTGTAGGTGACGGCCGCCATGAGGGAGGCGGCCATCGTCGTCGACAGCCCCGAGAGCAGTGAGCGCTCGTGACCGCGCCACACCTGGTGCAGCGCGATGACGAACAGCGGCAGCAATGGCACCGCCCACTGGATGAGGTAGGGGGCCACGAGCAGGGTGATGAGCGCCATTGAGGCCGTCCAGCCGGTGTAGACCAGGAGCGGCAGCATGATGAGGGCGCGCTTGCGGGCCGAGCGGGTGCGCAGCCACTGCGACCAGGACCAGTAGGTGAGGTAGCTGCCCCACCATGCCGGCAGGAACAGGAGGTTCACCCAGCTGAAGCCGCCCACGACCCAGCCGACGATCGGTGGCAGCACCAGCATCGACCAGGCCCCGTGCTGGTTGGGCACCCAGGCCTTGCGGCCGGGCTGGCGGCGGATCTGCTCCTGAGTGGGCGGCTTGGGCCGCTCGGCCTGCCGGGGCTTGCCAGTGGCCAGCATGATGTCGTCCTGCGGGCCGGGGCGCGACTGCTGGGAGGGGGCGCGGCGCGGCGCAGTGGTGTCGGAGGGCGCGGGAGACGCGAGGGAGCCCGCCGATCCGGCGGCCTGTGCCGGGCGCGCGGAAGCAGTGTGCGCGGAGGAGTGCTCGACGTGGTGCTTGGACGGCCTCGACGGGCGGGACTGGCTCACGCCCTCACCCTAATCGCTCGCCCCTGCGCGCGGCCGCGCAGAATGTCTCCGTGGGCAGGGCGGCGGGAGGCAGACAGACGCCGAGCCGGGCAATTCTCGCGTAGCCCCACGGAAATTCTGTTGGGCTACGCGAAAAATGCCCGGCTCGGTGGGGCAGTCAGGCCAGGGTGAGCCGCATCTGGTGCCAGGGCAGACCGCCGTGGTGGGAGGCGGACATGCCCTCGTCGACGAAACCCAGGCGCGCGTAGAAGGGCACGAGGTCGTCGAGGCAGGTGAGTACCAGGCCCTGACGGCCGTGGACGCGCGTTGTCTCAATGACGGTGCGCAGCAGTCGGGTGGCCAGCCCCTGTCCCTGGGCCGCGGGTGCCGTGGCGACACCGAGGATCATCTGCCAGGCCCCGTCGGGGTCGTGCATCGCGGGGGTCTCGTACATCTTGTCGTTCAGATCGCGCTCGTGGGTGCACGGTCCGTTGACCAGCGTCAGCAGCATGCCGCCCTCGTCCTCGATGAGCCAGAAGTGGTCGGTGTAGGTGGCCATCCGCTCGGCGATCGTGGCCGGACCGGCCGCATACTCCGGTGGGAAGCAGATGGCTTCCAGGGCGGCGGCCATGGCCGCGTCCTGCGCCTGCTCCGCCCGGGCCGTCCGAGCCGTGCGAATGTGGAGGACCGGGGAGTCAGTGGTGCCCATACCCATATTTTCGCCAGTCGGTAGGCGGGTGTCGAGCCTTCGCCACCGTCTCCGCGCGTCCCGCAGACGCCGAGCCGGGCAATTCTCGCGGCCCCCGACAGAAATTCTGTGGGGCTACGCGAGAAATGCCCGGCTCGGCGGGGTGGCCGTCAGCCGCCCAGAGCGGCGGCGACCACCTTCTTGGCCTCCTCCTGGACCAGTGCCAAGTGGTCGGCGCCCTGGAAGGACTCGGCGTAGATCTTGTAGACGTCCTCCGTGCCCGAGGGACGCGCAGCGAACCAGGCGTCCTGGGTGGTGACCTTGAGTCCGCCGATGGCGGCGCCGTTGCCGGGTGCCTTGACCAGCCGGGCGGTGATCGCCTGGCCGGCCAGCTCGGTGGCGGTCACGTCCTCGGGGGTCAGGGCGGCCAGCTTGGCCTTCTCCTCCTTGGAGGCGGCGGCGTCGATACGGGCGTAGGCGCTGGCGCCGAAGCGCTCCACCTGCTCCTCGTGCAGCTGAGAGGGGGACTTGCCGGTGACGGCGATGATCTCGCTGGCCAGCAGGGCCAGGATGATGCCGTCCTTGTCCGTGGTCCACACGGTGCCGTCCTTGCGCAGGAAGGACGCCCCCGCGCTCTCCTCGCCGCCGAAGCCGATCGAGCCGTCGAGCAGCCCGGGCACGAAGTGCTTGAAGCCCACCGGCACCTCGATGAGGGTGCGCCCGATCGCAGCGGCCACCCGGTCGATGAGGCTGGAGGAGACCAGCGTCTTGCCGACGGCGGCCTCGGAGGGCCAGCCGGGCCGGTGGGTGAAGAGGTACTCGATGGCCACGGCCAGGAAGTGGTTGGGGTTCATCAGCCCGCCGTCCGGGGTGACGATGCCGTGGCGGTCGGAGTCGGCGTCGTTCCCGGTGGCGACGTCATAGGGGGTCCTGCCCTCGGCGTCGGGCGTCATCTTCTCTCGCAGCGAGGCCATGGCGTTGGGGGAGGAGCAGTCCATGCGGATCTTGCCGTCCCAGTCCAGGGTCATGAAGTGCCAGGCCGGGTCCACCTCGGGGTTGACCACCGTGAGCTCCAGGCCGTAGCGCTCACCGATCGCGCCCCAGTAGTCCACCGAGGCGCCGCCCAGCGGGTCGGCCCCGATGCGCACGCCGGCCTTGCGGATCGCCTCGAGGTCGATGACGCTCTCCAGGTCGGCAACGTAGGTCTCCAGGTAGTCGTGCTTGATGATGTGGGGGCCGTCGAGCGCCTCGGCGACCGGGACCCGCGGGACGTCCTGCCACCCGGAGGCGAGCAACTCGTTGGCGCGGTTGGCGATCCACGTGGTGGCCTCCGAGCCGGCCGGGCCGCCGGTGGGCGGGTTGTACTTGAAGCCGCCGTCGCGCGGCGGGTTGTGGGAGGGGGTCACCACGATGCCGTCGGCCAGGCCGGGCCCGCTCGTGCGCACCCCCGCCTCGGTCCCGGCGCCGTTGGCCAGGAGGATGGAGTGCGAGACGGCCGGGGTGGGCGTGTAGGCGCCACGGGCGTCGACGGCGGTGGTCACCCCGGCACCGGCGAGCACCTCGACGGCGGTGCGCCAGGCGGGCTCGGACAGGGCGTGCGTGTCTCGGCCCAGGTAGAGGGTGCCGTCGGTGCCCTGGGAGCGGCGGTACTCCACGATGGCGGCGGTCGTGGCCACGATGTGGGCCTCGTTGAAAGCGGTGTCCAGAGAGGAGCCGCGGTGCCCGGAGGTACCGAAGACGACCTTCTGAGCCGGGATAGCGGGGTCGGGGACGAGGTCGTAGTAGGCGGAGACGACCTCGTCGACGTCGATGAGGTCTTCGGGCTGTGCTGGCTGTCCTGCGCGTGCGTGCATGGGCACAGTGTGTCACGTGCCACTGATTGAATCAGCCCGTTTCGCTGTGCGAAACACTGGCCGCTCCGAGGCCGGACATGGTGATCGGCGAGGACGGGGCGCTCGACGACGACGGTGTTGTGGGAGGACTCGCCGCGAAGGCCTGTACGGAAGTGCCGTAGGTCCCGGGTGGCGGGATGAGACCTGCGGTGGCGGGTGCTGCGGGGCGCTTCTCCCGGCGTCAGGGGAAGATCAGGAGCAGTTCGAGCGCATTCGCGAGCATGTCTGTGAAAGACTCGAGGTCGGCGTTCTCGCGGTCCGTCAGCCACAGCTCGGCCCGCCTCGCCCGGTTGCCCATGATGAGCAGCGAGCCACGCACTGGGTGGGGCACGTCGTGGAAGAGCGCGTAGGTGTCCGTGCCGGTGTCCACCGCGACGCGATCCTGACCCAGCAGGTGCAGACGCTTCACCGGGCGGGTCGGGTCGGCGGTCAGGGCCTGCCACGCCTCGGCCGGTAGCCCCTGCGGCAGGAGGCAGGCCATGTCGGCGGCGTACTCACTGGGGGCCTGGCCCACTGACGCGATGAAGATATCGAGGTGACAGTCCCTCCCTTGCGCGGCCAACCGATGACCCTGATCGGTGTCCACGCACAGGCGGGTCCACCCCATGGCCCCCCGGGCCTGCTCCTGCTCCGAGACGCCGATCCAGTGCAGCGAGCCGGTGGCCAAGCCCGCGTCATGTATTCTGCGGGCACTGCGCTTGAAGAACCGTGACGAGGCTTTTCGTATGATGTTGGGAACGCGACGGCCGTGCACGTGGATGAGCTCGGTGACGTTGAGCTCGGGCAGGCCGTTGGCGCCGGTGGCCTCGGGGGCGAATCCGTTGTTCTTGAGCTGTTTGCGCTCGCGGCCTCCCATACGAAAGCCGGTGCGCATGAGCCCTGCGCCCATCAAGTAGCTCCCGGCGGTGCGTGTGTGAGGGTCGGCGGCGAAGGCGGTGACAAGGGCCCGGGTGAAGGGGGTGCCTGTGATCCGTGGTCCGGCGTCGGTGTCGGCCGGGGCTCCGTCATCCTGCGCCAGCCGCGACAGGCCGGACAGGCCCGGAAGCCGGTCGACGCCGAGGCGCTGGGAGGTCTGAGCTGCCGTGCGGGCGGCCGTGTGGGCAGCCGCCCGGCCCGTGTCGACTGCGGCCCGGGACACCGTGTCGGCGGCCTTGGCGGCACCGGAGACGGCCTGACCGGCGAGGCCGCGGGCCTGGGAGGTCAGGTCATCGCGCGAGGGGATGCTGGGCAGTTTCATGGCGGTCCTTCATACGTAGGAGCAGCAGGGAGGCGTCGGCTTGAGAAAGGCCGGCTGCCTCCGAGGTTAAGAAGCAGGTGGTGCGCAGGACCATGGGTAGTCTGGCCCGGGCGTCGGCGCTACTGCGCTGCCACCCGGGCCGCCGCTCCGCTCACCGGGGACGCGGCCGAACCCCAGCGTCCAGCAGGAACGAGGAACCATGACCGTCAGCCGTATCGCCACGACCAACGCCCCCGCCGCCGTCGGCCCCTACTCTCAGGGCGTCTCCACCGGTCAGGGGGCCGGCTCGCTCGTCTTCGTCTCCGGGCAGGTGCCGCTCGACCCGGCCACCGGCGCGCTCGTCGAGGGCGACATCCAGGCACAGGCCGAGCAGGTCCTCAAGAACGTGGGCGCCATTCTGGCCGAGGCCGGGCTCGGGTATGACGACGTCGTCAAGACCACGGTCCTGCTCGCCGACATCGCCGACTTCGCCGCCGTCAACGAGGTCTACGCCCGCTACTTCACCGGCGAGACCCTCCCGGCCCGGGCCGCCTTCGGGGTGGCCGCCCTGCCGCTGGGGGCTGGCGTCGAGATCGAGGCCATCGCCGCCCGGTCCTGAGCCGGTCCCGGCCTACTCCACGAGGGTCGGGTGCTACTGGAGGAGGGTTGGGGGCACTCCACGAAGGCCCCGCCTACGTGCAGTACGCACAACCCCTGGCCAGTACGCCCCGACCCTCGTGCAGTACGGGCCAGGCCCACCCGGATGACTGCGGGAGGCCAGGCTGACTGATCCGTGTTGCTCTCCCCATGGCAGGCGGCGTGACCGCGGGTAAGGATGAGGCGTGGCTGGTGGCCGCTGAGCCAGCAACCGACCAGGACTCCGCTTCGAGGCTTCATGAGAGGAAGAAGATGTCGCCCATGCGCCTTCCTCTCGTCGTCCGCCTCGGCGGGATCCGCTCGCTGCTGTCCTTCTGCGCCATCATGACGGCGGGCCTGGCGGTCGCGCTCCTCTCACCAGTGGCTGCGGCGGCCTGGGCGCCTGGCCTTCTCCCCGTCTCGAAGCTCCTGGCCAATGTCGGTACCGGCGGGATCATCTACTACCTGTGGCGCGGTCTGTCCGCGCGCCGGATGGACCGGGAGGCCCGGCGCGCCTACTCCCGGGTCACCGACGACTACGAGGCCACCGAGCTCCAGGCACGCCTCATCCCTGAAGGCGAGACCCGCGGCGCCCGGGTCATGGCCCACTACCGCTGGTTCTGCGACGAGTACGAGAACTTGACCCGGATGTGGCAGGACCTCGGCAGCCCCCGGGGCGCCCAGTGGTTCGAGCCGGGAGTGTTCCAGCGGGTCTGTGAGATCAAGCGGCGCTCGGCCGCACTGGACTCGACCGACGACATCATCGCCAGCAACGCCGCGTTCCTGAGCCTGTCCTCCGACTGGGAGAGACTCTGGCGCGAGGAGCAGCAACCGGTTCTTCATGAGCTCAACCTGCTCCTGGGCCTGTGCCAGTGGATCGACTCCTGCGCGTTCACCCCCTGCGGCACGGTGGAGGCGCGCGAGCTGGTCCGGGCCCACCACCAGCGCCTCAGTGAGATGACCGCCGAGCTGTCGGCAGGCCTGCTGCAACCCTCCGCGGCCCTTGATGAGCTCGCCTGGATAGCGGCAGATGTTCGCCGGGCGGGGAGCGGCCTGTCGCTCTGCGCGGCCGGTGCCGGTCGGCCCCTCGGGGGCTCCGCTGCCGGGTTGCCGCCTCGGTCGGCCGCCCACGCTTCGCCGGGCGTCGTCGGACCCGGAAGGAACGCCGGCTACTGGAACCCGGTCAGCTCTGGCGTCGTGGGGAGCGCTGTCGCGCCTGTGGGCGACGTCTGCTCGCGGCGGTCCCTGAATGCCGGTGTGGGATATCTTGGGGACGGGACCTTCCCGGGATACTGACGTCGGCTCGCCACGAAGGCCGGGCTCACGCGAGGAAGAGGAAGTGCCGGTGAAGCACGTGAAACAGTCCCGCGTCGTCGGGCTTGGCGGAATCTTGTCAGTGACGGCCTTCATCGCCAACATCGTGGTGAGCCTGGCTCTCATCGCCGTCCTGCCGATCATGGTGATCTGGCCCTTCGGGGAGAGTCATCGCCCCACCGTGGAGGTCCATGACGAGGCCGGAGTGTTTCAGGCCGAGTCGCTGGCCAGGGAGATCCAGGAGATGCGATTCCGGGACAACGTCCACGTCGCCGTGCTCACGGTTCCGGGCTGGGACGTCAACAACCTCAATGACTCGGTGTTGGAGTATGCCCGTTCGCATGCCAGCGACACTGACGTCCCGTGGATCTCGACGTCGAACCCCAACTACTGGAGCGACGGCCTGGTGATCCTGGCGGTCGCCCCGGAGGCGCGCAAGGTGGGCTGCTACTTCGGTGAGGACGTTGCGGTCCCCCTGGAGCAGCAGGCGGCCATCCAGGACGCCGCCAAGAACCAGTACCGGCAGGCCGACTGGTACGGGGGCACCGTCTCCATGGCGGCCAAGACCGCCGATGTCATCGGCCGGGCCGGTGGCGGTGGCATCATCATGACCTACATCCTGCCCGGAATCTCAGCCCTCGCAGGCATCACCTGGCTCGTGTACTACCTGTGGCGCGGCTTCACGGCGCGAAGTCGGGCGCACGAGGCGCTGCGTCACTACTCGCAGGTCACCCACGACTACGAGACCACCGAGCTCCTGGCCGGCACGATCCCCGAGGATGAGCCGCACGGTGCCCAGGTCATGGCCCGCTACCGGTGGTTCCTCGACGAGTACGAGGAGGTCACCCGCTCATGGATGGAGTTCGGCAACCCCCATGGCGCCCAGTGGTTCGGCAGGTCGCCGTTCAAACGGGCCACTGAGCTGGAGAAGCGCTCCGAAGGCCTGGACTCCCTCGACGACGTCATCGCCAACACCGCGACCTTCCTGAGCCGGTCGCACGGCTGGGACCGCGTCTGGAGCAACGAGCAGGGGCCGGTCCTGGAGGACCTGCAGTCGCTGCGGCGGCTGTGCCACCAGATCGACAGCTCCGTCGTCGCCAACAGAGGCGCGATCCCGGAGCGCTCCAAGGAGGAGCGGGACTGGGTTCACTCCTGCAAGCAGCGCCTGGACATCATGACCTCCGATCTGGAGAACGGTTCGCTCCAGCCCTCGGCCGCTCTTGACGAGCTCGACGAGATCGCCGACGAGACGAAGACGAGGGCCGCCCGGCTCGCGCGCGAGGCCATTGACGCCGACACCTCCAGGTACGGTGACGAGCGTCGTCGGCGCTACGACTCGCGCTCGTCCAAGGACGCCTTCTACGCCGGCTACTGGTACCTGGGCGGGGGACACGGCAGCTACAACCCGCACTCGACGATCCGCCTCAACCCCTCCTCACCGGCCATCTCCGCCTTCGGCTCGTTCGATTCGGGCTCCGGCGCCGGCGGGTCCTACAGCTCCTTCACCCCGATCTCCGATCTGGTCGTGGGCTACAGCACGGCCTCCTCCTACACGCCGTCGAGCAGCTCCGGGTCCAGCTTCTCGGGAAGCAGCTTCTCCGGCGGCTACAGCGGCGGCGGCTTCTCCGGGGCCGGCTCCTCCTCGAGCTTCTGAGCCGGGGCGGCCGGGCTGGTCCGCCGGATGCTGTCGGGCCTCGATGGTGGTGCGAGCAGGTGCGAGCCTCCGTGAGGCGCGTCATGGGGCGGCGACGGGCCGTCGTCGGCCTGGGTGGGGCGCCACGGGGCCGGTAGGCTGACGGGCATGTCGAAGAAGAAGCGCCACGGGCGCCGTCCGGCCGCCGCGTCGGCCAAGCCCCGCAAGCAGAGCATCGAGTTCGTCGCCCGCCCCTTCGCCGGTCTGCCGGCCGAGGAGGACCTCGTGGCGATGGCCCAGATCATCCCGGCCGCCACGGCCACCGTGCGCTTGACCGAGGAGTACGGCGGGGTGCAGGTCCAGCTCGTCACGCTCCTTCCCGAGTTCGTTCAGGGGCTCAAGCGCTCTGACGGCGAGGTCCTCGTGGCCATGCAGACCTCCATGCACTCCGGGGACGCCTCCCGCGACGTCGCCGCAGCCGTCCTGGCCACTCTCGAGCTGCCCGAGGGTCAGGCCCTGCGCGCCGATGGCCTGCCCGAGCCCGGCCCGCGCCTCCAGGACATCCTCGACACCAGTGAGCCGCCGGTGGTCTCCGTGCGCGAGACCTTCGACTTCTGGATCGACCCCCAGGCCGGGGCCGGTGATGCGCAGGCCCGCCAGGTCATTGAGGAGGCCATCGAGCGCGCCAAGGAGGAGATCGCCCCGACCCGGCCCGTGCCCGGCGTCGAGCACGCCTACTGGTGCCGACTGGGCACCAAGGAGTTCGTACGCTGGGCGCGCGGGGAGGACGAGGACGAGTTCTTCAACGCCTTCGCCCGCATCCACGCCGCGCGCGAGTCCGACCTGGAGGAGGGGGCGCGCTTCGTCGGCGCCTTCCGGGCCAACGGCCTGGCCATCCCGGTGTGGGAGCTCGTCCCCGGCACGGAGGCCGAGGAGCTCACCAAGCCGCTTCAGGCCATGGGCAAGCGCCTGGAGGCCGCACTGGCCGACTCCAGCCCCCTGAGCCCGGAGGTCCGCCGCGCCAAGGCCGGCATCATCTCCCGCCAGGTCAACCTCTGACCCTTTCCCTTTCTCGTCGAGCCGGGCATTTTTCGCGGTGCCCAACAGAAATTCCGTAGGGCTACGCGAAGAATGCCCGGCTCGGTGGTGCTCAGGTCTCGGCGATGCGCAGGCGCCGGCGCGTCACGCGCGGCAGGCCGCGCCCGTAGAGGGTGCCCTCCTTCGCCTTGACGGCGGCCACGAGCACGAAGCTCAGTGAGATGAGCAGCGCCCAGCTGCCGAACTTGCCGGCATGCACCAGGTGCCAGCCGTCGGCCTGGTCGGGGTAGCGCCAGGCGCTCAACGCCGTGGCCAGGTTCTCCGCCAGCCAGAGGAATCCCCCGATGAGGATGAAGGCCACCGTCGTCGGCATCCAGTAGCGGTCCCCGCCGACGCTGAAGTGGACGGCGCTTCCCCACAGGGCGATGAGGAAACCGGCCGCGATCACCCAGCGCAGGTCGACGATGACGTGATGGGTGAAGAAGTTGAGGTAGGCGGCCACGGCCAACAGACTCACCGGCCACCACCGAAAGCCGCCCACGTGCAGGTCGAGACGCCGGAAGGCCTGGCAGATGTAGGAGCCGACGGAGGCGTACATGAATCCGGAGAAGACCGGCACCCCGCCGATGCGCACCACCCCCGCGTCCGGATAGGCCCAGGAGCCGGTGCGGACCTTGAACACCTCCAGCGCCAGCCCAATGAGGTGGAAGGCGCAGATGACGCCGAGCTCGCGCCAGGTCTCCTGCTTCAGGGCCACGAAAGCGATCTGCACCATGACGACGTAGACCAGCAGGGCGTCGTAGCGGGCGATCGGTGGATTCGTGTACTTCCAGATCAGGGCACTGGCCGCGAGCCCGACGAAGATGGCGATGGCGAAGGCGCAGCAGGCCAGCTCCAGGAGGGTGAACTGGACCAGGCGGCGGGGGAGCAGACGCCACCGACTCAGAGGGAGGCGCGCGGTATCGGGCACGACCGAAGTATGCCGTGCCGTGACGTCGCCCTGGTGGATGAGAGCCTGCTGAGCCCTGCGGTCCGCCGCGCCAAGGCCGGCATCATCTCCCGCCAGGTCAACCTCTGACCCTTTCCCTTTCTCGTCGAGCCGGGCATTCTTCGCGGTGCCCAACAGAAATTCCGTAGGGCTACGCGAAAAATGCCCGGCTCGGTGGTGGCGCGTGACTCCTGAGAGGGCGGTCCTGGTCGGGGTGGGCGACTCCTCCTGCCAGCGCCCGCAGAGCTCCCTGGCCCAGGCGGGCTGGGTCTTGGCGGCGTCGTTGACCCAGTTCGCCACGGAGTCCTGCACATAGCGGGAGGAGTCGGCGCGCAGTGGCTCGAGTAGCGCACGCCCCCGCTCGGGCTCCTTCTTGAGCGCGGGGATGTGCCGAGCCCACACACCGCGTGGACGCAGCGCCTCGCTGGCGAAGCGCCGAATGCGCTCCGAGGGCTCCGAGGTCCATGGCTGCAGCGCGCCGATCGCCTCGTCGAGCCGGGGCGCCAGGTGCGGACGCACTGCCATCCATGACCACTCGCGCCCTCCGAAGTGCGGGTCGTCCGCGGCCGGTCGCGCCAGGGCCAACAGCGTGTCGACGTCGGCGTCCTTCTTCTGAGCGACCAGGGCGAAGACCGCCCAGCCCCGGACGGTATCGGCCGAGTGGTCGGCGAGATCCAGACAGGCGGAGCGACCCAGGTGCGTATACAGCGCTTCGCCCATGGTCTGCATCCGGGCCAGGATGCCGAGCGAGTCGGCGTGCTTGGCCGCCTCAACCAGCGCCTCGGGCGCCTCCGGCACTACCTGCGTCAGAAGCGTGGAGTGGCTGATGGCCAGGACCTCTGCCAGTGTTCGGGACTCGTCTCGTCCCGAGTCCAGGTCGGCTTGGCGCTCTGCGGCAATACTCGCGGTGGGGCTCATGCATCACTTCACCACGAGCCGGGCGACGTTCTTGAGATGCTTCTTGTGCTGGCGGCGGCTGACCTTGCCCACCTTGCCGAAGTTGACCCAGCTCCGTCCGCGCATGCCCAGCTGCTTGATGGCGGCGCCCAGGAACACCGAGCCGACGTAGTTGCCGCAGAACCGGCGCAGGAACCAGGTCGGGGCGGTCGAGGTGGTGAGCACCAGCACCTGCTGGATGTGGGTGAGGTGGCCCTTCACCCCGGAGGCCGTCGCGTGGTAGGCCCAGTTCTGCTTCATGACCTTGTCGACGAAGCCCTTGACGATGGCGGGCACCTCGCTCCACCAGATCGGGCAGATGACAATGATGCGTGAGGCCCTCTCGATGAGCTTCTGGTAGTGGCTCACCAGCGGGTCCAGCGTGCCGCCCTCGCTGAACAGGGCCAGCTCCTCAGCGGGCATGCGCGGGTCGAAGCCGTCGGCGTAGAGGTCGACGACGTCGTAGGGCCGGCCGGCCTTGTCCAGGGCGGAGGTGGCGGCCTCGAGCACGGCGTGGTTGAAAGAGCCGTCGTAGGGGTGGGCGTAGACGATGAGAGTGCGGTCGCCCGTCTTCTTGAGGGTCTTCTTGGCTGTCATCAGCTGTCTCCAATCGTGACGATGGCGCGCAGGGCTGCGCGGATGAAGGTGACGTCGGCGGTGGTGGCGCTGTCGGTGGGCATCCGCGAGAGCCGGTGCCACGGGCTCAGCGGACGGCGTGCGGTGTCGGGCACGACCAACGTACGCCGTGTCTCCGAGACCTCGCTGGCATGTCGGGGACATTCTGCGCGTGCGGGGCTGCGTTGCGCACACCCGGCTCTCGCTGTCAATGACGAGTGGCCACGATGCGGTCGGGCCGGGCCTGGTGGATGCGACTCGACGACGGGGCGGCGCTCGCCTGTGAGCGCTGCCAATGGCGGCAGCGCAGCGATGCTTGACAATCGCCAAGACGCCTCTGACCTGCGCGGATATCGGTATGGGTGAACCGTGGCCGCAGATCCTTGACACTGCCGGCCCGGCGTCCTTCAATCGTGTCACGTCCATCACAGCACGATAACGGCACGACGAGCGCCCCACGCCGGGGCGCCTCGCCCCGTCCGGGATGAGAGGAGCACTGATGACCCGTACCGCTTGCGGCTGTGCGCCGCGGTCGACGGCCATGCGCGTCAGCCTGCTGCGCCCCTGCTCATCGGCCGGCCGCCATCGATGTCTCTCGACCGCTACCCAGTAGTCACCCGCTGATCGCCGGCCCGCGCCCGCCGCCTTCGAGCAGGGCTGACGGCGCCCACCAATTCATCCGATCCTCTTCGTCGTCAGATCCGCGGTGCCTATGGACCTTTGTTCCGCGTCCTGGCACCCTGGTGAGACGGCAATGTCGCCGCCGGGCCCGCACGCCATGCGGCGAGCGAAGCGAAAGGCCTGCTTGTTATGACCGATCACTCCTCGAAGCACTCTCCAACCGGACCCGCTGCACCTCCGACCGGCTCCCACACGCAGGACGCCCCCGCCGGTACGGCGGACGTCACGCCCGCCCCCGCCACCAGTCCGGTGAGCACCGGGCCGCCCGAGCGGCCACCGGTCCATCCGCAGCACCCGAGCTCAGGAACCTGGCGGGCCGCCCGCACGGCCGGCGCCCCCTTGAGCGTGCGCGAGATCAAGGCAGCCGCCTCCGCAGCGCCCGCCGCTCACACCTCCGCCCAGGCCGCCACCCGCTCCTCGGTCCACTCGCCTTCCGAGACCGCGGCGGCCGGCGTCGTCCTGCGCGACCTTGCCGACGAGTATGCGCTGCTCCTGTGCGCCCACGACCCCGAGGCGGCCGCCCGCACCGGCCTGCCCGGCGGGGCCATCCTGCCCGACTACTCGCCCGCGGGGCTGGTCGAGCGTCTCAGTGCCGAGCGCTCCCTGCGCCACCGCGTGGCCGCCGTCGACCACTCGACCGGCTCCGACGAGCTCCTGCGCCGCCACCTCCTGGAGCGTCTGGAGACCTCCATCCAGTTCATCTCCGCCGGGGAGGAGGGCGGCAACCTTGGTTTCCTCTCCTCGCCGTTCCAGCAGATCGCTCGCCAGCTGCACCGGCCCGCTGCGGCCCCCGACCGCGCCGGCTCCGAGGAGGCGGACCTCGCCGAGGCCGAGGCCAAGTGGGAGGACGCCTGGAACCTGCACCGCACCCGCCTGGAGGCGCTGCCCGCCGCCCTGGAGGGGCTGGCCGCCTCCCTGTCCGCCTCCGCCGAGGCCGGTGCGATCGCCCCGCTCAGTCAGGTCGACGTCGTCGCCGGGCAGGCGCGCGACCTCGCCCGACGCCGCACCCAGGCGCTGCCCGAGGACCTGCCGGCCACCCTGCACGTCCAGCTCCAGGAGGCCGACATCGTCGCCCGCCGCGCCGCGCTGGACTTCGCCTCGCACCTGCGCACGACGCTCTCACCGCGGGCGCCCCAGGCCGAGGGGGTCGGCCCGCAGCGCCACGCCCTGTGGATGCGCCGCATCCTGGGCACCCGGGTGGACCCCGAGGAGACATACGCCTGGGCCACCGAGGAGCTGGGGCGGGTCATCGCCGAGCAGGACGCCATCGCCGTCGACGTCCTGGGACCCGGCGCCAATGCCGGCAGCCTCAACCGGCACCTGCGCGCCGACCTGACCCGTGCCCTGCGCGCGGAAGATTACACGGTCTGGGCGCAGGAGGTGGCTGACGAGGCCTGGGACGTCGTCGTCGGCCGGATCCTCGACCCGCCCGACGGTCTGGGCCGCCCCCGGGTGCGCCTCGGGGAGCCCGGCGACGGCGCGGTCCGCTACGAGGAGCCGCGAGGTACCGGCGGGGAGCGCCGGCCCGGCGTCGTCATGCGCTCCCTGGCCGACGGCGAGCAGCTGGTGTGGCCGTGGATGGAGCGCACCACGGTCCTGCACGAGTCGGTCCCGGGGCACCACGTCCACGTCGGTGCGCACGCCACCAGCACGCGCCTGACCGCCTGGCAGCGCTACCTGGGGTCCGTGCCCGGGTGCGACGAGGGCTGGGGCCTGTACGCCGAGTCCCTCGCCGACGAGCTCGGCCTCATGCCCATGCCCGAGGACCGCTTCGGCCGCCTGGCGGCACGCCGCTGGCGTCTGGCCCGCGTCCTCGTGGACCTGGGAGTCCACTCCCGGCTCCCCGTGCCCGACGACGTCGCCGCCCTCCCGGGGGCCTGCCGCGACTGGAACCGGGCGACCGTCACCGCCGTGCTGCGCCACCACACCGTGATCTCCGAGGGTCGCCTGCGCTTCGAGGTCTCCCGGCACCTGGGGTGGCCGGCCCAGCCGCTGGCCTACGCGGTGGGGGAGCGGGTCTGGCGGGCCGGTCGGCGCCGCGCCCAGGCGCGGGCCCGCACCGAGGGCGGCGAGCTGGACCTGCGCGCCTTCCACAACCGGGGCATCGACCTGGGCAGCGTGGGGCTCGATCTGCTCGCAAGCGCCTTGCACTGACCTGCACGAAAGATGCAGAGGCGGGGAGTGCTGCGGGCTGGGCGGCCTGCGGTGAGGGCCAAAGCGTGCCGGGGCGGCAGGGGAGTCGCCCCGGCACACGGAAGGACGCGAAATGCGCCGGCGGAACCCGGCTCCGTTGACGGGCTCCTTGTCCCCACTGTGCCACGAAAACTGGGTGTGACATGCCGAAACAGGCCACTTCAGCGTCCGAACGAGGGAAGATGATACTTTGCTGCAAGATTTCTCAGTTTCTCCGGGGACCGTGGTCCCATGATGAAGGTTTGACACAAAACCACTGAGGAATGTCTGCGTGGAACGATGGTCGTCCTCCTCGCGGCATGTCGGCGTGTCGCAGTGGCCGGCGCGACGTGCGCGGGGCCCGGCCGGCGTGCGTCCGCTGCGCTCGGAGCCTGAGGATTCCGCGCCGCGCGGTACGAGATAGAAGAACTTGACGGGCCTCACAAAAAAGGCGCGCGATAACGGGGCGCTCAGGTATCGGCTGGAGGCCGAGAGTCTGGATACCCTGGGGGAGTGAGTTCCACCAAGCGGCCCGACCAGCGCGTTGCCGTGGTCATCCCTGCCAAGGATGAGGCTGAGCGCATCGCCACCACCGTTCGGGCCTGCCGCTCCATCCCGCGGGTGGACCTCGTCATCGTCGTCGACGACGGCTCGACCGACGGAACCCAGGATCACGCCCGCGCCGCCGGGGCCGTGACGGTCCGCCACTCCGTCTCACGCGGGAAGGCCTCCGCCATGGAGACCGGGGCCTCCGTCGTCGCCATGCGCGACTACTCCGACGGCCCCGCCCGGCTGCTGCTGTTCGTCGACGCCGACCTGGGGGACTCGGCCGCCTCCTGCGCCGAGCTGGTGCCCCCGGTCGTCGACGGCGTGGCCGACATGTCCATCGCGGTTCCCCCCAAGCAGTCCGGCGCCGGTGGCCGTGGCCGGGTCGTGCGTGCCGCCAGGCGGGCCATCTCGCTGTCCACCGGGTGGCTGCCGGTGGCGCCGCTGTCCGGCCAGCGATGCCTGAGCCGTGAGGCCTATGAGAAGGCGGTGCCCCTGGCCGACGGCTGGGGGGTGGAGGTCGGCCTGACCATCGACGTCCTCGTGGCCGGGCTGGCCGTCATCGAGGTCCCCTGCGACATCACCCACCGCGTCACCGGTAACGACCGGGCCGGAACGATGCACCGCGCCTCCCAGTACAAGGACGTCCTGCGGGCCGTGACCCGGCGCAAGCTGCGTCGCCACCGCGTGGAGCGCGCCTTCTTCGAGAGGGCGGCCGCCGAGCAGGACCACTTCATCGCCTACCGCGCCGTGCCGCAGCCCCCCAAGGCCGACGACGTCGCCCGGCCCGCCGAGAAGCCGCACGACGCCGATGACTCGCCGACCGGAGACCGCTGACGAGCGCGGCGTGCTGTCCTTAGAAGGCATCGCCTGACGTGCAGAATCGTCCCTCGACACGAGGGGTAGGAAGTTCTGTTGGGACTTGTCAACTAATCGTTACTCTGTTGGAAATTCGGGCTTGGTGAAGACAGCGAACCTTTCTTTCATTGCCACCTCCATAAAAACTAGGCGGATTTATTGATGCTGTGACTATCGTGGTAGGATTGTCGTGGATCTGAGTTCATCCGGGTATTAGGGGCTGAGGATCGTGAGCAGCGCAGAGCCAACGAGGTGCTGTTTAGCACTTTGCCTTTCATGATGGCAATGTGTGAACGTGCGTTATGTTGATCCGCTAATACGACGTGAATTCACCGCACGCAGACCCTACCGAGGTCGGGCAGTGGATTTCACCTCTACGTGCACATGGTTAAGATTCTTCTATTCGGCACTTGTTATGTACGTGTACTCCCGCCGAATCGCCGGACAGTCTGCCGGAGGTTAGGGCTGAGTGCCGACTCTGTGTTGGTACCCAGGTACAGATGAACTGCCGGCGCAAGGGCCACCAAGGTCAAAGTCGCACAGGCCTCGAGGTTTATTCATGGGGTGTAGGTGAATATGAGTCCGAGGACGGCTGTGATGGTTTCTGGGAAGGTGTCTAGTGGTTTTCTGTAGCCGGTGTGTAGGACTCTCCAGGTCTTGATGTTGGCGATGACTCGCTCGATCTTGTAGCGGACCTGGTTGACGGTCTTGTTATAGGCCTTGTCGTCGGGGTGAAGAGATAGGTGTGGGGGTTTTCTTTTCGGGGTGATCATTCCCAGTCCGATGTACCCCTTGTCGCCAATATGCTTGGGTGGTGGCGTCCCGTTGGGTAGGTCGGTGGTGGGGACGTCGAGCAGGCCGCGGCGGCGCAGGGCCTGGGCGTCGTGCGTGCGTCCGTCCTGGGGGTCGGAGACCCAGGCCAGGGTCCCTGACAGGGTGCAGGCCACCTGGACGTTCAGCCCCGTGGTCTTGTGCTTGCCTTAAGTCAAGCTCAGGATGATCAGCCCAGGACCAGCACTCCAGGAGGGTGCCGTCGATGATCAGCTGGGCCGTGGGGTCCAGGTCCTCCACTGTCGGCACAGACGTTTGGAGGGCCCGAGCGATCAGAGGAGTGTAGGCACTGATGACTCGGGAGACGGTGGCCTGCCAGACGTTGTAGGCCTCGGCGAGCAGCTCCTGGGGCAGGTTGTGGCGCAGGTAGGTCAGGGTCAGGCGCACGCACAGGAACAGGCCCAGCACCCTCGCCCCGAACACCGGCAGGGGGCCGGAAGCGTGAATGGCCTCGCACAGGTCCAGGACATCATCGCGAGTGATCCTCGTGCTACTATTCGACATGGCGGTTTGCTTCTTGGTTGGATTGGCTTAGACACCAAAGATTCTCTCAAGAGCAAGCCGCCATCCTATTTAGCGACACACTATTAACTGGAGTGCGTGGTGTTTCTCGGACTGGGGGAGTTTTTCTTCCCGTGAGTCGATAGGATGGAGACCATGCCAGCAGCGAAATACTCAGA
>NZ_MSGO01000026.1 GCF_001929375.1 Actinomyces oris | reverse complement strand
ACGGGCCGGCGGGGCCGGGCGGGTGACCGGCTCTACCGGGCCAGGCGCACCCTGCACACCGGGGCCGGCCTGCTCACCGACGCCCAGGCCGAGCGTCTCGAGGCTCTGTTCGCTGATGATCGCCACGCTGCGGTCCAGGCCGCCTGGGGCGTCTACCAGCGCCTCATCCAGGCCTACCGCACCGAGGAGGCGGGCCTGGGAAAGTACCTGATGCAACGGCTCATCGACTCCCTGAAGCAGGCCATCCCAGACGAGCTGGAAGAGATCCAGACCCTGGCAAAGACCCTGACTGAAAGAGCCTCCGACATCCTGGCCTACTTCGACCAGCCCCGTACCTCCAACGGCCCCACCGAAGCGATCAACGGGCGCCTGGAGCACCTACGCGGCATCGCCCTGGGATTTGCGCAACCTGGCCAACTACACCATCCGCAGCCTCATCCACACCGGACGCCTCAAAGACCACCTGACAACAACCACCTAAACCAACCGATAAGCCCCACCTACCACACCCTCAAACACGAAGAGCCGGTAACTGGGTCGCAAGATACAAGAAGGAGCACGCCACCGATCAGGACCGCAAGAAGGCAGCCGAGTCAGCCGAGATAGCAAAACTGAGAGCAGAGAACAGGGAGCTGCGTCAGGAGAATGAGTTCCTGAAAAAAGCAGCCGCCTTCTTCGCCAAGGAACGACCGTGACCGAGCGCTACGAGTTGATCAACCGCGAAGAAGGCTCCTACCCCATGAGGCTTATTCATAGGGGTGTTTAGGCTGCTTAAGGGGGGTGTGTCGTTAGATAGGGTGGCGGCTTGCTCTTGAGAGAATCTTTGGTGCTTAAGCCAATCCAACCAAGAAGCAAACCGCCATGACGAATAGTAGCACGAAGATCACTCGCGATGATGTCCTGGACCTGTGCGAGGCCATTCACGCCACCAGTCCCGACCTGCCGGCGTTCGGGGCCAAGGTGCTGGGCCTGTTCCTGTGCGTGCGCCTGACCCTGACCTACCTGCGCCACAACCTGCCCCAGGAGCTGCTCGCCGAGGTCTACAACGTCAGGCAGGCCACCGTCTCCCGCGTCATCAGTGCCTACACGCCCCTGATCGCCCAGGCTCTCCAAGCCTCTGTACCGACGGTGGAGGACCTGGACCCCACGGCCCAGCTGATCATCGACGGCACCCTGCTTCAGTGCTGGTCCTGGAAGGGTCATCCTGAGCTTGACTTAAGGTAGGCACAAGACCACGGGTCTGAACGTCCAGGTGGCCTGCACCCTGTCAGGGACCTTGGCCTGGGTGTCCGACCCCCAGGACGGACGCACGCACGACGCCCAGGCCCTGCGCCGCTGCGGACTGCTCGACGTACCCGCCACCGACCTCCCCGACGGGACACCACCACCCCGCCACATCGGCGACAAGGGGTACATCGGACTGGGAATGATCACCCCCAAGAGAAAACCCCCGAACCTGCCCCTCCACCCAGACGACAAGACCTACAACACCACTGTCAACCAGATCCGGTACAAGATCGAGAGAGTCATCGCCAACATCAAGACCTGGAGAGTCCTACACACCGGCTACAGAAGACCACTACAAACCTTCCCAGAAACCATCACAGCCATCCTCGGACTCATATTCACCTACACCCCATGAATAAGCCTCCATCTCCTCAATGTGTCGGTGGTCCAGGGTATCAAAATCAGGGTACTACTCCTGGCGTGACCGACCCCAGTCACAGACGGCCATCAGGAGGGAGGTGGGGTGCGTGGTGTTTCTCGGACTGGGGGAGTTTTTCTTCCCGTGAGTCGATAGGATGGAGACCATGCCAGCAGCGAAATACTCAGACGAGTTCAAGACCCAGGTGGTGCGTGAGGTGATCGAGAAGGAACGTACCATCTCCTCGGTGGCCGCCTCATACGGTCTTGTAGCCCAAACGGTGGGTAACTGGGTCGCCAGATACAGAAAAGAGCACGCCACCGACCAGTACCGCAAGAAAGTCTCCGAGTCAGCCGAGATAG
>NZ_MSGO01000025.1 GCF_001929375.1 Actinomyces oris | reverse complement strand
GAAAGCACCCAGCACCAGAAGGTGCATGAAGGCATATATCGGCATGTGCTGGGACACCGCAGCCGATTTTCACCCTTGTCCGCCAGCATCTCGATATCCTGTCTTCCAGCCCCTCTTCACGTTCCCGCCCTTGAAAGGCCGCAATGATGCGTCCAGACCCGCCATTACCACCACCATCGTCAACGACACCGCCGCCCCCATCCCGCCCGCACCGTCGTCGCCGTCGTTCCGATTGCGCGAAACCGGGCCAGTACCTCGGGGAGGACATTCACCCGCTCCAGCACGCAGCCGGATTTACGTTGTCCAAGTCGGGCACCGGCACCCCGTTCGAGCGCATCAGCTCCCGCGAGGGCCTGGAGGACGGCTGGCGCATGGTCCTCGCCAAGGACGCCTCCGACGGCATCCTGCAAAAGAAGACCAAGGAGTTCGCCGAGCATCTCGATGACTTCCTCACCGAGCTCTCCGAGTCCCTGCGCTCAGGAACCTACGAGCCCGACCCGCTCCTGAGCTTCGGCATCCCTAAGGGCACCTCCGGGGAGGTCCGCACCCTGCACATCCCCTCCATCCGGGACCGGGTCGTCGAGCGCGCGGTCGTCAACACGATCACCCACAGGGCCGACCTCACCATGTCCCCATGCTCCTTCGCCTACCGGACCGGTATCGGCACCGACGACGCCGTCGACCACCTCGCCAGGCTGCGGGACGCAGGCTACTGCTACGTCCTGCGCACCGACATCGAGGACTACTTCCCCAACCTCAACATCGAGGACGCCCTGGCCACCCTCTCCCCCATCACCGGCTGCCCGCGCACCATCGACCTCATCAGGCTCATTGCCCGGCCACGGCGCGCCAGGGGCGAGCGGCGTACCCGCAACCGCGGCATCGCCCAGGGCTCCTGCCTGTCCCCGCTCCTGGCCAACCTGGCCCTGACCGACGTCGACCGGGCCATGGGCGACGCGGGCTACGGCTACGCCCGCTTCGCCGATGACATCGTCATCTGCAGCCCCCATGAACCCGACCTGCTGGAGGCCCTCGAGCTCCTCGACACCCTCCTGACGCCCAGAGGACTCCGACTCAACCAGGAGAAAACCGCCATGACCAGCTTCGATGAGGGCTTCTGCTACCTGGGCACGGACTTCTCCCGCAGCTTCCCGCCCGTCGACCCCCGCCACGACATCAAGGGCCGTCCCGACCCGGACCAGGTGGTCTACGTCGGCCGCGACGGCGCCCGCGTCCACGTCAGCCAGAACCGTCTCATCGTCGACGGCGCCGACGGCCTGCCGCAGGTCTCCGTCCCCCGCCGGGCCGTCAGCCGGATCGTCCTCACCGGCGCCGTCGGGCTGTCATCCGGAGCCCGGTCCTGGGCGCTGTACAACGACATCGACGTCATCTTCCTCTCCCGCCACGGCGGCTACCTGGGCCAGCTCGCCGGCCCCCGCTCGACGGCCAGCGCCCGCCGGCTCCTGACCCAGGCGTCCTTCGCCACCGACGACGATGCCCGCCTCCCACTGGCGCGCGCCATCGTGCGCGCCAAGATGCGACACCAGGTCTCCGTGCTGCACCGCACCGGCCGGCGCAGCCGGGGAAGCGGCGTCGAGACGCCTTGCACCACCATTCGGCAGCTGGCCGACGACGCCAAGCAGGCCGCAGACGTCGACGAGCTCATGGGGCTGGAGGGCGCCGCCTCAACGGCATACTTCGGCTGCCTGTCCGGGCTGGTCCCACCGGACGTCGCCTTCGACGGCCGCAGCCGCCGTCCGCCCAAGGACCTGGCCAACGCCGCCCTCTCCTACGCCTACGCGATCCTGCTGGCCGAGTGCACGGGAGCTCTGCTGGCCGCCGGGCTCGAGCCCTCGCTCGGGGTGCTGCACGCCTCCACCGACAAGCGCCCCGGCCTCTCCCTGGCCCTCCTGCGCGACGGGCCCGCCTGGCGGCCGCGCTGGAGGGCTGGGGCTACCGGCTCCAGGAGTCCGTCTTCCAGCTGCGGCTGGAGCCCGCCGAGCTCGACGAGGTGCGCCGGCAGGTCACCGAGATCATCAACCAGGCCGACGACGTCATCCACCTCTACCCGCTGTGCGACTCCTGCCTGGCGCGCAGCGAGGTCCACGGGACCGCGCCCGCGCTCGACGACGCCGGGCTGTACCGAGGAGTGTGGTGAGCCTGCGGTACGCCGAGTACGCGCAGCTCACCAACGCACCCCGCCCGGCGACGACGCCCGTATCTTGTGCGACGATCAGTGCCGCCGGCCGTGGTGATGAGTGTTGCCGTGATGGCCGCCTTGGCGCCCTCCACGATGCTGCCGTCCCCCGTTGCGACGCTCGGGCTCAGGAACCTGAAGAAGCTTCGTGTCTCCGGCCCCGAACATGTCGACCGGGCTCAAGCCGCATTTAGGATCTCCGTAGCGATCGACCTTGTTGTTCTCCTGGTTCTCATTGAGCAGCATGTGACGGACAGGCCTGCCGTCCGAGTACCCGAAGGACGCGCGTTGGAGAGCCTGAACCCACGGCAAGGCGGCCGGGTTGATCTTCAGCGCGAAGTCCGCAGGACGATGCACCGTCTCACTGACGCCCAAGCAGCCTGACAGGTTCTGATATGCCTCAGAGAGATCATTCTCACCGCCCACATTCACGGCTCGAAGCCCGTCCTTCGCCATGCGCACCTCAACGGCACCGAGACCCAATGGTTTACCAAGCCCGACGCGAAGATAGCCGGTCTTACTCTTTTCCGCGTTCTGCTCCGACGCCGGGACAAGATTCGCAGGTTCCAGCAACCAGACCAGGGCGGCGAGCTCGTTGCGAGACAGGTTCTCAAACCGCATCCGGCACCGCAGGACGCTTCCGGGACGAATCCATGTCTTCACCACCGACTGAATCTGAAGATTCTCCCCTTGGGTCACTCCTTCCTGACGGGGAGCCCGCGTCGCTGACGCGGGGAACTCCTCCGAGCCCAGGATCGAGCGATGGATCGGGTGCACCGCCACACCAAGGTGTTGTCCGGACCTGAAATACTCTGAGCGCTGTAGAACCTTCCCCGCGTTCCGAGGAGTCCGACCATTCCTATCGGTCAGGAATCTGCGAGCAGAAGCCGGTTTAGGGGAGAGAAGAGGAGCAATGGGGGTCTCGTCTCGACTCAAGACAACGGAGGAGGTATCCACCTGCCCGAAGATGAGCCGCCCCCTGGCGGCAACGTCACCGTCTTCAGCGCCTTCGCGCGTGTCGGGGACGACGTACCCGAAGAGCCTGTCGGCGGCTGACGCCTCTGCGGCGGCCCCAAGTGGAGCAACACGCTGCTCCTCAGCAAGACTGCGGGGGCTCATGCAATACGAGCGGCGTCCCGCCATGGTCGGTACCAGCTCCTCCACGGCGGTCTCATCGTCGGAGAGGACGGCGTATGCCAGGGATCCCACGTGGAGGAGGGACTCGGAGTCCACACCTGTGAAGCGGTTCGGACGCATCCCGGGCTGGAGGTCGTTCTCCTCACGTTGCTGCGCATAGCTGTCGACGACTCCGCGATAGGCCTCAACGACACTCCGGTCCACTTCGAACCTTTCAGGGCTCTCAGAGAGATCGAAGAACACCCGTTCATCGTGCTTCCGAGGAAACACATCTGAGGCTTGATCTCCGTCCCTCGCTGTGCGATAGACGTAACCCGTCACATCATTGCGCTCACCCACGACGTCTATATCGTTCCGCACATTGAAGGCGCAGACGGGATTCCCCCGGCCGTCGTACAGGCCGACCACCTGCCAGTAGGCGTAATGACCTCCCCTTGGATGCAGGCACAGAGCCAGATCGCAACGCACCTTGTTCTCATGCCTCGTCATCGCACGGAACTGTGTCTCGTTGAATCCATGCCCACGTTGAGCATGCCCTCTTCCTCCGTCCTGGAGGGAGGCGGCGAGCATGATGGGGAACGGGCGATGATCGAACTGATCCTTGTACTCCACGTCCCCGTCCCCGGTGCTGCCGCGCAACAGCTCAACAATGATTCCCCCATCCTTGTCCTTCACCTCCACGACCCGTACCGGGACGAGGCGCAATGCGTCAGCGACATCCGCCCTGTAGGTGAGCGGCTTGGCATGCTCCTCGAACACTCTGAATCGGGACGCGGTCAGTACCTCATAGGCACGCGACAGCATTCCCTTGACCATCGTCCCCGGGAACACCACGCGCCCCTGCTGATCCGTGGGGATCTCGACCTGGGTGCCGCCGCCGGGGTTCTCTCTCTGCTCGCCGTAGACGAGAGGAGTCCTCACCGTCAGCTCCAGATCGATCGACCCCGACCAGCGCTCCAACAACAGGTGATCGTGCGCCGGGGGCTCCTGGTCCCCGAACAGATCGGCGGGCAGTGCCTTTCGATCCACAAGATCAAGGACTTTTGGTCTGAGAACCGGAATCCGGTTGACGGCGGAGTGGAACGGCTGGAACGAGGTCATGTCAGCCCCACCTTCCGGTCATGAGCTCGTCGGTGAATACGGTGTTTCCGTATGTCTCCTCCACGGTGAAGACCTCGATGCTGTCCATGACGTCGCCTTTCTCCCCGTGCTGGAGGTAGCTGTTGTCCCGAACCCAGCAGTCGCTGCCGCCCGGGACACTTTCGCAGGATTCCCCGACCACGATCTCAGCGGCCCCACTGCCGTTCAGCCACCGCAGCTCATGGGCCAGGACGCCGTCCTCGCCGGCGACGTTGCCGCCGTCGGTCTTCTTGCCCATCACCCGCCACAGGCGCAGCTCGAAGACCGTGTCAAGGTCGATCTCCTCCTCCCGGGAACCGGCCTGGCCGTCCCGCTCGATCAGGGTGGTGAGCCCGGAGGCCCCCGCCCTTCTCACCGAGTAGGCGCCGCTGGTCGTGTAGGCCACGCCGTTCATCTCGCCTCCCAGGTCCTCGGCGCGTTCAAGAACCCGTTGAAGCCCAGCGCCCCCGGGCTGCTCCGCTCCCGCGCCGGGCATGTCCTTCCAAACGGCCTCTCGCAACGGCTCCGGCTCCCACGTCTTCTCAGGCATCCCGCTCCTCCTTGTCCTCAAGCGGCCTCTCGCTGCTGCCCACCAGGTAGGAGGACCATCCCTCCCAGCCGGCTCCGGCCCTCGGATTCCTCTCGATCCCGGAGCTCACGTCCCTGAGCCCCTTCAGAATCCGCCGAGGAAGCGACTCGCCAGCACCGTCCTCCGCCTTGAGTGCCCAGTCCTCGATCCCCAGACCCTTTCCGCCGGTCACGGCCATGGCCTTGACCTCGACCTGCCCCATGCCCCGGGTGCCGCGGCTCCCCAGCGGGAGCGTCCCGGCGGCCAGCTCGGCGAGCACCAGCCCCAGGAGGCAGAAGGCGGCGCGACTGCGGTCCTCGCCCCGGCTGCCCTCCTGCCCGCCCGGTTCCTCCAGGCCCGCCCGCGCGTTGGTCAGAAACCGGTCGAGGTCGATCTCCAGGACAATGCTGTTCCAGGTGGAGTCGTAGACCTCCTCGCTGTAGAGCAACCCGTCCGCAACGCCGCCGGTCCACCGGTCGCCGGCGTTGTGCGTGACCTTGCGGCTCGGGCCGTCCTCAGCGGCGAGCGTGTCGAGGACCGTCAGCGCACCGCGGTGCGTCGTCGAGCCGAACAGGTCCCGCACCAGGCTCGGATCCTGCGCGAGCTGCTCATGGACGCCGGCGCCCGACCAGTCGGCCCCCGTGCTCGGGTCCTTCTTCGCCAGCAGGATGGTGCGGGCGATCCGCGTCGCCCGGGTCCGCAGCGCGCCGCGGACGGAGCTTCCGGGCAGCACGATCGGGTCGGTCTCCTCCGGGCCGGCGCGCAGGGGGCGGGCCGGCTTCGTCTCCTCAGAGTCCGCGCCCTCCGGCGCTCCGTCTGCGGCCCCGGCGTCGGCCCCCTCCCCGGGACCGTCTTTCTGAGGCTCGGCCACGAGGATCCCGGAAGGGCTGTCCCAGGTGATCTCGATCCGCATCCGGCCGCTGCCCCCGCAGTCCACGGGGGCGACGTCGACCGAGCGCCCGCCGGCACCGGAGAGCCACTCCTCCAGGCCCACCCGGCTGCCCGGCTCCGCCTTGGTGAGGGTCCAGGCCTTCTTCGAGTCGCTGAGCGTGACTCTCCCCCACCCGGCGTTCTGCCGGCCGCCGAAGGCGACCCTGCCGTCCTTGATGAGCCCGATGATGAGCGCGAAGAGCTTCTCGACCTGCTCCGGCCCGGGCGGGGCGACATCGCCCTGAGGCACCTCGACGCCGTCGGGCAGCCCGGCCTCCGCGGTGATGGTCAGGGCGAGCTCCTTGCCGCGGGGCAGGTACTCGTGCTCGAACAGCGCGGTATCGCCGGCCGAGCCCCAGTACCGGTCGATGGCGTTGCCCATCCGGGTCGGGAGCATGACCTTGCGCTCCTCATCCCCTTCATAGCCCTCGGTGGGCAGCTCGACCGTGTGCACGGTGATCGCCGAGGCCCGCAGCGGTGCCGCCGAGCCGGCCCCGCGCGTTCCGTCATCGCCCCACAGCTGCTGCAGCTCGCGTTCGGCCAGTCCGACGGCGTCGCCGTGCTCCTCGAGGAATCGCTGGCAGGCCGCTCGCAGGGCACCCTTGACGGAGCGCCCGGTGAGGACCGGCCGGCCGCGGCCGTCGCGGGCGAATCGCCGGGCGACGGTGGTCCTATCCTCTGGGTCGCGCCTGCGGTCGACCACCTCGTCGACGCCTCCCGAGTGGAGGGGCGCGTCCGTCACCAGGTGGACGGTGAGCTCATAGCGGGTCACTCTCATCGCTGAGCCTCCTCCGATGCCGCAGCACCATCAGCAGTCGGTGCGAGGTCCTCCCCGTGAAGGCTCCTCAGTGTGAACGTCTCCTTCTCCAGCAGGGGATGCCCGACGACGAACCGCCCGAAGCCCTGCGCCCGCAGCTCCCCGATGCCGACGGCCGCCAGGGCGGCCAGCTTCTCCGGGGCGGTGGTTCTCACCTTGAGGACCGAGCCGGCCTGGATGGCCATGCGGGTGGCCCGGGGCTGGTGGCTCGCCGCGGACCAGGAGTCCACGCGCCGGTGCCTGACCCCGGCGTTGAAGCACGTCCCGTCCGCCTCGGCGAGCTCAATGGGGGCGCCGGCCCGCTCGAAGGCGGCGAGCAGGTCGGTCAGGCTCCCGCCCGGGCCGAGCCGGGCTGAGCGGGCCAGTACGTCGGAGGTGAACCAGATCGTCGTGTCCTCGGCGTCGACCACCTGGGGCGCCGGGCTCGGCGCGAAGGCCGAGAGGGTGCACTCGGTCTCCCCGAAGGTGCCGCTGAGGCGACGCGCCCCGAGGCGGGCCCGGTGCCCGGTGCCGGCGAGGGCCTCCAGCTGCTCACCGATCCGCTGGTACAGGCGGGTCGAGACCGTCACCGTCGTCTGGAGGCTCAGGCCCGCCGGGAGCGCCCGCACCAGGTAGAGCCGGCCGTCCCTGGCCGCCCCGGTGGCGGCGTCGTGCGCCGTGGACTGCCGCCCGATGAGCGCCGGGGCGCCCTTCGCGCCGGCGGCCGGGAAGACGTATCCGTCGCGCAGCGGCTTGTGGACCTCGCGCTCGGGCTCCTTAGCGCGCATCCGGTTGCAGACGCGCATCTCCTTCTCGCCCTCGCCCTCAGCCGTCTGGGGCTCCTGGCTCTCGGCTCCTTGGCCGACCTTGGGGCTGGAGAACACCAGGGGCATCGGCAGCCCGCGCTCCCCCTGGTAGGAGACGACGCCGTCGGAGACGAGCAGCTCCCCGTTGACGACGGCGTCGCGGACCTCCTGGACGAGGGCCTCCGATGCGCCGGGGGCCTGGGCGACGGTGCGCGTGATGAGCCGGTGCGCCCAGGGCAGCAGCACGGTGCCGCGCAGGAAGTCCAGGGAGCGGATCTCGTTGGACATGGGGACCTCGTAGGAGACCACCGGGGTTCGCAGGTCGATCGTCAGGGTCGCCTCGTGGAAGGTGCCGGTAGCGGTGGATGCACGGCTCGCCTGAAGGACCGGGGCCGCCGCAGCGGCAGCGTCCGCCGCGGGGACCTGCGGGGCGCCGCGCCCCTTCCACCTGCCCAGCTGTGTGCGGCACCAGTCCTTGACGGCCCGGGCGTCACCGGGCTCGTGGTCGGCGTGGATGAGGACGTCGCAGACGCCGTCGCCGGCCGCCCGGTTAGAGCCGATTGCGCGCACCAGCAAGCCCGAGAGGGCCAGGAGGAGCTCGGCGGCGTCGCGCTGCTCGTCGCTCCAGGTCAGGGGGCCTCCGTCCCTGTCGACGTCGGACAGGGTGACCTCGCCGCGCAGCCGGCAGGCGCCGGCGCGTTCGAAGATCCTCAGGAAGTCCTCGCGCGCCGTGCCGGTCCTCTCGTCGATGGACAGGGAGACGACCTCGTGGATGAGGTCGGCGGGGTCGGCCGGCGGGTCGATGAGCCCGGCGTCGGAGAAGGTGACGAGTCGCGGCGCCAGGTCGGAGCCGAACAGTGCGGAGGCGAAGGCGCGCCAGGAGCGGCCGGAGCCGTCGTCGAGTGCCTGGGCCGCGAGGAGCGACTGCTCCCGCACGACGCCGGCGAGCACGGTCGCGCGCACGATCGGCAGGCCGCGCTCGTCCTTCTCGACGACGGAGTCCACGCCGCCGGCGACGCCGGTTCCGGTGGTGACGCCCCAGTCGGAGTGGAAGGTGACCGACAGGGGGAAGGAGGTCGGGGATGAGGGGCTCATTCGGTGGCCTCCGATGCGGTGTTGGGGGCCTCCCCCAGGCTGGGGAGGGGGAGCTCGAAGAAGGAGGGCGGGAGGAGGTCGGAGAGCTCCAGGAGGTCGAACACGGCGCCCAGGCCGCCGAGCTCGGTGTCGATCCAGTCGCCGACATCCTCACGGGCCGCCTTCCACTCGTCACGGGCGCGACGGAGCGACGGAGTCTCCCGGTCCTCCTTCTCCTCAGGCGCCTCGGAGCCCGGAGTCTCGCGGTCCGCGGTCTCAGCGGTCGGAGCGTCCGTCGCGTCGTCGTCACGATGAGCGGCTCGTTCCCGCACGTCCGCGGACAGCAGGCCGCGGATGCGCGCCGCCCGGGTGCGTGGGAACGGTTCGGGGTCGGTCTCGTTCCGGCTCTCGGCGGTGCTGCCGAGAGGCACCCCCTTGAATCGGGCGACGCACCGGCAGGTCGCCTCCCAGGACTCGTGGCGAAGATCGTTCGTCGAGGAGTCGGCGGATGTGCTGTCCTCACCGTCGCCGGAGCCGGCGGCTCTGGAGCCGGCGCTGCAGGTGCACGGGGCCGACGGCGTCTCGTCGTTGAGCAGGCGAAAGGGACGGGTGGTGAAGCTCTCGTAGCCGCGTATGGCCTCGTCGGGGTCGAGGACCGTGGTGTCGAACAGGACGTGGTAGTCGAGCGTTGAGCACGGCGGCTGCGCCGTCTTGCCGACTTTCTTGGCGCGATCGACCAGCTTCTCGGCCAGCTCGTAGGCGATGTGGAAGGGGAAGTTGCGTTTGACGATGGCGACGCCGGCAGCGGCGGTCATGGGGCCGGTGTCCTGGCCCTCGGGCGGGGTGAGGCAGCGCAGGATCGGGTCGTTGCCGGTGGCCTCCTCGTAGTGGCGAAGGTAGGCGGCGGCGAAGGGCAGGGCGTAGTCGCCGCTGGTGATGACGGTGACGTCATCGCCACCGAGGATCACCGGGACGACCGGGATGGCGGTGTGCCGACGTCTGGGCTGGTCGTCATCATGTTCGGACAGCTCGTCGATTCGCGTCCATGCTGCGGCGAAGGCGTGCTCGACTGCGTTTTGCAGGCGCTCGTTGACCGCCAGGAGGAAACGACGCAGGGCGTCGGGGTCGTCGCGGTCGCAGCCGACCTCGGCTTTGAACACGCTTGGGGCGACGCGGTCCGTCGAGGACTCGAGATCCTTCATGATGCCGCCGACGCCGTTGCCGTCAATGTGGATGACGGCGACCTTGGACAGGAAGGAGTAGTCGCCGGAGTCGGTGTCCGAGTCAGCGGTGCTGCTGGCATCCGGGTTGGACTGGATGGCGTGCTCAAGCGGACGGAGCTCCTCTGCTCCCCGCGAGATGCTCTCCTCGGGTGACGGCCTGCCCTCATCACCCACCGGCTCGATGCCCTCAACGAAAACTTGGTGGAGCTTCTTGGCCAGCATCGTCGGGTCGCGGATGAGGAGCGTCTGCTTGTCTGAGAGGTCGGAACTGCGATTGACCCCCGTCTTCAGAAGATCGAGCCGTGCCTGGTACGCCCGGTAGCGCCGGACGCGCGAGGCCAGCGACAACGCGTCCTGGCGATCATCCTTGGCCTCGTCCCGAGTACCCAGCGGTGGGGATGCGGGCATGGAGGAGTCCTTGGCACGGGCGAGGAAGGGCAGCTGGGAGAAGCGCGCCTCGGCGGGCGGGCGTTGGAGGGCGTAGCGGGCTGCTTCCGCGTGGATGTCCTTGAGTGCGCTATCGGTGACGTAGGCGGTGTCAGAGTCTTGTGGGTTCGACGGCGCTGGCAGGGGGATGAAGACGCCGGAGACGTCCATGCCCGGCGCCTCAGCGAGGGCCTTGCGCGTCACGGCGCCGATGACGTCCTTGGCCTGTTGGGCTGAATCCACCAGGAAGATGACCTTGCCGGAGGACTTGGAGACCCACTGGGACTCGTGCGGTTCCCGGCCGTCGGGCAGTCCGCGAGCCGCGCACCAGGCTGCGGCCGCGCCAGTAGTGAGGAGCTCGTGCGCAGTCCATTGCTCGAGCTTGGTCAGCATGGAGGACGCTCCGACACTGTCTCGCAGCCGCGGCGAGGAGAAGATGAAGCGCTGATTCCCGTTGGTTTCAAGCATGACAAGGTGCATCGTCAACTCCGTTCGTACGGCGGCGCGGCTGTGGGCCCCGGGATAGTCTTACCAGACATCCGGTTGGCGTGGCGAGTGTTCACCCAGAACAATGACGTCCTTGACAAACATTGCCATGTGGGTTTACGGTTGCCGGTTTTCCCTGCCACCCCAACAACACGCGACAACATCCAACCTTGTAAAAACTCTGCGCACCTGCCGCGGGTGTGGCACTGTTACGGGGCAGGCGACCACCTCTCAACCAGCCCGCCGAGTAAGCAGTCAGTCTGCAGCAGAGCATGCTGATGCGAGCCTCATTTCCAGCACCTCAAGGGTGCGCCCGCACCATTCAAAGGAGAAGAGTCAATCATGCTGCTTGTTCATATCGCAGGCCATGCCGATCTCGGCGCGCCATCGCCCTTTGAAGATCCGGACGAGATCGGCCCATTAAGAGCAGAAGAACTCGAGAACTGCATGACGCCCCATGAGGCCGCACGGCGTCTCTTCGACCTCTCTTTCACTCGGACTCCGAGTCACGAAAACACGGACGCCGCGCATTCACCCCGCTCGGGAAGCGCCTTGCGAAAAGAGCTCAAAGCAGTTTCTCAGCTCTCGGCGGCTACGGGCACCGATGAAACCACCGAGGTACTCGTCATCGGGGTGGAAGGCGGAGACACGCCGACCGGCGGGCTCGCACGCACGCTCGTCCATGCGTTGAGAATCGCGTCCTTCGATGCGGCCGATCTCGCCGGGACAAGCGAGATCATCATTCACGATGCTTGTACCCTGCCGAGTCTGGCGGTGAGCCGCGAGAGCATCGAGCTGCTGGAGCGGTCGATCGGCGCACACGACGGGCACGTCCTGCTAGCCGTGGCGGGAGGGGCTACCGCAGTTCTCGCCGAGGCGGCCGGAGTTGCCGCAGCCACTCATCAGGATGAGTGGTCACTCGTGCTCGTCGACCGCGTCGAGGAAGGATCGGGCGGTCAGGCTCTCCCCCTGATCCCGATGTCGGTCGACGCCGACCCGTTGCGGGGCTGGCTCATGGGGCTCGGGCTGCCGACGGTTCTGGATGATATCTACGAACGATCCGATCGCATCGACGCGGAGGTGAGGAAGGCCGCCGACGCGGTTCGTCGGGTCATGGGCGAGCTGGATTCGGAGCCATCGGTCGAGGACTTCGCGCAGGTTCTTCAAGCAGATGTCGCCCGCGGCGACCTTGCCGCCGCGATGACGCTACGATCCTGGGTGGTTGCAAATTATAAACATCTTCGAGACAAGCACCAGTATCGCGACGGCTCCCAGAAACTCAAGGACTCCAACCTTAAAGGCGAGCTGGGAAAGATTATCGGAAAACTCAAACGAAAGGAAAACGATCACCCCCTGGAGGAGCCGGAATCCTGGCTGGCAGCTCAAGGCGACCTGAACGACTTGGGAAAGTATGCGATGCACAACCTTGAGTCACCATTGAGGAGCCTCACCTCCAACAATCTCCAGGAGAGGATAGAGCAGGCGGTCGGGGAGCCTCCGGAATGGTTGTCAGTGCCGTCCGGTGACGTATGCCTGTTGACCGCCCAGGGAAGAGCAGCCCACAGCACGCCCCTCACCTCCGGCGCGGACGCACCTGGCAGAAACAGCCGAGAGCCTGTCATCGCCTCCCTTCTCACTTCGGAACCGAGTGATTCCGTACGGCAAGCATGTGCCGTTCACGGGCCGTTCACACTGAGTGCCTTCATCGCGTGCTCCAGCTCGAGCCTCAGCGAGGGGGAACGAGTGCTGAAGGAGGTAAAGCACGGAGGACACTCGACCTCATACTCACCCTGGAACTTGGACGAGGCCTCCAGCAAAGTCCACGACTACGGGGAGTCGATCACTCGGCCCGGAGTCTCTTCGGAGACCATATCTTCAACGATGAAGGAGCTGAGCAGAGCCGCGGAGCACTGGCTTGGGGAACGCACAGCGCGGCCCCGCGCCGTTGTCGTGACAGTCCTGGGAGAGAAGGCGGCCGCCATCAGCTTGCTCCATGCGGCTCAGGCCTTCGGAGCGAAGCACGGAGTTCCCGTATTCCTCTTGTCAATGGTCAACAGCAAGGACGCCGGGTCAGGCGAGTCGAAGGAATCCGTTCAGTTTCACCAGCTGGGCCTTGACCGTGACGTTCGCCAGGCACTCCTGGAAGCAACCACATACTGCCTCAACCGTTTCGACCTGCTATCCGCCAGCCGGCTCCTCTCCTTGGGCGACCCAGCGATGGAGGTTCTTTCCAACGAGGCCACCACGTTGGCGGACCGACTCATCGAGGCCGTGAACACGAATGATCTCGACGGCGTATCCAGCACCGTCTTGGGCGCCATGAACGCAGTGGCGGACTTGGTGGACACAGTTCCTTCGGACGCTCAGGCACGGCTCACCACTATCGTTGGCGAGCTGCTGAGGACGCCAGACGAAAGGCATCGGGACCCCAATTTCAAGGCCCCTGTTGCACTCGCCTGCGCGTCCCCGGACTTCGATCAGGGAAGCGATTACAGGAAGACGTTGAAGCAGCTCGAATCCGAGTCCTCGGAAAGCCTTCTCCGCCTGCTTATTCGGGTACGCAACAAGATTCCCATCAATCATGGCAGGAACACTCTTGACGTTGCGACTGAGCTCTCTCTTCAAAACTTTTCGGACGGAAACCGGTACACCTACCCGGTTCTTCTACGGCGGGCGATTGCCGCAGTGGGGAGTAAGCACGGGGCGAGGGCTGGGGACTGGGGCCATCGTTTTCATTCACTTCGAGACCAGGTGGAGGCGCTGGGGAAGACCGGCTACGGGGAGAAGCCGTGACCGGCACCGGCCCACAGTGCGCCTGCGACCCTCCGCAGCGCCTCGTCAATCTCACGCCGCATGACGTCGTCCTCGACCTCGTTGCGGGGAAGCGGCTGCGCATCCCCTCATCCGGGGTGGTGCCGCGTCTTGTCCTGTCCGGGGACCGGTTGGAGACGCTTCACGTCGTCGATCCCTCGCGCCCCGAGGACTCACCGACGGCAACTCATGCCGTGCCCCTCGTTGTGGGCACGGTGCTTCACGGCGTCGATCCTCCTCTGCCCGCTCCCCGGCCGGGCACGGTGTACATCACGAGCCGTACACTTGCCGAGCACTTCGCCGAGCGGGCTGATCTTGTCTGGCCCGACGACCTCGTCCGCGACGCGCAGGGGCGTGTCATCGCAGCACGTCGGCTCGCCTCCCACGGGGAGGCTCCTCACACCACCTCGAGTCGAGTCGGAGGCAGGCCCGATGAGTCAGATTGATGAGCGCACGCCGACGGACCTCATGGTGATCGATGCCGAGGATGACAACGCCTTGCGCGCCGTCGTCGTCGTTCCGTGGGAGCTGCCCGGACGGTGGGAGCAGTGGCGACGCCTCTTCGCCCCGGGCCCGGTACCGATCACGGGAGGAGTGGGCCGGACCGTTTTCGATGGGGCATCTCGCCGGCTGCGCGAGCCGGTGAGGAAACGGATGCTCTCCGCTGAGCACCGCGGCCACTATGTCTACGAGGAGCTCTCACCCGTATTCGTCAGTGAGAAGAACCGGACCAGCCACGGTGCCGCTCCTCTCGCGGCCTTTGCGTGGGACGTTCTCAGAATCGAGACCGTGAGCGGCCCCTCCGGCAGGCACCCCGCCCGGGAGGCGGTAACGAAGGTGCTTATCGCCGTGCACCTGGTTCTGCGTGACCCGTCGAGCCCTCAGGCGTTCTCCTGGATCCGTAACCTCACGCAGGAGCCGAAGGGGAGGAAGGAGCTCGTCTATGAGGTGAGTCGAGTCCTCTCCCTCCTGTCCGGACACGGCCCGGACGACGTCGGCCACGGCTTCGGCGCCACTGACGTGAACGGTCGTGAGGATGTCGACCCCTACACGATCACCTACGTGCCGTACGACGTCGTCGCCTCGGAGCTGGGAGAGGGCTTCGAGCTGGACGACTCTGATGCGCGCACCGAGCAGGAGAGGGCTGCGGGCAGGCGATACCGGGGGCTCAGGCAGTCCGTCACCGAGCCCGGATCGGGTATGACGAGGGAACGCATCATCGTCAGTTCGTGGCGGTGGGGGCATCTTCCTCGGCGCACCGACGAGACCTTCCAGGATGGGCTCTTCGAGCAGCGTGCTCAGCAGCTCCACCGGCTGTCGCAGACTTGGGTGGCCTACGCAGGGTCCCATGGGTGCTCCTTCTGTCAGGTTCAGCAGGGAGGGTTCTTCCCGTTGGCCCAGGTTGAGGGGCGTTTCATTGAGGCGGTTCTGCTCATGCTGCTTCAGCGCTTCCGGGCCTCCTCGCTCATGGCTCGTCTGGCCGACGTTCAGCCGCGTGCCGCGGATGAGGTGGATCGTGTGATCGAGCTCGACTCGGAGGCGGTCGGGTTCGTCGTCTCCGAGCAGTGGACCATGATGACCGACGCCGACAGACAGCTCGACGCCTTCCTGACCTACCTGCTGGACACTTACCGGATTCCTCTACTGGTTGAGGAGGCCAGGGATCAGGCGCACAGGCTCCGCGAGAACGTACTGATGCGCATCGGCCGCGCCGACCAGAAGGCCGAGGAGGAGCGCGCCCGCTCCACACGGGTCATGGAGATCGCCTTGGCGGTTCTGACCTTCATCGGCCTGCCGCTGAGCGTGTTCCTGGAGATCTGGTCCAACTGGGAGGCCGCCAAGGGTATCGCGGTCCGCCACCAGCGCATCGGCGGCTGGGACGCGGGATGGGGGTGGATTCTTGGCTTCGGTCTTATCGGGTCGGTCCTCATCGGCGGTGGGATCTGGCTGCTCGTTGACAAGCTGGGCGGCCGGGTGGCTCGGCGTGGGAAACGCCCTTGACGCCGAGTCCAGAGCCCGGCTCCATCTCCACCGCAGTAGGTTGTGTCCACAGCCACAGTCCGGAACGTCGACCTTTTGGCTTGACGTCGTCGGAAGCTGGTGGCTGAAGGTGCCTGATGGGGCGTCGGTGGCGCTTGGCGTCAGGACGCCAAAAGGTGGTTAAATAGAGGAGGTGCCGGCCGGTCCCGCGGGGTGCTTGCGGAGCCGGTGGCGCTCCAGCCCCTGGAAACGGCGCAACGGCGCCACTCCGAGAGGCAGGGGTCAGAAAGCACCCAGCACCAGAAGGTGCATTAAGACTAGACATTTTGATGCACTCCTTAGTGCTAGTAGGTCAGAAAGCACCCAGCACCAGAAGGTGCATTAAGACCTCAAGGGCCAGGCCGAACCCAAATTCAGCGCGTTCAGTCAGAAAGCACCCAGCACCAGAAGGTGCATTAAGACTAACGACTGACACCCCGGGGCACCCGAGCATCAGCTGTCAGAAAGCACCCAGCACCAGAAGGTGCATTAAGACTTCCGGCGAACCATAGGCGTGTCGCTCGCTCTGGTCAGAAAGCACCCAGCACCAGAAGGTGCATTAAGACGACAGAATGTCAACAACGTCATTGTAGTCGTTGGCGTCAGAAAGCACCCAGCACCAGAAGGTGCATTAAGACGTCTGCGAGCCAGCGAACCCACTCTAGATCTTTGCCAGGTCAGAAAGCACCCAGCACCAGAAGGTGCATTAAGACAATTCGTTCAGCGATGGTGGACATGATAGGACCCGTCAGAAAGCACCCAGC
>NZ_MSGO01000024.1 GCF_001929375.1 Actinomyces oris | reverse complement strand
ATCGAGCCGGGGCGGCTGGGGGAGAACCTCCTCATCGAGGGAGACGTCGACGACGTGGAGATCGGCGCGATCCTGTCCATCGGTGACCCGAGCAACGGAGGACTGCGGGTCAGGGTGACCGGTGTGCGCAACCCGTGCGCCACCTTCGCCCGAGGCGTGGGTCGCGCGGACTGGGTGGAGGTCTTCTCGGCGCGCAACCGGGTGGGCGTCTACCTGGCGGTGCTCACCGAGGGGGCGGTGCAGGCCGGTGACGAGGTGCGCGTGGTCTCCTCCCCGGGGCACCGGGTCACCTGCCGGCGCTGGTTCGCCCACCACGACCCGCGCGACGCCCAGGCGCTGCTCAACTCCGAGGTCTTCGGCAACTGCGTCATCGCCCCCTTCACCAAGAAGTACGTGCGTGCCGCCGCCCACGAGCAGGTCGGCTGAGGGCACCGCCCAGCGCCTGAGGACACCAGGCAGACGGATTCGAGACCTCACAGAAGTAAAGGACGCAAGGCTCCGCATGGCTCAGCACCACCCGCCCCGCTCCCACGCCATCCGCTCCAGGGTGCGCTCCTTCTCGCGCGCCGGCGGCAGGCTGCGCCCCGTCCAGGCCGAGGCCCTGGCCCAGCTCGGCCCCCGCTACGTGGTCGATGTACCGCGGGCCGACGCCGTGCGCACCGTGTCCCCGAGCTTCCGTCTGGAGCCGGAGAAGCTCTTCGGGCACGTGGGTCAGGTCCGGCCACTGATCGTCGAGGTCGGCTCGGGCAGCGGTGAGGCGCTGCTGGCCCACGCCGCCGCCCACCCGGGGGTGGACTACCTGGCGGTGGAGGTCTGGGAGACCGCGATCGCCCGGTTGGTGACCTCGATCCACCGTCAGGGCCTGCACAACGTGCGGGTCGTTCCTGCCGACGCCTCCCAGCTGCTGGCCACAGCCCTGCCGGTGTCCTGCGCCAGCGAGGTGTGGGTGTTCTTCCCCGACCCCTGGCGCAAGCCCCGCCACCGCAAGCGCCGCCTGGTGACCACGGCCTTCGCCGACTCGGTGGCGCGGGTGCTGCGTCCCGGTGGGGTGTGGCGCCTGGCCACCGACTGGGCGGACTACGCCTGGCAGATGCGCGACGTCATCGAGGACGTGGCGGCGCTGCCCACCGGCCTGCGCGCGGATGCGACCCTGCCGTACTTCCGCCACGACGACGCCGGTGCCCGCCCCGACCTGGGGGCCGAGACCGCCGAGGAGGGCAGCCTGGGCAACGGCCTGGACCCGGGATCCCCGGCGGGGGTGCGTGGCGGGTGGTCGCCCCGTTACGAGGGGCGGGTCATGACCCGCTTCGAGCAGCGGGGCCTGGACGCCGGGCGCACGATCCGGGACCTGACCGCAGTGCGCACCGAGGTGGACTGGATCCCCGAGCGGGGCGCCTCCGTCCTGGATCGTCTCGAGGCCGAGGGCCAGGCCTGGGACCACCTGGAGTCCCAGCCCTGGCGCCTGCGCGAGGGCCGCGGTGACGGCCTGCTGTACCCGACGGACCGGCTGTGACTGATGTCCCCAGGCTGCCCCGCCGCGCCTGGCTCATGGTCATCGTCGCAGGCTTTCTCGGGTTCTGCGCCGTCCTGCGGGCTCCGGTGGGCGTCATCCCGCCACTGCTGACGCGCCTGGGGCAGGACCTGGGTATGGGGGAGGTGGCGCGCGGCGCACTGACCTCCGTGCCGATCCTGTGCTTCGGTCTGCTCACTCCGCTGGCCTCGACCGTGGTGCGTCGCCTCGGCATCAACACTGCGGGCCTGCTCACCCTGGGAATGGCTCTGGCCGGGGCACTGCTGCGCTCGGCCGGCACCTCCTGGGCGGCCTTCGCCGGAACCTTCATCATCGGGGCGGGGCTGACGGTGGGCAACCTGGTGGCGCCCATGGTCATCGGCCGCGACTTCTGGCACCGCACCTCACTCATGACGGGCCTGTACTCCTCGACCTGCAACGTCATCGTCACCGCGGCCACCGCCCTGGCCGTGCCGCTGGCCCTCGTCATCGGCTGGCGGGGCTCGGCCGCCGCCTGGACCGCGATCCCGGTGCTGCTGGCAGGCGCCCTGTGGCTGTGGGTCTTCCCTCCCGGCAGCCAGGCGCCCAGGCGGAGCCTGCGGGAGCGATCGGGCATGACCTCCTGGGTGACGGAGCGCTCCCTGGCCAGTCCGACGTCGTCGACCGGTACCGCCGTCTGGAGACGCCCCCTGACCTGGGTGATGGCGGTGGCCTTCGCAGCCCAGACCTTCTCCTACTACGCGATCTCGGGGTGGCTGCCCACGGCCCTGGTTGACGAGCTCTCCATGAGCGAGTCCGGTGCGGGAGCGGCCGCCTCCGTGTTCTCCCTGCTGGGAATCGTGGGGCCCCTGCTGGTCCCGGTGATGTTCGAGGCGCTGCGGTGGCCGGCCAGCAGGGTCCTGGGCGTCATCTGCGCCTGCTGGCTCATGCTGCCGGTCTGCCTGACGGTGGCCCCCGGCTACTGGCTGGTGCCCTGCATGCTCTCCGGCATTGCACAGGGGGCCTTCTTCGCCGCCCTGTTCACCCTGGTCATCCGCCGCTCGGAGTCGGTTGACGAGAACCGCCGGACCACCGCCGTCATCCAGACGACCGGCTACTGCCTGGCCGCCGTCGGCCCCGTGGTGATGGGGTGGGTCCATGAGCACAGCGGCGGTTGGGTGGCCCCTTTCGCCATGGTGACGGGGGTCGTGGTGCTCATGACCGTGTGCGCCCAGATCGTTGCCCGCGCAGGCGACTCCGGCAGGCCCGGGCCGTCCATTCCTGCAGGCGTCCTGGAGGGCGACGAGGAGCGGGCCGAGCAAGGCGGTACCGAGTGAGCCCGGCCCAGCCGGTGGGTGAGCCCCTGCCGGGAATGGGGGAGCTGCCGGCGCAGGCGGCCGCGCCCGCTCCTGGCGGGGGTCAGCGCCCGTTCTCGGTGTACCTGCACGTTCCCTACTGCCGGGTGCGTTGCGGATACTGCGACTTCAACACCTACACGAACCTGACCATGGGGCGGGGCGCCTCGGCCGAGGACTTCGTGGGAACACTCGCCGGCGAGCTGCGCGCCGCCCGCCGCGCCATGGGCGATGCGGGCCTGCCGGTGCGCGCCGCCCAGACCGTCTTTGTGGGCGGAGGAACCCCCACCATGCTGCCCGCCTCCGACCTGGTGAGCATGCTGGAGCTGGTGCGCGAGTGCTTCGGGCTCGCTCCGGATGCGGAGGTGACGACGGAGGCCAACCCGGACTCCGTGGACGAGGCCGGCCTGGTGACCCTGTCCGAAGGCGGTTTCACCCGCGTCTCCTTCGGCATGCAGTCCGCCGTGCCTCACGTGCTGAAGGTCCTGGAGCGCACCCACGAGCCCGCCCGAGTGCCCCGCGTGGTGGAGTGGGCGCGGCGGGCCGGCCTGAGCACCTCCCTGGACCTCATCTACGGGGCGCCGGGGGAGTCCCTCGAGGACTGGAGGCGCTCCCTGGACGAGGTGACCCTCATCGGCCCGGACCACGTGAGCGCCTACGCCCTGGTCATCGAGGAGGGCACTCGCATGTGGGGGCAGGTCCGCCGCGGAGAGCTCCCGATGCCCGAGGACGACGACGAGGCCACCAAGTACGAGATGGCCGATACCGCCCTGCGCCAGGCCGGCTACGAGTGGTACGAGCTCTCCAACTGGGCTCGGCCCGGCGCCGAGTGCCGCCACAACCGGGCCTACTGGCTCGACTGGGACTGGTGGGGCGCGGGACCCGGAGCCCACTCCCACCTGGGGGACGTGCGCCTGTGGAACACCAAGCACCCGGTTGCCTGGGCCGGGCAGATCGCCACCGACCACCTGCCCGTGGCCGGGCACGAGGTCATCGACGCCGACTCCCGCGAGCTGGAGCGGATCATGCTGGGCATCCGCCTGCGTGAGGGCATCGAGCTGGCGAGCCTCGGGAACCTGCCGGGTGGCCCATCAGCACACCGGCCTGATGCTGCCGAAGCCACCCCGCCGCACCTGGTGCCCGTCGTGGCCGGTCTCGTGGCCGATGGACTCCTCGACGCCGCTGCGGCCGTGCGGGGCCGGGCGGTCCTCACCCTGCGAGGCCGCCTCATGGCCGACACCGTCACCCGCGCCCTGACCCGATGAACCCAACCCAGGTACTGCTGAACTGAACTACTTCACAATCTGAAGTCTTGGTCTGACAGTCGGGTGCTCCTCGCTGCCTGAATTCTCAAAAATGGATTCCGTGCCCGTATCCGGGGCTGCGTGAAGCGCTTGGCCGAGCATAAAACCAGTAACGTCGTCAGGACGTTGACCGATTGTCCTAGCCCAGTCTGAGACTGAGAGTCCCCGAGACCTCAGATGATCATTGACTGTGCTGAAGACCCGTGATTTCTCATAGGGGAGTGTGCTGCCCGGCTCCCCTTGATGGAAGCCTCGTGTGGTGAGCGTAGCGAGCATCTGCCGGTATCCCCAGTCCGACAACACTCCTGCGTCGTAGATAGAGCGCGCCGTTGCGATGGCCGATGTCCCGTAGGTGATTTTGATCTTCATCAGGGTGTCGAGTGACGGAGGGCTTGACAGCTTGGCGCGCAAGGACTCTGTGGGAAGCAGGAACTCGGCGGCAAAAATATTCGCCTCATGTTCGATCTGCCGGTCTGTCACCTCTTCGGTTCTGGTGACATCCGAGTGGAGTATCAAATGTCCGATCTCGTGTGCTAGATCGAAGCGTGAACGCTCCGCTGTCTTGACGCGGGACAGGAAGATGAAGGGGCGCCCCTCCGCCGACCAGAAACTGAAGGCATCCACTTTGACATCCGCCAGCGGAATCCCGAGGACCCTGATGCCGTGAGCCTCAGCCATCTGCACCAGGTTGGGAACAGGTTCCTGTCCCATTCCCCATGCTAGACGCAGAGCCATAGCCGCCTCTTGAGGTGAGTTACGAGACTCGGTGTCGAGCAGGCTGAGGGCGGGTGTCATAAAGTGTTTGGAGATGGACCTGTAGAACTCGACGCCCAGTGCTCCGAATGCTGTTGAACGACGCAGTAAGACGGATGGAGAACGTCGTCGTGCCCGGAAGAACACCTGTTTCTCGTCCAGTAGGTCAATCTCCTCGACTGAGAAGAACTCAGGCGGCATGCCTGTGATGGTGGCGATCTGATGCAACCTTGATGCGGGGGGTCCCACAGACTCCCATGTTGTCACTGTACGAGGTGTCGTCCCCGCTTTGTGGGCCAGCGCTGACTTGGACAGTCCTGCCCTCTGCCTGGCCAGGATGACTCGCGATGCCTCAAGCGTCATGAGATAGCGGTGATCTCGAAGTCCACGTCCTGCGTGGCTGCGTAGGGCCGCACGTCGTCATCGGAAGACAAGTCGGTATGTCCTGAAAGGTCCTGCACGGGAAGAATGAATCGTGTCTCCCACTGGGTGACGAAGCCCTTGTCGCAGTCTATCGGCAGTGACAGCTCCAGGCGTAACTCATTTCTGGTTCGGTCCCAGAAGTAGAGCAGGATCCAGGTCTGCAGGTTGGCGAAAGCTGTATCCTCATCGCCCGCTCCGAGGTCGAGCCGACACTGCGTGTATCGCGGAGCGCCACTCTTTACTGCGTTGTTTTCGACCTCATTGGCGAATCTGGGGCCTTTGGTGCGTGCGTTGCGCGGGTCGCCATCCGCGTGAGCAGTCTGTGAGTCGCCGCCAACTGCTGCGATCGCCATGGTTCCGTCCGGGCTGACTGATCGGGGAGCGTTGGCGATGTCATGGTGCTTCCAGCCCTCCTTGTCGAGCTGTTTGCGCAGCGCTCCCACGATTTTCGACCAGATGGAGAACCCGAAGGAGATCGCCGGCTCGAAAGGTGAGTAGCCGGCGACTGCGCTCTGCAGCCCCTCAACGCAGGGCCGAGTGAGGCTGGAGGGGGACAGGCCCATCGCGTGGAGCTCCTGCTCGGCCTCCGTTCCGGTGATGACTCGTGCGCGTGGTGCGCGTGGCAACTGTGTCGTGGGCTGAGTCACGAGGGCCTCCCGGAGTCGCGAACGAGTGGACGGAACCAGAAGTTACCACAGATGAGCGCTCAGGACCGGAAGCGACAGGAGGCTGCTCGTCGCTGCTGTGTGATCAAGGTGGCGAGCTTGTCGTTGTTGGGTTTCGTGGCCGACGGGCTTCCTCCGTGTGGTGCTGCCTCAAGGGGGTGGGCGGTCCTCGCCCTGCGCGGCGGCCGTCTCATGACCGGCACCGTCACCCGCGCGCCGTCCAGTGAGTCAGCGCCTGGACACCGCAGCAGCCGGGACGGCCCCAGCCTCTGTCCCTACGGCAGCGGCGGCCTGTCGTGGAGTGGTCCGGAGAGGGTGTCCGCTCTTGAAGAGCGAGTCCGTGTGTTGCGGGGCGGGTTCTGCCCATTCACGCTGAGCGGATGATGCAGTAGACTGACGGTAGGTCAATATCTGGGTGGAATCGAGGGGGGCGGCTGTGACGATGACACCTGACGGGCAGGTCCTGCTCAGGGTGCCTGCGAATCATCTCGACCGACCCGCTTCTGCTTGTGAGCGGTTCATCTCGTTGCCCGCCATCCTCACTGGCGCGCGGGGTCGCGTGGCGCGCGGAGGACATCTCCTGGTGACCACCACGGAGGTCATCTTCGAGCCTCACTCCATGAATCTCAACAGTGATCGAAGCCGGCTGCGTGTCCCCGTGACTGAAATCCTTGCCGCACGCCCCAAGGTCTTCATCCTCCACGTCACCGTCGTCATCTCAACCGCACGGGGAGGCGACCTGGAGTTCGTGACGTGGAGCAGGAAGAAGATCATTTCGGCGATCCAGCAGGCGCGGACCGCTCAAGGCCTGCCCCTGCTGATGCAGTGATATTCTTAGTGTCGTGTCTAGGGGCTTGTGGCAAACTAATGGGATGACTACTTCACAGCCCCCTGGTTCCAGATGACGGTTCCCGGCCCGGTGGTGCCCCTCAGGGCGCAGGTGCCCCCGGCTACGGGGCGCAAGCCGGTTACGACCCTCACGCCGCTGCTGCTCCAGGCTACGGACCCCAGCCCGGTATGAGTGCCGGTGGAGGATGGGTGCCTCCCTATCCTCCAGGTGCAATGGGGCGGTACGCCGATGAGCGTCGGCGATGGCATGTCCTGGGCGTGGTCCAAGTTCAAGGACAATGCGCTTATTCTCGTTGTCGGCTTCGGTGTGTGGGCCATTCTTTCAAATCTTGGATTTGACTCACGTGTTGAGCTCAACGGAGAAGAGTACGGAGTCAGCTACGGAATCCCCTTCTGGGGTTATGTCGCTCCCGGTGTCCGCCTGTTCTCGGCCATCGTGGCCGCCAACATGACTCTCAAGGTGGCTTCGGGGCGGCAGCTGGAGTGGAACGATATCTTCTCCTTCCCGAACTTCGGGGCCAGCCTTCTGGCCAGCTTCCTCACTGCGATTGCCACGGGAGTAGGCATGATCCTGTGCCTCATTCCGGGAATCATCGTGGCTTTTCTCCTCTACTATTCTGTCTACTTCACCGTGGACAAGGGCGTGGATGGGATTGCAGGAATGAAGGCGTCGTGGGCAACCCTGTCCAGCCACGTCGGAGAGCTCTTCCCCTTCGCTCTGACCGGTGTTGGCCTCTACATCCTCGGTGGGATCACACTGATCGGCTGGCTTGTGACGGTCCCGCTGGCGGCGTTGCTCTCCGCCTACTCCTACGTGCGCATCCAGGGCTACGACGTCGTCCGCTGATCTCATCTCTTCAGGTCTCCTCCGCGCCCCGCTCGTCTCAGCCTGCGGGGCGTGGACTCGTTGCGAGCCGGAGGGCGCACCCGCTCGGCTAGAGTGAGGCCGACGTCGCTCAACGCCGTCGTCGTCGAGAACGATCCTGCCCATCCCAAGGACTTTTGTGCCCCTGAGCCCCACCGCCCCCGACCCGCGCGGCGCGGACGAGCGCCCCGCCCTCATCCTGGCCAACCTCGGCACGCCGTCGGCCCCCACGGCCAGAGCCGTTCGGCCCTTCCTGCGGGAGTTCCTCTCCGACCGCCGGATCGTCGAGACGCACCCCCTCCTGTGGCGGCCCGTCCTGGAAGGCATCATCCTGCTGGTGCGCCCTCGCGCGTCGGCGGCGAAGTACGCCACCATCTGGCGCCCCGGCGAGGAGACCAGCCGCTCCGGCTCCCCGCTCATGCACTACAGCGAGCGACAGGGCGAGCTGCTCCAGGAAGAGCTCGGCGAATCGGTCCAGGTGCGTGTCGCCATGCGCTACGGGCAGCCGGCCCTGCGCAGCGTCATGGGCGAACTCATGGAGGCCGGCTGCCGCAGGATCGCCCTCATCCCGCTCTACCCGCAGTACGCCGCCTCCTCGGCCGGCACCGTCGTCGACGAGGCCGCCCGCTTCATCCTGGCCTCCCGCAACCAGCCCGAGCTGCGCACCATCCGCTCCTTCGAGACGGCGCCTGCCTACATCGAGGCCCTCGCCGCCGCCCTGGAGCAGCACTGGCAGGTCCACGGTCGCCCCGACCCGGCCGCCGGCGAGCGCCTCCTGCTGTCCTTCCACTCCATCCCCCAGGCCATGCACGACGCCGGAGACCCCTACCGCGCCGAGTGCGAGCGCACCGTCGAGCTCCTCTCACGGCGACTCGACCTGCCCGAGGGGCTCGCCCGGCTCACCTTCCAGTCCGTCTTCGGGCCCGCCGCCTGGATCGGGCCGGCCACCATTGACACGGTCGGCGAGCTCGGCCGCGCCGGCTGCCCCCGCCTCGACGTCATTTGCCCCGGCTTCGTCTCCGACTGCCTGGAGACTCTCGAGGAGATCAACCAGCTCAACCGGGAGACCTTCACCACTGCCGGGGGCGGCGGCTTCCACTACATCCCCTGGGGCAACGACTCCGACGGCGCCATCGCCACCCTGGCTCAGCAGGCCAGAAAGGTGCTGGCCGGCTGGATCTGAGCCCGGTGCGGCCCCACGGTCGCAGCAGGCCGGAAGGTCGGTCTCAGCACGAGAGACCACAGGCCCTCGCCGGGGAAACCGATGCCCGGGACGGTATGGTGACGTGAACAGCCCGATTCTGTGAGGAAGTTGCCGTGCATCTTGAGTGGTGGTCCGTCCTGCCCTTCGCGGGCATGCTCGCCTGCATCGCCGTCCTGCCGCTGATCCCGGCCACGGCCCACTGGTGGGAGAAGCACTCCAGCCAGCTGATCGTCGCCGTCGGCCTGGGGGTGCCGGTGGCCGCCTGGATGTGGGTCGCCCTTGGCTGGACGTCCGTCTTCGCCGCCGTGGTGGAGTACTTCCAGTTCATCTGCCTGCTGCTGGCCCTGTTCGTCGTCTCCGGAGGCATCTTCCTCAAGGGCGACATCCGGGCCACGCCCCGCAACAACACGATCTTCCTGGCCGTCGGGGGAGTCATCGCCTCCTTCGTGGGCACCACCGGCGCCGCCATGCTCCTCATCCGGCCCCTGCTGGCCACCAACAAGGAACGCCGCTACCGGGTGCACACGGTGCTGTACACGATCTTCATCGTGGCCAACTGCGGCGGACTCCTCACGCCCCTGGGCGACCCGCCCCTGTTCCTGGGCTTCCTGCGCGGGGTGCCCTTCACCTGGACCTTCAACCTCCTGCGCGAGTACCTCTTCATCAACATCATGCTGCTGGTGAGCTACTACGCCCTGGACTCCTACTACTACTCCCAGGAGCCCGCCAAGGCCGTGCACGACGACGACACCGAGATCGAGCCCCTGGGTCTCAAGGGCTCGCTCAACTTCGTCTTCTTCGCCGTCATCATCGCCGCCGTCGCCTTCGCCCCCTCCATCGACGCTCACGCCATCGAGGAGGGGCACGCCGCCCTGGGTGACTGGATCCCCGTGCGCGAGTTCATCATGCTCGCCTCGGCGGCCGGCTCCTACTTCCTGGGCAGCCGCGGGGTCCGCTTCAAGGACAACCAGTTCACCTGGGGCCCCATCGCCGAGGTCGCCATCCTGTTCATCGGCATCTTCCTCACCATGATCCCGGCCCTGCACTACCTCGACGAGGTTGCCGGCTCGCTGCCGCTCAACGAGGTCACCTTCTTCATCTTCACCGGTGGGCTCTCCTCCGTCCTGGACAACGCCCCCACCTACGCCACCTTCTTCGAGATGGCCGGCAGGGTCCCCCACCCCGGTGGCATGGACGTGGCCGGGATTCCCGAGCTCTACCTCGTGTCCATCTCGCTGGGTGCCGTCCTGTGCGGTGCCATCACCTACATCGGCAACGGCCCGAACTTCATGGTCAAGTCCGTCGCCGAGTCCGACGGCGTCGAGATGCCCAGCTTCGGCGGCTACGTGGGACGCTCCATGAAGCACCTGGTGCCGATCATCGCCGCCATGGTCCTGCTCTTCATCGCCCCGGGCCTCCTGTGGAAGGTCCTGGGCGGAGTGCTCACCGTGGGGCTCCTGGGACGCGATGCCCTTCTGCTGTCCCAGTCCCGCCGCCTGGCCCTGGCCGACCAGTCCGAGGGCGAGGCCGACTGAGCCGACTGAACCGACTGTCGGACTGCCGGTCCACCAGCTGCATCCGCCCTCGCCAGGACGGGTTCCCTCCCGGGTTGCGTATGCGTAGCCTGAGCACGTGCAGCTGGGACACGTCGTCTACAAGGTCAAGGACCTCTCTCGGGCCGTGGCCGTCTTCGAGGCCAGGGGCTTCGCCGTCGAGTACGGCACGGTGAAGCGTCCCTACAACGCGCTCATCTACTTCTCTTCCGGCCCCTACCTGGAGCTCCTGGCCCGTACAGGCATGCCGCCGCTCCTGGGGCGCCTGCTCGCGCTCGGCCCGCGCGGGGGCGCGGCTCGCCGTTTCCTGGCCTGGGACCGAGGCCCCGAAGGGTTGCGTGGTCTGTGCCTCGAGGGCGATGCCTCCGAGCTGGAGGAGGGGACGACCCTGCTGAACGGCAAGGGCCTGCGCCTCAAGCCCAAGCGCGTGGACCCCCACGGGCGGGAGCTGCGCTACGAGGTCTTCTTCCCCGACGACGTCGACCTGCCGTTCCTCATGAGTCACTTCAGCACCGAACCCAGACCCCAGGACTTCACCCACCCCAACGGGATCGGCTCCATCACCCACGTCGCCTACCCGATACCCAGGCGCAAGCGGAACACCGTCCTCGGGCTGAACGATGACGATCGGCTCGAGCTCGTGGAACCCGGGCAGGCCATGACGGTGACCTTCGACGACGGCAGTGTCCTATGAGACTCCCCGTGAGGGCACTGCGTTGAGGACCGTGACTCCTCGGTGGTTCCTCAGCGCGTGCCCGGGGCGGTGACGAAGTCGATGAGCTCCTCCATGCGACCCAGCAGGCTCGGCTCGAGGTCCTTGTAGGAGCGCACCGTCGCCAGGATGCGCTGCCAGCCCCGAGCGACGTCGGCCTGGGTGGCGTGCGGCCAGCCCAGGGCCTCCAGGGTGCCGTGCTTGATGTCGGTGCCCCGCGGGATGTCCGGCCAGCGCTCCAGCCCCACCCGGGCCGGCTTGACCGCCTGCCACACGTCCACGTACGGGTGCCCCAGGACCAGCACGTTCTCCCCGCCGGGCATCTCGGTCACCCGCTGGGCGATCCGCGACTCCTTGGAGTCGGCCACCAGGTGGTCCACGAGGATGCCGGCCCGCCGCTCGGGGGCCGGGCCGAAGTCGGCCATGACCTCCTCGAGGTTGTCGACGCCGTCGAGCATGAGGACGACGACGCCCTCGTGGCGCAGGTCGTCACCCCAGACCTTCTCCACCAGCTCGGCGTCGTGCTTGCCCTCCACCCAGATGCGCGAGGCGCGCGCCACCTTGGCCCGCTCGCCCTCAACCGCGTAGGAGCCCGAGGCCGTCAGCCGTCTGCCGGCGGCGCTCACCGCTCCGGTGGGCCTGCGCCTGCGCGCCACGGGCGGGTCCAGGATCACCGGGCGGCCCTCGATCCAGAACCCCGGCCCCAGGGCGAAGCCGCGGCGCACGCCGTGACGGTCCTCCAGGACCACGACGTGCTGACCGCCCGACTTCTCCACCGCCACCGCGGCGCCGACGAACCCGGTCTGGCGGTCCTCAACCACCAGTCCCGGCGTCACCGGCACGTGCACCGACTCCGGGCGTATGGCGCCGGGCCCCGTGCGGTGCGGGTTGACCGACAGGACGTCCCCGCCGTAGCGGTCACTCGACGAGGGCCTGCGGGCAGCGGACCTGCTCGCAGCCGCCCCACCGCGCGAGCGCGAACCGGCCGGGGCACCCTGCGCCTGCTGCTTCTGCTCCGCCTCGGCGCGCGCCCTCAGGGCGGCGCGGCGGGCAGCGGTCGATCCGGGAACGGGGGAGCGGTACGGGGCGGGCGTGTTCACCCTCGGCACGGTAGGGGAAACTCACGGTCCGCCGGCGGTGGACCCGCCGGACCACAGCGTAGGATGGCACTCACATGGGGTGAGTGCTAATCGCTGGCCGCACCCCACCGGTGTGCGGGCGGCCTGTCGCCTGACGCCGGCACTGATCGCGTCTCGGCACTGATGAGGGGAGGAGGACCCGTGGCCAACGACCGACGTCTCAAGGTCCTGTCCGCCATCGTCACCGACTACGTGCGCACGCGCGAGCCCGTGGGGTCCAAGGCCCTCGTGGAGCGCTACCGCCTGGGCGTGTCCCCGGCGACCATCCGCAACGACATGGCGGCCCTGGAGGACGAGGGCTACATCCACCAGCCGCACACCTCGGCCGGGCGCGTGCCCACCCAGAAGGGCTACCGGCTCTTCGTCGACGAGGTCGCCCGCATCAAGCCCCTCTCAGCGCCCGAGCGGGCCGCCATCACCGCGCTCCTGTCCGGGGCGGTCGACCTGGAGCAGGTCGTGGCCCGCACCGTGCGGGCCCTGGCCCAGCTGACCGGCCAGCTCGCCGTCGTCGAGTACCCGAGCCTGCGGTACGCGGCCCTCCAGCACCTCGAGCTCGTGGCCCTGGGGCCCGAGCGCGTCCTGCTGGTCATCATCACCGACACCGGGCGCGTCGACCAGCGCACCGTGACCCTCCGGTCCAGGGGCGCCCTGAGCTCCCGCCATGACGGGGGCTTCGACATCGCCGACGTCGTCGACCCCCTCGTCCTGGAGCGCCTGCGCACCCGCCTCAACGGTGCCCTCGCGGGCCGCCGCGCCGCCGACGTCGCCCCGATCCTGGCCGCCCTGGCCGAGCAGGCGCCCGCCGACGAGCGGTTCCTGCTCGAGGCCGTCTCCGACGAGCTCGTCGCCGCCCTGCGCCCCGACGCGGAGGAGCGGCTCGTCGTCGCCGGGACCGCGAACCTGGCCCGCGCCACCCCCGACTTCTCCTCCCTGGGCCCGCTCCTGGACGCCGTCGAGGAGCAGGTGGTGCTGCTGCGCCTGTTCACCGCCGCAGACGGCTCCCCGGCCGGCGAGAACCGGATGCGTGTGAGCATCGGCTCGGAGAACAACGACGACGCCCTGGCCGAGGCCTCCGTCGTCACCACCACCTACGGGCCGGGAACCGGTGAGGCCGTCGCCCACCTCGGGGTCATCGGCCCCACCCGCATGGACTACCCGGCCACCATGACCGCCGTACGGGCCGTGGCCCGCTACCTGTCCCGGTTCCTGACCCCACCGGAGACGTGAGAACCGGCCTGCCCGACCCGCCCCCAAGCGGCCCGGCCGGGCACGCCCCAGACCACCACCGCAGAAGTCGTAGCCGTAAAGGAAGAACGCAGTGAGCAACTACTACGAGGTCCTCGGCGTCAGCCGCGACGCCAGCCCCGAGGAGATCAAGAAGGCCTACCGCAAGAAGGCCCGCCAGCTGCACCCCGACGTCGCCGGCCCTGGCCACGAGGAGGAGTTCAAGGAGGTCTCCTCCGCCTACGAGGTCCTCTCCGACGCCGACAAGCGCCAGATGTACGACCTGGGCGGGGAGGACGCCGTGCGAGGCGGCGGCGGATTCGGCGGGGGCTTCGCCGGAGCCGACTTCGGCGACCTGGGCGGCATCTTCCAGTCCTTCTTCGGCGGGGGAGCGGCCAGCCGCGGACCGGCCTCCCGGGCCCGACGCGGCCAGGACGCCCTCGTGGCCGTGGACGTGGAGCTCTCCGACGTCGCCTTCGGGGCGACCCGGTCGGTCCCCATCGACACCTACGTCACCTGCACCGCCTGCGACGGCTCGTGCTGCGCACCGGGCACCGAGCCGGTCACCTGCTCCCAGTGCAACGGGGTCGGCAACGTTCAACGCATGACCCGCACCCTGCTGGGGCAGGTGATGACCTCCTCGCCCTGCCCGGGCTGCCAGGGCTACGGCACCGTCATCGTCACCCCCTGCAAGGACTGCTCGGGCGAGGGCCGCACCCGCGTGCGCCAGGACCTGGAGGTCTCCATCCCCGCCGGGGTGTCCACCGGGACCCGTATCCGCATGTCGGGGCGCGGCGAGGCCGGCCCGGCCGGCGGCCCCAACGGCGACCTCTACCTGGAGATCCACGAGAAGCCGCACGAGTTCCTCGAGCGCGACGGCGACGACCTCTACACCGAGCTGCGCGTGCCCATGACCGCGGCCGCCCTGGGCGCCGTCTTCCCGCTGCAGACCCTCGACGGCGAGCAGAGCGTCACCGTCAAGGCCGGCAGCCAGCCCGGCGACGAGGTCGTCCTCGACGGCCTGGGCGTGGGGCGCCTGCGCCGCAAGGGCCGCGGGGACCTGCACGTGTCCATCATCGTGGAGACCCCCACGCGCCTGGACGACCGTCAGCGCGAGCTGCTGGCCGAGCTGGCCCGCCTGCGCGGGGAGGACGACGTCGAGCCCGTGCGCGACTCCAGCGTCATGGGCAAGCTCAAGGAGCGCTTCTCCGGGCGCTGAGCGATACCGGGACGGGGCGGCGGTCCGCGGTCCGCCGCTCAGCTGCTGGCCGGAGGCTGGTCGGTCTGCAGCTGGTCGGCGTGAGGCGACTCGGGCCAGTAGTGGGAGTCGGGGGTGGCCCGGGCCCCGAAGATCGCCTGGCCCACCCGCACGCAGGTGGAGCCGCCCTCGATGGCGGCCTCGAAGTCCCCGCTCATCCCCATCGACAGCAGCCCGTCGCCGACGGTGCCCGCCTGGAGGGCGGCGTCGCGCAGCCGGCGCATGATGCTGAAGCACTCGCGCACGCGCGCCGCGTCGTCGGTGTTGGCGGCCAGGGTCATGAGCCCGCGCACCCGCAGCGAGGAGTAGGTCGGTAGCGCCGCAAGGAAGTCGGCGACGTCGGCCGGTTCCAGCCCGAACTTGCTGGGCTCGCCCGAGGAGTTGACCTGCACGTAAACGTCCAGGCCGCGCCCGGCCGCCTGGAGGCGCCGGTCGAGGGCCTCGGCCAGGCGCAGGGAGTCCAGGGCCTGGAACTCGTCGGCGAAGGCGGCCACATTTTTGGCCTTGTTCGTCTGCAGGTGGCCGATGACCGACCAGGAGATGCCCAGGTCCGCCAGGTTCTCGCTCTTGCGCTGGGCCTCCTGGACCTTGTTCTCACCCATCTGGGTGATGCCCGCGGCGAAGGCGGTGCGCAGGCGCTCCTCGGGGACGGTCTTGGTCACCGGCAGCAGACGGATCTCGGCGGCGTCGCGGCCGGCACGCTTCGCGGCGGCGTCGATCCGGGTGCGGACGGCGGCCAGGTTGCGGCGGAAGTCCTCCAGTGTGATAGCGGCGGCGTAGGTGGGGGCCGGGGACGACTGCGGGCAGCGGGCGGCTGCTGAAGGCTCGGTCATGGTCACTGACGCTAGCACCGCCGGCGGACACCGGTTCGATGCGGCCCGTAGGCTGGGGCCGTGACCGCACCCGTCTTCCTCTTCACGCCCGAGACCATTGAGCCCGCCGACGCCGTCGCATCGGCGGGGACCGGAACTGTCCTCATGCTCACCGGGCCTGAGGCCCGCCATGCCGTGACCGTCAAGCGCCTGCGTGCCCAGGGGCGTGTGGACCTCGTTGACGGCGCGGGTCTGCGCCTGCTGTGCGAGGTGACCGGGGCCGGTGTCGGCGGCGCCAAGGACCGTCTGGCCGTGCGGGTGCTGGAGCGTGTTGAGGAGCCCGAGCCGTCGCTGCGGTTGGCCCTCGTTCAGGCCCTGGCCAAGGGCGGACGCGATGAGCAGGCCGTGGAGACCGCCACCGAGGTCGGGGTGGGGTTGGTGCTGCCCTGGCAGTCCGAGCGCTGTGTGTCCGTGTGGCAGGGGGCCAAACAGGCCAAGGGGCGCCGGCGCTGGCAGGCCACCGCCCTCCAGGCCGCCAAGCAGGCCCGGCGGGCCCGCGTGCCCGAGGTTGAGGAGGTGCGGGACACCCGCAGGCTGGTCGACTGGGTGGGGCAGACGGTTCGCGGCGGGGGAGTGGTGCTGGTCCTGCATGAGGAGGCCAGCACCCCGATCAGCACCGCCATGGAGTCGGTGCGCCTGCCCGCGCCCGGAGAAGCGCCACTGGCGCTGGCCGTCGTCGTGGGGCCCGAGGGCGGTATCAGCCCCGAGGAGACGGCGGCCCTGGAGGTGGCCGGGGCGACGACGGTGCGGCTGGGCCCCCACGTCATGCGCACCGCCTCGGCCGGCCCCGTCGCCCTGGCCGTCCTCGCCCACGCCAGCGGCCTGTGGGAGTGAGGCAGTGGTGATGGTGACGATCCTTGTGGAGATCGGAGGAGCTGAGTCGGCTGGCTGACGAACGTGGTGTCAGCGTGGACGCCGCTTGCTTCAGGCTAGTGCTCTTTCGAGTGCTTCTCGCATGAACTGACTGCGAGTTTCGCCCTGAGCCTCAGCCCTACGGTCCAGTGCATCTCGATGTGAGCGTGGCACTTTGAAGGCGATGGTGACAAGATCCTCGTCTGAGAGTCGAGGCCTGCCTGGAGAAACAATGAACTCTCCTGGAGTGCCGGGATACTCTCCTCGTTCTGCTGCCTCACCAAGTCGCTCGATCTCGTCATCAGTGAGCGTGGCGCCGCTCTTCGTCTTATAGGTGCTCATGTGTTCTCCCTCCTGACCTGTAGTTCCTGAGCCATCTTGTCGGTGAGTCTCATAGCGTGAAAATCAGTAGGCTGCCATCGTCGAGTTCCACCCCAACCATCTCGAGCAGCCGTCCATGAGGGTCTGCTCCGGCTGCTGCGTAGTACTCAGGCGGGTCATAGTTTCTTCGGCGGACTGCGATGGCGCTGCGCCAGGCGGATTCAACGTCTGCGACCTGTATGTCAGGGTGACGGCGGGTGATGCGAGGATGAACGGTGATCCTGTCCAACATCCGCGCAATCTCCTGCCGACACATTTTGTCAAACAAAATTCTAGCATGTCGTGTCGCAGGATCGCTTCCCAATGGGGCGGATCGCGGGCATGCTCTGTCTATGAGTGAGACGAGCGAGCGATGAGCCCGAGGGGGCGGCGGCCGGCGGGCAGCCCGGACACGCGCGAGGCCATCCTGGCGGCGGCCCGCACCGCCTTCGCCCGTGACGGTTACCAGACCTCCCTGCGCGGCATCGCGCGTGACGCCGGCGTCGACCCGGCCCTGGTCCACCACTACTTCCCGGACCGCGCCACACTCTTCGCCAAGGCGGTCATCGAGTCGACTGCCGGGGTCGACGTCAACTTCATACACCGGGCGGCCTCCATCACCGAGCTCGAGCCCGAGCGGCTGGGGGAGGGAATCGTGCGGGCCTTCATCGGCCTGTGGGACGAGGCGGGCGCGGACCGTTTCACCGCAGTCATCCATGCTGCGCTCGGCCAGGGGAGTGACATCAAGCCCTTCCGCGACTTCATCGCCACCGGTGTCCTCTCTCCGATCGTCACCCACTTCTGCCCCGACCGTCCCCAGCTGCGCGCCCAGCTCATCGCCAGCCAGGTCATCGGACTCGGCCTGGCCCGTTGGGTCGCCCGCATGGACCACATCGCCGGCCTCGACGTTGAGGCAGTCGCCGCGCTCGTCGGCCCCACCATCCAGCGCTACGCCTTCGATGACCTGCCTGACGTCGTGGAACCCACCTGATCACTGAGATCGGCTCGGTCTCCGAGTCGAGTCTTGTCCGTTTGGGACGGCTTTGAAGCTGCGTTTCTGGCTTGGGGCCCAGCTAAGCCGCCCTGACCTGCACAGATGGGAACCGCTCTGGCCGAAGGGACGCTCAAAGTCGTCCCATGTGGACAGTTTCCAGTTCCAGCCTCTGGACATCGGGTCATCGTCGACCTATATTCATCACATGATGAAAAGCGATGATGGAGACGCGCCCCGGGAGTCGGGGGCCAGCAACCGATCGCACGACTCCGGTCGAGACATCACGTCCTGCGCCGCCCCTGCGCAGCCGTCCGTCGCCGCGACGGACCTGCGCGTGATCCGCGGGCGCAAGGAGATCCTCCACGGCCTGGACCTGACCCTGGCGCCCGGCACCATCACCGGGCTGCTCGGTCCCTCGGGCTGCGGCAAGACCACCCTCATGCGCACCATCGTCGGCGTCCAGCGCTACCGCGGACAGCTTGAGGTCCTCGGGCACGCCCCCGGCGCTGCTGCTGTGCGCGGCCGGGTCGGCTACGTCACCCAGGACCAGGCTGTCTACACCGACCTGACGGCCCGCCAGAACCTGCGCTACTTCGCCTCCCTGGCCGGCGGCCGGGGCCGCGACCTGGACGAGGTCCTTGATGTCGTTGGGCTCACCGCCCTGGCGGACCGGCCGGTGTCCACCTACTCCGGCGGTGAGGCCGGCCGCGTGAGCCTGGCTTGCGCGCTCGTGGCCGATCCTGACCTGCTCGTCATGGACGAGCCCACGGTCGGCTTGGACCCGGTCACCCGCGAGGAGCTGTGGACCACCTTCCACGCCCTGGCTGAGCGTGGTGCGACGCTCCTGGTCTCCAGTCACGTTATGGACGAGGCCTTCCGCTGCGACCAGGTCCTCCTCATGCGCAGCGGCCGCATCCTGGCCACCACCACGGCCGAGGACCTCCTGACCAGCACCGGGGCGGACACCGTGGACGCCGCCTTCCTGGCCGTCATCGCCGACTCCGAGAAGAAGCCCGAGCAGAAGGGAGGGCAGCGCTGATGCACCTGCGCACCTACCTGGCCACCACCCGCCGCATCCTCACCCAGCTACGCGCCGACCGTCGCACGGTCGGTCTCATCGCGATCGTGCCGGCTGCGCTGCTGACCCTGCTGTACTTCGTCTACCGCGACTACCCCGGTGCGGACCTGCTGTTCAACCACATCGCGGTCTCCATGATGGCGATCCTGCCGACCACGGTCATGTTCCTGGTCACCAGCGTCGCCATGCTGCGCGAGCGCGTGAGCGGCACCCTGGAGCGGCTGTGGACGACCCCGATACACCGGGCCGATCTTCTGTTCGGCTACGCGACCGCTTTTGCGCTGACCGCTGTCATCCAGTCCCTCATCCTGTGCTCTGTGGCCGCCTGGGGCCTGGACGTGGACGTCTCCGCCGCCTGGGGGTGGGTGGTGCTCACCGCCCTGGTCGACGCCTTCGTTGGGGTGTCCCTGGGGCTGCTGGTCTCAGCCTTCGCGCGCACCGAGTTCCAGGCCGTCCAGTTCATGCCGGTGGTCATCGCGCCTCAGCTGTTTCTGTGCGGGCTCCTGGTCAGCCGTGACCAGCTTCCGCGCGCCCTGGAGGTGGTCGGTGACGCCCTGCCCTTGAGCTGGGCGGTCGATGCCGTCACCGAGCTCACCACTGCCAGCGAGCCCTCAGACGATTTCTTCCGATACCTGGCCTACCTGGTCTGTTTCGGCCTGGTGGTGCTGGGGGTGGCGGCCTCCACCGTGCCGCGCAAGACTCGCTGAACCGGGAGGAGCAAGCAACGGCGGGTGTGCGGGCGAGGACCTTCGCGCCCGCCGTGCGGTGTTACCGGGTAGGGTTAGGGTTGCCTTATGTGGATCGTCTTCGCCTGCGGCTCAGCGCTTTTTGCCGGCATCACCGCTGTTCTGGCCAAGGAGGGGATCCGTACCACGGACTCGACCGTGGCGACGGCGCTGCGCACTGTTGTGGTGCTGGCGGGCGCCTGGGGCATGGTGCTCGTCGTTGGCTCGCAGTCCGAACTGGCCCACCTCGACGCCCGCAGCACTGGGCTGCTGGTGCTCTCGGGACTCGCGACCGGGGCCTCCTGGCTGTGCTACTTCAAGGCGCTCCAGCTCGGCAGCGTCAGCAAGGTGGTGCCGATCGACAAGCTGAGCACGGTGCTGACGGTGCTGCTGGCCCTCATGTTCCTGGGGGAGCGGGTGAGCCTCGTTGGGGCGCTCGGAGTGGCTCTGATCGCTGTCGGGACGTTGTTGATGCTTGACGCCGATGACCTGCGTGGCTTGCCCCGGGCCGTGCGCAACGGCGGAGGTTGGCTGCTCTATGCGCTCGGCTCAGCCTTCTTCGCCGCGCTCACCGCGATCCTCGGTAAGGCCGGCATCACCGGGGTGGAGTCCAACCTCGGTACCGCGATCCGCACGGGGGTGGTCCTGGTGATGGCCTGGGTGATGGTGGCCGTCACCGGCAAGCTCCGGGAGGTTCATGCCGTGCCGCGTGGTGAGCTCGGCTTCGTCCTGGGCTCCGGGGCTGCCACGTGTGCCTCCTGGCTCTGCTACTACCGGGCACTGCAGGACGGCCCGGCCAGCGTGGTCGTCCCCATCGACAAGCTGAGCGTCCTGGTCACCGTCCTCTTCTCCGCCCTCGTCCTACGGGAGGCCGTCAGCAGGCGGTACCTCGTGGGGCTGGTGCTGCTGGTCGGCGGGACCCTTGCGATGGTGGTCCTATGAATACACCGATCAAGAGTATTGATGTCAAGAGTGCCTGAAGCGCTCGATGGAAAAACTTTTAGCACTTCAATTTGATGGCATGTTGAATCAACTTAGTGACGTGATCCGTTGAGTTGGTGGCTCAACTTATCGCTTGCTGAATAAAATGAATAGAGTGCAGCCCCGGATACTGGGAGGCTTATTCATGGGGTGTAGGTGAATATGAGTCCGAGGACGGCTGTGATGGTTTCTGGGAAGGTTTGTAGTGGTCTTCTGTAGCCGGTGTGCAGGACTCTCCAGGTCTTGATGTTGGCGATGACTCTCTCGATCTTGTAGCGGATCTGGTTGACAGTGGTGTTGTAGGTCTTGTCGTCTGGGTGGAGGGGGCAGGTTCGCAGGTTTTCTTTTCGGGGTGATCATTCCCAGTCCGATGTACCCCTTGTCGCCGATGTGGCGGGGTGGTGGTGTCCCGTCTGGGAGGTCGGTGGCGGGGACGTCGAGCAGTCCGCAGCGGCGCAGGGCCTGGGCGTCGTGCGTGCGTCCGTCCTGGGGGTCGGAGACCCAGGCCAGGGTCCCTGACAGGGTGCAGGCCACCTGGACGTTCAGACCCGTGGTCTTGTGCTTGCCTTAAGTCAAGCTCAGGATGATCAGCCCAGGACCAGCACTCCAGGAGGGTGCCGTCGATGATCAGCTGGGCCGTGGGATCCAGATCCTCCACCGTCGGCACAGACGTTTGGAGGGCCCGAGCGATCAGAGGAGTGTAGGCACTGATGACGCGGGAGACGGTGGCCTGAGAGACGTTGTAGGCCTCGGCGAGCAGCTCCTGGCACGGGTTGTGGCGCAGGTAGGTCAGGGTCAGGGTCAGGCGCACGCACAGGAACAGCCCCAGCACCCTGGCCCCGAACGCCGGCAGGTCGGGACTGGCGGCGTGAATGGCCTCGCACAGGTCCAGGACATCATCGCGAGTGATCCTCGTGCTACTATTCGTCATGGCGGTTTGCTTCTTGGTTGGATTGGCTTAAGCACCAAAGATTCTCTCAAGAGCAAGCCACCACCCTATCTAACGACACACACCCCCTTTAAACACCCTAAACACCCCTATGAATAAGCCTCAATGCGTAAACTACAGCGATGCGTACCTGTGGCGAAGGATCGCCCAGCTGTTGGACAGCGCGTACAAGCTTCTCGTCAGCCTCGCCGCGCTCAAGCGCTGCGCGTTCACGGTACTTGATGACGAGGTAGCCAACAGCGCCGACACCGCCCAAGGCCGTCAAGGTGACTTTGATGCGATCTAAAGGATCGTGAGTCGCACCAATGCGCCACCCTGTGAGAACGCGACTCCAACCGTGTCCATATCCCCATATTGCGCTCAGAAGTGTGTAAGCAATGATGGCTAGAAAAATCCAGGCAACAATGGCGCAGAACAATCCATTCTTGTGGCGCCATGACGCGAACCGTTCCCACCGGAGATTGATGCTCATTCGGCGTCTCCGGAGAGCCTGTCGAGATAGGCACGTCCGGCGTCGGTGATTCGGTAGCGCTGGAGTCGACTCCTGGGCTTGTCAGGGATCGTTCGTTCAACGAGCCCTGCATCGATCAGGGGATCGAGATGGCGGCGTACGTTGCGTGTCTCGTTGCTCAGCCCCAGTCGAGACAGAAGGTCGGTGCGAGTCATCTCGACATCGCTGAGCAGGGAGAGGATCGTGTCCCGATAGTCGTCCGGGTTCCTAACCTCGTGACTTGGTGACTCGACTTGGTGACTCGACTTAGTGACTGGATGCTCCGACTTGGTGACTCGACTTAGTGACTGGATGCTCCGACTTGGTGACTGAGTGCCTCGACTTAGTGACTCGCCGTGTTCTCCGGCATCGGCGGGATTGTGGCTGAGCACGTGGATCGTGACCCGCACGCGGTCGATGACCTCCTCGATAGTGGGTTCGGGCAAGCCTGCCTGAGCCACCTGCTCGAAGATGCGCTGGATGCCCGTGCCCCACTGCTCCATGATCCCGGCTTCGCGGAAGATGCGCGCCAGTGCGGGGTTGCGCAGTCGGGACACCCGCCGCATGGTGTCGACGGTCATGCCGGGGAGGAGTAGCCCGGGGCTGTCAACCTGGACCCGGTCGTCGTAGAAACCGATGCGGATCGGGGTGCTGCTCTCGGCGTAGGAGGCGTGAACGAGGGCGTTGACGATGACCTCGCGGATCGGCTCAATGGGGATGGAGTAGACATCGCGGCGGCGTACTTCTCCGAAGACGGCGGTCTTGTAAGCGTGCTTCAGCAGGAACTCCACGGCCTGGTCAACGGCCAACGGCATCGGTCCGTGGATCTCAACCTGGTCGAAGATGTCCGTGCCGTGGGGGCCGCGCAACCGGCCGCACTGAACCCAGGCGGAGGGCAGGAAGCGCGTGGGGTCGGGGCAGGCGGTGAGAATCCCGGCGTAGGTCGGAACGATCTCATCTCCTTGTCTCGCTGCAAGGCCGAGCGCCAGCAGGCCGTCCGTGTCGGTGGCGCGGCCGCGCAGCTCGGCCAGAGCGCTCAGATCCAGGTCAGTCAGGGTGGCGCGTGGCTCGGGCAGGTTCTCAAAAGCGATGCCGTGAGCGTTGCGTTCGAGCTCGGCAACCAACGCCGGATCGGCCTGGCGAGTGGAGGAACCGAGACGCACGTAGACGCCCGCTTCTGGACCCTGCCGAGTGATGTAGTGGGGGCGTCGGGTGCTCAGAGGAACATCGACGACGAGAACAGTCTTGTCGGCGAGCGGGACAAGGTCGATGGCGGGAACCAGCTGGGGTGAGATCCAGTCATCGATGAGACTGGCGACGCGCTCCTCCTCGGCGAGCGGGTCCTCAACACCGACCACGGTGCCATCATCCGCGATCCCGATGACGAGGCGACCACCCGCGGAGTTCGCGAAGGCCGTGATGGTGCGCAGTGGCCCGGTGGGTGAGCTGAGATCCCGCTTGAGCTCCAGAGTCTTGCCTTCGCGGTCTACGAGTCGGCCGTCATTTCCAAGGGTGAGATAGTCAGTCATACGAATCCTCGAAAGACATTACTGGTGCGGGTACCGCCCGCGATTCGGGGCCCTGGGCCGACTGCAACAACACTAGCCGATCCGAGACGGAGAGTCGGGATCAGATGTGACGTACCGGAAGAATGTCGAGAGGCCCAGCAGATCCGGATGGCGACCACAACGTCTTGATAGGGCTGCAGAGTGCGCGCCGGCCCAGGGCGCCGTGCTCTCGGCGTCTCCGGGACCGATCATCTAGGATCGACAGTGATGACGACACCGCCCACCGCAGCAGCCGGTTCGCCGGCGATGACCTCCTCAACCGATAGCCCCTTGAGCCCAGCAGATACCGCAGCCCCAACCGTCTCATCAATCGACTCGGCTGCCTCCCACTCCGCCTCCACCACCCCCGACTCCACCGTGGTCCGCACCCTCACCCTGCCCGAGGACGTTGCCCCGGTGACCCTCCTGGGCGCCCGGGACGAGGTTCTGCGCGCCATCGAGAAGGGCTTCACCGACGTCGACATCCACGTGCGCGGCACCGCCGTCACCGTCTCCGGCCCTGCCGCCCGTGTCGACACCGTCGTCGTCCTGCTCTCCGAGCTCATTGACGTCGCCCGCACCGGCACGCCCCTGACCGCGGACGCCGTCGAGCGCGCCGTCGGCCTGCTGGAGACCTCCACCCGCCCCACCGAGGTCCTCACCGACGACATCCTCACCTCCCACGGCCGCACCATCCGCCCCAAGTCCCTCGGCCAGAAGGCCTACACCGACGCCATCGAGGAATCCACCATCACCTTCGGCATCGGCCCCGCCGGCACCGGCAAGACCTACCTCGCCATGGCCAAGGCCGTCGACGCCCTGACCCGCAAGCGCGTCTCGCGCATCATCCTCACCCGCCCCGCCGTCGAGGCCGGCGAGAACCTCGGCTTCCTGCCCGGCAGCCTCACCGACAAGATCGACCCCTACCTGCGCCCCCTCTACGACGCCCTCCACGACATGCTCGAGCCCGAGGCCCTGCCCCGCCTCATGGCCGCCGGCACCATCGAGGTCGCGCCCCTGGCCTACATGCGCGGACGCACCCTCAACGACGCCTTCGTCATCCTCGACGAGGCCCAGAACACCAGCCCCGAGCAGATGAAGATGTTCCTCACCCGCCTCGGCTTCGGCTCACGCATGGTCGTCACCGGAGACATCTCCCAGGTCGACCTGCCCGGCGGACGCGAGTCCGGCCTCATCGTCGTGCGCAGGATCCTCGCCGGGGTCGAGGGCATCAGCTTCTGCGAGCTCGGATCGGCCGACGTCGTACGCCACCGCCTCGTGGGCCGCATCATCGAGGCCTACGCCCGCCACGACGCCGAGGTCGCCGCCCAGGACGCCGCCGCCCGATCCGCCGGACCGCCTGGCCGCAGCGGCCGCAGCAGCCAGTACCGTCGGGGGAGCAGCAACCGCCCCGCCCGGCCTTACTCGGAGAGGACCCCGCATGACCACTGAGGTCATCAACGAGACCACCACCGTCATCGACGCCGCCGAGTTCGCGGCCCTCGCCGACCACGTCCTGACTGCCATGCACGTCAGCCCCGCCGCCGAGCTCAACATCATGTTCATCGACCCCGAGCCCATGGAAGAGCTCCACGTGCGCTGGCTCGACCTGCCCGGCCCCACCGACGTCATGAGCTTCCCCATGGACGAGCTGCGCCCCGGCTCGGCCGACTCGCCCACTCCCGCCGGCACCCTGGGCGACATCGTCCTGTGCCCGCAGGTCGCCGCCAAGCAGGCCCTGGCCGCCGGGCACTCCGCGGTCGAGGAGATGCTCCTGCTCACCGTCCACGGCATCCTCCACCTCCTGGGCTACGACCACGCCGAGCCCGAGGAGAAGAAGGAGATGTTCGACCTCCAGCGCCGCCTCCTGCTGACCTTCCTGGCCGAGCGCGGCAAGTGAGGCCCGCGTGACCGGTATCCCCACCGCCGCGCTCATCGCCTGCGCGGTGATCGTCCTGGCCCTGGGTGCCCTCCTGTCGGCCGGCGAGTCCGCCCTGCTGCGCTTCACCCGGGCCGCCGCCGACGACCTCATCGAGGAGGGCCGCCGCGGAGCCGCCCGGGTCCGCCGCCTGGCCGAGCACCGCACCCGGGTCCTGGGCGCCCTCAGCGTCGCCCGCGTCGCCGTCGACATGCTCGCCGCCGTCCTCATCACCCTGGCCGCCTCCGGGCTCGTGCGCGCCTGGTGGCAGGTCCTGGCCCTGGCCCTGCTGGCCAACATCATCCTGCTGGGCGTCGTCGTCGGCTTCTCCCCGCGCACCTACGGCCGGCGCAACCCCGCCGGCACCCTCCTCGCCCTGGGCGGCCTGCTCACCTGGGTCGACGTCCTGGCCGCCCCGCAGCGCCGCCTCGTCTCACGCACCCGCCGCCCCGAGTCCGCCCCCACCGACGCCGAGACCCGCGAGGCCGTCAACGAGGACCTGCGCGAGATGATCGACGAGATCGGCGAGACCGACACCATCGAGGACGAGGACCGCGAGATGATGCGCTCGGTCGTCGAGCTCGGCCAGACCCTCGTGCGCGAGGTCATGGTCCCGCGCACCGACATGGTCACCATCGACGCCCACAAGCCCGCCTCCGCCGCCATGCGCCTGTTCATCCGCTCCGGCTACTCGCGCGTGCCCGTCATCGGGGAGGACGCCGACGACGTGCGCGGCATCCTCTACCTCAAGGACGTCCTGCGCCGTCTGGCCGCCCACCCCGAGCACGAGGCCCTCGCCGTGGCCGGATTCGTCCGGGACGCCGAGTACGTCCCCGAGATGAAGCCCGCCGACGACCTCCTGCGCGAGATGCAGACCGGCCGCTTCCACATGGCCCTGGCCGTCGACGAGTACGGAGGCACCGCCGGGCTGGTCACCATGGAGGACCTCCTGGAGGAGGTCGTCGGCGAGCTCACCGACGAGCACGACCCCGAGCTGCCCGAGGTCGTCGAAGTCGCCCCCGGCACCTACCGCGTCCCCGCTCGACTCGCCCTGGATGAGCTCGGCGAGCTCTTCGACCTCGAGATCGACGACGACGACGTCGACACCGTCGGCGGCCTGCTCACCAAGGCCATCGGCCGCGTCCCCCTGCCCGGCGCCGCCGGAGACACCCAGGGCGTCCACCTCCAGGCCGAGGAGGCCACCGGCCGCCGCCGCCAGGTCTCCACTATTCTCGCCTCGCGCACCCCCGCCCCCGAAGAGGACACCGATGACTGACACCGCAGACACCGCCGACCAGGTCGCCCCCGCAGCCCGCGACGACCAGCCCCAGGTCCCAGAGGACTTTCTGACCGAGCCCCTCGAGATGCCCGCGCCCGGCCCCGCCCCGGCCGGCTTCCGCTTCCCCACCGACGTCGAGCTCATGGACGGCCCCAACGCGCTCACCGACCCCGACGACGACGTCGACGGCGAGGACGAGCCCGCGGACGAGAGCGCCGACGCCGGCGACACCACTGACCCCACCCGCGTCGAGATCGTCGTCCCCGACTTCCCCGAGGACTTCCGCGCCGGCTTCGCCTGCATCGTGGGCCGCCCCAACGCAGGCAAGTCCACCCTCACCAACGCCATGGTCGGCACCAAGGTCGCCATCACCTCCGGGCGCCCCCAGACCACCCGCCACAACGTGCGCGGCGTCATCCACAAGGACAAGGCGCAGATCGTCCTGGTCGACACCCCCGGCCTCCACCGCCCCCGCACCCTGCTGGGCAAGCGCCTCAACGACCTGGTGCGCGAGACCCTCACCGACGTCGACGTCGTCGTCTTCTGCATCCCCGCCAACGAGAAGATCGGCCCGGGTGACCGCTTCATCACCCGTGACCTCGCCGAGCTGCGCACCCCCGTGGTCGCTGTGGTCACCAAGGCCGACACCGTCACCCGCGAGGCCCTGGCCGCCCAGCTCCTGGCCGTCAGCGAGCTGGGGGAGTGGGCCGACATCGTCCCGGTCTCGGCCCAGCGCAACGAGCAGATCGACGTCCTCGAGGAGGTCCTGCTGGGGCACATGCCCCTGTCCCCGCCGCTGTACCCCACCGGAGAGATCACCGACGAGCCCCAGCAGGTCATGATCGCCGAGCTCGTGCGCGAGGCCGCCCTGGAGGGCGTGCGCGACGAGCTGCCCCACTCCCTGGCCGTCGTCGTCGACGAGATCGCCGACCCCGACGACGAGCGCGAGGTCGGCCGCATCAAGGGCGCCGGAGGCCGCCTCCAGGTGCGCGTGAGCCTCGTCGTCGAGCGCGACTCCCAGAAGGCCATCATCATCGGCAGGGGCGGACGGCGCCTCAAGGAGGTGGGCGTCACCGCCCGCAAGGGCATCGAGAAGCTGCTGGGGCGCAAGGTCTACCTCGACCTGCACGTGCGCACCGCCAAGGACTGGCAGTCCGACCCCAAGGCCCTGGCCCGCCTCGGCTTCTGAACCTCCCCACGCTATCAGCGCAACGGGGCGGACGGCATCTGGGACCAAGGGGACTTGCGCCACCTTCAGACTTGGGGTCGAATCGGTCGCGCACAAGGGGTGTTGTCACGCACACTTGGAGAGTCCGATGTCACATCGACCTGGAGGCCAAACGCATGACGAACAACGCCGTTCCCAGTCAGCCCCGCACCGCCGCAGGCAACGCAGAACGCCGCTGCCCCGACGACCTGTGGGCGCTGGGCGAGAAGGCCGTCGCCCGAGCACGCCGGTGGGCTGACGAGTCGGCATCCGAGCCGGTACCGCGCTCGGCCAAGCTGCTTTCCGGCATCCTCTCCGACCCCGAGGGCCTGACATTCACCACCCGCTTCGTCGACGACGTCGTGCGTCCCACCGACCTCGACGTCGCCAGCACCGCCCTCAAGCGCCTGTCGGCAGGCCGCACCGACTTCCTGCCGCCCGCCCTGGCCGGGGCCATGGGCCTGGGCTCGGCCGCCTCCCGACTCGCCCCGCGCACCGTCACCGCCGTGGCCCGGCGGGTCTTCCGGGAGATCGTCGGCGACCTCGTCGTCGACGCCACCGACAAGGGACTCGGGCCCGCCCTCGCCCGACTGCGCAAGGGCGGCAACCGCCTCAACGTCAACCTCCTGGGTGAGGCCGTCCTGGGGGAGAAGGAGGCAGCCCGCCGCCTGGCCGAGGTCTCCCGCCTGGTCACCCGCGAGGACGTCGACTACGTCTCGGTCAAGGTCTCCGCCGTCACCGGCCCCCACAACCCCTGGGGCTTCGAGGAGGTCGTCGCCCACGGCGTCCAGGCCCTCCTGCCCCTCTACCGCCTGGCCCGCGACCACGGCACCTTCCTCAACCTGGACATGGAGGACTACAAGGACCTGGACCTGACCATCGCCGTCTTCACCGCGATCCTCGACCAGGAGGACATGCGCGGCTACGAGGCCGGCATCGTCCTGCAGGCCTACCTGCCCGATTCCTTGGGCGCCATGCAGCGCCTCCAGGAGTGGGCCGCCAAGCGTGTCGCCTCCGGCGGCTCGCGCGTCAAGGTCCGCATCGTCAAGGGCGCCAACCTGTCCATGGAGAAGGTCGACGCCGAGATCCACGGCTGGGAGCTGACCACCTGGCCCTCCAAGCAGGCCACCGACACCAGTTACAAGCGCATGCTGTCCTGGGCGATGACGCCCGAACGCACCCGCAACATCCGCCTGGGCGTGGCCGGCCAGAACCTCTTCGACATCGCCTTCGCCTTCGAGCTGCGCGCCGCGCGCGGCGTCGAGGACGACGTCGAGTTCGAGATGCTCTCCGGCATGGCCACCGGCATCCAGGAGGTCGTACGCCGCGATACCGGCCACCTCCTGCTGTACGTGCCCGTCGTCGACCCCCACGAGTTCGACGTCGCCATCTCCTACCTGGTGCGCCGCCTGGAGGAGAACGCGGCGCCGGAGAACTTCATGTCCGGCGTCTTCGACCTGGCCGGCAACGAGCAGATCTTCGCCCGCGAGCGAGACCGCTTCCTGGCGGCCCTGTCCGACCTCGACCCGGACGCCCCAGTACCGGTGCCCAACCGCACCCAGAACCGGCTCGCCGAGCGGGAGGCGGGCATCCCTCAAGAGACCGGCACGGTGGCCGAGCGCGCCAGGAGGCCCTTCGTCTCCGAGCCCGACTCCGACCCGGCCCTGGCCGCCAACCGCCAGTGGGCCCGGGACATCGCCGCCGCCATCCCGGGCTCCACACGGGGCGCGGCCGAGGTGGAGGCGGGTGCCGCACGCCTGTCCACGAACGCCGAGGTGGACTCCCTGGTGGCCGCGACGGCCGAGGCCGCCGGCGTCTGGCAGTCCCTGGACCCGGCCGAGCGGGCCGCCGCCCTGCACCGTGTCGGCGACGTCCTGGCCGCCCGGCGCGCCGAGCTCATCGAGGTCGCCGGCTCCGAGGCCGGCAAGACCATCGACCAGTCCGACCCCGAGGTCAGTGAGGCCATCGACTTCTGCCACCACTACGCCGAGTCCTCGCTGCTCCTGCACGACCCCGAGTACATGGTCGGGGCCCGCTTCACCCCGGTGGACGTCACCGTGGTCGCCTCGCCCTGGAACTTCCCGGTGGCCATCCCCACCGGGGGAGTGGCCGCGGCCCTGGCGGCCGGCAGCGCCGTCATCCTCAAGCCCGCCCCGCCGGCCCGACGCTGCGCGGCCGAGCTCGTGCGCGCCTTCCACGACGCCGGGATCCCCGAGGACCTCGTGGTGCTCGCCCCGCTGGAGGACGGGGAGGTCTCACGCCGCCTGGTGACCCACAAGGACGTCGACCGCGTGGTCCTCACCGGCTCCTATGACACGGCCCGCCTCTTCCGCTCCTGGAAACCGGACATGCACCTGCTGGGGGAGACCAGCGGCAAGAACGCCATCATCGTCACCCCCTCGGCCGACCCCGACATCGCCGTGCGCGATGCCGTCTACTCGGCCTTCGCCCACGCCGGCCAGAAGTGCTCGGCCTCCTCCCTGCTGGTGCTGGTCTCCTCGGCCGGCACCTCCGAGCGCATCGCCCGCCAGCTCGTGGACGCCACCGCCTCCCTGAGGGTCAGGCTTCCGCTGTCGCTGGACTCCCAGATGGGGCCGGTCGTCGTTCCCGACGACGAGAAGGCCGTGCGCGGCCTGACCACCCTGGGTGTCGGCGAGCACTGGGCCCTCAAGCCCCGCTACCTCGGAGACGGCCTGTGGACCCCGGGTATCCGCGCCGGGGTCGTGCCCGGCAGCGAGTTCCACCTCACCGAGTACTTCGCGCCCGTCATCGGTGTCATGCGGGTGGACACGCTTCAGGAGGCCATCGAGGCGGTCAACGCCGTCGACTACGGGCTCACCTCCGGGCTCCAGACCCTCGACGCGGCCGAGCTCGCCATCTGGCTCGACTCGATCCAGGCCGGCAACATCTACGTCAACCGCGGTATCACCGGGGCCATCGTGCGCCGCCAGCCCTTCGGCGGCTGGAAGCGCTCGGCCATCGGCTCGACGACGAAGGCCGGCGGGCCCTCCTACCTGCTGGGACTGGGGGACATCGAGCCCGCAGACGGCCAGGACGCGAAAGCGCCGGCAGGCCAGAGCACTGCGGCGCTGGATCCGCGCGTGGCGAGCCTGTGCGACGCCGTCAGCAGCCAGCTGGGCGAGGCCGACCTGGCCGGGCTGCGCCGCGCCCTGGTGGCCGACGCCTCGGCCTGGAGGAGCGCCTACGGCGCCAACCGCGATGTCACGGCGCTGGCCTGCGAGCGCAACGTCCTGCGCTACCGGCCCACTGACGTGGTCGTGCGCGCCGGGGCGGGAACCGAGCTGGCCGACGTCGTGCGCGTCATGGCGGCCGGTGTGCGAGCCGGTGGGTTCGTCAGTCTGTCGGTCGCGGACCGTCTGCCCCGGCCGTTGCAGAACGCGCTGTTGGCCGCCGGCGTCCAGGTGGCGGTCGAGGACCAGGGAGCCTGGGACGCCCGCCTGGCCGAGCTCTCCGCCTCCGGCGGGCTGGGAACGCGCGTGCGCATCCTCGGCCCGCGTGAGGAGACCTCCGCGGCCCGCTGGAGCCAGGCCAGCCGGGTGACCGGCGGGAGCCCCGACATCGCCCTGTACACGGGGGCAGTGACGGCCTGCCCGCACTCCGAGCTGCTGCCCTTCCTGCGTGAGCAGGCGGTGGCCATCACCAACCACCGCTTCGGCACCCCGCTGGACCTGGCCGAGGGCCTCCTGTAGGCCAGACGGCGCCAGGACACAGACACCGCGCCGAACCGAGTAATCGGGTGGCGCCCCGACAGCCCTCTGTCAATGCGCCCGTTGTATGTTGTCAGTGGGAAAAGGCGGTGCTATTGCGGTGGCGGTCTAAGCGAATCAAACTGGCTCTTCGTGTTTGAGGGTGTGGTAGCTGGAGCCTATTGAAGTGCATAGGTGGGGTGGGTGCGTCGTTGCGGTGGGTAGGGGTCGAGGTCCCCCGATGATGGGAGCTGCTACACACGCCACCTGAGAGACCTCGACGTGCCTGAGACTACCTTCACCGACCCTGATCTGACGACCTTCCTGGGCCTGGACGCTCTGGGACTGACCGCTGTGGGCCAGCACCTCACAGCCAAGCGCGCGGTGATCGAGTGCCGTATGCCGATCGGGTTTGAGGACCCGTTCTGCAGAGCCTGCGGCGCTTCGCCTGCACC
>NZ_MSGO01000023.1 GCF_001929375.1 Actinomyces oris | reverse complement strand
GCGGAGCCCGGGTCCTCGGGGGCCCCCGACTGCTCTAAGGCGGCGTGCCGGCAGGCCTGCTCCAGTCGGCGCGCCTCCGCCTTCCAGGCCCCCGACCCGGTCCCGCCGCCCCGCACCTGTCGGGCCAGGGCCGTCAGGTCCCCGTCGGGCGCGCGCAGGTCGGCGGTCAGCAGCGCCGTCGCCCGCGCCGCCCGCCGCGCCCCCAGCACCGGCGCCGTCGCCAGCAGGGCCCGCGCCTCACGCACGCCCGCCGGCAGCCCGGCCACCGCCCGCCCCAGAGGCGTCACGCCATCGGCGCCGGCCAGGCCCAGACGCTCCAACGCCTCCCGGGCGGCCCCCAGAGCCGCAGCCGGCGGCTCATCCACCCAGGCCAGCCCCGCGCCGTCGGGCACACCCCACACGGCCAGCTCCAGGGCCGCACCGGTGAGGTCGGCCGAGAGGATCTCCGGGGTCGGAGCCAGTGGCGAGCGCGCCCAGTCCGTCGGCGAGCAGCAGCGGTAGACGACGCCGGGTCCCTCTCGCCCCGCCCGCCCGGCCCGCTGCACCCCGGCCGCCCTCGAGACCCCCACCGTCACCAGGCCGCTCATGGAGCGGGCCACGTCCAGGCGAGGCTCGCGCGCCAGCGTGGAGTCCACCACCACCCGCACCCCGGGAACCGTCAACGAGGACTCGGCCACGTTCGTGGCCACCACGACGCGCCGCCGCCCCTCCGGGCTCGGGGCCAGGGCCGCGTCCTGGGCGCTCGCGGGCAGGCGGCCGTGCAGCGGCAGGACGTCCACGCCCGGCAGGGCCGCACCGCGCAGGCGGGAGACGACGTCGTCGACCTCGCGGGCCCCGGGCAGGAAGACCAGGACGTCACCGGAGCGCTCGACCAGGGCCCGCTCCACGGTGGCAGCGACGTGGACGAGGAACTCCCGCGGCACCCCGCGCGGCCCCAGGCGACCGGTGCGCCCCGGCGGCGCCCACACCTCCTCAAGGGGGTGGAGGCGACCGGGCACCTCCACCAGCGGGGCGGCCCCCGAGGAGCCGCTTGAGGGGCCGCCCAGGATGCGGCGCAGGCGGTCGGCGTCGAGCGTGGCGGACATGGCCACGAGGGTGAGGTCCTCGCGCAGGGCGGCGCGCGCGTCCGCCAGGAGGGCCAGGAGCAGGTCGCTGTCCAAGGAGCGCTCGTGGACCTCGTCGAGGATGACGGCGTCGACGCCGCTCAGCTCCGGGTCCCGCTGGAGGCGGCGCAGGAGGAGCCCGGCGGTGACGACCTCGATCCGCGTGTCCGGGCCGGCGCGCCGCTCCCCGCGCACCGCGTATCCGACGGTGCCGCCGACCTCCTCCCCCAGGAGGTCGGCCAGGCGGCGGGCGGCCGCACGGGCGGCGATGCGCCGCGGCTGGGTGACGACGACGCGGCCCGGCCGGCGTTCCTGGGCGTGCCCGTGCCCCGGGGTGCTGGCAGGGGCACCGGCCAGGACGTCGGCCAGGAGCGGTGGGACGAGCGTCGTCTTACCGGTGCCGGGCGGGGCGGTGAGGACCAGGCAGGCGCCGGCGTCGTCGGAGGCGGAGGGGCTGGAGGAGAGACGCTCGCGCAGCTCGGGCAGCACCTCGACCACCGGCAGGTCCGGGGGCGAGGCGAGCAGGGCCCCGATGGGGTCGGTCTGCGGAGGCTGCGTGCGGCCCTGCGGCCCGGTGCGAGTCATGCCCTGATTGTGCCCGGTGGGGGAGGGGCGCTGAGCAGCAGAAGGCCTCCGGTCGGTGGAGGACCGGAGGCGCAGTGGGGGGGATAGGGACGAGGGGAGGCGCAGGCGCCGGCGGCTACCGCACGCTCATGAGGATGTCGCGCGACTGCAGGGCGTTGGCGAGCTTCTCGGCGTACTCGGCGTGGGTCTTGACAGACTTGCGCATGCCGATCGCGCCGCCGATGAAGGCCGACCCCGTCGAGGAGAGGTAGCGCACCAGGGTCTCGCCGTGCGGGCCGGTCCCGAACTGCAGGTTCTGCGAAAGATAGAAGTTGCTGCCCATGAGTGCGCCGAAGGCGATGGACATGCCCTTCTTGCCGCGGGTGATCTGGAGGGTGTCGCCGGAGAAAGGGGTGACGGTCCAGCCCTCCCGAGTGAAGAGCTCTGTAACGATTGATCGAACTTGGTCGATCGGTGCATTAATTGTAAAAATTCGCTCAGCCATGGGGGGATGCTAAGTGACGTTTATTTGTTCTTGCACATTACGTGCAATCACGTTTGCGTGAAGGCGGTGCGCTGCCTTGCCGGCCAGTCCGGGCTGCCTGTCCCGCTGCCCGCGGCTCCTGTCTGCCCGCTCGCCTCGCCGGCCCGCCCGGCCTGCCCGGCTCGCCCAGCTCGCCCGGCCCTGCTCGGCTCGCACACAGATCGACAAAATCTTCAGAATCGACCCGGAGCCGTGTCGATTCTGAAGTTTCTGTTGGTGAGTGCGGGGTAGGCGCCAGTGGCCCGGATTCTCCGAGTGAAGCACGCTTGACATGGAGGGTTCTGTCAAGCACACTAGACATGTCAAGCAAACATGACACCCACTCGTGGGGTGAGTTGCTACTCAAGGAGTGATCGCCATGCTTTCGGCCGTCTCTGCTTCTCCTGTCCTGGCTGTCGTGTCGTCGGCCTCTCCCGGTGTCACCTTCATTGCCGGGGTGGTCGGTGGCCTCGCCGCCGGGATCGTCCTCTATCTGCTCGTCTACCGGTACTCGGCTCGACGCCTGCCCGAGGTCCGTGCCGAGGATGCGCCCGAGCTCCTCAAGAAGCTCAGTGGGCAGCAGACTAGTTTCGTCTGCGCCCTCCCCACCGGAATCATGGTGGGCTTCGTGTGCCCGGCGGCTAGTCATCTCTCCGCCGGACCACTTCTGCTGGTCGTGCACCTCATGGGCGCCGCCATGATCGGCGTCTCCGTCGTCGGTATCGCGTGGCTGTCCCCGCGACTGCGTGCCGCCCGGAACGCGGCTGCGGCATGAGCCGGTTGTCTCG
>NZ_MSGO01000022.1 GCF_001929375.1 Actinomyces oris | reverse complement strand
GCAGGAAGTGGGGTGGAGACCTTCCGGGAGCGGGCCGACCGCGGGCGGGTGCGTGGTTCAGGTATTCGGCGTCTCCATCTCGATCTGAGGTAGTGCCGTCTCCTCACTTCTGAGGCAGGTGAGTGTCAGGGCTTGTGAGGCGCTCGCTCGGGCAGGACCCCGGGGCAGGCCGGTGGTCCTGGAGGCGACTCGGAGGGGTGTTGGTGTCCACGACGCTGACATTAACCCCGCACCGGCGATGCGCGTCGGGGAGAAACCGCAGTATTCCAACGATCTCCGCTGGACCTACTGACGTCGGGCCCGTTGATGTCAGCGCTGTGAACACCGAGGCGTGGGACTCGCCGACTCCGCGGGGTCTTGGTGGCGGGGCTGGGTGCTCCCGGGCCGAGGACGGCCGAACGGTTCGCGGCTGGCTCGATGCCTACCCGGATCTGAACGTCAGTAGCCGCCATAACCGTTGTGATTCGATGGAAGATGCGGCGTGGGGTTCGGCCCCTGGGAGTAAGGCGGCTGGTACTGCTGCGGAGTCGGCGAATAGCCGGGCTGCGCGGGGGGCGGGCCTGCCTGAGCTTGAGAGGGGAAGGCGACTGGTTGTGAAACGGGCATGAGAGTGTTTGCTTGAAGCGACTGCTGCCCCAGCGCATCCAGGTACTTCTGCTCCCGATTCTTCTTGAGCGTGTTACTGACGAGAGCGACAATTGCTCCGACAACAGCGATCACAACGAGTATCACGATGATGCCTGTCATCCCGCCCGATGAGTGAGACGAGGACGTCGAATTGGGTGCGGGTGTCGAACTGGACGAGGGTGTCGAGCTGGGTGCAGGCTGAGATGCTGCCTGGGCGGTGTCCTTACCGCGGACCTTGTGGTTGTCGAAACCGGTGAACGAGACCTTGTTCTGCTCGTCACCCTCGATCTTCCCTCCATCGGCGTCCGTCACCTTGCCGGGGAAGATGATAGTGAGGGGTGTCGAACTGTTATTGTTGCTGCCGGATGTGGAATCATTGTGAGTATCGACGACATATTCATCTCCGTCGTGCGACACGAGATTGCTTTCGGATACGGTTTTAGTGAAAGCGGCCTTGCAGATCGCCGTTCCGTTCTCGTTGGTGAAGGTCAAATCGGGCTTGGTGGAATTCTGATTTGTAGAATTCTGAGTGAAGCTGCTCTCGACGCAGAACTCTTTCAGGTTCTTTTCTCTGGAGGCCGGTGAAGTGATCGTGATGGTGCTCGTCACCTCTTGATCGGACTTGATGACGATCTCAACACTGAGCTTATCTTCTTTCGTGAGCGTTGCAAGCATTGCGGCACTGCTGGGGGATGCTGCCGCCACGAGGAGGAACGAGATTGCGAGACAGAGCATCCCGGCGAGACTTGTGGCTGGGGTGTGTCTCAGGGCGAGGTGACGCATGTACGGCCTTCGAGTGGTGAGATGGGGGTGGCTGGAGGGTGGTGCAGGGGCCTCGCTAAGTACGAAGAGCTCCAGTGCCGCCGTCAGAGCTCAACCCCGGGGGAGGAGGAGCTGACGGGGGCTGGGAGGGGGTGGTACAGCCCCCGGAGGCATCACGCCGCTCGGTCCGGGCTGGTTGTAACCCTGGGCGACGAAGTCCGAGGGAGACGGAGGCGCTGCGCCGGGAGCCTGCAACTGACCGGGAGCATAAGGCTGCTGCAGCCCGTATCCCGCCGTACTGACCATATAGGCCTGCTGCTGAGACTGCTTCTTGCGGTGATTGAGGAACCAGAAGACGCCGCCGCCGATCGCTCCGACCAGTACAACCCCCATAATCACCCAGACCCAGGGGAAGGCAGGGGTGTCCTTACCTTTGACTCGGTACTTGCCGGGCTCAGTGAAGGTCACCGTATTTCCGCTGACCTTGCCGCCGTCGGCATCCGTGACCTTGCCGGGGAACGTAACGGAGAGCTTGTACTCGCCGTCGTATTCAGAAGGGGTGGGGAGACCGCCCTTCTTGCTGTCGAGAGTGTACTCGTCACCCTCGTGCTCAATGAATCCCTCGACTTTGGAGATGCTCCGCGACTTGGCGGAAAGTATGCAGGTCGGGAAGCCGTTCTGCTCGGCGTAGGAAGCCTTCATGTCCTCGAATGAGTCCATGAGGTTTGAAGGATCGCAGCGGTTCTTCACGTTCTTCTTGGCATAGGATGTTTTGCTCGTGATCTTGACCGTAATGGTCATGTCATAGGTGTCGTTGTCGTTGATGACGACCTTGGCTGATAAGGACATTCTGTCGTCGCCGCTCTCGGTGGGGACGGCAGCGTTGCCCTGAGGGGTCAGGAGTGCCAGGAAGAAGAGAAATGTGAGAAAGGCGATTGTTTCAGGGAAACGGTGTCGGGAGGCGGTCACGGCCATAGTCCTCACCCTAGCTGGTCGGTGGCGATGGGGTTCTCGCACGGGGAATGATGACGCGAAGAAAGGTGTTGTGGCCCTGGATCCTCAGATCTTAGGGCCACAACAACAGGAGGAAAGGGGCGGGTCAGTAGGTGCCTTGGCCTGGGGTGCCGTAGCCCGTCTGCTGGCCGGGCTGAGCCTGGGGGGCTCCGTAGCCCGCCTGCTGACCGCCAGCGCCGTATCCGGGCTGGCCCTGGGGCGTGCCGTAGCCCGGCTGACCAGGCTGAGCCGGGAACGCCTGACTCGGGTCGTAGCCCTGGACAGGAGTCCCGTAAGGCATCTGGGTCTTGTTCTTCTTGCTGCGGGCAACGAAGAATGCGACCGCACCGCCGATCACTGCCAGGACGCCGACTGTGATGATGATCCAGACCCACATGGGAATGGAGCCGTCTCCGCCCTTGACGGTATGGGACTTGATGTCGGTGAAGGTGACCTTGTTGCCCTCAACCTTGCCGCCGTCGGCGTCAGTGACTTTTCCGGGGAAGGTGATGGTCTGGGTGACGTCAAGCTGGCTCGTGTCGCCGATTGCCTCGTCGGAGCCGATCTTAACGACGTACTCGTTGCCCTGGTGTTTGATTGAGTCTTCGCTGTCCTTGATGGAGGCTGTTCCCTCAATTGTGCAGATGCTTGAGTCGCCCTTCTTCTTGAAGGTGGCCTTGGCGTTCTTGTTACTCTTGCCGAGCTGTGGCTGGGAGACATCTTCGGCTTTACAATTGTCTTCGTTGAAGATACCGAAACCGCTGTTGTCGGTCAGCACCAATTTCGCATAGTAGGTGTCGTTGGACTTGATGACGACATCAGAGGTGATCTTCAGGCCGGAGCCCGGGGCGTCGTCATCCATGGGGACGGCATGTCCCGGGGCGCCGATCAGTGCGAGGGGCGCGGACAGGATGAGCGCCGCAAGAGCCGTCAAGACGGACAGGGGTCTAGGAATGCGGTGAGCGATGGCAGGTGTCATACCCACACAGTAGCGGTTCAGATGCCTGGTTGTAACCGGATCATCATGGGTATCGTTCCCCTCGCCGGGGAGGCCGTCACCGGGGCTGCTGAGACGGGGGCTGGAAGTCCGCGGGACTATGCCCTTCCTGATAGGGCATCTGTGTGTACCCCGGTCCGGGCGGCTGATGTCCGCCCTGCTGAGTTCCGTAAGTGCTGAAGACGCCTGCGCCTCCAGAGACCTGAGGCGGGGGGAAGGCAGCGGTGTCCTGTCCGGGGTCGGCGTAGGGGGCGTAGCCATCGTGAAGGTTGGTGACGGGATAGGGGCAGGTCGGTCCCGGCATCGGCTGCAGGGGTTCCAGGGCAGACTGATATGGGCCACCGACGTAGACCTCCGGGGACATGGTGCTGGCGGCCGCGGCCCCCTGAGGGGCCTCGCCGTACGGCAGTGCCGGAGCCGGCTGCTGGGATCGGCGAGTCCTCAGGAGGTACACCACGACGCCGACGACGATGAGGAGGACGACGGCAATGGCCGCCGCGGTCATCCACCACTGCAGGTGGAACCTGCCGTCCCCGCCCTCGGCATGGAGAGCCTCAGAGCTCTCCAGCACGTTGTCCCAGGTGACCTTGTTATCGTCGTTCCTCCCGTTGGACTTCGTCACCTCTTCGGGAAAGGTCACGGATATCGAGATCCTCATTCCCCCCGAGGCACCCGGGGAGGAGGGGAAGGAGTCATCCGCGCTGAGCTTGCCCAGCGCCTCGGGGGACAGGTCGAAGACGTACTGCCCGCCCTGGTGCTTGATCGTCCAGACATCGGTCTGCAGCTTGTTGAGCGGAACCGACTTGGCTGTGACCTGGCATGCAGGCTGCCCGTTGTGGGACGTGAAGGTGTAGATCGCCTTGACGTCCTCGGGCAGGGGAGTGGACTTCTCGAGCTTCTCCTCGGTGCAGCTCTCCCTGCTGATGAGCGACAGCCCCGATGAGTCCCACATGACGTAGGACAGGTCGGCGGTCTCATTGTCATGGATGACGAAGTCGTAGTGAGCCCCGCAGCCGGCCAGCAGCAGTGCGAGGCCGGTCAGTACCGCTGCGGTCACGCTTCGCCTGGCAGTGCGGGAGTCATGAATCATGCGGCGAGTCTAATTCGGTGCCGTGACTACGCGGAATAGTCGGAATGCTCAGTGGCGCCCTTGCGCTGCCTCCGTGGCGAGTGACCACGGCTGCGCCGTCGTAGGACAGCCACCGCCAGCCCGCCGCCGAGCAGGGCCAGGCCGGCGGTCAGCCAGATGCGGGAACGGCTCCACCACGACACGCCCCGGGAGTCCTGGGCATAGCCCGAGGCGCTCACGCCCTTGGCCACCGTGTCCGGGTCGTCCCAGGTGACCGTGGTGCCCGAGACCTTCCCCCCGCCGGACTGCGTCACCGCGCCGGGAAAAGTGACGGAGACCTTGGTGTCGACGACGCCCTTGAAGGACGTGCTGGTCGGCTCAGTCCCGCCCGGATCGCCCGAGCCTCCCGACGGCGCGACAGAGGCCTGCGGTGCGCTCCCCTGTGCGCCGGCGGCCCCGTTGTCGTCCCGGGAAGGGTCGGAGGGGAAGGGCTGGATCGTCACCTTGTAGACCTCGCCGTCGCGCACGACGATCGTGTTCGGCTCGGCCTGTGAGGCCTGGGGGACCTTGACTCCGCTGATGGTGACCCGGCAGCCGAGTCCGTCGTCCCCGGTGATCGGCTCGGCCTTGACCGTGGTGCCCGCGGGCACGCCCAGGGCGGTGGGGTCGGAGTAGGCCGAGCAGTCGGGGGTCTTTCCCTTCGGGAAGACGGTTCCGGTCGTGTCGCGCATCTCCAGGGCGACGTCGTAGCTGCCCTGGGAGCTGATGGTCATGTCCATGTGAGCGGTGCAGGCGGACAGCACCAGACAGGCGGCGGTCGCCACCACGGCCGGTCGAAGGGCCCGGGGTACCCGCGAGCGGGGTTGAGCGCGAGGCAAGGAGCTCGCGGAGCTGGACGCGGAGGACGGCGCGACGGACATGCGGGCACGCTACACGCTCGCAGTGGACCTTCACTGAGGGCGGAACGACGCCGTTTCAAAGGCGGCAAAAGCCGCCATCCTCCCGAATGTGGCCGATTACATGCCGGTACGGCCGGGAGGAGAGGCCGAGTTGGGACCTTCGGCGATGTGACCTGAGGCGCCAGGTGGGGGAGTATTACCCTCGACCGAGCGAACCGGCAACGGCGCGCTCACCGGATCAACATACCCAAGGAAGGGACTCGCATGACTGTGTCTGAGAAGGACGTTCGCGCCGCCGCACCGGCTAACGCCCCTGAGGATGTCATCAAATTCGTCACGCGCATCGCCGAGCTGGCCAAGCCCGAGAACGTCTACTTCGCGGACGGTTCACAGGAGGAGTGGGACCGCCTCACCACTGAGATGGTGGAGTCCGGCGTGTTCACGCGCCTCAACCCTGACAAGCGCCCCAACTCCTTCCTCGCGCGCTCCCTGCCCAGCGACGTCGCCCGCGTGGAGTCCAGGACCTTCATCTGCTCCGAGAAGGAGGAGGACGCCGGCCCGACCAACAACTGGTACGACCCGGCCGAGATGAAGAAGATCCTCAACGAGAAGTTCGACGGCGCCATGCGCGGCCGGACCCTCTACGTGATCCCCTTCTCCATGGGCCCCCTGGGTGGCCCCATCTCCCAGCTCGGCATCGAGATCACCGACTCCCCCTACGTGGTGGTCAACATGCGGATCATGACCCGCATGGGTGCGGCCGCCATGGACCTCGTCAATGAGGGCCGCCCCTGGGTCCCGGCCGTCCACTCCGTCGGCGCCCCCCTGGCCGAGCACGAGAAGGACACCACCTGGCCCTGCAACGACGAGAAGTACATCACCCACTTCCCGGAGACCAACGAGATCTGGTCCTTCGGCTCCGGCTACGGCGGCAACGCCCTGCTGGGCAAGAAGTGCTACGCGCTGCGCATCGCCTCGACCATGGCCCGCCGCGACGGCTGGATGGCCGAGCACATGCTCATCCTGCGCCTGACCGACGAGAAGAGCGGCAAGCAGTACCACGTCACCGCCGCCTTCCCGAGCGCCTGCGGCAAGACCAACCTCGCCATGCTCCAGCCCACCATCCCGGGCTACAAGGTCGAGACCGTCGGTGACGACATCGCCTGGATGCGCCCCGGCCCCGACGGCCGCCTGCGCGCCATCAACCCCGAGGCCGGCTTCTTCGGCGTCGCCCCCGGCACCTCCTACGACACCAACCCCATGGCCATGGACACCATGAAGGCCAACACCATCTTCACCAACGTCGCCCTGACCGACGACGGTGACGTGTGGTGGGAGGGCATCGACGCCCCGATGCCGGAGCACCTCATCGACTGGCAGGGCAACGACTTCACCCCGGCCGACGCCGCCGAGGGCAAGAAGGCCGCCCACCCCAACAGCCGCTTCACCACCCCGGCCTCGCAGTGCCCGATCATCTGCCCCGACTGGGAGGCCCCCGAGGGCGTGGCCATTGACGCCATCCTCTTCGGCGGTCGCCGCGCCACCAACGTGCCGCTGGTCGCCGAGCAGTACGAGAACGCCCACGGCGTGTTCATCGGCTCCGCCGTGGCCTCCGAGGTCACCGCCGCCGCCCTGGACGCCAAGGTCGGCTCCCTGCGTCACGACCCCATGGCCATGCTGCCCTTCTGCGGCTACCACATGGCCGACTACTGGTCGCACTGGCTGGAGATGCAGGAGAAGCTGGGCGACAAGTTCCCCAAGGTCTACCAGGTCAACTGGTTCCGCAAGGACGAGAACGGCAAGTTCATCTGGCCCGGCTACGGAGACAACTCCCGCGTGCTCGACTGGATCGTGCGCCGTGCCTCCGGCGAGGTCGAGGCCGTCGACGGCGTCACCGGCCGCTACCCCAAGTTCGAGGACTTCAACCTTGAGGGCCTCGACCTGGGCGAGGAGGAGTGGGCCAAGATGTACGACATCGACCCCGAGGCCTGGTCCGCCGAGATGGACGACACCGAGGAGTACTACAAGCAGTTCGGTGACAAGCTGCCCGAGGCCATCAAGGAGCAGCTCGCCAAGTTCCGTGCGCGCATCGATGAGGCCAAGAAGGCCTGATCACGGCTGAGGTCCTTCCCCGCGGAGGACTGAGACGGGGGCTCCGACCGGTTCGCCGGTCGGAGCCCCCGTTCGTTACCGCTGTTGCCGCCCTCGCCGCCGGCTCGGTGGCTGCCGCGTGCCGTTTCGGCGTCGAGGACGCACCCTCGGGCGTGAGAACTGAGCCTCGGGGGCATGTGCTGTCTCCTCACTTGTGAGACATGTGAGTGTCATGACTTCTGAGACGCTCGCTCGGGCGGGAAGCCGGGGCGGGCTGGTGGTCCTGGAGCGGGCGGTTGGCTGAGAGAAGAGGCCTGGCAGGTCTTGGTGGGTCGCTGGTGTCCATGGTGCTGACATCAAAGGCGCACCGGCGCCGCACGCCGAAGATCAGCCGCAGGATTCCAACGATCCCCACGGGGTGCTTCGATGGCTGGATCGTTAATGTCAGCGCTGTGGACACCGGGCCGCGCGGGAGTGAGTCCGGGGTTCTTGGTGGAGCCCGGCGCCTCCGTCACAGGTCCGCCCCAGGCCGGCCTACTGCACGAGGGGCGGGATCCACTGGCCAAGGGGTGTGCGTACTGCACGAGGGCCCCACCTACCTGCAGTACCCCCCCGCCCCTCCTCCAGTAGCACCCCATCCTCGTGCAGTGCATCAGATGACGCCGGCAGCCACCGGAGTGACCGGGGCAGCTCCCCTCCGACAGACCGAAGCGCAGCTCTCCCATCTGGCAGACGCACCCAAGCGGTGAACACGAACCGACGAGTACGCGCTACTACAGTGACGAAGGGCCGTGAGTGAGCATCTGGGCTGCTCTCCCACCGTGCCGATGATTCCAGCGGAGTGAAAGGTACGGAGCATGGAATGGCCGGGCAACGACCTCGGTGGAGGTCGTGGGAACCTGTTCGATGAGGGGCTGGGGAAGTCGATGCGATGGTGGGCGACGGAGACGGCCGATGGGCGCCTCATCCTGCGCCGCTCGGCGGCGATCCGCTGCTGTGCACTGGCGGCGCCCCTGGCGTCGGCGGCGCCGAGGTTCACGCTGTCGACGCTCGATCTGACTGAAGACTCGTCCTACAGCGGATTCATTGAGCGGACTCGGATCGCGATTGAGAACGGTGACGATGACGATGCCATCAGGCTTCCCGGATGCGTCATCGGGATGACGTGGGGGAGCTCTCGGGATCGCGCCTCTGCGGCTGTTCTTCGAGACGGCCTCGCACAGCGGATCGGATACTGCCTTCGCGGTGCTCTTCCTTCTGCTCGGACCGGTTGCCATGGCATATCCGCTCTACAGGATCTACGAGTGCTTCCAGCGAGTCGTTGTGGACGAGCAGGGTATTCGTGCCGGAAGACGCTCGTGCGTCTGGCCGGAGTCCCGCTCCGGACTGTTCGTCGCCGGGGACCGGATCTTCGTTGTCGGCCTCAACGGGAGGCACCTGGCCCTGGATGGCGCCGGTGTCACGTGGGGGAGCTTTCAACGCAGGCAGGAGCAGCTGGTCGCCAGGTGTGAGGCGATCTGGCTCTGGGGGGTCGCTCACGGCGCCACCCAGGAAACCGGTCGTTATCTTCCCCTCGCGAACGAGGGCATGCAGGATGAGCGCGAGACCCTCGAACGCAGGATCGGCTTAGTGGTCCCTCATCGAGGTCAGGCGGCTTGATTCTGGGCGGCCAGGGCCCGGTGGCGTCGGATGAGGAGGAAGATGGCAAGGATCCAGCAGATCGCCCCGACGGCCACGCCGGCAGCCAAGGGCACGATGAACTGACTGGCCGTGAGGGTGGGGCCTACGAGGATCGTGTCGGTGTCATCCAGACCCTCGCATGAGACCCGGTAATCTCCCGCCTTGTCAGTTTTGAATGTCAGAACCGAGTTGAACTCGCCGTCGTTGTTGGAGACGTGCGTTCCGAATCTGCGGGAGGTGGGGACCTCCTTGCCGTCAGGAGCAACGACGGTGCAACTGTCGACGATGGCGGAAGTGGTTACGTACAGGGCGCGTTCGTCATTGCCACTCAGGGTGACCTGCTGCCCATTGGTGATGACGTCTCCACTGCTGACGAGACTGACAACGACGATGGCCGACCCGATGCCCCCGATGAACAGTCCCATCACTGGGCCGATGACGAACAGGATGATCGCCGTGACCAGCTTTCCGACGTGCGTCTGGCGGGGACGCTGCTGTCCGTAAGAGGGTACGGCCTGATACGGGGGCTGATACGGCGGCTGGTACGGGGGCTGATTCTGGGGAGTCGACATCGGTTCGTTTTCTGGGCGTGCTTCAACTGTTGTTCTAGCGTAGCAAGTCGGATTTCCTGCGAAGCGGCCTATTCCCGTACCTCAGCCGTTGGGCCCCTCGACGAAGGAGACTCCGTGCTCCTCGGTAGCGCGGAGCAATCGCTTGTCGCGTGTCCACAGACGGGCGCCAGGGACCAGCATGACGGAGCCGAGCAGGTGCGCATCGACTGGGCTGAGCCCTCGGCCCCACAGTGCATGGACCGCGACCAGAGCCAGTAGCTCGTCATGTGAGAGGGCCGGGAACTGGTGGAGGTGCGCCAAGTGCTTGAGGACGTCATCTCTGGCTTTGAGTGACCCCATCGCCAGCTCCTCCGCCACGAGTGGATGGGCCCCGATCTCGTCCTCGTGCAGCAGGTTGACGAGTACTGGGTCCGAGCGGTGGAAATGATCGATCCATACCGAGGTGTCGACAAGGATCACTGGCTGGCGCTCCGACGCCGTGGAGCGGCGCTCGCCTTCCGGTCAGAGCCGCCGAGAGCCGCAAGGCGACGTGCGCTCTCCACCCTGATCAGGGTCTCCAGGCCGGCCCGCAGCAGCTCGGTGCGCTCGGTGATGCCCGTGAGCTCCTGAGCGCTGGCAATGAGGTCATCACTGAGTGTCACAGTGGTTCGCACGATACCTCCTGCACCAGAATCGTCATCAGATGATGCATATTCTAGTGTGGCTCAGATGTGATGGCCAGCCCCGCCGTCGCGACCAGGGCGACCGGACCCGCACGGTGCGTGCTTCCTGCCCACCATGTTCTGATCTTCACGCAATATTCGGGCGGGGCCACTGGTGGTCCCGCCCGGCTGCGTCCGGGAAGCGAAGGCGCTGGGAGAAATGTGAAGGCAGAAGGAAGCACCCTCATGGCCGGACACGGCTCAGGCTACTCCGCCTGCCGACCCTCGGTGCCCCCGGCCGCGTCGGAGGCCGCGTTCGCCGTGACCCCCGTGGTGCCCAGCAGCGCCAGGATCCGCTCGGTCTGCCACGGCAGGATCCCGCCCTCACTGAAGACCAGCTGGGCCTCATCGGGGTCCTCGACGACGTCGTCGGCCAGGAGCCCCAGCAGGTGCGCCAGCGGCATGCGCCGCCCCTCCAGCAGGTCGAGCAGGTGCGCCAGGACCCGGTTGCTGCTGCGATCCAGGTTCGCCACCTGGTGCTCACCCACCCCCACGGGCAGGTCCCACCAGATGAGGCGGCGCTCGGCGAGGTCGATGACGAAGGGCGTCGCGTTGAACGTGGGTGAGATCAGGTCGAGGCGCTGCATGACGGTGGAGGCCTCGAAGACCTCGCCGCTCTGCGGGTCCGCGCCTCGGGCCATCGCCCCCGCCCAGCACTCGGGCACCTCACTGAGCCGGTGGTGGGAGAAGGAGTGGACCGTCATGACGACGTAGCGCCACCCCTGCCGCAGCGCCTCGGCCAGGGTGACGTCGATGAACTCGGCCGCCCCGTCGGGCGCCGAGGTGAGGTCGCCGGAGTGCACGGCCGCCGTCGAACGCAGGTTGTAGTAGGCGATCTGCTCGGTGCGTGCGAGGTCCTCGGAGACGAAGAAGGCCGACAGGTCCAGGTCCACGCGGGTGCCCCCGCTGTCCTCGGCGGCAGCAGGACCGGCAGGCCCCGGGGTCTCGGGCGGGGTCTCGGGCAGGTCGCGCCAGTGCAGGAAGAAGCGGATCGTCTCGCCCTCGGGCAGCGGCAGTCGGGTGCCGCGCCCCGCCGTGCGCAGGCCCGGCGAGGCCGAGCGCAGACCCAACGGGGCCGTGTAGCCCTCATAAAGCCCCTGGTCGACGGCGATCCGCCCCAGGTGCGCCCGCCGGCGCAAGGCCTCCTCGACGGCGCGAACCACCTCCGCGTCGGCGGGTCCGGGGCGGCGGGTGGTGGGGATGAGCGTCGTCTTGGTGCCCGCGGCCGCCTTGATGGCGACGACCCTCCAGGGCAGGGCCTCCGCTCCGGGGGAGGAGAAGTACTCCCACAGGCGCACCAGGACCGGCAGGGAGACCTCGGGCGCGACCCGGGCGAACTCGGCGACCACGCGCTCGCGGGCGGCGTCATCGGCGCACAGTCGCAGCAGGTGGTTGAGCCGGCGGGCGAAGACCCCGGGGCGGGTGGCCAGCAGACGAAGGGCTCCCTCGACGTCGCGGCGCGCCAGCGCCTCCTCCAGGTGGGAGGTGAAACCCGCTTCGGCGCCCCCGGAGGCGACCTGGTGCAGGAGCGCGGCGGCTCGCGGGAAGCGACGCGCGTAGTCGCCGGGCCGCAGGTGACGGGCCAGACGCTTCCACCGCTCGCAGCGCCGAGCCATCTCCTCGGCGCAGTCCCGGCCGTCCTGGACCCGTCCGACGGCGTCGAGCAGACCCAGCAGCCGACGCCGCTGGGCGCGGGAGAAGGAGGGGAACCGGCACGGCTCGGCCAGGGAGGTATCGCCGCCCGCCAGGGCGACCGCCAGGCGCAGCACGTCAGTGACGGTGCGGTAGGAGGCGGAGAAGTCCAGCCCGGGGAAGGTGACGGTGAGGACGGCGAGGTTCTCCTTGACCGCCACGTGCGGCGCCCGAGTGGGACCGAAGTCGCGCAGGGCCGTCAGGTCCGCGCGGTCCTGGGCGCTGAAGGGGGTCGCCTGGGCGACGAGGTCGGCCACGATCCGCTCCAGGTCCTGCACCGTGGCCAGGCCCAGCTCGGTGAGGGCGCTGTCGTCTCCCGGCAGGGGCTCACGGGGGCTGGGCCGGTAGCCCGGCAGGATCCGGACCCCGACGACGTCGCCCAGGTAGTGCAGGGCGGCATTGACCAGCAGCGTGGCCTCGGAGGCGGTACGGACCTGGACGGGGAAGTCGGGGTAGAAGGGCCGGTAGTCGGCGGCCGGGGAGCCGGAGGTGAGGCGGGCGGCGGCGTTGACCAGCGCCCAGGCCTGCTCGGGGCGGGTGAGGGCCGCCCGGGCGGGGGCGGAGAGCCGGTAGCCCAGGGCGCGCAGCGTGCTCAGGGCCGTGTCGACCCCCGCGTCGCTGCCCCGCTGCGGCGCGGGAGCCCCACCCTGCGGCACCGTGGGATACGACGTCACTGGTTCGCCGGCGGCCGGCGGGAGATGGACGGCCCCGAGCCGGCGGATCGTCACCGTGTTGAGCTCCGCGGTGGCCTCGGTACCAGGGGCAGGGACGGCCGCTGTGCCGGCTCCTGTGTCGGCCGCCGTCGTTGCAGGGGACTGATTGACTCCCACTAGACCTCCTGACGCATCGCCCTCCAGGGACTCCGCGTCCCGGAACCGGCTTGAGCCTACCGGAGCATCGCTCCTCGTACCGGGGCCGAAAGGCGGCTGGGTGACTCAGTAGCGTCCGTATGAGTCCTCCAGCAGTGTCTGGAAGGAGTCGATCTCAACCTCAACCTTGCTGAATCCGCTGGTCACCCTGACACCGTGGTCCCCGACCTGGAACAGGCGCATGAGAAATCCGTCGTTCGTGGTGCGTATTCCGTAGGGGAACCCGTAGCGCCGCTCCAGGGCCTGGGCGATCCGCCAGGTGTAGTCGGCCACGTGGCGCTCGTCGAAGCACAGCCGCGCCTCCTCATCCCCCTCCGGCGCAGTGACCACCTCGATGCCCCAGATACCGGAGAATCGCGACTTCTCCGCGAGCCAGCCGTCTCCGCGCAGAATGGGGCGGTCCAACCTGATGCACGGGCGGCCGCCGAGCCGTTTGAGGACGCTCTTGATGGCGGCGCCGTCGAGGACCTGCTCGACGATGGAGAGGGTCTGGGGGATGGACAGTCCGATCCGCATCGGTACGACCTGCCAGTTCACCGCAGGCCGAGCGGGGCCGCTGGGGGTGGGGGTGGAGGCGGCGAGCCTGCGAAGCTCGTCCATCGTCATCGCGGGCCCGAGCGAGTCCTGCTCCCGATCCTTGAGAAGGAACTCGATCTCATCCCTTTCCATATCGTCCTCGTCTCCGCTGGGGCTGGCGGCGATGAGACCATAGTCACCGAAGCCCTCGGAGCCGGCGAAGCGGATGTCCATGAGGGGGCGCCCTCCGGCCAGGCCGGCGACGACGTCGCGCATACTGATCTGGCTTCGCTCGCTGCCGAGGAGATGGCGGGGGATGAGGACCTGCTCCCCGGTGGACTCGACGGTGACCGTGAGGCCCTCGGCCGTGCCGGTGAAGGAGACGAGGCCCAGACCCGAGGCGCCCATGTCCCAGCGGAGGGTGAAGGGGCGGCGCCACTGCGGCGGCATGAGAGCCAGGTTGTCGGGAAGTCCGCCGAGAGTCTTCGCCGTGGTCTCCTCGAACATCTCCCAGTTGACGACGTCGGCCTCTCCGGGGCCCCAGTCACTGACCGGCTCCCGTCCAAGTTTTACCGTCCATAAGTACGGATAGTCCTCGGCCTCGCCCCACTTGAAGCTCTGATACTCGTCAGTATCGATGGGGTAGGTGGGGTTGTAGGAGTTGACAGTCAGCTCGTACTCGTCTCTCAGCGGGCGATAGTCCGGCTCGATCTCGACGATCCGCTCCCCGAGCCGCCAGCGGAAGAAGAGGTCCGGGCCGTAGACGGCGAAGGACTCGGTGTCCAGGATGTCGGCGGCGTCGAGCAGGAAGCGGTGCACGTCCGCCTCGGTCAGGGTGGTGCCCATCAGCGAGGCCACGCGGTCGGCCACATCCACCTCGGGGTTCACGGTGCTGTTCACGTCTGTCCTCCGTCTGCTGCTTCGCCGAACGACTCACCCCAGCATATGGCGCCATCGCGCGCATTCGTCGGGGTCGATCTCCCCATGGGGGTGTTTGCTAGATAGACTTGGGGTATCGGTTACGCTTCATCATCACCAGAATTCGGCGAGCTTGTCGAAGGAGCCGGTCTCGACCGTCACGGCGGCGAAACTGGTGCCCACCTCGATGCCATGGTTTCCAACCCGGAACAGTCGGGAGAGGTAGCCGTCGTTGGTGGTGTTCATCCCGTATGGGGGGCCGTAGCGCTGTTCCAGGGCCTGGGCGATCCGCCAGGCGTAGTCGGCCACGTGGCGCTCATCGAAGCACAGATTCTCCCCCTCATCCCCCTCCGGGTCGGTGACCACCTCGATCTCCCATTTGCCGCCGGAAGGACTCGCGAGCCAACCGTCTCCTCGCAGAATCGGCTCATCCCACCGTGATCCCGGCTGCCCGCCGAGTCGCGTCAGAACATCCTCCATGGCGGTGCCGGTGACGATCTGTTCGACGACGTGGAGGACTGCGGGGATGGACAGGCCGATCTTCATCGGCACAGTCGTCCAGCGCGTTTGAGACTGCTCGAGTTCGTCAACAGTGGCGTCTGATGGCGTGGATGCAGGTGTGGCGGCCAGCTGCCGGAGGTCCTCCATCGTCATGGCCGCTCGAGGACGACCCTCCTCGTGCTCCTGGATGAGGGACTCGACGAGGTCCTTGTCCCAACCGGACTCGTTCCCGTTGGGGGTCGCCACGTACAGGTCTTGATAGTAGGCGTCGCCGAAGCCCTCGGAGCCGGCGAAGCGGATGTCCATGAGGGGGCGTCCTCCGGCGAGGCCGGCGACGACGTCGCCCATCTTCACCTCGTGTCCAAGGAGAGCTCGGGGGATGAGCACCTGCTCCCCGGTGGCCTCGACGGTGACCGTGATGCCCTCGACCGTGCCGGTGAAGGAGACGAGTCCCAGGCCCGAGGCGCCCATGTCCCAGCGGAGGGTGAGGGGTCGGCGCCACTGCGGCGGTATGAGGGCCAGGTTGTCGGGCAGGGCGTGGAGGATGACCGCGATGATCTCATCGAACATCTCCCAGGTGACCGCGTAGTGAGTGCCGGGTCCAAAGATGTTGAACCCGGTCCTTCCGAGCTCCGCCGTCCACACATAGGGGAACTCGTTGAGCTCGCAGTTCTCGAACGTCAGGTACTCGTCGATATCAATGGCTCGTTCGCGGTCGAAGGAGATGACGCGCAGGGAACATCCCTCATCCGAGAACGCGGGGTTGGGGGTGATTTCGACGTAGCGGTCTCCGCAAGCCCAGCGGAAGAAGAGGTCCGGGCCGTAGACGGCGAAGGACTCGGTGCCCAGGATGTCGGCGGCGTCGAGCAGGAAGCGGTGCACGTCCGCCTCGGTCAGGGTGGTGCCCATCAAGGCGGCCACGCGGTCGGCCACCTGCGCCTCGGGGTTCACAGTGCTGTTCACGTCTGTCCTCCGTCTGCTGCTTCGCCGAACGACTCACCCCAGCATATGGCGCCATCGCGCGCATTCGTCAGGGCCGGTCTCCCCATGGAAAGTGCCTGGCCCTGGGCTTCTGAGCAGTGGCCCAAGCATCTAGGCTGACCGCATTCGACGTCCACTGGACTCATGCGTCGGACTTCTGCGAGAACCAGTGGGCAGAGTAGGGGGAGCATTGGATAACAGCGAGTGGGTGACCCATGCGGGACATGACTGGAGGATCCTGAATCCAGGCCGGCAAGGTCCCGATCACCTGAGGCTCGGTATGACCCTCGACTACGGCGTCGTCGACGAGGGGCCGTCGCGGATCGGCACGCTGGCTCTGCTTTCGGCGGCACTGAGAGCGGATCTTCAACGCTCCGTCAATGTCAGGGGCGCCCAGTCTCCCCCGCCCCTGGTCTCAGTGGACGTGGGGACCATCTCAACCACCGTCATGATCGAGGGGCGGAGCCGAGCTGTCCTGGCAGCCTGGGACCGACTCGGCGGGCTCCTCGCCGCACCGGGCCTGACTGTACCGGCCGAACCGGCGCCCACCCCCAGGCCGGTCTGGCCGCAGGACCTGGCTGCCTACACCGGCGCCAATGCGCTGACGCTGGGCGACCTGCGCATTCGGGGACCGCGGAACCTCGACGTCGCCGACGCTCTCCTGGCCCATGTGGCGCCCGCAGCCTGCCGGGTCCGCCACACCTTCGTCACCGACGACCCGCGCGCCGTCGGCACCGGGTGGAGCGGACAACCGTCCTACGGTGTCGCTCCGGCGCGGCGACTCCTCGAGGCCTGCAGGCAACCCACCCTGGTGCCTTGCGACCGGGACGGCGTCATCGTCTCCGTGGCCGTCCCCGCAGGGATGCGGGGACGCGCCGAGGTGAACTCTCTCAGCCTGAGGATCGGGAACGCTCTGGCCGACCTCGGCCACCACTCTCGGGTGCACCGGGAGCCGATCCCGCTGGGAAACCTTGACGTCGTCATCTTCTGCCTCGCCGATGAGGACGCCGCCAGGGCCTGCCGACACCGCGTCCTGGAGCAGCTGCTCAACCGACGGTCATACCCCGCCGGCGAGGATCTGGTGAACCGCCTCCACATCCCCCTGCGCGACGACACTGCGGACCTCCTCGATACCGGGTGCATCGACGTCAGGGAACCGTGGCTGCCCGACGATGCCAACAGCCTCCTGTGGGCCGATGCGCCCCCGGCGGATGACACCGGCTCGAGCCTCCACCACTCCGTTCACCTGACCGACCATCTCATCGCCGAGGGGTTCTACCTGCGGACACCTGACGCAGAGGGCAGGATGAGGAACGAGTGCATCGGGCAGGCCCATGTCGTCAACCTCGACAACCTCGCCGTCATCGTCCGGCAGACGGAGAACGTCGTCGAGTTCATCGACCACCAGCTCAACCGCGTGCCCCTACCATGGCCGGACATCATCACCTCCCCGACCTTCAAGGACGACCTCGGTCCCTACCTCGACGCACTCCCGCGCTACGTCCTGGAGAACTGATCGATCCGGGATTGAGGCGCAGCCGATCCGAGGAGACCGCTCCACCAGTCCTCACCGCCGGACATATATGCCCTGCCGAACGTACAGCCCCCGCAGTTCCGGGCGTGGTTATGGCCTTCATCATCTAGGCTGAGGCCGTGAAGATCCTGCTCCTGGGCTCCGGCGCGCGCGAGCACGCCCTGGCCCGCGCCCTCGCCCGTGATCCGCAGACCACTGAGCTCATCGTCGCCCCCGGAAACCCCGGCACCTCGGCCATCGCCACGAACCTCAACATCGACCCCAGCGTCCCCGAGGAGGTCGTGGCCCTGGCCACGCAGATGAAGGCCGACCTCGTCGTCGTCGGCCCCGAGGCGCCCCTGGTCGCCGGTGTCGCCGACGCCGTGCGCGAGGCCGGAATCCCCTGCTTCGGCCCCGGTGCCGAGGCCGCCCGCCTGGAGGGCTCGAAGGCCTTCGCCAAGGAGATCATGACCGCCGCGGGCGTCCCCACCGCCGAGGCCGCCGTGTGCACCACCGAGGCCGAGCTGACCGCCGCCCTGGACCGCTTCGGGGCGCCCTACGTCGTCAAGGAGGACGGCCTGGCCGCAGGCAAGGGCGTCGTCGTCACCGACGAGCGCCCCGTCGCCCTGGCCCACGGCCACACCTGCCTGACTCGCGGCAGCGGTCGCGTCCTCGTCGAGGACTACCTCGACGGCCCCGAGGCCTCCGTGTTCTGCGTGTGCGACGGCGCCACCGTCCGCCCCCTGGCCCCCGCCCAGGACTTCAAGCGCCTCCTCAACGACGACGCCGGCCCCAACACCGGCGGCATGGGCGCCTACTCGCCCCTGTCCTGGGCCCCGGCCGACCTGGTCGAGCAGGTGGTGAGCGAGGTCGCCCAACCCGTCGTCGACGAGATGGCCCGCCGCGGCACCAGCTTCATCGGCCTGCTCTACTGCGGCCTGGCCCTGACCGGTCGCGGCCTGCGCGTCGTCGAGTTCAACGTGCGCTTCGGCGACCCCGAGACCCAGACCGTCCTGGCCCGCCTGACCTCCTCCCTGCCCGAGCTCCTCCACGCCGCCGCCACCGGCCGCCTCGCCGAGACCCCCGAGCCCACCTGGTCCGAGCAGTGCGCCGTCGACGTCGTCATCGCCGCCCCCGGCTACCCCGGAACCGTCACCACCGGCGGCACCATCACCGGGATCGAGGCCGCCGAGGAGCTCGACGACGTCCACGTGCTGCACGCCGGCACCGGCACCACCGAGCGCGGGGAGCTGGTGGCCATCGGTGGGCGGGTCCTGTCCGTCGTCGCCCTGGGGGCGAGCCTCGAGGCGGCGCGGGAGCGCGCCTACGAGGCCGTCGAGCGCATCGACCTCGAGGGAGCCCAGTACCGCACCGACATCGCCCGGGCGGCCAGCGAAGGCAGAGTCGGTAGCGCTGCCAGCGCCGACGGGGCCGAGTAAGGCGGCCTCGCCGTCGCGACCACGGCGCGCGGCTCGCCGTGCGCTGAACCCCCGGAAGACCACGCTGTCAGACCCGGTCACGAGGGACCGGGCGCGTGGCCCACGCACTTCTTCCGAGACCAAACGCACACCGCTTCGCTCTTTCTGAGGGAGGCCTGCCGCCCCTCGACGGAGGGGAGAGGTGGACGCCGGCCCCGGTGTTGACCCACGTCAGCGTTCTGTCCGGAAGGTCGGGAAGGGGCGGGAGGTGAGATCCGCTCCCATCCCGTCGGTGGGATTTGCTCCGGCCGCGGCCCGGCTCCCGCCGACGCCCCGACACGGATGAATGGGCGTCATGGCGCGGTAAGCGGGCGGGCGCCCAGTGGTGACCCCCGCGGGCGACGCAGCAGCCCGGAACCGGACACAGGGCGCCCGCCGATGGCAGGATGGGGGCATGACTCAGTCCGCGAGCTCCGCCTCAGTCGGCCCCAGTGCCTCAGCAGCCGGCTCCCGGCCACCCACCGTCCCCGGGTGGGAGCACCGCTCCAGCGGCAAGGTCCGGGACGTCTACGCCCCCGCCTCCGACGGCCCCTGGGGCGGGCAGGACGTGCTCCTCGTGGTCGCCTCGGACCGCATCAGCGCCTACGACCACATCCTGGCCACCCCGATCCCGGACAAGGGCAAGGTCCTCACCGCCCTGAGCGCCTGGTGGTTCGAGCGGCTCGCCGACGTCGTCCCGAGCCACCTCGTCTCCCTCGATGTCCCCTCCCAGGTCGCCGGACGCGCCATGATCTGCCGGCGACTGGAGATGTACCCGGTGGAGTGCGTGGCCCGCGGCTACCTCACCGGCTCCGGCCTGGCCGAGTACCGCCAGAGCCGCTCCGTGTGCGGCGTGGCCCTGCCCGGGGGACTGACCGAGGCCTCCCGCCTGCCCGAGCCGATCTTCACCCCGGCCGCCAAGGCCGAGCTCGGTGAGCACGACGAGAACGTCACCTTCGAGCGCGTCGTCCAGATGGTGGGGGAGAGCGCCGCCACCGCCCTGCGCGAGACCACCCTGGCCCTCTACTCCCGGGCCGCTGAGATCGCCCGGGACCGCGGCATCATCCTGGCCGACACCAAGTTCGAGCTCGGCACCGACGCCGACGGCGACCTGATCCTGGGAGACGAGGTCCTCACCCCCGACTCCTCCCGCTTCTGGCCCGCCGACGCCTGGGAGCCCGGCCGGGTCACGCCCTCCTTCGACAAGCAGTACGTGCGCGACTGGCTCACCTCCCCGGCCTCGGGCTGGGACCGGGACAGCGGCCAGGAGCCCCCGTCCCTGCCCGACGACGTCGTCGAACGGACCCGAGCCCGCTACCTCGAGGCCTACGAGCGGCTGACCGGCCACCCCCTGGAGCTGTCATGACCACGACCTCACCCACGTCGGATCTTCCCGATACCGGGACCGCCGCCCGCGCCTTCAAACCGGGGCCGGGCTTCTACGTCCTGGTCGGCCTCATCGTCCTGACAGTCGTGCTGGCGCTGTCGGCCGCCATCACCTCCGCCCTCGGGGCGGCCGAGACCTCCCACATCCTGGGCGGCATCGCCCTCGTCCTCGTGGGGCTGGGCATGCTCGCCTCCTTGAGGCTCTCCGCCCGCTCCCTGGTGGTCAACGCCCCCCGCCTGCGCCTGGAGCGCAACCGGGTCCGGGCGGCCCAGGTCAGGCAGGGCGGCGAGACCTCCACGAAAGGGGCCAGCGGCAAGGGGGCCAAGGGCTCCCAGTCCTCGCAGCGGGGCGCGGGCGCCGACAACGCGCCCCTGCCCGGCACCGACCTGGCAACACTCACCGTGCCGGGAACCAAGGTACTCGTGCCTGAGTCGACCGGTCGGCGTGAGCTGACCACCCTCGACGTGGTCTCCGGCCCCGTCACCACCGCACTGGCGGCGACATCGTTCGGGCGTGCGGCCGATGAGCGCCTGGCCGGGACCTCCACCGGCGAGACCCTCATCCGTGTCGGCCAGCTCCTGCTCGGCGCCACCGGCTTCGTGCTCGTGGCCCTGGGGCTCGCCTCCATCCTGGGACAGGTGATCTCATGACCCCTCGTGACCGACGCCCCGACAACGAGCAGGGGCCCGTCAACTGGGGCATCATGCCCAAGCGGACCCCACGTCCGAAGAGCGCCTCCGCCAGGCCCGGCGGCAGTGGGCTGCTTGAGGTCGTCCGCTCCGGCAACAACCCGGCCCCCACCGGCTCGTCCGCCTCGGGAGTCTCCACGGCCTCCGCCGCCGACTCGGCCGACGACGCCGCCGGCACCCGCGAGGCGGGTGGCACGGGTGGCGCGGCAGTCATGACGGAGGAGGACCTGCGCTCAGCCGCGGCCCAGGCCATCGCCTCAGGGACCGCTGACGCCGTCGACGCCGCCATCGCCATCGACCTGGCCGACGTGTCCGACGACGACACCGGCTGGGCCGACTCCGCCCCGTCCGCGGGGTCCCCCGCCTCCCCGGTCGCCCTGCGCGCCGTCGGCGGACCCACCGACACCCTTGAGGACCACGGTGAGCCCGAGCCGATGGGCGAGCCGGTCCCCCTCACGGCCAGCGCAGGCAGCGCCCCCAGTGCCCCCCAGCAGGAGCGGGCCGCCGCCGTCAGCGCCGACAGCCGCTCGCCACGGCCCGTCGTGCGCCCCACCGCCGTCGAGGGACCGGGAAGCGCGCCCCAGACGGGAGCCACCACCACCCGCGTCTTCACCATCTCCCAGGGCAGGCCCGAGGCCGTGCCCAGCGGTACCGCCCCGGCCTCCGCGCCGCCGCCGATGACCGCAGCATCGGCCGCACCAGCTGAACCGGCCGCTCCGGCCGCCCAAGCCCCCGGCGTTGGAGCCCCCTCCAGCCACGGCTACCAGACCCGCCCCAGCACCACCCCCGCCGCGCCCACGAGTCCAGCGGCCCAGCCGCCCGAGGCCGAGGAGGACGCCGGCATCCTGGCCGAGTCCAGCGCCTGGGAGGCGGCCACCAACGCCCTCGACGCCGAGGAGATCAAGGCCCAGGGAGGCACCGACTGGGGCGTGGGACGCGGCCCCGCCAAGGGGCGCGGGCCCCGCCGCCCCTCCTCGGGCACCGACTGGGGCGTGGGGCGCGGACGAGCCAAGAGCTCCAGCGCCCGGACCCGCTCCCCATGGCCGGCAGCAGTGCGCCGCCAGCGCCTGGCCGGCGTGGCCTTCGCCCTGCTGGGGCTGGTCCTGGCCACCGCCTCGGCCATGAACCTGGCCCGCAACGCCGAAGCCGGCCACCCGTGGATCCCGCCGTGGCTCGTCGCGGTCCTCGGCGGGGCCGGGCTGGTGGCCGCCGCCGGCTACCTGGCTTGGGCCGGAGGCACCCCCGTGCGCCGCGAGGCCGAGCGCTGGAAGCCCGGCGTGCTCGACGCCGCCGCCGGTCTGACCACCGGGTCCGTCAAGGTCCACGACCCCGCCCGGCTGGTGGCCCGCGCTCGCGGACCGCTCCTGCTGGGCACCTCCGAGCGCGGCGACGAGACGGCCCCCACCGTGGACTCCGGCCCCACGCCGGTCATGGGTACCTCCACCGTCGACCAGTCCATCCACGCCCCCGCCGGGGTTGCCGGCGCCGTGGGCGGGTTCATGCTCGCCAGCGCCGTGGTCTGCGCCGTCGTCGCCCTCATCCTGGGCTCCAGCTGGCTCATCGCCACTGCCACCCTGACCCTGGGCGGAGTCCTGGCGATCCGGCTGGCCGGCGAGTGGCTCGGCCAGGTCTGAGCCGGCTCGAGACCGCCAGGTCAGTGCCGCGAGCTGCATGCGGGTAGTCTTGGGCTGCGCACTCATCCCGCCTTATCCGAGGAGCACCCATGGGACGCATCGTCGTCGAGGTCATGCCCAAGCCCGAGATTCTTGACCCCCAGGGCAAGGCGGTCGTCGGAAGCCTTCCCCGCCTCGGCTTCGAGCAGTTCACCGGGGTGCGGCAGGGCCGCCGCTTCGAGCTGACCGTGGACGGGCCCGTCACCGAGGAGCACCTGGCCGCCGCCCGCGAGGCCGCCGACACCCTCCTGTCCAACCCGATCATCGAGGACGTCGTCTCCGTCACCGCTGACGAGGAGGCCTGAGCCGTGAGCGAGTCGCCCAGCAGCTCCCCCACTGCCCGCATCGGCGTCATCACCTTCCCCGGGACGCTCGACGACGTCGACGCCGCCCGTGCCGTGCGCCTGGCCGGGGCCGAGCCGGTGAGCCTGTGGCACAAGGACGCCGACCTGCGCGGGGTCGATGCCGTCGTCGTGCCCGGAGGCTTCTCCTACGGCGACTACCTGCGCTGCGGCGCCATCGCCCGCTTCGCCCCCGTCATGGAGGAGGTCGTGGTCGCCGCCGAGCGAGGCATGCCGGTGCTCGGCATCTGCAACGGCTTCCAGATCCTCGCCGAGGCACACCTCCTGCCCGGCGCCCTCCTGCGCAACGCGAACCAGCGCTTCATCTGCGTCGAGCAGCGCCTGCGCGTGGAGAACACGCAGACCGCCTGGACCAACCGGTACACGGTCGGGGAGGAGATCGTCGTTCCCATGAAGAACGGCGAGGGCAACTTCATCGCCTCCCCCGAGGAGCTCGACCGCCTCGAAGGGGAGGGCCTCGTCGTCTTCCGCTACGTGGGCAACCCCAACGGCTCGGCCCGGGACATCGCCGGCGTGCGCAATGAGCGCGGCAACGTCGTCGGACTCATGCCCCACCCCGAGCACGCCGTGGAGCCCGGTTTTGGGCCCGGCTCGCAGGCGGGTCCGCGCACCGGGACCGACGGCCTGGGAGTCTTCCGCTCCGCCATCGACTCGCTGCTGGCTGTCTGAGGACACCGAGGACCGCAACACCACCTGACAGCCGTCAGGAGTGAGGGCCGAGTCCTCCCCTGCCACGTTATCCACAGATCCGCCTCGGGCCTGTGCAGAACTGTGGAGAGAACAGGGCGATCCCTCGCTTGGGGACCTGGCCGTGACCGTGCTCAAGTTGCATGGCGATGAGGAATGTGCTGTCGCAGCCGTCGAGGGTACCGCTTCGGGATTCCCGAGGGGGTGAGCGCGACTGGTCGGATGGTTTGCCCGTCTTTTCAGCCAAAACTCTGTCTATGGCGATGATGCCCCAAGGTATGCGGGAGCGTTTGTGGGAAGCCCCCAGCGTGATCGCTCACCCGGGTTGGAGGCCTCGAACGGGGCTTGTGCACAGGGGGAGTGGCGACATTCCACGAACCCACACACCCCTGCACAAGCCTGTGGACACGACCTGTGGATAACTCTGCCCGTGATGTGATGGAGCCCCTGGGCCGGCTCTCCAGCGCGCGACTGTCGGCCGCTCACCGGTCAGCGGTTGTGCTGCGAGACGTGATCGTCGAGCCAGTCCCTGAGAAGGCCTGCCGTCAGTCCGTGGAAGCCCCTCTTGATCTCTGGGCTTTCCTGCTTCTTGGTTCCCCGCCGGTGATGGCGCGGTTGTGACGCATGGCGTGTACTGCACGAGGGTCGGGAGCTACTGAAGGAGGTTCGGGGGTACTCCACGTAGGTCGGGCCTTCGTGCAGTACGCACAACCCGTGGCCAGTAGATCCCAACCCTCGTGGAGTAGGCCGACTCGGGGCGGGAGCGGGCCGGAGCCGACGTCGAACCATGACCTTAGGGGTCCTGCGCGGGAGCCGGAAGGGTCCAGGAAGGGGAAACGCTGCCAGTGCCGGGGTGAGGGCGTCTCACTTCCCAGCCAAGGCCCCGTGGAGTCGATCAGGCCCGCCGCCAGGCGCCTTTCGTCGGCTCGTCAGCCCACCAGGTCGGCCACGATCTGCAAGAGGTCCTGCAGATGCCGGTTGGACAGGAACTCCCGGCGCACGGACTCGTGGGCGGCCAGCCCCATCTCCTGGGCCCGCTCGGGGAAGAGCAGCAGGTCGCGCACGGCCTCGGCCCAGGCGACTCCATCGGCCGGGTCGACCAGGACGCCGTCGACGCCGTCGTCGATCTGATCGCGGATGCCGCCCACCGCGGAGGCGACCACCGGGGCCTTCTTCCACATCGCCTCGGCCACCGTCAGCCCGAAGGCCTCGATGAGGGAGCGCTGGGTGACTACCGAGCTGACGCGCTGGACGGCGTTGACGACGGTGGCGTTGACCTCACGGTCCTCCATGCTCACCGCGGCCACATGGATCCGGGAGGCGACCGAGTCCGGCAGCACCGAGCAGCGCTCCACGATCTGGGTGAGGGTGGCCTGCGACTCGGGCCCGTCCGGGGTCGGGCCGACCAGCAGCAGGTGGGCGTCCTCGGGCAGCACGGCGATGTTATCGGCGAAGGCCTCTACCAGCTCCAGGCCTCCCTTGAGGCGGTCCCACCTGTTGACCTGGGTGACGACCCGGGCGCCCAGCGGCACCGGACCGCCGGCCAGGACCGGGTCGTCGGCCAGGCCGCGGAAGGCGTCGGCGCGTCCGTCGTGACGCATGAAGGGCACGGCCTCGAAGGGCGGTTCGCCGGCGAAGATCCCCGACAGGCGCGCCACCGACCAGGCCTCGTCCAGGTCCAGGACCCGGTTCTTGGGGGAGTCGGCGTCGATGGAGGGGGCCAGGACCGCGCAGCGCTCGGCCTCGATGTAGGGCGGGCGGTACTCGGGGCGGGAGACGATGACAAGGTCCACGTCCTCCAGGTAGCGGTCCAGGAAGGCCCAGGCGTAGTCGGCGGCCTCGCCCGCGCCCTCGGCCCCGGCGTGGCAGCGCCAGATGACGGTGGCGCCCGCTGCCTTGAGGGCCTTGGCCAGGCCTGCTGTGGGCGGGTCGTGAAGGATGACGACGTCGTCGGGGCGGACCTCCTCGACGATGTTCTCCGCGTTGGAGGCCAGGACGTGCTCGTAGATGTCGCGCTGCTTGTCCCCGAGCTTGCCGCCGTCGCCGTGGTCCCCGTGGATGCCGGCGTGCAGGCGCGTCGCGATCCGGGTGAACTCCTCAGGGGCGTCCAGCGTCAGCCAGCGCACGTTGAGGCCGGCGCCCAGGGAGTAGCCCACGAGGGGCGCGACCGTCTCCGCGGGTCCCGAGCCGGCGGCTGCCGACGGCGTGACCGTCCACACGGTGCGCCCCTCCAGTAGGGCCTCGGCCCCCGTCAGGCTCGTGCGCAGTCGTTTGATGGCTACCTCGTCCAGGTGACTCTCCAGATGCGACAGGGGCAGCGGGGCGACGTCGATGTCTCTCATGCCATGATCTTCCCCCGAAATCCTATGAGGCGCAGCACTTTGAGTGTGGGCGTGGCGTCTTGTTGTCTTTTCGGCATTCTTCCGGCGGGCTTCCGCAGTGCACTGATCGGGCGAACGTGGAGGGAGCGGAGGGTGCGTGGAGTGAACGGAGGGTGCGTGGAGTGAGACCCCGCCAAGGTGATGGTGTGAGGATCCGTGGGCGTGGGTAGGCTTGGCCCGGCCGCACTCCCTCTTCAACCAGGAGCCCCCATGGCGTCCGAGCCCGTGATCCCAGCCGCCCACCCCGACACCGTCGCCGACGCCGCCGCGACGCCCGAGCGGGAGATGCCCTGGAAGGAGCTGGGCCTCAAGGCCGACGAGTACGAGTCCATCCGTGAGCTGCTGGGGCGCCGCCCCACCAATGCCGAGCTGGCCATGTACTCGGTCATGTGGTCCGAGCACTGCTCCTACAAGTCCTCCAAGATCCACCTGCGCCAGTTCGGCGTCAAGACCACCCCCGAGATGCGCGAGCACCTCCTGGTCGGGATGGGGGAGAACGCCGGCGTCGTCGACATTGGTGACGGCTGGGCCGTGACTTACAAGGTCGAGTCCCACAACCACCCCAGCTACGTCGAGCCCTACCAGGGGGCCGCCACCGGCGTGGGCGGCATCGTGCGCGACATCATCTCCATGGGGGCACGGCCCGTGGCCGTCATGGACCAGCTGCGCTTCGGCGCCGTCGACCACCCCGACACCGCGCGCGTCGTCCACGGTGTCGTGGCCGGCGTGGGCACCTACGGCAACTCCCTGGGCCTGCCCAACATCGGCGGCGAGACCGAGTTCGACTCCTCCTACCAGGAGAACCCGCTGGTCAACGCCCTGTGCGTGGGCGTGCTGCGCCACGAGGACATCCACCTGGCCAACGCCACCGGCGCCGGCAACAAGGTGGTGCTCTTCGGGGCCCGCACCGGCGGGGACGGCATCGGCGGGGCCTCCATCCTGGCCTCGGAGTCCTTCGAGGACGGTATGCCCGCCAAGCGCCCCAGCGTCCAGGTGGGCGACCCCTTCATGGAGAAGGTCCTCATCGAGTGCTGCCTCGACCTGTTCGGCGCCGGGCTCGTGCTGGGCATCCAGGACCTGGGTGCCGCAGGCATCTCCTGCGCCACCTCCGAGCTGGCCTCCAACGGTGACGGCGGCATGCACGTGGACCTGGAGAAGGTGCTGCTGCGCGACCCCACACTGACCGCCGGGGAGATCCTCATGAGCGAGTCCCAGGAGCGCATGATGGCCGTCGTTGCGCCCGACAAGCTCGAGGAGTTCATGGCCGTCATCGACAAGTGGGACGTCGAGGCCGCCGTCATCGGGGAGGTCAACGGCTCGGGCCGCCTGACCATCGACCACTTCGGGGAGCGGATCGTCGACGTCGACCCGCGCACCGTGGCCCACGAGGGCCCCACCTACGAGCGCCCCTACGCCCGCCCCGCCTGGCAGGACGCGCTCAACGCCGACACCACCGAGCGCCTGGCCCGCCCCGAGTCCGCCACCGAGCTGGCCGAGCAGGTGCGCGCCGTCGTCACCAGCCCCAACCAGGCCTCCGTCGCCTGGGTGACCAACCAGTACGACCGTTTCGTGCGCGGCGACACCGCCCTGTGTCAGCCCGATGACGCCGGCGTCATCCGCGTCGATGAGGCCACCGGCCGCGGCGTGGCCATCTCCACCGACGCCAACGGTCGCTTCACCAAGCTCGACCCGGCCACCGGCGCCGCCCAGGCCCTGGCCGAGTCCTACCGCAACGTGTGCACCGTGGGCGCCCGGCCCCTGGCCGTCACCGACTGCCTCAACTTCGGCTCGCCGGAGGATCCCGACGCCATGTGGCAGCTCGTCGAGGCCATCACCGGCCTGGCCGACGCCTGCGCCGCCATGGGGGTGCCGGTCACCGGCGGCAACGTCTCCCTCTACAACTCCCACGGCAAGGTCAAGGGGCAGATCGACTCCTCGATCAACCCCACGCCCGTCGTCGGCGTCCTGGGCGTCATGGACGATGTGCGCCGTGCCAATCCCTCGGGCTGGCACGAGGAGGGCCTGGCCATCATGACCCTGGGCGCCACCGCCGACGAGCTCGACGGCTCGGCCTGGTCCCGCGTGGTCCACGACCACCTCGGCGGGCTGCCCCCGCGCGTCGACCTCGAGGCGGAGATGGCGCTCGGGCGGGTGCTGCTGGCCCTGAGCGAGGCGGAGGGGCCCGGCGGCGAGTCGCTGGTGCGTGCCGCCCACGACTGCTCGGCCGGCGGCCTCATCCAGACCCTCGTGGACTCCTGCCTGCGCTGCGGCGTCGGCGCCAGCGTGGACCTGAGCGCCATCCAGGGGGAGGGCGTGGATGACTTCACCGCCCTGTTCTCCGAGTCCGGGGCCCGCGCCATCGTCGCCGTGCGCGAGGAGTTCGTGCCTGCTGTCACCGCGGCCGCCGAGGCCGAGGACGTCGCCGTGGCGCGTCTGGGGACCACCGGCGGCGACCTGCTCGTCGTGGCCGGCAGTGACCTGCTCTCCGACGGCGGTGCCGGGCGTCCCCTCGTCCTGGACCTGGCCGAGCTGGGGAACGACGTCGAGGGCGTCCTGCCGGCGCTGTTCTGAGTCCGCCCGTCCACCGTCTCCTTCGCGGGACGCGGCTCAGTTGGGAGCCGTGTCCGTGAGGGGTCGTTGGTCCTGGTGAGTGTGCTGATCGTCCGGTTAACTTCTGGGGTGTTCCCTGATTTCTACAAGAACGCTCCTGGGGTCCGTGTTGGGCGGGGGCGTGGCCTGGGGGTGGGTCGATGAGTGCGGTGCCGGTTGGGTTGCCCGGGTTGGCTGCTGTGATCGCCACCCGGGTTCCTGGTTCTCCTGGTGGGGTCAGGTCCCTGGCTGCGTCTTGGCGTCGGTCGGGGGACAG
>NZ_MSGO01000021.1 GCF_001929375.1 Actinomyces oris | reverse complement strand
TTCCTGATGAAGACCTCCGTGGGCTACCCCAACCGGGAGGCACTCACCCGGATCCTGTCCAGCTCGGCCCACCCGGACCGCTCCAAGAACCTGTCCGCGGTCGTGGCCTCCTCGGTCGTGGCCTCCATGGCCGACCTCGCCGCGGAGAACCACATCGAGAACTCGGTGCTGGACTACATCGGGGCGCTGGTGGAGGCCACGCGCGCAGCCGACGAGACCCGCATGGGCGTGTCCACCCGTGGTGCCATCGGCATGGCTCGGGCCGCCCGGGTGTGGGCGGCCTCCCAGGGGCGCAGCTATGTCCTGCCCGACGACGTCAAGGACCTCGCCGAGGTCGTGTGGGCCCACCGCCTGGTCATGGACCCCGACGCCGAGTTCACCGGCGCCACCGCCTCCGGCGTCATCACCGCCGCCCTGGCCCAGGTCCCCGCCCCCACGACCCGCGACTGAGCCGCATGACGCCTCAGACGACGTCGCAGAAACCTGCCCGCCAGGCCCGTCCGGGCTCGGCGGGTGGGCTCGGTGCATCCACCTCCTCCGCCGCAGCCCCGAAGTCCTCGGGGGCGCCGGCGTCCGCGCAGTCCGCGCCATCGGCTGCGTCGTCAACCTCCGCCGGCGATGCCCTGACCGCCAGGCCCTCGCAGTCCCGGCTGGCCGCAGCGGCCGCGGCGGCGCTACGGCCGCTGCGCTGGCTGCTGCACACCGTGACCCCGATCGGATGGGGCAGCCTGGTGCTGCTGGCGGCCTGCGGGCTGACCGGAGCCGTCATGGGCTGGCAGGAGGCGTGGAGCGCCGCGGCCGCCGTCGGCATCGTCGCGGTGAGCGCCTGGCTGTGGCTCATCCCCCGCCGCGGCTACTCGGTCAACCACAACCTGCTCGAGCCCCGCGTCACCGTGGGCGACCACGCCCTCATCCGCCTGATCGTCACCAACCCACGCAGCCGGCCGCTGCTGCCCTCGCGCATGGAGATGCCGGTGGGGCCGGGGCGCGCCGTCTTCGTCGTTCCGACCCTGACCCCCGGGGCCGTCCACGAGCGAGGCTTCGTCCTGCCCACGCAGCGCCGCGGCATCGTCACCGTGGGCCCGGTCCTGGCGGTCCAGCGCGACCCGGTGGGACTGCTCCAGCGCGAGCGCTCCCTGAGCACCGCGCAGCACATCCACATCCACCCGCGTACCGTGCGCCTGGGCACGGTCCTGCACGGCATCCTGCGGGACATCGAGGGCGCCGTCACCCAGGACCTGTCCAGCTCCGACGTCGCCTTCCACGCCCTGCGCGAGTACGTCCCCGGCGATGACCGGCGCAACGTCCACTGGCGCACCACGGCCCGCACCGGTCGCCTCATGGTGCGTCAGTTCGAGGAGACCCGCCGCTCCAGCCTGCTCGTCCTGCTGTCCACCCGCCAGGACGACTACGCCGGTGAGGAGGACTTCGAGACCGCCGTGTCCATCGCCTGCTCACTGGCCATGGACGCGATCCAGGACGGGCGCGAGGTCCGTTTCATCACCCAGATCGGGGCGCTGCCCACCTCCTCCGCCCTGCGGATGCTGGACACGTCCTGCCTGTTGAGCACCGGTGAGGACGACTTCGGCTGCGACCTCCTGGTGCGACACGCCTGTACGGCGCACCCCGATGCCTCTATCGTCGTGCTTGTCACCGGCCAGCAGATCGACCGCGCCACGCTGGCCCGGGCTCGCGGCTTCGCCCCGCTGCCCATGGTGGCCGTTACCCTGCGCGCGGGCCAGCAAGGTCTGTCACGCCACCACGCCGGAACGATGCCGGTCGTGGACATGGACCGTCTTGAGCAGCTTCCCACCGCCCTGAGGCGAGCACTATGACCCCCACGACGACTCTCACCACCGCCTCCCCCCGCACCGCGGGCTCCCCGATCTCGGGCGCCTCGCCGGCCGGGGTGTCTTCTCCCGCCGAGGCCCCCTCACAGGCCACCGCCGCGCCCTCCGGCGGCTCGGGCGAGTCCGCCTCCTCCTGGTCGACGGCGACGTCGTCGCGCACGCGCAGCCTCTACAGCAACGAGACGACTCGTCAGGCCCGCTCGATCACCGGGGCCGGCCCGCTCCTGTCACGCCCCTCCCGGCCGGCGCTCTCCGCCCGCCGCTTCCTGCCTCCCCGGCGCGGCGCCAAGCCGCCCACACCGGCGGTCGCCGTCCTCGAGCTGGTCCTCATGGCCGGGATCCTCGCCATCGGCGCGGTTCCCTTCCTACCGGTCTTCGCCTCCGTGGTCGGCTGCCTCGCCGTCGGCTACGGAGCGCTCATCGGCGCCCTGACCTCATTGATCTGCTCACGCCTGCGCCTATCGGTACTGCCGAGCATGGCGGCCCTGGCACTGACCCACGTCCTGGTGGCCCCATGGCTGCTGACCGACGTCGGCTCCGGGACGGCGGCGATCAAGACCGTGCTGGGCTCCACGATCACCGTGTGGCGCGATGCCCTGACCGTGCCGATGCCGCTGAGCTCCTTCAGCGGCATGACGGTGCTGCCGTGGATGAGCGGGCTGGTGGTCTCGGCACTGGCGACCCGTCTCATCCTGGCGGGTCGTCAGGTCCTGGCCGGCCTGACCCTCGTCTGCCTGCCCGCCGTCGGCATCGGCTGGGGCGGGCAGGAGGCCGTGCGTCCCACCATGCTGGGCATCCTGTTCGTCGTCGGGATCCTGGCCCTGTGGACCTGCGGCTCCCTGCGCCAGCGGCGCAGCCACGTCGTCGAGGCCCTGGACCTGAGCTCCTTCGCGACGACCTCGGGCGCCACGAGCGCCCGTTCCACCGGGGACCTCGGTCGGGTGGCCCTGCGCGGCGCGGTCATCGCCGCCGTGCTGCTCCTGGTCACCTCCCTGGCCGCCATGGTCCTCACCCCCGCCGCCCCCGCCTCCCGGACGGTGGTGCGCGACCTGTTCCAGCCGCCGCTGGACGTGACCGAGTACGCCAGCCCACTGTCCCTGGTACGCACCCTGGAGACGGACAAGGCCCACACCAGGCTCATGAAGCCCACCAACCTGCCCTCGGGCGGACGCATCCGCATCGCCGCCCTGGACTCCTACGACGGCCTGTCGGCCCACATCGGTCAGAACGAGAACGGCCAGTCGCGCTTCGAGCGCATCGGTGACAAGACCCAGCTGACGGCCAACCGGCTCGACGGGCGCAAGCAGACCTCCTCCCTGACCATCGAGGACTACAGCTTCCCCTGGGTGCCCACCATGCCCGAGACGATCCGCATCGAGTCCTCCGGGCCGCGTCAGTCCGCCCTGCGCGAGGGCATGTACTACGACAAGTTCTCCTCCACCGGGATCGCCACCAGCGGTCTGGCCTCGGGCGACGTCCTGACCGAACGGGTCGCCCCCTACACCGCGCCCTCCGAGGCCGCCCTCAACAAGGCCGCGCTGGCGCAGACCTCGCTGGGGCCGATCGAGCAGGTACCGCCGTCGGTGACCTCCCTGGCCAAGGAGATCGTCGGGGCCGAGTCCAACCCCATCGCTCAGATCCGGGCGCTCCAGCAGCGCCTGCGCACGAGCTACTACTCCGACGGCACCAAGAGCCCCTCCCAGCCCGGGCACGGGGCGGCCCGCATCGCCTCCATGGTGGAGGCCGACTCCCTCATCGGCGACGACGAGCAGTACTCGGTGCTCATGATGCTCATGTGCCGCTCGCTCAACATCCCGGCCCGCGTCGTCATGGGCTTCGACCCGGCCACCGACGGCGACGCCAAGACCGTCACCGGCGAGGACGTCAAGGCCTGGGTGGAGATCCCCTTCGAGGGCCTGGGCTGGGTGTCCTTCGACGTCACGCCGGACCGTGACCAGGTTCCCCAGCAGCAGACCACCCAGAAGGTCTCCAACCCCGAGCCCAACGTCCTCCAGCCCCCGCTGCCCAACGAGGACCCGGCCCAGCTGCCCCCCAACTACGAGGACCCGCAGCGCGACGACCCCCAGGACAAGGACAAGGGCGGTCTGCCGACCGCGGTCATCGCCGTCGGCGGCTCCATCCTGGCGATCGCGATGATCGTGGGCTCCGTCCTGGGTTGGAAGGCCTGGCGGCGCAGTCGACGGCGCGCACGCACCGGCGTCGGTAAGGCCCTGGGGGCCTGGGAGGAGATCCTCGACCGGGCCCGAGACCTGGGGCGCTCCCCGGGGTGGGGAGCCACTCGGCGGGAGGCGGCCGCCCAGCTGGCCCCTCACTTCCCGCAGGTCGATCTGCCTCGATTCGCCGGAGCAGTTGACACCCAGGTCTTCAGCTTTGGGGAACCGCCATCGTACGCTCTAGGGGAGTTGTGGGAGTCCTCAGATGCGATCGTCCACTCCATGGGGGCGGAGCGCTCGCGCCTGGGACGGGTATGGGCCCGTTTGTCCCCGCACTCCCTCGTCCATCCCGCCGGCAGGCGGTCACGTCGACCCAGGAGGTTGCGGTCATGACGATCACTGCTGACGCCCGTAGCAGCGCCTCGACCGCTGCGGGCCCACCGATGTCCTCCCACAGGCCCGATGAGACGCCGCGCACCGACGTCGTCAGCCCGTACGGCACGGCGCCGAGCGCCCCCGGTGCTCCACACGGCGGCGACTCCCACGGCGGCACGCAGACGGCCGCCTCCCGGGGATCGGAGCCCGGTGCGGCCCAGCCGGCTGCGCACACGCCGTCCCCTCCGCGTCGCCGACTCCCCCCGGCCCCGGTTGGGGCGCGCGTCGTGCCGGGGTCATCGACCTCGTCATCGGTTCACTGCTGGTGGGGGGCCTGACCACGGCCATCTGGCAGGTGGGCGGGCGCCCGGCCCTGACCAGCGGGCTCATCGCCTTCGGACTGGTCGTCGGGGCGCGCTGGCTCACCATCGCCACCACCGGCTGGTCCCTGGGCGGGCGGCTGCTCAGAATCCGCATGCTGGGGGCCCGCAACCAGACCCCCTCAGCACTGGGCTCCTTCCTCCACGCCGATCTCATCCTGGCCGTCAGCATCACCACGCTCGGCCTGGGCACCATCGCGCTCATGCGCACGGCGTCCGCCGACCCCGAGGGGCGCGGCTGGCACGACAAGCTCTCCGGGATGGCGCTGCTCAATGCCCGCAGGACGAAGCGTCCCGAGCGGCCCGTTCCCTCGACGTCCGAGCCGCAGGAGCGTTTCGTCACCGAGTCCGTCTCCACCGGCCCCCGAGCCGATGCCGGGGCCGAGGAACCGGAGGCGTCCTCAGTCCAGGACATCGGTGAGGCGTGGGACGCCGCCAGGCGCGCGTCCCTGTCCTCCTCCGGAGAGCAGAGCGCCACGAGCCAGGAGCCCGCCGCCACACCGTCCTCTCAGGCCGCTGAGGTGCCGGACGAGGCCGCCTCCGCGCGTCGGCGCTCCGAGCGGGCCGAGCGCAAGGCTGAGAAGAAGGCCGGGAAGGCGGCACGGGGCAAGAAGGCCCGGAAACGCGGTCCCCGTCCCGGCTCGACGCTCGCACGAGCCGGACAGGAGACGGCGCAGGAGGCCCAGCAAGTCGCCACGGCGGGCGCCCAGAGCGCCGCCGAGGCAGGCGTGACCGATGCTTCGGGCAGGAGCGCGCACCCGACGACGTCGGATCCGGTCTCCTCCTCGATCCGCCGCCCTCGTCCGGCCCGCCCGAGTCGACCCGCGCGCCATGCCGGTCGCGCCCTGGCGACCGGCTCGTCCAGCGGCTACGCGCCAGCGGTCTCAGGAACCTCCGCCGAGGGCCAGGCCGTGGGCACGGATCCCGCTGCCACCGCGGCCGCGCCTCGGACCACCGCCAAGGCCGCCAAGGCGGCGACCGTGTCATCGTCCGCCTCGGCGAAGTCGGCGGCCTCCGCCGGTCCGGCGATCGTGGACACCGACGCCGAGGCCGTCGCAGCCGCTTCCGCCACGCCCATGGACCCTCAGGCATCCGCTGCGATGGCCGCGGCCCAGGCCACGTCCCGGCCGGCGGCGGAGAAGACCTCGCAGCCCTCGGCGAGGCCCGTGGACGAGAACGCCGTCACGATCGAGTCCAAGGACACGGAGGATGCCGCTTCCCCGGATCGGGAGGACACGAAGACGGCACCGGCCGAGCCCGCACAGTCCACGAAGCCGGCGGCCGAAGCCGAGGAGCCATCCGACGAGGCGTCCGAGGAGCAGGTCGAGGAACGGCCGGTACCCGCTTCCTCAGGCTCCGACGACGCCCCGTCGCAGCAGCCCTCGCAGATGGATACCGAAACCGCTACGCTCGACGTCGTGGAGGACTCGCCGTCTCAGTCCACGGATGATGCCGATGGTCAGGGCGACGAGGCCGAGAAGCTCTCGACCCACGCTCCGCCCTCGTCTCAGCACCCGGCCGATCAGCAGCAGTCGGAAGCGACGACGCCCTCAGCGGAATCCTCCACAACTGCTTCCGATTCCGAGGCATCCCAGTCCTCAACGTCGCAAGATGCAACTTCCACACCACAAGTCCCGCGCTCGAAAGCCACAGAACCCGTAACATCACAGACGATGGAACCACGACACGCCCACGCCCAGCGCTGGAGGATTCAGCCCGGTCACGCCGGCAAGAAGACCTCCGGCTCGTCTGCTGCACCTGCCGAGGATCAGCGAGAGTCGGTGTCACAGCCCGGCGTTCCTCGTCGCGAGAGCCTCTTCGCCACCGAACGGCAGCGCTTCGCCGCCGGAGCAGGCTCCGTCCCGGAGGTGGCGCATACCTTCGACACATCCAGCATCCTGCCCTCGGGGGACCGCAATACGCAGGCCCTCATCGACTCGGTGCCCTGGTCCTCGGTTCCCACCTCGGTCGATGCCGCCACGGTGGACTCCCTGCCGGAAGGCGCCATCATCTCCGAGGACGGCATGCCCCAGCCGCCGAAGGCGGTTTCGACGCCTCCGCAGCACGCCTCCCCGATGGACCTGACCAACCCCGCCACCGTGCCCGGTGGTGTCCCGGCCGCCTCGGAGGGGAAGACGCACCCGACCGTGCGCAGTCACCGCAGCCATGCTCGAGCCTCCGCCAGCAGCGCGACGAGCCCGGCCGTCCCAGAGGGGAGCTCTCCGCGCCGGTCCCATGCCTCGCACCGCCTCGCGGGACCAGGTATCCCCTCGCCCGCGGATGGACGCGCCGTCCCCGCCCAGGCGCCGGAGCAGTCCCGCACCAGCGTGTCCAGGCACAGTTCCGGCAGCATGCCGGGGGCGGCAGCACCGTCCTCCACCCCCGCTGCTGGCGTCTCCCTGCCCCCGGTCACGCCGGTTCCCGACGCGAGCGCCCAGACCGCCACTCCGTCGCTCCCGTCGGCCTCCTCGGCCGCTCCGGCCCTGTCGGTGCGTCTCGTTCCGCTGCTGGGTGGCAACCCGATCCTCATCCACGAGCCCACAGTGGTGGGCCGCGACCCCGACAACATCTCGGCCTACCCCGGGGCGGAACGCGTCGCTCTTGACGATCCCACGCGCTCGGTGTCCAAGACGCACGCAGCGATCTTCCCGCTGCTGGACGGGGTGTGGGTCACCGACCTGCACTCCACCAACGGGACTCGGGTGGAGTACCGCGATGGGCGCACCGTCGAGGCCGTACCGGACAAGGCGCTGTCCGCCCTGGAGGGCAGCACGATCTTCTTCGGCCGCATCGCCTTCAAGGTGGAGGTCGTCTGAGTCCCGCGCCGGTTCCCTCAAGTGGCTCGTCGTCGGGATCGGCTCCGGGACGAGGCCTCAGGGGGTGTCGACGCAGGCGGTCTTGGCCGGGGACGCCTTACCGTCCGAGCGCACCGCGGTGACCTCCAGGCAGGTGCGCGCCGGCTGGGCGTTGACGACCACCTCGTTGATGCGGACGGAGTCCAGCTCGGTCTCCTCATCGGGCAGCTTGACCCGGTAGAGGTAGCTGCCACTCCAGTTCGTCTCCGGCTCGCCCCAGGTGAACTTCACCGTGCCGTCGCCCTGCGCCTCGCCGACGATGTCGCCGACCATGGGCACTGAGGCCTGCAGGGGGTTGGAGTTGGGCTGCGGGGCGATCGTGGCGATGGGATTGTTGGGCTTCTTCCGCTTGTCCTGGTTCTGGGAGACGACGATCGCGGCGACGACGGCGGCGACCATGGCCACGACGAGCAACCCGGTCAGCACGGCCCGCATGCGGTTCGGGCGGCTCGGCTCACCTGCCTCCGAGTCCGACGACGAGCCCTTGTCCTCGCTGTCGGGCTCCACCCGCATGGCGATGTGCTCGCTGGTGACGTCGACCTGGTTGAACACCCCCATCTTCGTGGCGGTGTCGACTTCGTCGGGGCTGGGCCGCCGGGCCGACTTCGCGGCCTTGTCCGGCTCCTGGAACAGGTCGACGGTCGTGATCGGCAGGTCGAGCTCGGCCTGGACCTGCTGGAGCGCCCGGGCGAAGGCCAACGCCGTCGGGTAGCGCGAGTCCGGGTTCTTGTCCATCGCCACCGACAGCACGCGGTGCAACGACGGCGGGGCGTCCTGACGCCCCAGCGGCGGCAGGGGGTCCTTGACGATACGGCGGGAGAGCTCGTAGACGTCCGGGACGCCGTCGGTCTCAAAGGGGCTGCGCCCCGTGAGCATCGCGAAGGTGGTCGCCCCCAGGGAGTAGATGTCGGAGGCCGGATTGGCCGAGCGCATCCCGACCAGCTGCTCAGGGGGAGCCCAGGGCACGCTCATCCCCCGCAGCTCCTCGGCCCCCTCCGGGCCGCTCATGGCGGAGATGCCGAAGTCCGAGAGCACCGGACGACGGTAGGTGGTGAACAGGATGTTGGCGGGCTTGATGTCCCGGTGGACGATGCCGGCCCGGTGAGCGGTCTCCACCGCTCCGGCGATCTGGATCGCCGTGGACAGGGTCTCAGCGACATTGAGGGGACCCTGGCGCAAGATGGCACCCAGCTGCGGCGGTGGGCAGTACTCCATGACCAGGAAGGGGTGGCCGTCGGCGGAGACGCCCGCGCCGTAGATGGACAGGATGGCCGGGTGGGAGGAGACCCGCGCCATGAGGTTCGCCTCCGACTCGAAGCGGGAGGCGGTCTTGTCCTCCACGTCGGCATTCATGACCTTGACCGCGACCTCGCGGCGGGGCATGTGCTGCTCGAAGAGGTAGACCGTGGAGTAGCCTCCCGCTCCGAGTCTCTCCAGGTACGTGAACCCGGAGATGACCGGAGGCGGTCCCTTGTGATCCAGCATCAGGGGAGGTTCTCAAAGGCGAGGGTCTGACCATCGCCAAGGTCGAGGACGTCTCCACTGCGCAGAAGCACCGGATTCGCCGAGGACAGGCGCACAGGCGCCTCGTTCTGGCGGTTGAGAACGGTGCCATTGCAGTTGCCCAGGTCCTGGGCCAGAACGCTCCACGCATCCAGGTCGATGAGGATGTGGTTGCGGGAGACGAGCTGGTTGGGGCTGGCGACGGTCAGCGGACGGAGGGGGACCTCCGCGACGCTGGTGATGTCGTCGGCCACAGGGTTGCGACCCACCAGGAGGGGACGGTTGAGCTCGATGCTCTCGCCGCCGGAGGTGACCACGCGCCCCAGAGGGGGACAGGCCACCGACTTGGCCGGACGGTTGAGCTCAGCTCCGCAGACGCGGCACACGGTGTAGTTCGTGGGGTTCGGGTGGCCCTGAGAGCACACCGCCGACAGCACGATCCGGATGGCGTCGGGCTCGCTGGGAGAGCTCGCCGAGACCGGGGACGCCGGGCTGGAGGGCCCGGTTCCCACCAGGGAGACGAGCTCGCCGACCAGGTCCTCGGGCAGGCCGTTGATGGTCTGTCCGTCGTGGTCCCCGCGACCGAGCTCCGCGGTCGCCGGCTCGCCGTCGAAGGGCTGCACGAACTCGACCGGCCTCGCAGCCGCTGCTGCGGTTCCGGCAGACTCGGCGGCCTCCGCCGACTGGCTCGGCTCCAGGGGGCCGAGCCCCTGGCTGAGCAGCTCGGTGCGCAGCTCCTGGGAGAGGTCCTCGGGCAGGCCGTTGATGGTCTGTCCGTCGTGGTCCCCGGAGCGTACGGGCTCTTCCTCGGCGTGCGCCTGCGCGGCGGCCTCGGCAACAGCAGTGGCCTCCGCGACCACGGCGGCCTCGGCGGCCTCAACGGGCACGAAGTCGGCCGGGGTCTGGACGACCTCGGTGACCTCGGTAGCAGCGTCCTTGATACCAGCAGCCTCAAGATCCTCGCTCGACGGGGGCGGAGGGGGCGGGATCATGGCCTCTGCCTCCTGAGCGGAGGGGATCGGCAGGGCCGGGATATCGAAGACGGGGGCGATCAGCAGATCCTCATCGGAAGCCTCCGGTAAGGACTGGGTGGCGGCCTCGGCAGCCTCAGGGGTCTGGGCGTCCGGGGTCGCGACAGGGGTCTCGACCGACTCGGGCAGCTCGGGCGACGGCGTCGCCTCAGCGGCCTCGGAGATGCCGGCCACGACGGCCAGCAGGTCAGCGGGTCCCTCGGAGTCGGTGCTCAGGGCCGACTCCTCGGAGGCGTCGGAGTCCTCGAACTGACCGGCGGTGAGCCCGGCGGCCTCAGCGGCTGCGAGGGACGCGGCGAGCTCGGCGCCATCGAGGGCCTGCTGCTCGGCGTTGTCCTGCGCGATCTCGATGAGGTCGTCGACGACGTCGGCGGAACCGGCGGTCTCGGCAGGCGCCCCTTCAGACGAGTCGTCCTGCTCCGAGCGGTCCGACGAGGCGGACTGACGGCGCGAGGCGCGACGCGATGCCCGACGGGAGGACCGGGAGGTCCTCACCGCAGTGGCAGGGGTTCCGGCGGAACCGGCAGAAGCGTTGGAGTAGTCAGGACCAGCCGGGTCAGGGTCATCGTCGTCGGAGTCACCGGACCCCCTCGACGATGCACGGCTGGGGGACGGGGTCCCACTCGACTTCTCCGACCCGCGCAGCACCAGGTGGCCGGTGCTCACGACGGCGTCGACCGCCGGGCGGCGCACCTGACCGGCGCCGTCGGGCGCGCTGACGATGACCGAGTTGGGGGCGGTCACCGTCGTCTCGAACCAGGTGGTGACCGCGGAGGCGTCCAGCGCCTTGCCATCGACCTCCATCTGCGGGGCACCGCGCAGCGCCACGTGGAAGACGTCCTCGGGCGCCGAGACGGCGAGCACGAAGTCCGGGATCGCACCCAGACGTCCGCCCATCCCCATCACCAGCTCATCCAGGGCCCGCGTCAGCGAGGCCTCCTCACTGCGCAGCAGCCGCCACAGGCGCTCGGTGAGGTCCTGCGGCACCGACGGGGGCAGGATCATCACAGCACGTGGCGTGACCACGCCTGTCCACGAACCCTCGGTCCACCAGACCTCGTTGTTCGCGCTGCTGTTCGGGCTGTTTGTCATCATTTTTCTCCTCAACGGACGATACAGACACCGTCACCCAAGTATGCCTGCCGTCCCCGCTGCACGTACTCCGGTCGGCCGGGTGAGAGTCGGTGAACACCCTCCTCGTCCTCGACGTGGGTGCCGTTCGTCGAACCCAGATCTGTGACGAGCACCCCATCCGAAGCGGGCACGAACAGGGCGTGCGTCTTGGACACGGAGTCCTCCGAACGGAGCACCGCGACGAGCTGCGCATCGGGGTGGGAGCCGATCGGGGCCGGTCGGCGCCCGAGAACAATCGGCCCCAGAACTGGGATTACTGAGCCCTCAACCACCAGGGAGCAGGTCGAGACCGAGGTCGGTCTGGCACTGAGAAGAACCGTTCCGGCCAGTCGGTCGAACCAGGTGCGCTGTTCAGCACGCCATAGTGAGAGAATCCACAACACCAGGGGGGCCAGCCCTGCGGTTGCCACCAAAGAAAGGCCCAAAAATGCGACGTAAATCACCGCCGAGCGCCCGGGGGGACTGTTCGTGTCCGTCACCCTCCGCAGACGGACCCCCGTCACCAGCCCGCCGGGTGTGGCGCCTGTCATTGCCATCATGGCAGTCATCACAGCAAGAAGCAGCACAACCGCCCCGACAGCGAATAAGATTCCACAGCAGCGCTCCGTGACGGCACAGAGTGCGATGATGAGCCCCGCATCCACCAGCACGCGGACCACACGGCGGCGTGCGGATGCAGGCATAATTGTCGTATGTCGCTCTCGGGTCCTCATAGGACAGACATGGTAGGCGCCCAGACCACTGCCTCGCAGTCGGACGAGGTCTCGGAAGGAACACACAGTGCAGATCGCGGTCACTCCTGATCCCCAGCGATGGGTGATCATCCCGCCCTTCCCACCTCCGGGGTGGGCGCGGGAGGAGGCCAGGCACCGCAGCGCCCACCTGGGAGTGACCGGGCCTCAGTGGCGCTCCGAGCTGGAGTCCCTGCTCAACGAGCTGCAGGCCATGGAGCGCCAGGGCCGCTTCGCCCGCCTCATGCATATCGACGACGTCGCCCATCCGCCCTTCGTCGTCGACCTCAGCCTGGAGATCGCCAAGGACGACGGCTCCAAGGAGGCGCGCCGCGCCACCCAGCGCCACCTCGTCTCCGCGCTCCTGCCCGAGGCCGAGCTGGTGCGCCTGCGACCGGGCCCGGACATGGTGGGGTTCTCCGCCTTCTACGAGTCCAACGGCCCCACCCAGGGCGTCGTCGTCCTGAGGCTGGCGGGACTGCCCACGGTCCCGGTGGACCTGATCATGCGCCTGTGGGGCGCCGCCGCCGAGGACATCGCCCCCAACCTGGATCATCTCGTCGAGCTGGCCCGCCAGGTCGCCCCCGTCGTCTGAGCGGCCCTGACGGCCCGGGCGGTTACAAGCAGCGACGACGCCGCTTCAGTCCCCGCTCCTGATCCCTCTCCCCGAGCCCGATCCCTCTCCACCGCTTCCAGCGATGAGGCCCCAGGGCCGCCACGGCGCCGCCTCTCAGGCCTCCAGCGCCTCCGCCGCCTCGAGCCACTGCTCCTCCAGATCGGCGTGGGTCGCCTCAGCGGCCACGAGCTCACGGCCGAGCTCGGCCAGCTCCCCCACCCGGTTCGGATCGGCCGAGACCTCCTCCATGCGCGCGTGCAGCGCGGCGAGCGACTGAGCCGCGCGCTCCATCTTCCGCTCGATGCGCCCCAGCGCTTTGCGGGCCTCGTGCCGGCGGGCCCCGCTCGAGGCGCTGCGCTCAGACGTGGACTCACTCGCCGCCCGCGTCGTCGCGGATACCGCAGCGCCCGCCGAGGATCGCGGGCTCCCCGCGGCGCCCATGACCTCACGGCGCATCTGGAGGTACTGCTCGACCCCGCCGGGCAGATCGCGCACGCCGCCGTCCCCCAGCAGCGCCACCTGGTGGTCGGTGACCCGTTCCAGGAGGTAGCGGTCGTGGGAGACGACCACGAGCGTGCCGGGGAAGGAGTCGAGGATGTCCTCGACGGCGGCCAGGGTGTCGGTGTCCAGGTCGTTGGTGGGCTCGTCGAGCAGGAGCACGTTGGGCTCGGTCATGAGCAGGCGCAGGAGCTGGAGCCGGCGGCGCTCCCCGCCGCTGACCTCCCCCACCCGGGTCCAGGCCCGCTGACGGGTGAAGCCCAGGCGCTCGACGAGCTGGGCGGCGGTCATCTCCTTGTCCCCGACGACGACCCTCTCCCCCACCATGGCCACGGCCTCGACGACGCGCAGGTCCGCGAGCGCGTCGAGCTCGTGAGTGGACTGGGACAGGGTGGCCACCTGAACGGTCTTGCCGCGGGCGACGCGGCCGGCAGTGGGCTCCTGGACGCCTTCGAGCAGGCGCAGCAGAGTGGTCTTGCCGGCACCGTTGACGCCGACGACGCCGACCCGCTCACCGGGTGCGAGCCGCCAGGTGACTCGGCGCAGGACCTCCCGCTGAGTCGCCTCGCCGCTGTCGGTGGGCGGCCCGGGGTAGCGCACGGTGACGTCCTCGAGGTCGAGGACCTTCTTGCCCAGGCGGGCCGTGGCCATGGCGGTCAGGGCCACGGTGTCGCGCGGGGGTGGCACGTCGGCGATGAGGGCCTCGGCGGCCTCGGTGCGGAAGCGGGGCTTGGAGGTACGGGCGGGGGCGCCGCGGCGCAGCCAGGCCAGCTCCTTGCGCAGGAGGTTCTCGCGCTTGACGGCGGCCACGGCGGCCTGGCGGGCGCGCTCGGCCCGGGCCAGGACGTAGGCGGCGTACCCGCCGTCGTAGGTCTCGATACGGCCGGCCACCTGGGGACGCCCGCCGCCGGGGTCGATGCCGGGGACGACCTCCCACACGTTGGTGCAGATGGCGTCCAGGAACCAGCGGTCGTGGGTGACGGTGACCAGGGCACCACTGGCTCGGCCGCCCGGGCCGTTGAAGCGGACCCGCAGGTGGCGGGCGAGCCAGTCCACGCCCTCGACGTCGAGGTGGTTGGTGGGCTCATCGAGGATGACGACGTCGGCGCGGCGGGTGAGGACCGCGGCCAGGGCGACGCGGCGGCGCTGGCCCCCGGAGAGGGTGGCGACGTCGGCGGACAGGTCGAGGTCGGCGATGAGCCCGGCGTGGATGTCTCGCACGGCCGGGTCGGAGGCCCACTCGTGCTCGGGGGCCTGACCGTGGATGGCGGTGCGCACGGTGGCACCAGGCGGCAGGTCGTCGGCCTGGCTGAGGACGGCCACGCTCACGCCGCCGGTGCGGGTGACACGGCCGCCGTCGGGCTCGCGCCGACCGGCCAGGGCCGCCAGGAAGGTGGACTTGCCGGCGCCGTTGGGGCCCAGGACGCCGACGCGGGTGCCGTCCTCCAGCCCCAGGGTGACCTCGTCCAGGAGCAGGCGCGAGCCGACCGTCAGGCGCAGGTTCTCCACGCCGAGCAGGTGCGCCATCAGCCCACCACCCGGGCGCCGGCCACGGGGGCGTCGGCGCGCAGCACGTCGGCGACCAGGCCCGAGGCCTTCAGTGCGCGCGAGACCCGTTGGGCGCTGCCGGGGTTCTCGACCAGGGCGGCGATGGTGGGTCCGGAGCCGGAGACGATGGCGCGCAGGGCCCCGGCCTCCTCCGCCACGGTGATGACCTCGGCCAGCTCGGGGCGCAGGTCGAGGGCGGCGGCCTGCAGGTCGTTGTGGAGGGAGCCCGCCAGGGCGTGGGCGTCCCCGGCGCGCAGGGCGGCGGTGAGGGTCTCGGGCACGTCGCGTAAGGCGGGCCGGCCGGCGCCGGCCCGCTCGTCGAAGCGCCGGAAGACCGCCGGGGTGGACAGGCCCTCCTCAGCCAGGGCGAAGACCCAGTGGTAGGCGCCCCGGGTCATGATCGGGGTGACCAGGTCGCCGCGTCCGCTCCCGACGGCGGTGGCCCCGGTCAGGGGGAAGGGGACGTCGGCCCCCAGGCGGGCGGCCAGGGCGGAGAGCTCGGGCAGGGACAGGCCCGTGCCCCACAGGGCGTTGCAGGCCACGAGGGCGGCGGCGGCGTCGGCGGACCCTCCGGCCATTCCACCGGCGACGGGGACGCGCTTGCGCAGCAGGAGGTCGACGCCCTCGCTGACGCCGGTGGTCTGCGCCAGGAGCGTGGCGGCCCGCACGGCCAGGTTGGAGTCGTCCGCGGGGACGTCGGCGTCGGGTTCCTCAAGGGTGAGCGTGACGGTGCCGTGGTCCTGGGCGGACTGCCTGCGGGCGGTGACGGTCTCGATGAGGCGGACCGCTTGGAAGACCGTGGTGAGCGGGTGGTAGCCGTCTGGGCCGGGGGCGCCGACGGACAGGAAGAGGTTGACCTTGCCGGGGGCCTCGACGCGCACCGAGCTGGCCGAGCCGCTGCGGGGCGGCACGGTGGACTCGCGCGGACCGGTGGGGCCGTCGGGGACGGCACGCAGATGGCTCATGACTGCTCCTGTGGGGTGGGAGGCGTTGTCGCAGCGGTCTCATCGGCGGCGACGAGCTGCAGCACCTCGGCCAGGGCGGCGAAGGCGGTGATGTCGAGGGTCTCGCCGCGCCGTGTCGGGTCGATGCCGGCGGCGCGCAGGGCGGACTCGGCGGCGTCGGCCCCTCCGGCGAGCCTGGCCAGGGCCTTGCGCAGGGTCTTGCGGCGCTGGGCGAAGGCGGCGTCGACCACGGCGAAGACCTGCTCGCGGGTGGCGCGCGTGACGGGGGGCCGGCGGCGCACGAGCTCGACGAGGGCGGAGTCGACGTTGGGCACGGGCCAGAAGACGTGGCGGGAGATGGTCAGGGTGCGACGGGCCGCGGCGTACCAGGCGGCCTTGACGCTGGGGACCCCGTAGGTCCGCGAGCCGGGCTCGGCGGCGAGGCGGTCGGCGACCTCGGCCTGGACCATGACGGTGACGCTCTCCAGGCTGGGCAGGGCCTCCAGCGCGGTGAGCAGGACGGGGACGGCCACGTTGTAGGGAAGGTTCGCCACGAGGCGGGTGGGAGGGGCCCCGGCCTCGCCCAGCGACTGCGGGCCGGTGATGCTCAGCGCGTCGGCCTGGATGAGGGTCAGGCGGCCGGCGGCCGGCGGCATGCGGTCTGCGACGGTGACGGGCAGTGCCCGGGCCAGGGCGGGGTCGATCTCGACGGCGATCACTCGCGCCCCGGCCTCCAGGAGGGCCAGGGTCAGGGAGCCCAGGCCCGGGCCGATCTCCAGGACCGTGTCGTCGGGGCGCACGCCCGCGCTCCTGACGATGCGGCGCACCGTGCCGGCGTCGTGGACGAAGTTCTGCCCCAGTGTCTTGGTGGGGCGGATGCCGAGCGCCTGGGACAGGCCGCGGACCTCGGTGGGGCCCAGGAGACCCGCGACCTGGGATCCCGCGGAGGCGCCGTGGCCCTGGGGATCACGGGGGTCCTGGTGGGTGGGCTCCGCGCGGGCTGCTCCTGCCGGGGGCACCTGTGAATCGGGGGCCGGCAACGTCATGGGAACACAGTAACCGGCACCCGCCCTTTGTCACTGTGAGATATCTGGGAACATGCCGCATGCTCTCTGCATGAGCTGTACCGGGGTGTGCGCGGCGCCCCCGGTGCGGCTCGGGCCGATCAGCGCAGGCCGAGCTTGTCGGCGCAGCCGGGCCACTGGCCCCAGCCGGCCTGGGCCTGGAGCTTCTTGGCCATGGCGGTCTGGGTGGCGGCGTCGGCCTCGTGGGGGTAGCCGGATCCGCCCAGGGACTGCCAGGTCTCCAGGGTGAACTGGTACATGCCGTAGAAGCCGTTGCCGGTGTTGGCCTGCGGGTTGCCGCCGGACTCGCACTGGGCGAGCTTGGCCCAGACGTCGTCCCCGACCGGGCCGTTGGTAGAACCGTCGCTCCCACCGGATCCGCCGGAGGACTCCGAGGGCGCCTGAGTCTGGCCCTGGCCCTGGTCCTGCCCCTGGGACTGGTCCTGCTTGCTCTCCTGCTTCTTGGCCGCGCCGGTGCCGACGAGGACGACCTCATCAACCTTCTGGGTGACGACGACCTGGGCGACGGGGGTGCGGGAGACCTCCTTACCGCCCACGGTGGTGACCTCGTAGGTGGTGCGCACGACGCCGTCGACACCGGCCGTGGTCACCTTGGTCTCACCTTCGGGCAGGTCGCCGCTCTCCTGCTGAACGGAGCCGTGGGGGTCGGCGGCGTCGACCGTCTCGGTGGTCACCTTCTGGGTGCTCGGCGTGACCGACACCCTGCTGCGACCGCCTTCAGCTCCCAGGCCATCGGTGCGCTGCGCGGCAGACTCGACGCCGGAGGCCCGAGACGGCTCCCCCACGCGGACAGCGGCGTAGGCGGCCCCGGAGACCGCGACCGACAGGGCCAGGGCCGCCAGACCGGCGCGCAGTGCGATGGTGCGCGTGCCGTGCCGCTCCTGGGCCGCCTCCTGCGTGACCGGGGCCTGCGGCTCCTCCGGCAGGGCATGGGAATGGGGACGGGCGGGGGGAGTCATGGGCAGGCGTCCTTCCAGTTGACGGCGAGTGCCACGGTAGTGGAAGCGCTACGGCGGCGACAATTAGCCACCTCACTCCCACGTGACGGGCGTCCCATGACAACGTCGCGGCGCCCGCTCCATACAAGGAGACGGGCGCCGTCGACGACGTTCCGGGTGCCGCGGGGCGAGATGACGTCCCGGGCGGCCGCTTCAGCTCAGTACCAGCCGACGGACTCGGAGTGGGCCCAGGCCGAGCAGGGGGTGCCGTAGCGGCCGGAGATGTAGTTCAGGCCCCAGGTGATCTGGGTGGTGGGGTTGGTGGCCCAGTCGTCAGCGATCTCGCTCATCTTGGAGCCGGGCAGCGCCTGGGGGATGCCGTAGGCGCCCGAGGAGGCGTTCTCGGCCTGGTAGTTCCAGTTGGACTCACGGGTCCACAGGCTCTCCAGGCAGGTGAACTCGGAGTCCCCCCAGCCGTGGCCGGCCATCATGGAGCGGGCGATGGCCTTGGCGCTGTCGGGGTCGGTCCCCGCGCCGGGGTTGGCCGAGGGTGCTGGAGTGCTGCTGTTCGAGCCCTCACCGCTCCCGTTGGACTGGGCCGCCTGCCCGTCACCGGCGGACTGGGCCTGCTGGGCGGCCTCCTGCTGAGCCTGCTGCTCCCCGGTGCCCACCAGGACGACCTCGTCCACCTTCTTGGTGACGACGACCTGGGCGATCGGGGTGCGGGAGACCTCCTCGCCGTCCTGGGTGGTGATCTCGTAGGTGGTGCGCACGAGCCCGTCGACGCCGGCGGTCTCAACCTTGGTCTCACCCTTGGGCAGGGAGTCGGTCTCCTTCTTCACCGTGCTGTGAACCTGCGGCTCGTCGACGGTGGTGGTGGAGGTCTGGGCGCTGGCGATCTTGCCGGCACCGGCCTTCTGGGTGGCGGCGGCCTTGGTCTGTCCGTCCGACTCGCCACCGATCAGCCCGAAGGAACCGCCCGAGGAGGAGCGCCCCTCGTCATCCCCCGCGGAGATGGCCGCGTAGGCGGCACCGGAGACCGCCAGGGAGAAGGCGGCTGCGGCGCCCCCCGCCTTGAAGAGCATGGGGGTCAGGGAGGTCTTGGCGGGTCCCTCAGCGCGACGACGGCCGCGGAGGCCGGAGACGGTCCGCTTCTTGGAGGCCATGGAGCCAAGGCCGGCGAGTGTAGTACTCAGGGAGCTGGTCTGGGAGTGACGACCCACGATAGAACTTCCTTCGTTTTGACGACTGCGTGTCACCGTAACCGATGACCCAGGGACGTGCCAATGCACCTGCTCACACCCTGTGGGCTTGTGACGGAACCGTGCAGAGGAGCCCTGATTCCCACCTACCACCCACCTGGGACACCCCTGGAAGAACGATGTCAACCTGGGAGGTATCGTCCGGACAAAATCGGCCGCGCCGCCACCGCCGCGCGCTCTTTTCCTCCTCCCGGGGTTGCGGGCACCCTCCCCGCAGGACGTCAGGGCCCATGGGTCTGAGCCCCGGGCGTCCCCGTCGGTCCTCGGCGGCCGACGGCGCTCACCAGGTCCCGTAGACCGCCTCGGTGGTGGCCTGCAGACGGCGGCAGAGGTCTTCCTCGCTCAGGCCCCGCTGCTCGGCCAGGAAGCGGACCGTGTCACCCAGCAGGTAGGAGGCGTTGGGGCGGCCGCGCCAGCGCTTGGGAGGAAGGTAGGGGGCGTCGGTCTCCACCAGGAGCAGCGCCTCGGGCAGGACGGCGACCGCCTCCCGCAGGGAGTCGTTGGCCGGGTAGGTCAGCGGGCCGGCGACGGAGGCGTACCAGCCGTGCTCGGCGCAGGCGGCGGCCAGCCGCGGACCGCCTGAGAAGCAGTGGAAGACGGTGCGAGCGGGGGCGCCGTCGGCCTTGAGCACCTCCACACAGGCGGCGTGCGCGTCACGGTCGTGGATCTGCAGGGGCAGGTCGAGGTCCTTGGCCAGGGCGATGTGCGCCCGGAAGGCCTCGCGCTGGGCGGCGGCCCCCTTTTCACCGGTGCGGAAGAAATCCAGGCCGCTCTCCCCGACGGCGACGACGACCTCGGCGTTCGCCCTGAGCGTCTCCTCCAGGCGGGCCATGGCCTCCTCGAGCGGCTCGGCGTGATGTTCCTGAACCCGGGGCTCGAGCCCGTCGGGGCCGGTCTCGCGCACCCCGGCGTGGAGGACGGCCTCGTTGGGGTGCACGGCCAGGGCCACGCGCACCCCCGGCAGGTCTCGGGCCAGGGCCAGGCTCTCCTCCCAGGTGGTGACCTCGCAGGCGGAGGTCACCATGCGGGTCACGCCCACGGCGGCGGCGCGCTCGACCAGCTCGGCGGCGCTCAGCGGCGCCTCGGAGCCGGGGCCGCCGGCGTCCGCCGGGACCGGTAGGTGCGTGTGGTTGTCGGTGACCGGCGCCGCCAGGGGGGCGACGGCGTCGGCCGGCGGCCAGGAGCGGTCGCGCTTCCTCGAGCCCATGCGCCCTCAGGAGCCGGTGACGTCGTCGGGCCCGGAGCCGGCGTAGCGGGCCAGCTCGGCCTCGATGATCGACTCGTCCAGCTTGGTGAACACCGGGGCCGGCTTGGCCACGGGGGTGCCGACGGTGACCGGGTGGCGCCCCCAGGAGGGGGCGCCCTGGTAGTCGCCGGTGATGATCGGGTAGCCGGTGCGGCCGTCGAATGCCTCGGGCAGGTGGTCGGGGTCGAGCTCGTCGACCTCCTCGATGCGGGGCATCGGGGCGATCCGGCCGCGTCCGCCCAGGACCCGGTCGACGTCGTTGGCGGCGTGCGGCAGGAAGGGCGAGAGCATGAGGTTGAGGTCGGTGACCGCCTGGGCCAGCGTGTGCAGGACCGTGGCCAGGCGGGCCTGGGTGGCGGGGTCCTCGCCCTTGAGCTTGAAGGGCTGGGTGTCAGCGACGTACTTGTTGGCCTCCCCGACCAGGCGCATCGCCTCCCCCAGGGCCGCCTTCTGGCGGTGCTGGGCGATGAGGTCGCCCACGGAGGCGAAGCCGGCCTCGACGGCGTCGAGCAGGGCCCGGTCGATGTCCTCCAGCTCGGCGGGCTCGGGGATCTGCCCGAAGCGCTTGTGGATCATGGAGGCGGTGCGGTTGACCAGGTTGCCCCAGCCGGCCACGAGCTCGCCGTTGGTGCGCCGCACGAACTCCGCCCAGGTGAAGTCCGCGTCCGCGGTCTCCGGGCCGGCCGCGCAGATGAAGTAGCGCAGGGCGTCGGCCTGGTAGCGCTGGAGGAAGTCGCGCACGTAGATGACGATGCCGTGGGAGGAGGAGAACTTCTTGCCCTCCATGGTGAGGAACTCGCTGGAGACGACCTCGGTGGGCAGGTTGAGCACGCCCAGACGCCCCGGCTCTCCGCCGCGCTCCCCCTGGCCGTTGTAGCCCAGGAGCTCGGCGGGCCAGATCTGGGAGTGGAAGACGATGTTGTCCTTGCCCATGAAGTAGTAGGACAGGGCCTGGGGGGCGTTCCACCAGGCGCGCCACGCCTCGGGGTCGCCGCTGCGGCGCGCCCACTCCACGGAGGCGGACAGGTAGCCGATGACGGCGTCGAACCAGACGTAGAGGCGCTTGGTGGGCTGGTCCTCCCAGCCGGGCACCGGGATGCCCCAGTCGATGTCGCGGGTCATGGCGCGTGGGCGGATGTCCCCCAGGAGGTTCTGGGAGAACTTGATGACGTTGGGCCGCCAGGTGCCGGAGGACTCGCGCTCGTCGAGCCAGGCGCCCAGGGCCTGGGCCAGGGCGGGCAGGTCCAGGAACCAGTGGGTGGTCTCCACGAACTCTGGGGTCTCGCCGTTGATCCGCGAGCGCGGGCTGATGAGGTCGGTGGGGTCGAGCTGGTTGCCGCAGGTGTCGCACTGGTCCCCGCGGGCGCCCTCGGCGCCGCAGATCGGGCAGGTGCCCTCGATGTAGCGGTCGGGCAGGGTGCGCCCGGTGGAGGGGGAGATCGCCGAGCGGGTCACCTGCTGGACCATGTAGCCGTTGTCCCGCACGGTGGTGAACATGTCCTGGACCACGTGGTAGTGGTTGCCGGCGGTGGTGCGGGTGAACAGGTCGTAGGACAGGCCCAGGGCCACGAGGTCCTCGACGATGAGCCGGTTGTTGCGGTCGGCGAGCTCACGGGCGCTGAGGCCCTCCTCGTCGGCGGCGACGAGGATCGGGGTGCCGTGCTCATCGGTGCCCGAGACCATGAGGACGTCATGACCGGCCATGCGCATGTAGCGTGAGAAGACGTCAGAGGGAACACCGAAGCCGGCGACATGGCCGATGTGACGCGGGCCGTTGGCGTACGGCCAGGCGACTGCGGACAGGATGTGGGTCATGGAGGCCAGCCTATCGGGTTCCCGACCGCTTCAGTCCACGGCCACGGATCTGGTCCACGGCCTGCGGGGGCGCACCGGCACCCGGTAGTCTGTCCGAGTCCTGCGGCCTCCGCTCGATGGTTGTCCCGGCACGTTTCGGCACTTCCCGGTGGCTCTCGGGGGTGCCGTGCGGTCTCGGCATCGCAATACCGCCGCGCACGCCGTCACGACGTGTTCCCACGCGCCTCTCACACGGACACGATGGACCAGAAAGGCCAGTTATGTCCCAGTACCCCGGCTCCCAGTACTCAGCGAGCTCAGCAGGCTGGCCGGCGAACGGCTACGACCCCGTTTCTGCCGGCGGCCAGCCCTCGCAGTACCCGCCGGCCGCGCCGTTCCAGGCACCCCAGGCAGGCTTCTCGGGTGCCGCGAGCCAACCGACGACGGCCAGGAGCCTGGCCGCCCCGACGGCGTTGGCGGTGGCCGGTCTGGCCATCCTCCTGATCGCCATCATCGGCGGAATCGGCTCGGCGGTCACCCGTGGCCAGTTCAACGCCACTATCACCAACCTGCCGGATGACCAGGCCGCTACGGTGGAGCTGGACAAGGGCAGCACCTACGGGCTGTTCTACAGCGACGGCGACGACGCGCCGGAGTGCTCGGTGACCTCTCCCGATGGAGACGACGTCACCACGAAGTCCAGCTCGTCATCCACGAAGGTCAAGGGCGGCAAGCTCTTCTCGACCTTCTCCTCCCAGAAGTCGGGCGCCTACACCGTCGACTGCAACAGCACCGCGGGAGTCTCCGTGGGTGAGATCATCGCCCCCTCGTCGGCGCAGGCGACCCTGATATCACTGTTCGGGGTCGTCGGCGCGATCATCATGGTGGTTGTGGGCCTGGCGATGGGCGCCGGCGGCATGGCCTGGCGCTCCAAGCTGGCTGCCGCCGGTGCGGCTCCGGCCCCGGCGGGTGAGGCGTTCGGCATGGCGGCCGGCGCGGCGCCCGGGTCCCCGACCGTCTACACCCAGGGAGCCTGGCAGTCCGACCAGCAGCCGCAGGCGGCGCAGTACTCCCAGCAGTCCCAGTACCAGCAGCCGGAGCCGGTCCCCCAGCAGGCCCCTTACGCGCCCTCGGGCGCGGGGGTGGGAACCCAGCCTCAGTACTCGCAGGTGGCCCCGACCGCCCAGTTCGGGTGGACGGGCCAGCAACAGGCGCAGCAACCCGCGCAGCAGCAGGCTCAGCCCGCGCAGCCCTCGGTGTTCACCCAGCCCGTGCAGCCGGGTGCGTACAACCCGCAGGCTCAGCCCGGGCAGCCTGGCCCGTACCAGCAGCCCGGTGGTTGGCCGGCCCAGTAGCCCGCCTCAGGTAACACATGGGTGCCCTTGCCGAGACAATCGGCGAGGGCACCCATGGTGTTCGGGGTGACGGCTCTGGTGAACAGGCTGGCGACCGCCCCTGGTCGCCGGTGTCAGCGGCCTTCAGTGGGCTTCAGCTGGAGGGTGCCAGCTCGATGCCGGCGGCGCTCATGTCGGCGCGGGCGGCACGTCCCAGCTCGGGGCTGACCGGCTCGGTCAGGTCGGTCAGGACCCGCACCCGGTAGCCCTGCCGGACCGCGTCCAGGGCGGTGTCCTTGACGCAGTGGGACTCGGCCAGGCCGACGACGTCGACGGCCTCGATACCGGCGGCGCTCAGGATGTCGGCCAGGGTGCGCCCGTCCTCGTCCACGCCCTCGAAACCGGAGTAGGCGGCGGCGTACTGGCCCTTCTTCACGGCGGCGTCGGCCTCCAGTGCGCTCAGGGCGGGGTGGAGCTGGGCCTCGGCGGAGTCGGCCACGCCGTGAACGGGCCAGGTGTCGATGAAGTCGGGTTCGTTGGAGAAGTGCTCTCCGGGGTCGATGTGCCAGTCCTGGGTGGTGACCACCAGGTCGTAGTCCCCCCGGTGGGAGGACAGGTGGGCGGCGATGCGCTCGGCGACGGCGTTGCCACCGCTCACCGCCAGGGCGCCCCCCTCGCAGAAGGTGGGCTGGACGTCGACGATGATGAGGGCCCGGCGAGCGGGGGCCTGGGAACCGGTGCGGTGCTCGGTGTTCATGACCCGACCATAGCGGAATCGAACGCGCCGGGGACCCGGAGGTCATGGTTCGACGTCGGCTCCGGCCTACTTCCGCCCCGAGTCGGCCTCATGCACGAGGGTCGGGGTGCACTGACCGAAGGTTGTGCGTACTGAACGAACCCCCGACCCCCGTGGAGTACACCCGACCTTCCTCCAGGAGCGCCCGCCCCTCGTGCAGTAGACGCCTCACGTCATCAGAACGACGACGAGCGACCGAAGCAGCCTCACTGGCGGAGCGGGCACGAGCCCCCGTTCCCGCTCATCCGCTCCACCGGTGTCGTGAGACGCCCCGACATCCAAGACTCTCAGCAGTCACGGGACAACGCGGACTCACGCAGCTCCAGGGTCGCGCGGTAGACCTCGTTGGGGCGCAGACCGCTCTCACCGGCCGCCTGGGCCGCAGCCGCCTTGAGGCGCATGCCGGCCTCGGCCAGCGTCAGGGCCTTGTGCGCGGCGGCCTCAGGGCTGGCGACGACGGGCTCGGCTCCGGCGACGACGAGGACCACCTCCCCCAGGACGCCGTCGGCCGTGGCCCGGGCCAGCTCGGCCAAGGGGGCCCGCAGCACCTCCTCATGAGTCTTGGTCAGCTCCCGGCACAGTGCCGCGGGGCGGTCGTCACCGAGGACCTCGGCCATGACGGCCAGGGAGTCGTGGACGCGGCGGGGGGACTCCAGGAAGATCATGGTGCGCTCCTGGGCGGCCAGGGACTCCAGGGCGCGACGCCGCTCCCCCGGCTTGCGCGGCAGGAACCCCTCGAAGCAGAACCGGTCGGAGGCCAGTCCGGACAGGGCCAGAGCGGTCAGCACCGCCGAGGGGCCCGGTGCGACGGTGACGGGCACCTGCTCTCGGACCGCGGCCTGGACGAGCCGGTACCCGGGGTCGGAGACCGAGGGCATACCGGCGTCGGAGACCACCAGGACACGCAGGCCGGCGCGGGCGGCCTCGAGCAGCTCGGGGGCGCGCTCGCGCTCATTGTGCTCGTGGAAGGCGATGACGCGCCCACGAGGCTCGACGTCGAGGCGCTGGGCCAGGGCCCGCAGCCGGCGGGTGTCCTCGGCGGCGATGAGGTCGGCCTGCTCCAGGGCACGGCGCAGGCGCCGGGAGGCGTCGGAGACGTTGCCGATCGGGGTGGCGGCCAGGGTGATCGTCCCGCCGCGCAGGTCCGGGCTGTGGGCGGCAGGAGCAGCGACGCCGTCGGCAGCAGTGGATTCGGGTAGGTCTCCCGGGCCGGGTCTGTCATCGTGGCCGTCCCCGACAGTGGCGGCTGGTGCGGGCGGGCTGCTCTCAGTCATAGGACACAGTATGTCGGTGCGCCCTCGATGAGACCTCCGCCTACACTCGGGGTGTGACGACTCCGAGCGCGCTGTCTCCCGAACAGTCCCCCGAGCAGTCCCGCGACGGTTCCCCCGGCCCGGACGCGGAGCAGGAACGAGCACAGGAACCCGCCCCGGGGCGGGATGAGGCCACGGACCTCACGCCGGCCGAGTCCGCCGACGCAGAGCCCGCCGACGCAGAGCCCGCCGACGCAGAGCCCGCCGTAGTGGAGCGCACCGAGGACGAGCTGCGCACCCTGCTCGGGCTGGGGCCGGTGGGGGCCGTGATGCCCCTCGCCGTAAGGGCCCGCGGGTGGATCGCCACCGGCGTCGTCGGCGTCATCGCCGCACTGCTGCGCCTCATCGGACTGAACCACCCCAAGACGCTCATGTTCGATGAGATCTACTACGTCAAGGACGCCTACTCCCTGTGGCACCTGGGCTATGAGGGGAGCTGGGCACCCAACTCCGATGCGGCCTTCGCCACCGGGGACTTCTCCGGGCTGTCCAAGGAGGCGGCCTACATCGTCCACCCCCAGCTGGGCAAGTGGCTCATCGGCGCCGGCATGGAGATCTTCGGGCCGGCGTCGCCCTTCGGTTGGCGGTTCATGCCGGCCGTCGCCGGAATCCTCACGGTAATGCTGCTGGCGCGCCTGACGATGCGCCTGACCCGCTCACCGCTGCTGGCCGGACTGGCCGGACTGCTCCTGGCGATCGACGGCGTGGCCCTGACCGAGTCCCGCATCGGGCTGCTGGACGTGTTCATCGGTTTCTTCGCCACCTTGTCCCTGTACTGCCTGGTCCGCGACCGGGAGTGGTCGCGGGCGAGACTGGCCCGCAAGATGGCGGGAACCGGCCCCGGGGCGCGCGCCCCGCACGCCACCATCCGCCCCTGGCTGCTGGCCGCAGGCATCGCGCTGGGGCTGACCTGCTCCATCAAGTGGTCGGGGCTCTACCTGGTCGCGGTGGGCGGCATCGCCGTCGTCATCTGGGACACTCTGGCGCTACGGCGAGTGAGTGCACGGGCCTGGTTCCTGGAGGGCACGGTCGCCCAGGGCGTGAGCGACTTCCTTCAGGCGGTTCCCGTGGTGGTCGTGGTCTACGTCGGCTGCTGGTGGTCCTGGTTCACCCACCTGGGCGCCTTCAAGCACGGGTGGACGGCCGAGCAGCTCAAGCAGGGAGTACCTGTTCCCGCCCCCTGGCTGTCCAGGTACGTCGGCGACTCGACGTTCCAGAGGATCAACGACTTCATCGCCTACCACCAGCAGATGTACGAGTTCCACGTGGGCCTGGACTCTCCGCACACGTACCAGTCGAAGCCCTCGGGCTGGCTGCTGCAGACCCGGCCGACCTCCTTCTTCTGGGAGGACAAGGCGCTGGTGCCGCAGACCTGCGGGAGTGGGGACTGCATTCAGGCGATCACCTCGATCGGGAACATTGTCATCTGGTGGTCGGCTGTCGTGGCGCTGGCGGCCGTGGTCATCATCGGGGTGAAGAACCGCGACTGGCGGGCCTGGGTTCCTCTCATCGGCTACCTGGGCCTGTACGTGCCGTGGTTCCAGTACCGGGATCGCACGATCTTCACCTTCTACACGGTGGCCTTCGTGCCCTGCGTCGTGCTTGTCCTCGTGCTGGCGCTGGGCATGGGCTCGGGGCTGCTGTCACCGCTGCCCGGCTCGGCGAGTGCCGATGCGCAGATGAAGGCTCTTCAGAGGCGGCAGATCGGCCCGGGTATCCGGCCGTGGCGCGGCATGGGCGCCAGATTCCTGGGTTTCGGCCCGCAGTTCGCACGCACGCCCGTGTGGACACCGCCGGTGGAGGAGACCGGTCCGGGCATGTACCGCATTAACACAGCCCTGACCGACATCGACGACGACCTCGAGCCCACCGTCCCCGTCACCAGCCCGCGGGCCGATGCCGTCCAGGCGCAGGCCTACAACGAGCTGACCGGATACGCGGGCCCATCGACAACGGCGAGCACCGCCACGCCAGGATGGTCCGCCAGCGGAGCGCCGCAGCCGGCCGGCCGGCGCAGGCCGTGGGCCTTCCTGTCGAAGTGGACGATGGCGCCGACGTGGCAGATCCGCACCGAGGGCATCTGCCTCATCATCGTGGTCACGCTGCTGGCCTGCGCGGCGACGGCCTTCTGGTGGCCGATCTGGACCGGGCGGACGGTCTCACGTTCCTTCTGGGTCGCCCACATGCTCCTGTCCTCCTGGATCTGAGCCCCTGGGTTTCGCGGCGACGACGATGACATGCTGCTCGCCGCCGGGATGCTCCAGCTCGTCGACGACGGCGAGCGCCAGGTCTTCGGGGCTTGATGTCGTCTATAGCGAGAGTGTTGGGATCGGCGGGCGTCAGTCGGAGCAGGTCGCTCTCGTGACCGGCGGGCCGTACCCAGCGCGACGACGGCGGTGCCATTGTCATTCAGGAGACCGGCCACGCTATCGACGTCGGTGACGTCCAGTAGGCGCGAGGTGAGGCGGCTGACCTTCGTTGATTCTGTGGGCCGAGGGAAGCGCGCCCCCTCACGAAGGCGCTGCTCCCCCTTATCAACTCGGATGGGGGTGGTAGGCAGGAATGGGTTCAGCCCCCGGGGCTCCGTGTGGAGTCGCCGGGGGCTGAACTTCTTCACGTGTGTGCTCGGTGGTGTCCTACTCTCCCGCACCCTGGCGGGTGCAGTACCATCGGCGCTGTCAGGCTTAGCTTCCGGGTTCGGGATGGGTTACCGGGCGTTATCCCTGTCGCTGTGACCACCGAGACGATTGTACGGGCAGTGCTTTGCTGTTGTCTGGTGCTGTATGTGGTTGTTGGGTTGGCTGCCTTCCGCAACCACCACGCACACTATCTGCGTG
>NZ_MSGO01000020.1 GCF_001929375.1 Actinomyces oris | reverse complement strand
TTCCTGATGAAGACCTCCGTCGGATATCCCGATGAGGAGGCAATGGCCGATGTCCTGGAGGGCAGCGCCAACCCGGACCGCTCGAAGTCGCTCAACGCCGTCATCGCCTCCAGCGCCGTGGCCTCCATGGCCGACCTCGCCGCGGAGAATCACATGGAGCGCTCGGTGGTGAAGTACATCGCGGCACTGGCGGCCGCCACCCGAGCCTCGCAGAGCACCCGTGTCGGGGTCTCCACGCGAGGGGCGCTGGCGATGGCTCGGGTCGTACGGGTCTGGGCGGCCGCTCAGGGCCGGCCCTACGTCATCCCCGATGATGTGCGGATGCTCGCCCAGGTCGTGTGGGCCCACCGCCTGGTCATGGACCCCGACGCCGAGTTCGCCGGCGCCACGCCGTCGGCTGTCATCTCCGAGGCCCTGGAGGTCGTCCCCGTCCCCACCGTGCAGAAGTAGGGCCTCATGGCTGCGACGACATCGGACGCCGCTCCCCTCCCCCGCCCACCGGGTCAGGAAACCCGAGGAGACCCGGGGGGCGGGCGGGCACCTGCCCCCTCCGCCCCGTTGGGGTCCTCCGCACCACCGACGACCGGTCCGAGGCGTTCCCGACGAGTACTGCACCAGCTGAGGCGGACCTCGAGCGCAACCCGTTCATCGATGCCGGCCCTGGCCAGAGCGGTCCGGCAGGCTCTGGCCGGGCTGCGACAAGCAGGAGGGGCCGCGCACAAGCGGCTGCCCGCACTGGCCGTGCGGCTACGGGCCGTCCCCGTGGTGGGGCCGGTGCTGGGCGCCTGCGGCTCGTGGCTGGGCGGCGCGGCCGCGATGGTGACCACGCTGGGGCGGGTCTGCCTGCTGGTGCTCGTCGTCTCCTGGTACCTGGCCGCCGGCCGGCACTGGTTGGAGGCCTGGTTCATCGCCCTGGCCCTGGCCACCCTGATGGTGCTGGCGGCGCTCCAGACGCTGGGGCGAGCCACCTACCGGGTGCGCCTCTCCCTGGTCTCGACCCGGGTCGTCGTCGGCGATCCGGCACTGGGCTCCCTGTACCTGTCGCCTCCCTCGCAGCGCGCCACCCGGCCGGCGACGGTGGAGATGCCCGTGGGCCAGGGGATGGCCGTCTTCGATATTCCGCGCCTCTCCCCCGGCGCCGAGCACCAGGAGGTCTTCACCGTGCCCACCCGCCATCGGGGAGTCATCACGGTGGGACCGGTGCGAAGCATCCGCGGGGACGCACTGGGCCTGGTCCGACGCTCACAGAACTGGACCGAGCCGGTCGACCTGTTCATCCACCCGCGCACCGTCAACCTGGACTCCACAGCGATCGGTTTCATCCGCGACATCGAGGGCGCCGTCACCCAGGACCTGTCCAGCTCAGACGTCGCCTTCCACGCCCTGCGCGAGTACACCCCAGGTGATGATCGCCGCAACGTCCACTGGAAGACCACTGCCCGCACCGGCCGCCTCATGGTGCGCCAGTTCGAGGAGACCCGCAGGGCCCATCTCCTGGTCATCCATGACCTCGATCCTCAGGCCTGGGACGAGGAGGAGGACTTCGAGACCTCGGTGTCCGCGAGCGCCTCGTTGCTGCTGGCCGCCGTGCGGGACAGCCGGGAGATCAGCCTGGTCACTCAGGCCGGCCGCCCCTACCTGCCCACGGGGGCGCGGGTGCTGGACACCTTCACCACGCTCAACCCGGTGGAGGGCACCGGGGACCTGGTGGACCTGACCCGTCAGGCGGTCAGTACCGTGCCGCAGGCGTCGGTCACCGTCCTGGTCACTGGTGCCAGGACCTCGGCGTCCGCCCTCCACCGCGCTCACGCCGAGCTGCCGGCCAGCACCCGGTGCCTGGCACTGAGGATCAACGCCCGTGAGCACCTGGCCTCGCAGAGGGTCGCGGGGCTGCCCGTGGTGACGCTTCCCGACCTGGAGCACCTGGCGCCCGCGATGAGAAAGGCCCGCTCATGATCGCGCGTGGGTCACGCACTCCTTCCGATCCTCCCGAGGGCCTGCCCACCGGCGCCGGTGCGGGCACGGCAACGACCGCCTCGTCGGGCAGCGGATCGCCGGCCCGTCGTCTGGACTGGGTGAGTCTGGGGGCGGTCGTGCTGCTGCTGGTCGCAGCCGGAGCCACGCACGGGGCCGTCTTCGGCTCCTTAAGCGGCTATGTCGCCGTCGCCGGGGGCATTGTCATTGGCACGCTCGTGGCACTGGCTGGGGCCTGGTGGCGGTGGAACCCCCTGGAGATCCTCCTGGCAGCGATCATCTCCTACCTCCTGGCGGGAGGTCCGCTGGCGCTTCCCACCACGACGGGCCGGTGGGGGGTGCCGACCATGGCGACCCTTCAGGGGCTGGTGGTCGGCGCAGTGACCTCGTGGAAGGACCTGCTGACGATCGCGCCTCCGGCGGCGTCCTTCGTCGGTCCGGGGATCGTCCCCTACCTCAGTGGGCTGCTGTGCTCGCTGGTGGCGGTGACGATCGCGCTGCGCGCCGGTGAGCGTCGGGGCTGGGCCCTGGTGGCCGTGGCGGCGCTGGGACTCATCGGGATCCTGTGGGGCTCGCAGCGGGCGCCGCTGGCGCTTCCTGCGGCTGGTCTCGCCCTGGTGGTCGCCATGGTGTGGATGGCTCACCTGCAGCAGCGGGGTCGTATCGCGGCGGGGCACGGAATCGTCGGCAGGCCCGGTTCCCGGCGTCGCGCCCGGCTCCGTCTTGTCGCCGGCACCACCGGCATGCTGGCGCTCGCCGTCGCCGTCGCCGCGACCCTGTCCCCCGTCATTGAGCCCGGAGGCCGCCGTGATGTGCTGCGCGACCACGTCAGGCCTCCTCTGGACCTGTCGGCCTACGCCTCACCGCTGACCTCCTTCCGCTACTGGGTGGATAACCAGAAGGACTCCACCCTCTTCACGGTTGAGGGGCTCAAGGAGGGCCAGAGGATCCGTCTGGCCACGTTGGACGCCTACGACGGCACCGTCATGCGGGTGGGCACTGACGCCTCGGCGGAGGGGTTCCGGCGGGTGGGCTCCACCATCACCGATGAGCCGTTGCCCGGTGGCACCAGCACCACGAGCCTGGACGTGACGATCAAGGACTACTCGGGCTACTGGATGCCCGGGGCCGGTCGGATCCAGTCGGTCGCCTTCAGCGGTGATCGTGCCACGATCCTGCAGGAGTCCCTGTACTACTCCGAGCCGTTGGAGTCGGCCATCACCACTCAGGGCCTGACTCGAGGGGACCGCTACACGACCACGATCATCGACACCCCGACCTGGACCGATGCGCAGCTCAGCGACAAGGCGCTCACCACGCTGACAATGCCCGAGACGAGCAATGTGCCGGAGTCGGCCGGGACCCGTCTGAGCGAGTTCATCGGCGACGCCTCCACTCCGGTCGAGAGGATCCGGACGATGGCGCAGACCTTCTCCAGCCAGGGCTTCTTCTCCGATGGCAGTGACAAGCTCTCCTTGCCGAGCCACTCGACCGCGCGTCTGACCGCCTTCCTGGATCCTAAGAAGCCGATGATCGGCGACGACGAGCAGTACGCCGTCGCGATGGCGCTCATGGCCAGGCAGGCCGGCTACCCGGCGCGCGTGGTCCTGGGGTTCTACCCCGAGACCTACTCCGGGGGCACGCAGGCGATCACCGGAACCAACGCCCACGCCTGGGTGGAGGTCAGCTTCTCCTCCGTGGGCTGGGTGGCCTTCGATCCCACTCCGCCCCGCGACCAGAAGCCCCAGACGGAGGTTCCCAGGCCCAAGCCGAATCCTCGTCCCCAGGTGCTTCAGCCACCTGTGCCGCCCCAGGACCCGACCGATCTGACGCCGCAGACCAACGAGGACCGCGACGACGACTCGGACCGCCCCAGCCCCTGGCTGGCATGGCTGCTCCTGGCGGCCAAGGTGGGCGGCGTCCTGGCGGTCATCGCCGGGCCCTTCGTCATCATCGTGGCGGCCAAGGCGTGGCGTCGTCGACGACGGCGCCGGGCCGCGAGCCGGATGGAGCGCATCACCGGCTCATGGAACGAGCTCATCGACTACGCCACGGACCTGCGTACCGGGGTTCCGCGCACAACCACCCGCAGCGAGCAGGCCCTCTACCTCGACTCCTTCGTCTCCGGCGAGCCGAACCCGGGGCTGACCTTCCGCCCGCGCCCGGCCTCAGGCAGCGTCGGCGGCCTGGCCCAGCTGGTGGACTCCACGGTGTTCAGCGGCCAGGACATGGCCGACACGGTGGAGACCAGTGCCTGGAACAGCACCGATGCCCTGAGCCGGGCCCTGGCCTCCCGCGCCTCCCGGTACCGGCGCCTGGTGGCGCGGTTCTCGATGACCTCCTTGAGACGTTGTTCAGGCCGCGCAGCAGTCCGGTGGCCGATCCGGCTGAGCCCGTCGAACCTGCGCAGACCGCCGCGTCAGTCGGCCACGGACTCACTGCCCTTCCCGCAAGGAGATGACTGATGACGACAGGATCACTGGAGAACCGAGTGACGGCCCCCGACCTCCCCCCGGCCTCGGCACTCACCCACGGCTCACCGGCCCACCTGCGAGACCTCCGAGTGGCCAGCACCGGCATGCGCGCCACGGCGCTGGTGGTCGACGCAGTGGTGGTGGCCCTCATCAACGCCATATGCCTGATGCCCACCGTGATCGCCATGCAGTCGGCCTCCGCGGTGGCGACCGGGGTGGCGGCCGTGTTCGCGTTCCTGGGAACGGTGGCTGTCATCTGGTTCGAGGTCATTGACCTGTGGAGGCGCGGGCAGACCCTGGGGATGAGGGTCGTGGGCATCTCCTGGCTGCGGTGGAGCCTGCCGGGAAGGCCCGGCCTGAACGCCCTCGCCAAGCTCGTGGTCCTGTCGATCGTCTCCGTGCTCACCCTGGGTGTCGGCGCCGTCATCATCTACCTGATCTCGGAGGACCGTAGCGGTCGCTCCTGGTTCGACCGGATCAGTGACATCATCGTGGTCACCGCCAAGGACACCGGCTCCGGTGAGGAGCCCTCAGGGCTCGGAACCCACAGACCATCAGCGGCACGAGGAGGTGAGGCCTTCGGCCCCCAGTGGCTGGCGCTGCGTGATGAGGACGCCGACGACGGCACCGGCGGAGGGCATGGCCATGACCAGTTCCGGCGTCCTGAGGCCCTTGAGGACCTCATCGAGGCTGATGAGTACCTTCAGCCCACCGGTTCTGTCGAGGTGCGCCGAGCACCGGCCGAGACTCGCAGCGCAGAGGCCTGCGTGGCGTCCTCCGGGGCCGAGGGCCTCATCACTGAGGTTCCGTGGCGATCCGGGCAGCCGCAGGGGCCGGCGGGGTGCGCGCACCAGGACCAGGCGGGCTCCCCCGTGGTCGCCGCACCAGCGGTGCCGGGGGCCCAGGATCCCTGGGGGTCCCAGGACTCCTGCGCCGGGGAGGACTCCCTGGACCGCACCGTTGCCAGGCCCGCTGCCCAGTGCGCGCCCTCACTCCTGCTGGACACCGGGCAGCGGGTCGACCTCACCGCCGCAGGCACGGTCCTGCTGGGCCGCGACCCGCAGGCGGTCGCGCCCTGGGAGGGCGCCCGCACCGTTGCCGTGGACGATCCGGGGTTCTCCATCTCCAAGACCCATGTCGCCGTCATCGTGGACGGCACCGGTGTGCTCGTTGAGGACCTGGGCTCCACCAACGGCACCTCGGTGGAGGCCCCTGACGGCGCCCTGACGACCGCCGGTGAGGGCCAGCGCATCAGAGCCGGCGTCGGCGACGTCGTTCATGTCGGTCGGCGCCGGTTCATGGTGGGGCGCTGAGAGGGGATGATGAGATGAGCAGCTCCACCGCAGCGCATCCGGCGGCTCATGAGACCTCCCACCCTCAGGGGGTCCGCCTCATCGTGCGTCACGGCTCGGCCACCGATGTCGGCCAGGTCCGCGACGATAACGAGGACTCGCTGCTGGCCGACTCCCCGGTCTTCCTCGTCGCCGACGGCATGGGGGGACACCGCTTAGGCGGCACCGCCTCGGCTCACGCAGTCAGAGCCTTCGAGGACCTCGTAGGGCGCGACTTCGTCACGTCGCAGGAGTTCAGCAGGCGGCTGACCCGTGCCGCGCGAAGCGTGGCCGCCCTGGGTGCCGGGGAACGCGCCCCCGGATCGACGCTCACGGGTCTGCTGCTCTGCCGGCAGGGAGCACTTCCCTGCCTGCGAGTGGTGAACATCGGCGACTCACGCACCTACCACCTGTCCGCGCAGTCCTTCTCCCAGATCACCCACGACCACTCCGAGGTCCAGGAGCTCATCGACTCCGGTCACCTGGACCGGGCCCGGGCACTGTCCTCATGCCGCCGCAACGTCATCACGCGGGCGCTGGGGGCCGGAGGCGGGGACCAGGTGGTGGCCGACCAGTACCTTCTGCCGGCCACCGTGGGCGATCGATTCATCATCTGCTCGGACGGGCTGAGCGGGCACGTCGCCGGCTCCCTCATCGAGATGGTGGCCAGGTCCGTGCCCGACCCGCGCAACGCCGCCCAGGAGCTGGTGGCCCTGGCCCTGGCCACCGGCGGACGAGACAACGTCACCGTCATCGTCGTCGACGTCGTGGAGGCCTTCCCTCCCTGGGAGAACACGCAGGTCGACGACATCACGCTGCCCCGGGCCACCGGCTCCGGCTCCGGCTCCGGCTCCACTGTCCCCGCCCCCGTCTCCAGGAGGTCCTGTCCATGAACATGCTGACACGTTGGGTGCCCGGCGACATCCTGGTCGCCGTCGCGGACGGCGGCGTCCTCGCCCTCGACGGGAGCGCGCAGGCGATGGAGGCGATGTGGACCGAGCTCGGTGAGCACCGCTGCCTCGGCGACCTGCTGCGAAGCCTGAGCCGGCTGCACGACAACGAGGTCTTCACCCTTCCCGACTTCCTCATGATGGCCATCGACGGCCAGGAGCTGCGAGTGGCCGCCCGGGGGCGCTTCTGCCTCCACCTGGACACCGCCGACGGCGAGCGCAGCTTCAGCGCCTCCGAGGTCGTCGTGTGGGAGGAGTCCCGCTATGACGGAGTCAACCAGTGCATCCTCGAGCTCGCCCCGGCCGCTGGGCACGCGGCCGGCCCCGAAGGACTCGAGGAGTTCCTCCCCCTGCGCTCGGGGATCGTCCGGGCCTCCCAGCTGCACATCGGCTTCGGAGCCCACCGGTTCCCACTGTCCTCACCGGTTCTGTCCGGCGCTCACGAGGCCGGGGAGGCACGGCTGCCGTCGGAGGTCCAGGAGATCCTCCAGCAGGCTCAGTCCGACGGCGTCCCGGAGCAGGACGCCCCACCGCCGTCGTCATCGCGACCTGGGACGCAGGACCAGGGGGAGGCCGCCCACCTGGCCTGCCCCGATCCCGCACGGACGCTGGGACCGGAGTCCATGGACCTGCTGGACGGTGCGGGTTCCCCGCAGGGGGCCGGGCCCGGGGACCGGGCCGCGGTGCTGGGCCCCGACGACGTTCCGGCGGCCGAAGCCGCAGACCCGCAGGTGGGCGAGCAGCAGGACGAGGACGAGTACGTCGGTCATCTCTTCGAGCACACGATGATGAGGGGCATCGAGGAGGCGGCCGTCCGCCCGGCCCCCTCCGAGGGCATCGATCCGTTGGCCCGGCTCACCGGGGGGCTCGGACGCCACCGGGTCTCCTCCCACGGCGAGCACGCCTCCGGCCGGCACTCATCGCAGGCCGATGAGCCCCTCCCGACTCACGGACAGGCCCTGGACGGTGGCGCGGATGCGGCCTCCCCGAACGGTTCCGCCCCCTCGGGCGAGCGCTGGAGGCACGACGGGCGCACCGTGTCGACTGCCGGGCTCCGTGCCGCCAGGGACGCCCTGGGCGGACAGGCCGGGGTGAGCGGAACCGACGAGCCGCCCGGCACCGGCCCCAGCGTGCTGGCCGTCTTCTGCGAGGCGGGGCACCCCAACCCAGTGCACGCCTCCTCGTGCCGCGAGTGCGACGGCGCCATCACCTCCAGGACCGGCCAGGTCGAGCGACCGGTCCTGGGTGTTCTGCGTGTCTCCTCCGGCGCCACCGCGGTCCTGGACGCCGACGTCATCATCGGCCGACTGCCCCAGGGCACGAGCAGCACCGCCGCTCAGAGCCCCCACCTGCTGGCGGTCCCCAGCCCGGGCAAGGCGATCTCGAAGACTCACTGCGCCGTGCGGGTCGAGGGCTGGGACATGTGTGTGGAGGACCTGGGGTCCACCAACGGGACCTTCCTGCTGCGCGCCGGGGAGGAGCCCCGCCGGGTGCCCGAGCACCAGCAGCTCTTCCTGCGCATCGGAGACGTCATCGACATCGGTGACGACACGACCCTGACCGTGGAGCGGGAGGCATGATGCCCGCCGAGAGGAGCGCTCTCCCGCAGGGGCCACCGATCCTCGGAGCCAGGCCCAAGCGCTTCCTGGGCGCCGGGGGCTTCGCCGATGTCTTCCTGTATGAGCAGCAGGTGCCGCGCCGCGACGTGGCGGTCAAGATCCTGCGGCAAGGGGGCAGCCAGCGTGACCACCACCGGTTCACCACCGAGGCCGATCTCATGGCCCGGCTGTCGTCACATCCCTCCATCGTGTCGGTCTATGGGGCCGGGACGGTGGAGGAGGAGCGCAGCTACCTCATCATGGAGTACTGCCCCCCGCCCCACCTGGGCAAGCTGGCCGCCTCGCAGCCCCTGACCCTCACACGCGCCCTGGAGATCGGTATCCAGGTGGCGGGTGCGGTGGAGACCATTCACCGAGTCGGCTACCTCCACAGAGATATCAAGCCTGCCAATATCCTCGTCACCCCCTTCGGGCGTCCGGTGCTCGGCGACTTCGGGATCGCCGCACCCATTGGGCTCAGCGTCGAGCAGGACGAGTTCGGTGGGGCCTCCCCGCCGTGGGCCTCACCCGAGCAGCAGCTCGACCAGGAGAGCCTGACGCCGGCCTCGGACGTCTACGCCCTGGCCGCGACCATCTACACGCTGCTGGCGGGGCGCTCACCCCACGTCGACGTCTCCGGCGCCGACCGCAACGACCAGCTCTCGATGCTCGACCGAGTGCTTCACCGGCCGATCCCCCCGATCGGACGACGTGACGTGCCCGAGCAGCTCGAACGGGTCCTGGTCACGGCGATGGCCAAGTCCCCCCGCGGACGGTACGCCAGCGCCGTCGCCCTGGCACGAGCGCTGCAACAGGTGCAGACCGATCTGCAGCTGGCCGCCACCCAGCTCGATGTCATGGAGGAGGCACCTGGAGGGGACACGGGTGGCGGCCGGGACCAGGACTCCACGATGCTGCGGCCGGTCGTCACGGTGGACCCCGACGGGCCGACCGGAACCATTCCCGCCGCCCACAGGCATGACGACGCCGCCACGACGTTCGCGCCTCGTCGTGTCGAGGCCCAGCCCACGGGCTCCGCCTCGCCGCGCAACCGTCCCCGTCCCCGGTTCTCGGTGCCTCAGGCGCCCGCGGGACCGCGCATGCCCGAGGAGCTCGGCACCCGCCCCGGGCGCACGGATGATGAGGCCGACCCCGCCGTGGAGGCGGAGGTCCCCCCGGGGCACCGGGCGAGTCCCTCATCGGTCTCGACGTCATCATCTCCTCACCCCGTATCCTCTCCCCCCTGTCAGGACGATGCGCCCCAGGGTGCGGCGGAGACTGCGGACGCGCAGGAGGCTGAGGCGGGGCTGAGCCGGCAGCGCAGGCGCCTGTCGGGGCGAGCCGTGGCCGTCACCGTTCTGGGCGCCGCCGTCGTGATCTGCCTGACTGGGATCGGAGTGTGGTCGGCGCTACGAGGAGAAGGGGGGACGCAGCAGGCCACGGCCCAGCCGGCGACCACCGCTCCGCCCGGGGCGTTTCCCGGCGCCGGGGTACTGCCCGCTGTCACTAACCTCAAGGTGTCGCAGGCCGAGGGGCTCGTTACAGCCACCTGGTCCTATGACTCCAGCGGCGACGACGTGGTCTTCCTGTACCGCATCTCCGACCCGGGCCAGCTGCTTCCGGTCCAGGAGACCAGACAGACCGGCGCCACCGTCACACCGGTCAGTGCACGGACCTGCATCGAGGTCGTCGCCCGGGACTCCAACGGGGCGGCGTCGGAGGCCGCCGTCGCCTGCGTTGACACCCCCGGGGCGGGCAGTGAGGGTTGAACCGTCCCCTGCCCGAGGGCCCTGCCGGCAACCGCACGAGCACCGACGTTCATGGAATGACCACGCAATCGAGGAATCACTAGGAAGAAGGAGGGATCATGACGAATTCACCCGCCGAGCCCCTGCTCGTGGACTTCGTCGGCGAGCTGTACCACGTCGAGCCCGGTACCCGCTTCAGTATCGGACGCGAGGGGGATCTCGTGCTCGACGCCGACAACCTGTTCCTGCACCGCACATTCCTCATCCTGGAACACGACACGGGCCTGTGGTGGGCCGCGAACGTCGGTTCCCACATCGGGGCGACCCTGACCGAGAAGTCCGGCACGTCCCGTTCCTGGATCGCTCCCGGCGCCCGGGTGCCACTGGTGTTTCCTGAGATGGCGATCGTGTTCACCGCGGGGTCGACCACCTACGAGATCCTGCTGACCGTGCCCCTTCCCGGCTATGAGACCGCCCAACCGCGTTCGATGACTCCCCTGACCGGTGAGACGACCGTGGGCATGGTGACCCTGACCCCCAGTCAGCACCTGGCGATCCTGGCGCTGGCCGAGCCCTGGCTCAGGCGCACCGGCACCGGCCCGGTCGACCTGCCCCGCAACGCCGATGCGGCAGCCCGCCTGGGCTGGACCCTCACCCGTTTCAACCGCAAGCTGGACAACGTCTGCTACAAGCTCGACCGCATCGGGGTCAAGGGCATGCGCGGGGGGCCTCGCGTCCACGCCTCCTACCGGCGCACCGCCCTGGTCGACTACGCCCTGACCGCACGGATCGTCACTGTCGAGGACCTCCCCCTGCTGGACAGCACGGCGCAGTCGGAGGGCACCAAGAGCCCGCCACCGCCCCCACCCGAACCGGGCACGGAGCGGGCCTGAGGCGCACCGGAGCATGGCACTCACCTGCGTACGCACGTGCGGAGACAAGACCCGTGCGTCATGCTCGCGCCGCAGTCGTGGGACGCCCTTAGGGCCTGTTGCGGAAGGG
>NZ_MSGO01000019.1 GCF_001929375.1 Actinomyces oris | reverse complement strand
CCTTCCGCAACAGGCCCTAGAAGTCGAGGGGCCCTTCGGATGCCGTCCGCACCATAACTGCTCGTGCTTGTCATGTCCGGATCACTCCCAGGTGCTCAAGGACCTAGCCATCCGCACCTACCCCTCATCACCGAGCTACACCGGTGGGAGATGATCGCCCCGCAACTGCCAGCACCAGCCAGCAGCGTTAGGCGGGGCGAGCAGCCCGCGAAGTGGTCACACCGTCTGGCGCACGGCGGCCTACGTGAGCAGGAACGAGTAGGCCGCGACTGTAAAACTCCGCAGCCGCCGGTTGTTCCCGGTGCACGCAGGGATCGCGCAGGGTGACCCGCAGGGCCGCGACACCGCCAGGAGAACCAGCAGACGCAAGGCGCAGCATCGCCGCAGGGCACCAACGGGCCGATACCGCCCCGCGCTGGCCCGCAGCCGCCGGCATACAGGACCGCGACGACGCCATCTGGCTCCCGACCGACCCGAAGAACAGACTCTCCCGAATCACCAAGGTCTGGGCCGCCAGCGGCTGGGCCCGCCGCCCGGCGACCTCGACCGAACGAGAGTACCGGGACTGGGAGCCGAGATCGTCAAATGCGCCCAGAGACCAAGAAATTCCAGGTCCTGCACCGCCGCCGGGTCGTCGAGCGAGCCACTGAGGCTTATTCACAGCATCCGTCGAGGGTGCTGTGACCTGCGCAGATGCCAGCGTCGGCTAGTCCCGTGAATAAGCCCGTTACCTTGTTGGTGGTCCCGGGTGGTCCGGGGCCGGGCCAGTTGCTGCGGGCATGATGTCTTGCCCCTGTCTTCTAATGATCCGGGGGGTGTTGTCACCCGCAGCAGCCGGGCGCTGGTGACCGCTGATAAGGGGAACGACCCACCGCAAATCGGTATGAGGTCTTTCGTAACGTGGGTGCGGAACCGGTCGTCCACCTGCTGGCCCTGCACCCATGCAGCGAGAGGTGGCAGGAGAGATGGATATCGAGGACATCGAGGTCTTCATCGGTACCGGGCGTCGGCAAGACGGATCACTGGGCCACGGCCCTGAGCCGGGACGGGCAGAAGGTCTTTGACAAGCCCCTTCCCAACGACGAAGCACGTCTGCGTTCCCTTTACGGCAAGCTGGCCGACCACGGGAGCCTGCTGGTGGTGGTCGATCAGCCCGCTACCATCGGGGCCCTGGCGGTGGCGGTGGCTCAGGACATGGGCATCACCGTGGGCTACCTGCCCGGGCTGTCGATGCGCCGCATCGCTGACCTGACGCCGGGCAGCGCCAAGACCGACGCCAAGGACGCGGCCGTCATCGCTGGCGCTGCCAGGAGCATGCCTCACACCCTAAGAGCCGTCAGCGCCTCGGACGAGGACGCGGCCGCCTTGTCGATGCTCACGGGATTCGACCTGGACCTGGCCCGCCAGGTCAACCAGACCGCCAACCGGATCCGGGGCCTGTACACCCAGATCCACCCCGCCCTCGAGGCCGTGGTGGGGCCCTGGCCGGGCGCACGACGCCGTCCTGGAGGTCATCGCCGCCTGGCCCACTCCAGCCGATCTGAAGCGCGCAGGCAGGACAAGGATTGACGCCAGGCTCAAGAAGCACGGGTGCAGGCGGCATGCCGCCTGGGCGGGCCAGATCGTCTCGGCCCTGAAGCACCAGACCGTGGTGGTCGCCGGCACCGACGCCGCCGCAACGGTGCTGCCCCACCTGGCCAGGCAGCTCATCTCCCTGCACGCTCAGCGGGCCGATGTCGCCGCCCAGGCCGGTGACCCTGGTGCAGGCCCACCCTCTTTACCAGGTCCTGACCTCCATGCCCGGGATCGGGGTCAGGACCGCAGCCGTCTTCCTGGCCGAGACCCTGGGCAAGACCTCCAGGCACCGGCGCCCAGCTGGCCTCCTACGCCGGGCTCGCTCCCGTCACACGCCGCTCCGGCTCATCGATCCGTGGTGAGGTGCGTCTCCCACGGCGGCAACAAGAGGCTCAAGCGCGCCATGTTCCTGTCCGCCTTCGCCTCCCTGCGCTCCGCCCCCGTCTCCCGGGCCTACTACCAGCGCAAACGAGACCAAGGCAAACCGCCTTGGGCCAGGCCGTTCTCGCCCTGGCCCACCGCCGCATCCTGACCCTGCACGCCATGATCCGAGATGGAGCCCTCTACGACCCCCAACCAGCCACGAAACTACCCGCAGCCGCTTGACACACCACATAGGGGCACCCCCCTGAGTCGACATGGGTGGAGACCACAAGGACTACTTACAGACACGCCAGCCACCCGCGTTTTCCCAAGCAGTCACTTTCCTCGTTCTGTGAATAAACCTCTGTTTACCTCAAGAACGTTATACCAACCCCAAAACCCCATAACCATCCATACCGAAATCAGCAAACGTGATAATACTCCTTACAATGGGAGACAGCGCAATAATTGCACCAGATCATGACACACATGACACCAAGTGGTATGCCACCGAAGATGCAAGGGGTACAACACTCAAACATCGCCTTGAGCTCATAACGACAGCAGGTGGCCGGGGGCGTACCAAAGGCGCCGCAACACTCAGAAGACGCGACCGGCAGAAACCCATCAGGATTTTCCTGCTGCAACTCCGCAAAACCCTCTGGGGTCGTTTGACGCCCAGACAGTCGCTGGAGATAAGTCTGCCCATCGGTTCTATACGCCATAAAAGCGGCTCGATCATCACCAGCCTCGAGTAACTCCTTGATCTCGGTAAAGAACAGCTCCTCATTGAGTCGAAGGCCGGCTTTAAGTACAGTAGTCCCACGAGGCGAGACCGAGGAAGTCACTCCGAAGGCAGCGGTTTCGACAACATCCTGCGGGTACCCAATATCCACAACCCTTTTTCTAATGTCGGGAAGAATTTGGGATGCCTCCACACTATTCGCCTCCCGAGTGTCAGCGAGTTCATCCTCGAACCATTGATTTCCGAGATCACCCCCCGCAGTCAAAGCATGAGCACGCTCACCAAGACCCATGAAGGCGGAACCCACAAAACCACCTATAGTCACCAGAATTCCTTTGACAACAGACCTGCGCATCGCCATTGCAATCTACCTCCTATCGCATACTGACGACCAACTCACCAAACTATCTGACCAACGCCCTGCCGCGCATGATCGCGACAATGACGACGACAATCATAGTGATGACAGCAATAGAAACCTCCTCTCCTTTCGGCGCCTCGAGCCCTTTGAAGATCGTGGGGAGCAACATGAGAGCAAGAACTATGTTACGCACCACAAGAAGTGGTGAGACGGCATTTTTCACGACACCACAACCACAGTCCGGCACATTTCCGCGCATCATGGCCGCAACCATGGCGAAGCTAAAAATAGACAGAAGGAAAACAAGGAGAACAGAAAAAGCAAAAGGTATAATATTTGCAGCAAGGAGTAAACCTCCAAAAAACTCAAGCGGAGGAATGACGGACGAAAGAACGCGGGCCGTTCGAGCATTAACTAAATCATAATTCATGATTGATTTCCAAAATAATGACGGTTTCCCCAACTTATCTGATCCGGATTTTACGAAATAGCAACCTACTGCAAATCGAAACACATTGACAAAAACCGACAACACCATCGCCGCACCCTTCGCTAGACCCGACTACTTTTTATATGGTAGATATATTTTCTGAGCATGTCAACCGTGCGACGAGACTTACCAAGGATGCTGCGAAGGGGACTCAGTACCTCAGATAGGGCTGTCTTCAAGATCCGTGGACCGCGCCGGATGTGGGAAGTGAGTTGGCTGATGCAGGCCAGCACTGAAATCGCCAGCAGGCATGTGGAGTCCATGTGCGCATCGACCACCGACGCCAGTACCACCTTCGGCTTCCGTCGCTGAGCGACGCTCAGGCCCACGCGGACCAGTAGCACCAGGGGCCGACGACGCACTGCACCAGGCAGTCGTCGTCGGCCCCACCAGTCGTCGGCAGCCGTCAGTCGACCGGGCCCACGAGGATGCGGGCGCGCTTCTGCCCCACCAGCCAGGCGGCCATCTCCCGGACCTCCTCGGGGGTGACGGCCTCCAAGCGGTGCAGGTTCTCCCCCATGGAGCGCAGGCGCCCGGTGACGACCTCGGCCCGCCCCAGGCGACCCATGCGCGCCAAGGAGTCCTCTCCCCCGAGCACCATGGCCCCACGCAGCTGGCCACGGGCGCGCATCATCTCCCGCTCGGTGACGCCGTGCTCGGCGAGCTTCTCGAACTCACCGATCATGACCGCACACACCTCATCGACGTCGCCGGGGGCACAGCCCGCGTAGAGCCCGAAGGCGCCAGCACCGGCGTAGGAGGTGTCGAAGGCGTAGGTGGTGTACGCCAGGCCCCGTTTCTCGCGCACCTCCTGGAACAGACGCGAGGACATGCCCCCGCCCAGGATGGTGGTCAGCACGCTCATGGCCCAGCGCCGCTCGTCGCGCACGGCGATGCCCTGGCAGGTCAGGTACAGGTGGCTCTGCTCGCTCTCGCGCGGGACGGTGATGTCGTGGACATTTAAGGCCGCGAAGGGCTCGGTCTCGAAGCGGCGCTCGCGCGGGACGGCATCGGGCGAGGCGTCCCAGCCGGCCGTGGCCAGGTCGGCCAGGACCCGCTCGCAGACCTCGTCGTGGTCGACGGCGCCGGCGGCCGCCACCACGAGGGTGTCGGAGGCGTAGGTGCGCTTGTAGTGCTCCCACACGGCGTCGCGCGGAACCGCGGTGACGGTCTCGTTGGTGCCGCCGATGGGTCGGCCCAGCGGAGTGTCCTCACCGAAGGCGGCGCGGGCGAAGGCCTCCTGGGCGACGTCGGCGGGGTCGTCGGCGGCGTCGGCCAGCTCGGAGACGATGACGCCGCGCTCGGTCTCGACGTCGGTCGGCTCCAGGAGGGAGGAGGTCACCATGTCGGCGAGCACATCGAGGGCCGCCATGCTGTCGGGGGCGAGCACGCGGGCGTAGTAGGAGGTGTGCTCCTTGGAGGTGGCGGCGTTGGACTCCCCGCCGATCATGTCGAAGGCCTCGGCGATGTCGTGGGCGTCGCGCGTGGCGGTGCCCTTGAACAGCAGGTGCTCCAGGAAGTGGGTGGAGCCCTCCTGTCCCAGCACCTCGTCACGGCTCCCGACACCGAACCACATACCGATCGAGGCCGAGCGCAGCCCCGGCACGGACTCGGTGATGACACGCACCCCACCGGGCAGGACGGAGCGGCGAGTGAGCGCACCGTCATCGTGCAGGGTCAGTTCGGTGCCGTCGCGGCCGGGCCGCCCGCGCCCGAGATCCACCTCGGCGTGGTCGGTCGGGCTCGAGGACTCCCCGGTCGCGGGGGTCGAGGAGGGCTGAGAGGCCGCCGGCCGGGCTGAGCCGGCGCGCATGTCTGGGTTGGTCACCCGCGAAGACTAGCGGGCTAGCGGGCCCAGTGTCGTTCCCGCACCCGGCCACCCCTGCCGCGCGCAGCGAACGCCTTGCCCGGTGACTGCGGTGTCCCCGCCCGGTCCAGGGGACCGAACGGGGACACCGGAGAGATGCGTCAGTCGGCTAGGGCCGCTGAACGGGTCTCACTCCTCCTCGGAGGACTCGGCGCTGCGCATGCGGCGACGGCGCGGACGGCGCTCGCGGCGCGGCTGCTCGCCGTCCTCGTTCTTGGCCTCGCGGCGCGGGCCGCCCTCACGGGAGGCCTTGCGGGCGGCCTCGCCCTCGGCCTCGGCGGCGAGCTGCTCGTCGGTGAGGACCGCGTGCAGGCTCAGCTTGCCGCGCTGATCGATCTCGGCCAGCTCGACCTGGACCTTGTCCCCCACGTTCAGGACGTCCTCGACGTTCTCCACGCGCTTGCCACCGACGAGCCGGCGGATCTGGGAGATGTGGAGCAGACCGTCCTTGCCGGGGGTCAGCGAGACGAAGGCGCCGAAGGTCGTGGTCTTGACCACGGTGCCCACGAAGCGCTCGCCGATCTCGGGCATCTGCGGGTTGGCGATGGCGTTGACGGCGTCGCGGGCGGCCTCGGCCGAGGGGCCGTCGGAGGCGCCGATGTAGACGGTGCCGTCGTCCTCGACCGTCAGGTCCGCGCCGGTGTCCTCCTGGATCTGGTTGATCATCTTGCCCTTGGGGCCGATGACCTCACCGATCTTGTCCACCGGGATGCGCACGGCCAGGACGCGCGGGGCCGTGGGGGCCATCTCGTCGGGGGCGTCGATGGCCTGGGCCAGGACGTCGAGGATGAACAGGCGGGCGTCACGGGCCTGGCCGAGCGCGCCGGCCAGCACCTCGGAGGGCAGGCCGTCGAGCTTGGTGTCCAGCTGGAGGGCAGTGATGAAGTCGCGGGTTCCGGCGACCTTGAAGTCCATGTCCCCGAAGGCGTCCTCGGAGCCGAGGATGTCGGTGAGGGTGGCCCACTTGGTCTCGCCGTCGATGACCTCGTGCATGAGGCCCATGGCGATACCGGCCACGGGCGCGCGCAGCGGCACACCGGCGTTGAGCAGGGACAGGGTGGAGGCGCACACCGAACCCATGGAGGTCGAGCCGTTGGAGCCCAGGGCCTCGGAGACCTGGCGGATCGCGTAGGGGAAGTCCTCGCGGGTGGGCAGGACGGGCACGAGGGCCCGCTCGGCCAGGTTGCCGTGGCCGATCTCGCGGCGCTTGGGGGCGCCCACGCGGCCGGTCTCGCCGGTGGAGAAGGGCGGGAAGTTGTAGTTGTGCATATAGCGCTTGTGGGTGACCGGGGAGAGGTCGTCCACCTGCTGCTCCATGCGCAGCATGTTGAGGGTGGTCACGCCTAGGATCTGGGTCTCGCCGCGCTCGAAGATGGCCGAGCCGTGCACGCGGGGCAGGACCTCGACCTCGGCGGCCAGGGTGCGGATGTCCTTCAGGCCGCGACCGTCCATGCGCACGCCCTCGGTGAGGGTGCGGTGGCGCACGATCTTCTTGGTCACGGAGCGGAAGGCGGCCTTGAGGGCCTTGGTGTCCTCCTCGGTGGGGAAGGACTCGGCGAGCTCGGCCAGGACCTCGTCGCGCACGGCGTCGGTGGCCAGGTCGCGGGCCTGCTTGCCCTCGGTGGCGATGGCGGCGGCCAGGCCGTGGGCCTCGGCGGCCTTCTCGACGGCGTCGTACTGCTCGTCGGAGTAGTCCAGGTAGAGGGGGAACTCGGCGGTGGGCTTCGAGGCGTGCTGGGCGACCTCGAGCTGGGCCTCGCACAGGGCCTTGATGTGGGGCTTGGCGGCCTCCAGGCCCTCGGCGACGACGGCCTCGGTGGGGGCCACGGCCCCGGCGTTGATGAGCTCCCAGGCGTGCTCGGTGGCGCCGGCCTCGACCATCATGATGGCGACGTCGCCGGACTCCAGGACGCGGCCGGCCACCACCATCTGGAAGGTGGCGCGCTGCTGCTCGGAGTAGCGGGGGAAGGCCACCCAGTGCCCGTCGATGAGGGCCAGGCGGGTACCGGCCACGGGCCCGGAGAAGGGCAGGCCGGCGATCTGGGTGGACATCGAGGCGGCGTTGATGGCCAGGACGTCGTAGTCGTCGTCGGGGTGGATGGCCAGGACGGTCTCAACGACCTGGACCTCGTTGCGCAGGCCCTTGACGAAGGAGGGGCGCAGCGGACGGTCGATGAGGCGGCAGGCCAGGATGGCGGCGGTTCCGGCGCGGCCCTCACGGCGGAAGAAGGAGCCGGGGATGCGGCCGGCGGCGTACTGGCGCTCCTCGACGTCGACGGTCAGGGGGAAGAAGTCGAACTGGTCCTTGGGGTGCTTGCCCACGGTGGTGGCGGACAGGACCGCGGTCTCACCGTCGAGGTAGGCCATGGCGCTTCCAGCGGCCTGCTTGGCCAGGCGGCCCGTCTCGAAGCGCACCACGCGCTTGCCGAAGGAGCCGTTGTCGATCACTGCCTCGGCGGCGGTGACCTCGGGGTCGTCAATGAACATGAAGTCTCTTTCTCGCGATCGTCGTGCCGGGTCCGTGGCCTTCGATCGAGGCCCACGGAGCCGAGTCCTGCCACACGCAGATCTCCATGATCCGACGGCGCGAGCGCGGTTCCGGAGGCCACCACCGAAAACCGACGGGGCCGGCCGCTCCCCGGGTCTCTTCCCGGGGGCGGACTGCGCCGCCTGCGTACTCCTGGCCGGCTCGCACGCTGGGAGAGCATCGAAGAGCCGGCGAGTACACGAGGGCACAGCCGCGCAGATTCTATCGTGCGCGGCCTCATGATGCCGATCAGCGCCGCCGGGTGCCACGTGAGATGGGACGCGCGGAACCGATGACTTCCTGGACCGGGCTCGCCTGATCGTGACAAAGTGGTGACCAACGGCAGGACGAAGCGGTCCTGCCCCCTCTCGTCTCAGGAGTGTCAACGATGACCCACCGCATGATCTTCAACCAGACCGGCTACTTCGGCAGGGGCGCGATCGCCCATATCGCCCCCGAGATCACCCGCCGGGGCCTGACCAGGGCCTTCATCGTCACCGACCCGGTCCTGGCCGACAACGGCACCGCCGCCCGCATCACCGACCTGCTCGATGAGGCAGGCATCAGCTGGGAGGTCTTCTCCGACGTCGTCCCCAACCCGCCGATCGAGAAGGTCCAGGCCGGCCTGGCCGCCTTCCGCGCCTCGGGCGCCGACGTGCTCATCGGCCTGGGCGGGGGCTCGCCCCAGGACACCTGCAAGGCGATCTCGGTGATCGCCACCAACCCCGACTTCGAGGACGTGCTGAGCCTGGAGGGCCTGTCCCCCACGACCCGGCCGGGCGTGCCGATCATCGGCGTGCCCACCACTGCGGGCACGGCCAGCGAGACCACCATCAACTACGTCATCACTGACGCCTCCAAGCAGCGCAAGTTCGTGTGCGTCGACCCCCATGACATCCCGGTCCTGGCCATCGTGGACCCCGACCTCATGGACGGCATGCCCCGCTCGCTGAAGGTCGCCACCGGCCTGGACGCCCTGACCCACGCCATCGAGGGCTACATCACGCCGGGCGCGTGGGAGCTCTCCGACGCCCTGTGCCTGCGCTCTATCCAGATGATCGCGGCCAACCTGCGCGCCGCCGCCGACGGGGACGCCGACGCCGTGGAGCAGATGGGTCTGGCCGCCTATATCAATGGCATGGCCTACTCCAATGTCGGGCTCGGCCTGGTCCACGGCATGGCCCACCCGCTGGGCGGGCGCTACAACGCCCCGCACGGGGTCGCCAACGGGATCCTCCTGGCGCCGGTCATGGCCTTCAACGCCGAGCACACCGGGGAGAAGTACCGTGACATCGCCGAGGCCTTCGGGGTCGAGGGAGCCGCGACGATGCCTCTGGAGGAGGCGCGCGCCGCGGCCGTGGAGGCCGTGGCCCAGCTGACGCGGGACCTGGGCAACCCCACCCGGATCTCCGAGGTCGGTGTGGAGGCCGACGGCATCGAGGCCCTGACCGATGACGCCTTCGCCGACGTGTGCACGCCGGGCAACCCGCGCCCCGCGACCCGCAAGGACATCAGGGCGCTCTACACCTCACTGCTCTGAGCGCGGGCGAAGCTCCGCCCTCACACTCGAACGCCGTGCGGCCCGGCTCCCCTCACAGGGGGCCGGGCCGCACGGCTCGAGGCTGTCGGCGCGCTCAGCGGCGGATGCCGAGGCGGGCGATGAGGGCACGGTAGCGCTCGATGTCCTCCTTCATGAGGTAGTCGAGCAGGCGACGGCGCTTACCGATGAGCAGGTAGAGGCCGCGACGCGAGTGGTGGTCGTGGGTGTGGCCCTTGAAGTGCTCGGTGAGGTTGAAGATGCGCTCGGTGAGGATGGCGACCTGGACCTCCGGGGAGCCCGTGTCACCCTCGTGGGTGGCGTACTCGGCGATGATCTCTTGCTTGCGCTCTGCGGTAACCGACATGCGGACTCCTTCGGGTCTCGTTGCACGGAGCGCCGGGGCAGGTTCTCCCGGGCATGAGGTATCCGTGGCCGATCGACGGCCCGCCAACCCTACCAGCGCCGCATCCCCCCGATCACGCCAGAGGCTGTGTGAACCGGCACAGTGACAGGCCTGAAGCGGGATGCGGCGGTCGGGCTCCGACGGCGAGCACCTCCCCGAGGGCTCGGCCCACCCACCGGAGCTACTGCGCGGTGACGTCCTCGGGACGGATCGGCTCGGGGACCGGGACGTCCAGGATGCGGGCGGTGTCCTCGATGTCGGCGCGCATCTGGACCAGGAGCGGGTCCAGCCCGTCGAAGGCGAGCATGGGGCGCAGGCGCTCGACGAGCTCGATCCCGATCTCCTCGCCGTAGAGGTTGAGGTCGGCTCGCCCCAGGACGTGGGCCTCGACGGTGCGCTGGGGGACGTCGTCGAAGGTGGGATTGGTGCCGATCGAGATCGCGGCGGGCAGCCGCTGGACGCCGTCCCCGTCTCCACCACCGCGAATCAGCCAGCCGGCGTAGACCCCGTCGGGCGGCACGACGCCGGCGGTGGCGGCCTCCAGGTTGGCGGTGGGGAACCCGAGCTCGCGGCCGCGGCGCAGGCCCCGCACGACGACGCCGCGCAGCCGGTGGGGACGGCCCAGGACCCGGCTGACCTGCCCCATGTCCCCGTCCTTGAGGCACTGGCGGATCCATGTCGAGGACCAGCGCCGCCCCTCGTCGGAGCGGATCGTGGAGACGATCTCCACCTCGAAGCCATCAGCCCGCCCGATCTGCTCCAGGGTGGCGGCGTCCCCGGAGTTGCGCCAACCGAAGCGGACGTCGTCGCCGACGACGACCGCACGGGCACCGAGCAGCCCCTCCAGCCAGGTACGCACGAAGTCCTGCGGGCTCTGGGAGGCGAAGTCGAGGGTGTAGGTGATGACCAGGACGGCGTCGAGGCCGAGGTCCTCCAGGGAGGCCAGGCGGTCGGTCAGGGAGGCGATGAGGGGGAGGTCGGCCTCCGGCTGGTGGACGCTACGAGGGTGGGGGTCGAAGGTGACCGCGACGGCCAGGGGCCGCCGACCGTCGCCGGCGAGCTCGTCGGCCAGCTCGACGACGCGCCCCAGGACCGCCTGATGCCCGCGGTGGACACCGTCGAAGATGCCCATCGTGACCACGCAACCCGGTCCTCTTGGAGCGCTCAGGCTCGCTGGCACCTGCTCGGCGCCGTACCAGACCTCCACTGTCGCTGCCCCTGCTCTCATCGGCCCACGGGGCGCACCGCGCCCCTGTCTGCATCCGCATCCGCACGCCCCTGCCCGCCCCGTCGGGCCGGGAGAGGCGCTTGTGCGGGATAACCCTGCCACGGGGGCGCCACCGGATGCGACCCGGCCGCCGTCGACACGCCTTGACGTGTTTCGACCCGCGGTCTATTCTCAATACCGACTGTCAGTCGATTAATGCCGAGAACCGTTCCCTCACCTGGGAAAGAGCCCGCAAGACCGAGGACAGACTCCAAGGAGGCTGCTGTCATGCTGATGAGACTTCTCAAGGCGGACCTGGCGCGCGGCGCCGTTGTGGCCGCCACCCTGACCGCCCTCATCGCCCTGGCGGCCACACTGATGTCGGCCGGGACGTCCCTGGTGGTGGACAGCCTGTCGGCGACGCACCGGCTCTCGCAGCGGGCCAAGCTGCCGGACCTGGTGCAGATGCACTCCGGCCGGATCGACGACAACACCTTGCAGGCCATCGACCACTGGGCTGAGGCGCGCAGCGACGTCACCGACCACGAGGTCATCAAGACCCTGCCGGTGGCGCGCCAGGAGCTGTCCATCAACGGCGTCAACCAGTCCGAGTCCTACAACGAGCCCGCCTTCGTCACCTCCCCCAAGCGTTTCGACCTCCTGCTCGACGACGATGGCGACCCCGTGGACCCGGGGCCGGGGGAGGTGGTCCTGCCGATCCACTACCGGGCGATCAAGAGCGCCGATGTCGGCGACACCGTGACCGTCAGCAGCGCCGGTCGGACAACGACCCTGACCGTCGTGGGATTCGCGCGCGACGCTCAGATGAATGCCGCCATGATCCCCTCCAAGCGCCTGGTGGTCTCGCCCGAGGACTTCTCCGCCCTGGAGCAGCAGATCACCGAGCCCGAGTACCTCATTGAGATGACCCTGACCGACTCCGCCCGTCCGGGTGGCGTCATCGACGCCTACAAGGAGGCTGGCCTGCCCAGTAACGGCATCAACGTCAGCGCCTCGATGATCCAGTTCATGAACTCACTCAACGCCATGCTCATCGTGGCCGTGGCCCTGGTGGTGGCGATCATTCTGGCGGTTGTCGCCGTCCTTGCCCTGCGCTACACGGTGCTCGCGGCCATCGAGACGGACCTGGCCCAGATCGCCGTACTCAAGGCCATCGGGGCGCCACTGAGGCGGATACGCCTCCTCTACGTGGCCAAGTACCTGGCTCTGTCAGCGCTGGGGGCGGCCCTGGGCTACGTGGCAGGCCAGCCCCTGGCCACCGCCCTGGAGGCCCCGACGACCCTCTACCTGGGTCGGCCCGCAACAACCCTGTGGAGCGTGGGGCTGCCGATCCTCACGGTACTGGTCCTGACGCTCGGAGTCATCGGCTTCACCTGGTTGGCCCTGCGGCGCATCGGCCGCATCTCGGCCATTGAGGCTCTGCGCAGCGGCACCAGCGCCTCCCTGCGCCCGCGCCGACAGCGCTGGAGGCTGACCACCCTTCGCCGTCTCCCGGTTCAGGGATGGCTCGGGGCGCGCGAGGCGCTGCGCCCCTCCAACGCTCTGCTGCTCGGCGTCCTGGCGCTGTGCACCTTCACCATGGTGCTGCCGACGAATGTCTCCACCACCCTGAGCGATCCACGCATCGCCACCTACCTGGGGACGGGGCGGGCCGATCTGCGCATCGACGTGCGCGCCGGGGTCCAGGACCTGGCCGCCGTGGAGAAGGCCGTCGACTCCGACCCTCGCGTCACCCGGCACGCCACGATGCTGCGCCGCAGCTACAAGATGTCCACGGCCGCCGGCGGCTGGGAGACGACGCTCATCGATATCGGGGACCATGAGGCCTTCCCCATGGAGTACCTCTCCGGGCGCGCCCCCACCACCGACGACGAGGTCTCCCTGTCCTACAGCCAGGCCCGGGCCACGGGAGCCAAAGAGGGATCCACGGTCACCGTCCAGACCGCTGACGGCGACAAGGGTCTCACGGTCACGGGCGTCTACCAGGACATCACCAACAACGGGCTTACCGCCAAGGCCGTCTTCGACGACGGCGCCCCCGCGCTGTGGCAGATCATCTACGCCGACGCCCGCTCCACCCAGCAGGCCAGCGTCCTCGCCACGCAGCTGAGCGGCGAGTACCCGGGGATCCAGGCGATCAGCATGAATCAGTACGCCGCCCAGTTCTTCGGGGCCACCGGCTCCCAGGTCCGCCTCATCACCACGATGGCCTGCGCCATCGCACTGGGGCTGTCCTTCCTCATCACCGTCCTGTTCACCGTGCTCATCGTCTCCCGGGAACGGCCTCAGATCGGTGTCCTGATGGCACTGGGTTGCACCAGGCGGGCCGTTGCGGGGCAGTACCTCATCCGTTTCGGCCTCCTGGCGCTGGCGGGGATCGCTCTGGGGCTTCTGGTGGCCAGTACCCTGGGCGGCCCCGCGCTCGGGACGGTCATGGCCTCGCGCGGAGCCCCCTCCCTCAAGCTCCTGCCCAATCCGTGGCTGGTGGGACTCGTCCTGCCGGGGGCACTGCTGGCCACCGTCGTCGGCGCCGTCGCCCTGGGCCTCAGACGCCTGCGCACCATGCCTTCGACCACGACCCTGACCACCGGCGAGTAAGGAGAGACAGAATGCGCGCCTCCACCCCATCGGGCTCCTCATTGCGCACCGGCTCAGCAGCCGCGGGACCGGCCGTCCCCGCGGGAGACGGACAACCGGCTCTGCGGGCCCAGCACCTGTCCAAGAGCTACCACTCACCCGTTCTGCGAGACCTCGACCTGGAGGTCGAGCAGGGGCAGTTCGTCGCCATCATGGGGCCCTCCGGGTCCGGGAAGTCCACCCTCCTGCACTGCCTGAGCGGCATGGACCGACCCGATGCCGGCTCGGTGCTCCTGGGCGGCCAGGACATCACGAGCCTGAGTGAGAAGGAGCTGGCGGCACTACGGCTGACGCGCTTCGGATTCGTCTTCCAGCAGGCGCACTTCATGACCACCCTGTGCCTGTTGGACAACATCGTCCTGCCCGGGTTCCTGGCGGGTCTGCGCCCGCGCCCCGAGGTCACGGCGCGTGGGGAGGAGCTGATGGAGCGCATGGGGATCGCCGAGCTGGCCACCAGCGGCGTCACCGAGGTCTCCGGAGGCCAGCTGCAGCGCGCCGGCATCTGCCGGGCCCTCATCAACGACCCCGGGATCGTCTTCGCCGACGAGCCCACCGGAGCGCTCAACTCCGCCACTGCGCTGCAGATCCTCGACCTGCTCGGGGAGATTCACGCCTCAGGGACGACCCTGGTCATGGTCACCCACGACGCCCAGGTGGCGGCCCGGGCCGACCGGGTCCTGGTGCTGGTGGACGGGCAGATCATGGAGGACCTGTCCCTGGGCGGGTACGAGGGGGCTGAGGGGCCCTCACGCCTGACGACGGTCACCGAGGCCCTCCAGCGCCGCAGCGTGTGACGGGGCCGGGTCAGTGGCCTCCGCAGCCGCAGCCGCTCGAGGCGGAGGCGGAGACGTCGCGCAGGCCCAGCAGGTTGCCGGCCTTGTGCCCGGGGGTGATGCCCTGCGGTGCTCCCGCCCCCAGCGCTGTCGTCACCGCCGAGGCGATGGCGACGGCGTCAACGGCCTCCGGGGAGGTCTGCGCTGGCTCGGGCCGGTAGCCCTCGCCCACCGGCTGGGTGGCTGCGGGAGCGGCGGCCCGCTCGTCCTGCTCGCTGCGCTTGCCGTGCCCGCCGCATCCGCAGCGGCATCCACCGGTCTGGCTCATCATGTCTCCTCATGCAAAGGTGCTCATCGGGTGTGCTCGCGCCGGACGGGCCGGCGGCCCGTGATGCGCGTCTCAGGCCGGGTCCAGGACCAGCACCGGGCGCGCGTGTGGACCCTGGTGCCTCAACAGTGCCACGAGGCGCCCACCGGGGGCGAATCCGGCCACGACGCGCTGTTCAGCCGCCCCGGGGGAGGCCTGCGGCCGTCGGGTCTCGGGTGCCCCGGCCCGTTCCAGGACCGCGGCGTCGAGAGGCCGGCCGTAGCGCAGCGCGCGCGCCTCATCCTCACTGAGGGCCAGCTGCTCGAAGCAGCGCCGAGCGACCTCCTCCAGCGGGATCGTGGCGACCCCGCGAGGCTCTGGGCTGGAGGCGTCGGTCTCGACCTGCGCGGACAGGTCCGCCGGGGTGCGGGCCTCGTCGATGTCGAAGGGGCCGACTGCGGTGCGCCGCAGCCTGGTCAGATGAGCCCCGCAGCCCAGTGCCCGCCCCAGGTCGCGGGCCAGGGCGCGCACGTAGGTGCCTGAGGAGCAGGAGACGAGGATGTCGATATCGACGACCTGCGCCGTGCCTGAGCCGCCGCTCCGGGCGATGTCGGCGTCGGCGATCGCCTTGCGGGGCTCTCCGGTCAGGCGCAGCTCGTGGATGGTGACGGGCCTGGCCTGCAGCTCGACGTCCTGCCCGTCACGGATGCGTTTGTAGGCGCGAACGCCGTCGACCTTGATGGCGGAGACCGCGCTGGGCACCTGCTGGATCTGTCCGGTCAGGGCTGTGAGCGCCTCCTGGAGGCGGTCCTCGGGCAGGTCCTCGATCCGACAGCCGCGGGCTGCGGTGATCTCCCCGTCGGCGTCCTCCGTCGTGGTCTCCGCCCCGAGGCGAGCGGTGGCCTCGTAGGTCTTGTCGGCCCCCACCAGGTAGGTGAGGAAGCGGGTGGCGCGCCCGATGCCCAGCAGCAGCAGGCCGGTGGCCATGGGGTCGAGGGTGCCGGCGTGCCCCACCTTGCGGGTGGCGGCCAGGCGGCGGGCGGCGCCGACGACGTCGTGGCTGGTCAGTCCCTGGGGCTTGTCCACCACGAGGATCCCGTCGGCGGCCGTGACCGCGCCACGGGGGACGTCCGGGCGACGACGCACGCGGTCGTGGCCGCTATCGAGGCCTGTCCGCTCCGTCGGCTCAGTCCGCTGGGAGGCCTTCACAGGTCCTCGGCGTCCGTGGCGGATTCCTGGTCGGTCTCCTCGGCCTGCGGGTCGCCGTCCTCGGTCTCCTCGTCATGGCGGTAGGGGTCGGCGTCACCGGCGTAGGTGGCGCCCTCGGCGACCTTGGCGATCTGGGCGTCGCGCACCCGGGCCTGGGCCAGGGCGTCCTCCAGGGTCTTGGCGGTGGTGGGGAGGGCGTCGAGCTGGAAGGACAGTGAGGGGGTCAGGCGGATACCCAGTGCCTTGCCGACCTCGGAGCGGATGAGTCCCTTGGCTGAGCGCAGCGCCTTGGCCGTCCCCTCCCGCTCCTCATCGCTGCCGTAGACGGTGTAGAAGACGGTGGCCTGCTGAAGGTCCCCGGTGACGCGGACGTCGGTGACGGTGACGAAGCCCAGGCGCGGGTCCTTGATGCGCCCTTGAAGGAGGCGGGCCACCGTCTCGTGAATACGGTCGGCGACCTTGCGGGCGCGGGCGGTATCAGCCATGGCGGGGCTCCTTCAGGTGCGGGGTCCGGGTGGTCGTGATCGTGGTGGATCAATGCGTGCCGTCCACGGCCGGGAGCGTACTCATAGGTTCCCTTCCCAGGCGGATCTGCGCGCCTGATTATGCTACGTGCAGCGGTGGTGCGGATAGCGCAGCCATCCCCGAGCGCGAACAGACTGAGAACAGATCACGATGGCCTCCTCGCCCGACGCATCCTCCTGGAAGCACGAGCCCGCCGCCGCGCCGGCCCCTCCGGCCGCCGTGGCAGCCACCGCAGCGGGCTCAACGTCAGGGGCGCTCGATGGCACCGGGATGGCGCTGGTCATCGGCTGCTACTTCCTGTGGGGCGTCTTCCCCCTCTACTTCCGGTTGCTCACGGCCGCCGGCAGCGTGGAGATCATCGGTCACCGGATTCTCTGGACGCTCATCACCTGCCTGACGCTCATCGTCCTGCGGCGCCGCTGGGCCCAGCTGGTCCACGTGGTGCGCTCACCGCGTCTGCTGAGGATGCTGGCCGTGTGCGGGCTGCTGGTCTCAGTCAACTGGCTCGTCTACGTCTACGGCGTCAACAGTGCTCGCACGGCCGACGCGGCCCTGGGATACTTCATCAACCCGTTGGTGACAGTGGCGCTGGCCTCACTGGTGCTGCATGAGCGGTTGCGCCCCGCGCACCGGGTGTCGATCGCGCTGGCGGGTGCCGCCGTGGCCCTCCTGGTGGTGCTCCAGGGCTCGCTGCCGTGGATCTCCCTGGCGCTGGCGTTCTCCTTCGCCCTGTACGGGCTGGTCAAGAAGCAGATCGGGCCCGACGTGGACGCTCTGACCGGGCTGACGGTGGAGAGCGCCGTCGTGGCTCCCGCTGCACTCGCCTACTTGGGGCGCATGGCCTGGCAGGGTCAGTCGGCCTGGCAGGCCCCCGATCAGGGCTGGCAGATCCTGGCGCTGCTCGTGGTGGCCGGTCCGGTGACGGCCGTGCCCCTGCTGCTCTTCGCCGCAGGGACCAGGCGCGTGCCGTTGTCGGTGGTGGGGATGAGTCAGTACATCGCGCCGACCATCCAGTTCCTGCTGGCCTGGGGCGCCTTCCATGAGCCGATCCCGCCGGCCCGCTGGGCCGCCATGGTGCTGGTGTGGGCGGCGGTCGCGGTCTTCATCGGTGACGCGCTGCGCCAGCTCCTTCGCCGTCCTCGTCCTCATTCTGGGCTGAGGCTTCCCAGGTAGACCACCGCCGGAGAACGAGGAGGGGCCCCGCCGTCGGATGGCGGGGCCCCTCCTCGTGAGGCAGCAGCGAAGAGCGCTCAGTCGCGAGGCTTCTCGCGCATCTCCCAGGTCTCGATGACATCGCCCTCGGCGAGGTCCTTGAAGCCCAGGTTGATACCGCACTCGTAGCCCTCGCGGACCTCGGTGACGTCGTCCTTCTCACGGCGCAGCGTCTCGATGGACAGCTCGCCGTTGATGACGACGCCGTCGCGCACCAGGCGGGCCTTGGTGCCCCGCTTGATGATGCCCGAGCGGACGATGGAGCCGGCGATGGAGCCGAACTTCGAGGAGCGGAAGACCTGCCGGATCTCGGCGGTGCCGAGCTCGACCTCCTCGTAGACGGGCTTGAGCATGCCCTTCATGGCGGCCTCGACGTCCTCGATCGCGTTGTAGATGACCGAGTAGAACTTCATGTCGACGCCCTCACGGTCGGCGATCTCCGAGACGCGCTCGGCGGGCCGGACGTTGAAGCCGATGATGACGGCGGAGTCCACCGTGGCCAGGTTGACGTCGTTCTGCGTGATGGCACCCACACCGCGGTGGATGACGCGCAGGGCGACCTCCTCGCCGACGTCGATCTTGAGCAGGGAGTCCTCCAGGGCCTCGACCGCACCCGAGCTGTCGCCCTTGAGGATGAGGTTGAGGGTATCGACCTTGCCCTCCTTGAGGACGTCGGTGAGGTTCTCCAGGGAGACCCGCTTGCGGCGCTTGGCCAGCATGGCGGCGCGCTCGGCGGCCTCACGCTTGTCGGCGATCTGGCGGGCCGTGCGGTCGTCCGGGGCGACGATGAAGGAGTCTCCGGCGCTGGGCACGTTGGTCAGTCCCAGGACCAGGGCCGGGCGTGCGGGTCCGGCCTCGGTGAGGTTCTCCCCGTGCTCATTGAACATGGCGCGCACGCGCCCGTAGGCGCTTCCGGCCACGATCGGGTCGCCGACCCGCAGCGTGCCGCGCTCGACCAGGATGGTGCTCACGGCGCCGCGCCCCTTGTCGAGCTTGGCCTCGATGGTGACGCCGCGGGCCTCGGTGTCCGGGTTGGCCCGCAGGTCCAGGGCGGCGTCCGCGGTGAGCAGGACGGCCTCGAGGAGCTCGTCGATGTGGAGACGCTGCTTGGCGGAGATGTCCACGAACATCGTGTCGCCTCCGTACTCCTCGGGGACCAGACCGTACTCGGTGAGCTGGCCGCGGATCTTGTCCGGGTTGGCGCCCTCCTTGTCGATCTTGTTGACCGCCACGACGATCGGCACATTGGCCGCCTGGGCGTGGTTGAGGGCCTCGACGGTCTGGGGCATGACGCCGTCGTCGGCAGCCACGACGAGGATGGCGATGTCGGTCACCTCGGCACCGCGGGCACGCATGGCCGTGAAGGCCTCGTGACCCGGGGTGTCGATGAAGGTGATCGGACGCTCCTCGTCGTTCAGGTTGACGCGCACCTGGTAGGCGCCGATGGACTGGGTGATGCCCCCGGCCTCACCGGCGACGACGTCGGTGGAGCGGATGGCGTCCAGCAGCTTGGTCTTACCGTGGTCGACGTGGCCCATGACCGTGACCACCGGGGGCCTGGGCATGAGGTTGGCGTCGTCCTCGTCGGGCTCGAGGTCGATGTCGAAGGACTCCAGGAGCTCGCGGTCCTCGTCCTCGGGCGAGACGATCTGGACGTTGTAGCCCAGCTCGGCCCCCAGGAGGGCGAAGGTGTCCTCGTCGAGGGACTGGGTGGCCGTGGCCATCTCACCGAGGTGGAACAGGACGGTCACCAGGGCCGCGGGGTTGGCGTTGATCTTCTCGGCCAGGTCCGTGAGCGTGGCGCCCTGGCGCACGCGCACCGGGGTGGAGCCGTCACCGCGCGGGACGATGACCCCGCCGATCGACGGCGCGCTCTGCTGCTCGAACTCCTGGCGCTTGGCCCGCTTGGACTTGCGTCCCCGCGGGGCGCCGCCACCACGCCCGAAGGCGCCCTGGGTGGAACCGCGGCCACCGCGGCCACCGCGGGGTCCGCCGAAGCCGCCACCGGGACGGCCGCCACCACCGGGTCGGCCTCCGCCGCCGGGGCGCGAGCCACGACCGCCGCCGGCTCCGCCTCGTGCGGGAGCACCGGGGCGCCCGATGGAGGACTGGCCGGGCATCATGCCCGGGTTGGGACGCGGACCGCCCGGACGCGGAGCACCGGAGCGGCCGGTTCCCTGAGGCCGTGCACCGCCCTGAGGACGGGGGCCACCGGGACGCGGGCCGCCCTGAGGACGGGGGCCACCGGAGCCACCCGGGCGGGGCATGCCCTGGGAGGTGGCGAAGGGGTTGTTGCCGGGGCGCGGCGCACCCGAGCGCGACTGGCCCGAGCGCTGGCCTCCTCGGCCTGTCTGACCGCCCTGACGGGGCATGCCCTGGGAGGTGGCGAAGGGGTTGTTGCCGGGGCGCGGCGCACTGGGGCGAGGCCCCGGGGTCGGGGCGCTGCGGCGCGAGCCGGGCGTCGGCGCACCGGAGGCCGCAGCCGCCGGCTTGGGAGCGTCGGCTCCTGGCTTGGGGGCCTTGGACGCCTCGCCGGCGGGGCCCGGCTGGGGAGCCGGCTTGGCGGCAGCCGCCGGGGCCTGGGCTCCCTCACTCGGCTTGGCGGCCTGAGCCCCTGGCTTGGGAACGCCGGCACCCGGCTTGGGGGCAGCCGGCTTGACGACGGGGCTCGGGGCCTGGTCCTGAGCCCCGGCGGGTCCCGGCTTGACGGCCGGAGCTCCCGGCTTGGGAGCGCCGCCTCCGGGCTTGGGGGCCTGAGAGGCGGTCTTGGCCGGCTTGTCGGCCTGGGTGTCCGTCGGCGCTTCCTGCACCTGGGCGGCGAAGTGCTCGCGAACCCGGCGAGCGACGGGCGGCTCAACGGCGGAGGAGGCCGCCTTGACGAACTCTCCCTGGTCCTTGAGCCAGGCCAGGATCACCTTCGAGGTGACCTTCTTGCCAGTGGGGTCGAGCTCTTTAGCGAGCTCATGAACGCGTGGTTTAGCCACATTTCTCCTGTCCGGTTTCCCACCCCGGACAGGGGTGGGTGCTTCTAGAGGCAGCTCATCGCTGGGTACTCATCGGGTGCCCATCGGCTTCCTACCCGCCTTCGCTATCGGTGGTCCGCTCACCCGGTCGGGCAGCGGGGACCTCGCCGTCGTCAACCACTCCCCGCTCCAGGAACCCCCGCACTCGGGCCGCATCCAGTGGCCCGCCGGTGCGCAGAGCGCGTGGAGCGGCGCGTCGTCGCTCAGCAAGGTCGAGGCACGCCGGATCCGGGTGGATCCAGGCGCCGCGCCCGGGTCTGACGGCCCGGGCATCGACGTCGAGCTCACCGCTCGACGTCAGTACGAGACGCAGCAGCTGCGTCCGCGGGGCCCTTTGTCGACAGCCGATACAGGTGCGCTCGGGCACGTGGGGGATGGTGACCACCGTCCGTCGGCGTCCTTCCGCTGCTCTGCAACCGCTGACGCGGGCACCGCAGCCGAGGAATCCCGGTGCAGGACCCGCAAAGGTCCGCCGGAAAGTCTACATCGCCCCGCAGGGCGGTTCAGTCGCCCAGCTCTGAGGGACCTGTCACGTCGTCGGACTGGGAGCCCTGGCCGGGGGTGATCTCACCGGACTCGGCATCGGCGTGGATGTCGATCTTCCACCCGGTCAGGCGAGCAGCCAGACGGGCGTTCTGCCCCTCCTTGCCGATGGCCAGGGAGAGCTGGAAGTCGGGGACGATGGCGCGCGCAGTGCGCTCCTCAGCGTCGATGACGCCCACGGCGGCCACGCGGGCCGGAGACAGGGCGTTGGCGATGAAGCGCGCCGGGTCCTCCGAGTAGTCCACGATGTCGATCTTCTCTCCACCGAGCTCGGTCATGACCGCGCGCACCCGCTGCCCCATGGGGCCGATGCAGGCCCCTTTGGCGTTGACGCCGCGGACCTTGGAGCGCACGGCCATCTTGGTGCGGTGACCGGCCTCTCGGGCGACGGAGACGATCTCGACGTCACCCGAGGAGATCTCGGGGACCTCCCGCTCGAAGAGCTTGCGAACCAGACCGGGATGGGTGCGCGACAGGATGATCTGAGCCCCGCGGGTACCGCGGGAGACATCGGTGACGTAGGCGCGCACGCGGTCGCCGTGGCGGTAGCGCTCGCCGGGGACCTGCTCGTGGGGAGGCATGATGCCCTCGTGCTCCTCGTCCAGGCGCACGTAGACGAGGCGGGGGTCGCGCCCCTGCTCCACGGAGCCGGAGATCAGCTCGCCGGTCTTGTCCTTGAAGGCCCCCAGGACCTCGAAGTCGCGGCGGTCCTGGATGCGCTGGACGATGACGCTGCGGGCCGTGGCCTGGGCGATACGGCCGAAGTCGTCGGGGGTGTCATCGAAGTACTCCCCCGTGGGCTGGTCGTCCTCGTCGACCTCCGGGGCCAGGACGCTCATGTGCCCGGTGCGACGGTCGATCTCGACGTGGGCGCCACGGATGGCCCCGGGCACCTTGGAGTAGGCCCCCAGAATGGCGTCCTCGATAGCGGGCAGCAGGTTGTCCAGGTCAATGCCGAGCTCGTCGGCAGCGCCTCGCAGCTCCGGCATATTGATGTCCATGGGTCCTTGGGTCCTCTCTGGTCCGCTGAGCGGGTGTGCACTGGGTTCCCGTCGACGGTAGCCCGTGACGGGCCGGATGGTCCATCGCGTCTTTCCCGGGCCGGTCCGTCAACCTATCAGTTATCAGGACATACATTATTCCCGGTCACTATCCGAGGGGAGCATCCTATGGATCTTCGGCCTGTTGCCCGGCTCTAGAGCCCGGCCACCACCATCCGCGCCTCGGTGATGTCCCCCAGCGCGATGCGGTGCTCGACGCCGTCGACCTCGATCCCGACCATGCCGCCGTTGTGCTCACTGGCGTCGTCCTCCTTATCGGCCGCGGTGACGAGGCCGGTGAGCTCGTCGTCGGCCGTGCGCACCCGGGCACTATGACCAACGGCACGCCGGAAGTGACGCAGGGTGGTCAGCTCCCGCTCGGCTCCGGGGGTGGAGACCTCGAGAGTGTACTGACCCTTAACGGGGTCGGCCTCGTCGAGGGCCTGGGAGACGGCCGCGGTCACGGGCCCCAGGGCGTCGAGATCCAGGTCTCCGGGACCATCGACCAGATCCACGAAGACGCGCACGACTGAGTACTTGCCCGCCCGGGTGGTCTCCACGCTCTCGAGATGAAGCCCGGCATCGTTGACGACGGGAACGAGCAGATCGGTGAGACTGCGGGCCAGCGCGTCAGCGCGCTTGCGCGGATCCTTGCGCGGCTCATGGGCTGCCATGGTCGTTCTTCCTCCCGTACTGGCCCGAGCCGGAGGCCCGGGCGGACGTGGTCAACATGGTCAAGGTGGTCGAGGTCGGGATCATGCTACCTGCCGTCTGTGGGAGGATTCCCCGGTGAACACTCGCCGCACTCCCCTCCCCGCCCAGTCGAACGGCTCCCAGCCACCCTACGGTCACCGGGTCGGCGCCGGGCCTCGTACCAGTAGCGACACCGGTGCGGCGGGCCACGGCCTGACGCGCCGCACCGCAGTGCTCGCGGTGGGAACGGCTCTGAGCGCGGCACTGAGCGGTTGCGGGCTGCGCCTGGGGAAGGGTTCCCCGGCATCCCTGCCGTCGGCCTCGGCGGCGGAGGCCGCTCGTGACGGCCTGGCCAGGCAGACCGCGCTCATCTCCTCCACCGCCGGCGTGGTCGCGCAGTCCGGCGGCGTGGATGCCACGACCGCGGCCCTGGCCGAGGGGGTCAAGCAGACGGCTGACGCCCAGCTCGAGACCCTGGGCGGGGTATGGCAGCCCTGGCCCTCGCAGGCTCCGTCCGCCTACCCCACGGTTGCCCCGGTGCCGTCGGCCTCGGCGGGCGCCTCCGCACAAGACCTGGCCGCGGCCCTGGCCGATGGATCGACGATGGCCCGCCGGGCGGCGATCGCCGCCGCCTCGGAGCAGGATGCCCGGCTCTTCACCTCGCTGACGGTGGCCTGGAGTCTCCAGCACGATCTCTTCAAGCCGCAGAGCTCGGCGGACAAGCCACGGGTGGAGGTGGCGCAGGGCAGCAAGATCAGCTCCGGCCTGCTGACCTCCTATGACGCGGCCCGCTACGCCATGGAGGAGCTCGCTGCACGCAGTGACGACTCCCAGCGCACTCGGGCGGCCGCCGACGCCAAGGCCGCCACCTCCGTCGTCAACGCCGCGGTGGCCGCCGGATCCGAGGACAAGCGGCTGGGCGCCTACGCCGCACCGAGTGAGTCCACCGACCCCAACGTGAGCACCCAGGTGCTCTGGGCCCGGCAGGTGTGGTCCAACGTCGTGTCGTCGGAGGTTCAGGAGGCCGGTTCCGCCAAGGCCTCCAGCCCGGCCCGTGAAGCGGCCGTCACCGGTGCGGTCGACGCCGCCCGGCGCGCCACCGCCTGGGGCGCTGACTTCTCCTCCCTGCCCGGCTACGCCGCCTGACATGCGTCTTCTCGTGGCGGCCGTAGGCGCCATCGCCGCCCTGGCGGCCGTGGACCAGCTCTTCTTGTGGATGGAGCGCCGTGGCTGGCTCTACTGGCGGCGCCGCAAGCGCGACCCACGTGGCGCCCTCCTGGGGCCCATCGACAACGTCTTCAACCCGGCCCACGAGCACGTGGTTGAGCAGCAGGAGACCGAGGAGCGCCTGGCCGATATCCAGGCAGCCGCGGCCCCAAGACGCAACCGCGACGTCGAGTGAGCTCGAACGGCAGTACCAGCGCACCCCACTGCGATGGAGATCCCCGGAGGACTCGTCGCCTCGCATGTAGGGGCAACGCTCCACCAGCGGCGCCGGATCGTTGGGGCCTCCGGCCCCGGGGGGTGAGAAAGCCCGCCCCCGCCTCTAGCCGGCCCGCTCCACGAGAGTGGGGATCTACTGGCCAGGGGTCATACGTACTGCACGAGGGCCGGGCCTTCGTGGAGTACCCCCGCCCCTCCCCCAGTAGCACCCGCCCCTCGTGCAGTAGGCCGTCCCGAGGAAGGGGACCAGGCCAGAGCCGGCGTTGAGGCGGCGCCACCGGAACCCAGCACAGGAGCCAGGAGGGGAACAGCCGAGTTCGAGACGTTCGCCTCGCGCCGATACCGGCGCCGTCCGTCACAGGCTCCGGGCGGCCTCCAGGGCGGCGCGGACGGTGGCGCTGAGCTCGGCCGCCGCGGCGTCGGCGGGCACGGAGCGGCGCTCGCCGGTGCGGCGGTCGCGGATCTCCACGGTCCCCTCCTTGGCCAGATCCCGGCCGACGACGAGCGTGTAGGGCAGGCCGAGGAGCTCGGCGTCGGCGAACTTCACGCCGGCGGAGACCTTGCGACGGTCGTCGTAGAGAACCTCGACGCCGTCGACGTCCAGGGACGAGGCGATCCGCTCGGCGACATCGAAGACGGCCTGGTCCTTGCCGGTGGCCAGGACCTGCACGTGGAAGGGGGCGATCTGGACGGGCCAGGACAATCCCTTGTCATCGTGATTGGCCTCGGCCAGGGCGGCCATGACGCGGCTGACGCCGATGCCGTAGGAGCCCATGGTGACCACGCGGGCCTTGCCGTTCTCATCCAGGACCGTCAGCCCCAGGGCCTGGGAGTACTTGCGTCCCAGCTCGAAGATGTGACCGACCTCGATGCCGCGGGCCAGGTGGAGGGGGCCGGAGCCGTCGGGGGCGGGGTCGCCCTCGCGGACCTCGGCGGCCTCGATGGTGCCGTCGGCGGTGAAGTCGCGACCCATGACCAGGTCGAGGACGTGCTTCTTGTCAGTGTTGGCGCCGGTGACCCAGCTGGTTCCCTCCACGATCCGGGGGTCGACGAGGTAGCGCACGGAGCCGGTGAGGACCTCGGTGCCGTCCTCGAGCCTCTCCACGCGCCGCAGCGGGGAGTTGGGGCCGATGGCGGTGGGGCCGATGTAGCCGCGCACGAGCTCGGGGTGGGTCTCGAAGTCGGTGTCGCCGGCCATCTCGACCTCGGCGGGGGCGACGGCGGCCTCCAGACGCTTCATGTCGACGTCGCGGTCCCCGGGCACGCCGACGACCAGCAGCTCGCGCTCGCCACCGGGGTGGGTGAGGGTGACGACGATGTTCTTGAGAGTGTCGGCGGCCGTCCAGGCCCGCCCGTCGGAGCGCGGGTAGGCCCGGTTGCACAGCTCGACCAGGGAGTCGATGGTGGGGGTGTTGGGGGTGTCCACCACGCGCGCCGCGCCGACCCCGGAGGCGTCCACGGGCTCGGGGGCCACGGTGGTGACGGCCTCGGCGTTGGCCGCGTAACCGCTCGAGGAGCGCACGAAGGTGTCCTCACCGATCTCGCAGGGGTGGAGGAACTCCTCGGAGTGGGATCCGCCCATGGCGCCGGCCATGGCGTTGACGATGACGTAGTCCAGGCCCAGACGGGTGAAGATCCGCTCGTAGGTGTCCCGGTGGGCCTGGTAGGCGGCGGCCAGGCCGGCGTCGTCGATGTCGAAGGAGTAGGAGTCCTTCATGACGAACTCTCGGCCGCGGATGATGCCGGCGCGAGGGCGGGCCTCGTCACGGTACTTGGTCTGGATCTGGTAGACCACGGCCGGCAGGTCCTTGTAGGAGGAGTAGAGGTCCTTGACCGCGAGGGTGAACATCTCCTCGTGGGTGGGAGCCAGCAGGTAGTCCCCGTCCTTGCGGTCGCGGAGCTTGAACAGGGTGGGGCCGTAGTCGTCCCAGCGCCCGGTGGCCTGGTAGGGCTCGGCCGGCAGGAGAGCCGGGAAGTGGACCTCCTGGCCGCCCATGGCGTCCATCTCCTGGCGCACGATGTTCTCGATCTTGCGCAGCGTCCGCAGACCCAGCGGCAACCAGGTGTACACCCCGGGGGCGGCCCGGCGGACGTAGCAGGCGCGTACGAGCAGCCGGTGGCTGGCGACCTCGGCGTCAGCCGGGTCCTCGCGCAGGGTTCGGATGAAGGAGGTGGAGAGTCTGTGCAGCACGGGGGTGATCCTACGGGGTGTGGCGCCGCCGCCCCAATGGAGCCCTCCGGGCCGCGCGAGATCACGGAAACGGGGCGGCGCACCCCGCTGGCGCCCACGGGGGCTCCAGAACCGTCCCCTGGCCGGTCAGGTGGGACTTGCGACCTCGGAGAAGCGCCCGATACGCTCGATCCCATTGAGGGTTCGTCGGCCCTCTTCATCCCTGAACTCGACCCGCTCCACGCGCTCCCCCGTGTGCGGGCCACAGGCAAGGAAGCATATGGACAGGCACTCCTCCATCCGCGAGGGACACGGCCAGACGTGGGCTAAGGCCATTCTCCTGGGCGAGCACTCGGTGGTCTACGGGCACCCCGCCGTCGCCGTGCCGTTGCAGGACCTGCGGATGCGAGCCACGGCGAGCCCGGTTCCGGGCCCCTCCATGTTGCGCAGCCTGGACTACTCGGGGGCCCTGGATCGGGCCGGGACCCGGTTCGCCAGTGTGACCCGGGCCTTCGAGGTGGCCCGTGAGTTCTCCGGGTGTCTGGACCAGGCCTTCGAGATCACCACTGTGAGCGACTTCCCCCACGAGCGCGGGCTCGGCTCATCGGCTGCGGCGGCCGGGGCGATCATTCGCGCTGTCCTGGACTCCTGCGGACGCCGGGCCGGCGCAGATGAGCTGTTCGCACTGACGCAGATGGCCGAGCAGATCGCGCACGGCAAGCCCTCCGGGCTCGACGCCGCCGCCACCTGCTCCCCGTGCCCGATCCGGTTCCAGGGCGGGCAGATGCGTCCCCTGAGCCAGCGCATGAGCAACGCCTCCCTGATCATCGCCGACTCCGGCGTCCACGGCTCCACCCGGGAGGCCGTCGGCGGGCTGCGCCGGCGCTACGAGAACGATCCGGACAACATCGGTCCGCGCATCAACCGCCTGGGGACACTCACCCAGAACGCGATCACGGCGCTGGACCAGGCCGACGCCCCCGCTCTCGGAGCCGCCATGAATGAGGCGCACACGGTCCTGGCCGAGCTCAGCCTGAGCCTGCCGGTCCTCGATGATCTCGTCGAGACCGCCCGCGCCGCCGGGGCACTGGGCGCCAAGCTCACCGGCGGGGGGCTCGGCGGCTGCGTCATCGCCCTGGTGACCGGCGAGCCGGCCGCGCGCCGGGTACGCGCCGCTCTGGAACGGGCGGGGGCGCCGGCGACATGGAACTACCGGATGCGTATCAGCGAGGTGGACGAGTGACCGCCGTGCCCCCTGAAGCCGCCGCCGGATCCTCCCCCACCGTCATTCCGACTGCGACGGCCAGCGCGAACACCAACATCGCGCTCATCAAGTACTGGGGAAAAGTCGACGAGGTGCAGGCCATTCCGGCCACCTCGAGCCTGTCCCTCACCCTCGCAGGGACCCGGACGACGACAACGGTCTCCTTCGACGGCGGGGACGGCACCGCAGACTCGGTGACGATCAACGGCTCCGCCTCCAGCGGCGCGGAGCTGACGCGGGTGAGCCGTTTCCTCGACCTGGTGCGTTCCCGTTCGGGGATCACGGCAGCGGCGACCGTCACCTCCCGGGCCTCGGTGCCCCTGGCGGCCGGACTGGCGAGCTCGGCCGCGGGCTTCGCGGCGCTTGCGACGGCCGCCTCACGCGCAGCGGGTATGGACCTCGACGACCGGGAGCTCTCCCGGCTGGCCAGACGCGGGTCGGGCTCGGCGACCCGCTCCATCTTCGGCGGGCTGGTCCGGTGGAACGCGGGCCACGACGACGCCTCCTCCTACGCCGAGCCGGTCGCCTGCGAGATGGACCTGGCGATGGTCGTCGTCGTGCTCTCGAAGCACGACAAGCTCATCAGCTCGACCCGGGCCATGCGAGCCACGATGAGCACCTCCCCCCTCTTCCCCGCCTGGGCCGAGGCCAGTGGGAAGGACCTTCAGGTGGCTCTGGAGGCGGTCCGGGTGGGCGACCTGGAGCGGCTCGGAGAGGTCGTCGAGGGCAACGCCCTGGGCATGCACGCCACGATGATGGCGGCCCGCCCGGGCATCATCTACTGGCTGCCGCAGACCGTTGCGGCACTGCACGAGATCCGCGCCATGCGCCAGGAGGGCCTGCCCGTCTGGGCGACGATCGACGCCGGCCCCAACGTCAAGGTCCTCACCGAGGGCGCCCGCGCCGAGGAGGTCGCCGCCGCGCTGCGGGACCGGCTTCCCGCAGCCGCCGTCTTGGTGAGGCGCCCCGGCGACGGGGCGCGCATCGAGGACGGCCCATGACCCCGGACGCCGACGGCGTGGTGCGCAGGGCGCCGGGCAAGCTCTACATCGCCGGCGAGTATGCCGTCGTCGAGCCCGGTCACCGAGCGGTCCTGGTCGCCGTCGACCGGTTCATCACGATCCGTCTCACGCCTCGCGCCTCGACCGGCTCCCCCGCCGGCGAGCGGGCGGGAACGATCCGCTCGGTGCTGTACGCCACCGGCTCCCGGCCCTGGCGCCGTCGCCCGCAGGACGGCCTGGCCGAGGCGGTCGGGGAGGATGACGACTACGTGATCTCGGCGATCCGCGTCGTCGAGGCGCTGGTGGCCCAGGGCGGCGGCCGGCTGCGGGCCTTCGACCTGGACATCTCCAGCGAGCTGGACGACGCAAGCGGGCGCAAGCTGGGCCTGGGCTCGTCCTCGGCGGTGACCGTGGCGACGGTGCGAGCCGTTGCGGGACTCTACGAGCTGGACCTCGACGACCTGAGCGTGTACAAGCTGGCGATGCTGGCCAGTGATGCGATCGAGCCGATCGGCTCGGGAGGTGACATCGCCGCCAGCGCCGTGACCGGTTGGGTGGCCTACACCTCCCCCGACCGCTCGTGGCTGCGCCGGGCCCGGCAGCGGGCGGGGGCCGGCGGCTGCGTGAGCGGCCTGGTGGAAGCCGACTGGCCCGGTCTGAGCATCCGCCGCTTGGCGCCTCCCTCCTTACGGCTTCAGGTGGGGTGGACCGGGGCCCCGGCCTCCACTCCCGCCCTGGTTGCCGGCGTCCAGACGGGCTCGCAGGACTCCGGCGGCTCCTACGCCGCCTTCCTGCAAGACAGTCAGGACTGCCTGGCCTCCTTGATCGCCGCCATCGAGGACGACGACGCTTGCCGGGTCATGGCCGGCATCGAGCAGAACCGGGTTCTTCTGACCGGGCTCAGCCGAATCAGCGGCCGGGTCATTGAGACTGCCGAGCTGACGCGCCTGGTCGAGATCGCTCGCGGGCACGGGGCCGCCGCCAAGAGCTCGGGCGCCGGCGGCGGGGACTGCGGGATCGCCCTGTGCCCACCGGCCACGGATACTGCCGCCATGCGCGCCGCCTGGGAGGCGGCCGGTGTCCGACCACTGGAACTATCGGTCCACAACCGGGGCCCGTCCGCCGGCTCCCCCACCGGTTCTCCCACCGACTCCCCCGTTAGGGTCACCTCATGAGTCATGAGCCCACCGCCTCGCAGCGGGCCTCCCGCAAGGACGAGCACCTGGACCTGGCGATTCGCCTGCACGGTCAGGATCGTACGGGAGCCTTCGACGACGTCTCCTTCATCCACCACGGCCTGCCGGGCATCAGCGCCGAGCAGGTCGACATCGGCACCACCGTCCTGGGCTCCCGCTGGGAAGTCCCTTTCTACATCAACGCCATGACCGGTGGCACGCGGGCGACGACGGCGATCAACTCCGACCTGGCCGAGGCGGCCGCCGATGCCGGTGTCGCGATCGCCTGCGGCTCCCAGCACGTCGCCCTGCACGATCCCGAGCGGGTTGACGGCTTCACTGTCATCCGTCGTCGGGCCCCGGGGGCCTTCGTTCTGGCCAACGTCGGTCCGACGGCCGGCCCCGAGGAGGCGATGCGGGCCGTGGAGATGCTTCAGGCCGACGCCCTGCAGATCCACCTCAATGCGGCCCAGGAGATGGTCATGCCCGAGGGCGACCGCGACTTCACCGGTTGGAACGAGGCGATCTCCGCCATCGCCGCAGCCGTGACCGTCCCGGTGGTTGTCAAGGAGGTGGGCTTCGGGCTCTCGCGCCGGACCATCGAGGCGCTGGCTCACACCGGCGTCGCGGCCGTCGACGTGGCCGGGTCGGGCGGCACGGACTTCATCGCCATCGAGAACGAGCGCCGCCCACGGCGCGACCTGTCCTACCTGGTCGGCTGGGGGCAGTCGACGGCGCTGTGCCTGTTGGAGTCGCTGGCGGGCGACGATCCGGTCGACCTGCCGGTACTGGCCTCCGGGGGTGTGCGCAACCCTCTCGACGTCGTGCGGTCGCTGGCCCTGGGGGCGTGCGCCGTCGGGGCCTCCGGGCACTTCCTGCGAACCCTGGTCAAAGAGGGCCCCGAGGCGCTGCGGCAAGAGCTGTGTACCTGGAGCGAGCACGTGCGCACGCTGATGACCCTGCTGGGGTCTCCCGATGTGTCGCAGTTGCGCCGCACCGACGTGCTGGTCACTGGGCGCACCGCCGAGCAGGCGCGTGCGCTCGGCGTCGACCTGGGCGGGCTCACGCACCGCCGCGAGCACTAACCGCCCACGGGCGGCCCCGTCAGGGGCCCGTCCCCGGCCTTCGCCGCCTCCCCGTTGGACGGCCTCAGGCCAGGGCCGCCAGCGCCTTGACGATGCCGGGGGCGGCGTAGAGGGACATGAACTGCACTCCGTAGGAGACGCCCAGGCGGTTGAACGACCCGCATGCGACCCCGACGAGCAGGACCCCGAAGACATTGGCCAGACCCGCCTTCTGGTCGGCATCGATGTAGGCCAGCAGGATGACGAAGGCGACGAACAGCGCCAGCACCGCCTCGTGGGGGATGCGACGCATGACGAAGCAGGTGATCTGCGAGGACCAGCGCACAGCGATGATGTACGTGATCGCGACCGCGACGAGGGCGCCGAGGGACACGGTGATGATGAACCAGGGCAGATCCAGCAGGTGGTGCAGATTGTGCTGCTTGGTGTAGACCGACCCGGCATTGAAAAGCGGCCCGGCGGGGCCGGCGGAGACCCCGGAGATCGGGACCCCGAGCGCTACCAGCGGGATGATGACACCCGCCAGGTAGGTCGAGTGGGTCAGGGCGCTCATGACCGTCACCGCACGCTGCGCGCGGGGTACTCGGTCCTCGTTCTGACGGGCCACGGAGGCCTCCCCCAGCAGGAAGGTCAGGCCCACCGGGCTGAGGATGAACAGCGGGGTGGACACGGCGGCCATCGCGGCACTCCACCAGCCCTCGGACCTCGTGATGAGGCGGCCCGGCCACAGCGCCTGCCGGCCGAACCCGGAGCGCAGCAGCTCCGCCTTGGTGCGGCTGCCGTGCGGCAGCGCCTCCCGGCGCTTGGCGTTGAGGAGCTCAAGGAGGGTCAGGAGCATGGGACCCACGGTGATCCCGAGGAAGAAGGAGGTGTTGACACTGGCCTTCTCCGGAATGATACCCGCGCCCCGATAAAGCGCCGGAAGCGCCTGGAACAGCAGCGCCATGGGAAGAATCGACACCAGGGAGAGAATGCGGTTCTTCCCGAGCAGGGCCAGAACCACGGCACCGGCAGCCAGAACGATATCGGAGTTGGACTTGATCCAGCCGGCCATGGGCAGCAGCAGACTAGCAAGGAGGAAGCTCAGGGGAATGGAGATGAGGGTTCCGACGGCAGAGCCCACGGCCATCTTCCGGATCGTGTCCGAGGCCAGGCCCTTGTCGCGCAGCACCATGGCATGATCCATGAGCGGAGCGGACATCACTCCGCCGGGAAGACCGACCAGTGCCGTCGGGATTCCGTTCATGAGGTTGAGCGTGACAACGGCGGAGACGAAGAATGCGAGTACCACGTGCGGCGGCGCTCCCGCGAGGATGATCGCCAGGGTGACGGGTGCGAGCACCCCCGTCTCGTCGGTACCGGGGATGAAACCGATGAAGGTGTAAAGGACCACGGCCGCCAGGATGGCGACCACCATCATGAGGAGAAGGCTCACAGTCACTGATCCTCACCTCCACTCGCGCCGGCGCTCGGCTCATCGACAATGACGACCTCTCGCTTGGGACTCACGAGGAAGCAGCAGGCGATAAAACCTGCAGTGGAGGCTCCCAGTCCCCAGAACAGCGGCTTACCCCCGAAAAAGGAGGAGAAAAGTACCGCCGCAACGATGCATATCACCGATATCAGGAGACAGATGAGCAGGTCTCTGGGTGAAACGAGGTCATTCCAGACCTCGATATTATTCTGACGCTCCGTGCTCTCGGAGTCGACTTCGACCGTATTGCGCACGGTCGGTGATCGTAGACGAGTCGGCTGAGGTGCTCCATATGTTGTTCACCATGACTTTGCAGGCACCCTGTAACGAAACGGCATCGTCTTGACGCTCCGCCTCACAGCAGCACGGTGGCGAACAGGCCCACCTGCTCGAAGCCCAGGGAGCGGTAGAGCGCCATGGCGGGGGTGTTGTAGTCGTTGACGTAGAGGCTCACGACGCCGTCGGCACCGACGTGGTCCCGGCGCACGGCGTCCACCACACCGGCCAGGGCCGCCGCCCCGACTCCCCGCCCACGCAGGTCGGGGCGGGTCCACACACCGGTCAGCTGGGCGATGCCGCCTGTCGGGCAGTGCCACAGGGCCCCGACGTCGGCCTTGAAGGCCACCGCCCGGGGCGATCCGGGCTGGACCGGCCCACCGGCGCCGTCGTCGAGGACGACATAGCTGCGCCCCTGCTCGACGAGCCAGCCGACGTGGCGCCGGTATCCGGGACCATCGGTCGTGGGGTCGTAACCGAGCTCGCCGACGAACATGTCCACCGAGGCCGGAAGGACCATCTCCGTCTCATTCGGATGCGCCCGACGGACCGCCTGCCCCACCCAGGACAGGGACGGGTGACGGGGCCGGTGCGCGCCGCCCAGTCCCGCAGCCGCGCGAGGTGCGGCCAGGACCGGCTGCTTCCAGCGCTCCTGGCGGGCACATACTCCCTGCTCGCTCAGCGCCCCCCAGACCGCCGCGACGTCCCGGGCCGGCCCGCAGACGGAACCGTGCCTGGACAGGCGGGGTCTGGAGTGCTCGGCCAGCGCCCGGATCTCGCCGGTGTCCGCCGCCCGCAGACCGTGCTCGGGGCGACCGTCCAGACCGAAGGGCATGAGGGAGCCGACCGACCAGGCCACGGCGACGGGCTGCACCAGTCCCCCCCAGGGCGACCACGTCGCCGCGTCCCCAGCGGGTCCAGCGTTGCATCTGCTGGACCAGGCTCACGGCGCACACCGGATCCAGAGCGCACAGCGACATGACTCCCGACACCTGATCGGAGGGAACCGGTGTCAGGCGGTCGGCGTGACGCTGAGCGCGTCTCGTCTCGCGGTGCCGCAGGAAGCTCATACCCGTCAGGCCCAGGCGGGCGCTGGAGGCGCCCGGCCCTCACCGGTCCTCAGCCGGCTGCGGAGACCATGGGGCTGGTACCGACCAGGGCCTCCGGCCCGAGCTCCTCGGCCATCTCGGCGGCCATGACCTCGGCGTGCCTGAGGAGGGTCTCGACGACCTGGTCCTCCGGGACGGTCTCCACGACCTGGCCGCGCACGAAGATCTGGCCCTTGCCGTTGCCCGAGGCGCAACCCAGGTCCGCCTCGCGGGCCTCGCCGGGGCCGTTGACGACGCAGCCCATGACGGCCACGCGCAGCGGTGCCGTGATGTTCTTGAGCCCGGCCTCGACCTCCTCCGCCAGGGTCCACACATCCACCTGGGCCCGGCCGCAGGAGGGACAGGAGACGATCTCGAGCTGGCGCTGGCGCAGCCCCATGAACTCCAGCAGCTTGGTGCCCACCTTGACCTCCTCGACCGGAGGCGCGGACAGGGAGACCCGGATAGTGTCACCGATGCCCTCGGCGAGCAGGGCGCCGAAGGCGGCGCAGGACTTGATGGTGCCCTGGAAGGCGGGGCCGGCCTCAGTCACGCCCAGGTGCAGGGGCCACTGGCCGGCCTCCGACAGGAGCCGGTAGGCCTGCACCATGGTGACGACGTCGTGGTGCTTGACGGAGATCTTGAAGTCGTGGAAGTCGTTCTCCTCGAAGAGCCCGGCCTCCCAGGTGGCCGACTCCACGAGTGCCTCGGGGGTGGCCTTCCCGTACTTCTTGAGCAGGCGCTTGTCCAGGGAACCGGCGTTGACACCGATGCGCAGGGAGACGCCGGCGTCGGAGGCGGCTTTGCAGATGTCGGCGACCTGGTCGTCGAACTTGCGGATGTTGCCGGGGTTGACGCGCACCGCGCCGCAGCCCGCCTCGATGGCGGCGAAGACGTACTTGGGGTTGAAGTGGATGTCCGCGATGACGGGGATGCGCGACTGCTTGGCGATGATCGGCAGCGCCTCGGCGTCCTTGTCCGTGGGGCAGGCCACGCGGACGATGTCGCAGCCCGCGGCCGTCAGCTCGGCGATCTGCTGAAGGGTGGCGCCGATGTCGTGGGTCTTCGTGGTGGTCATCGACTGCACGGTGATGGGGGCGTCTCCACCGACGTTCAGGCTGCCGACCTGGATCTTGCGGGTCGGTCGGCGCGGCGCCAGGACCGGGGCCTGGGCACGCATCGTAGGGATGCCAAGAGCGATCGCTTCAGTCACCCGACCAGTATGTCACCCGCCCTGCCCGGCCCCGCGCCTCAGGTGTGTGGCATCGCTCCCGCCGGTACCGATTTGCTCACGCCCCGCCGACCCTGCGGGCCTCACAGCGGCGCAGCGATATCCACCCAGACCAGGACCAGGGCCATGACGATGAGCAGACCGAAGACGACCTGACCGACCGGCAGCATCCTGGCCGTGTCCACCGGCCCCGGATCGGGCTTGCCCTGCGCCTTGGCGATCGAGCGCCGGATGCCCTCCCAGCAGGCTCCGGCCACGTGCCCGCCGTCCAGGGGCAGCAGGGGTACCAGGTTGAAGGCGAACAGCGCCAGGTTGAGGCTGCCCAGCAGCATGAGCATGGTGCTCACCCGCATCGACAGGGGGACCTCTCCGCCTCCGGCCACACCGCCGCTGGTGGCGTTTCCGGCCATCCGCCCCATGCCCACCAGGCCCACGACGCCGCTGTCGGCGCTGCGCTGCTCAATGCCCAGAGCCGCCTGGACGGCGTGATAGAGGCCGACCGGCAGGGTGGCGATGGCCTTGACCGTCCCTCCGATGGCCTGCCCGATGACGCCCGGGATCTTGGCGGGGCTCAGGGGAATGGTTCCCAGCGACGGGGAGATGCCGACATAGGGGCGGGCCTGGGTGCGCACGGCCCCGGAGGCGTCCTTGACCGGGGCGCCCTGCGCGTCGCGAACGGTGCGCTGGACCTCGACCGCGGTGACGCTCACGGTGCGCTCAGCTCCGTCGCGCTCGATGACGACCTCGGTGGGGCTGGTGCCGCCGGCGGTGATCCGAGCCTGAAGCTCCTCCCAGGAGGAGACCTTCACCCCGCCCCAGGAGACGATCCTGTCGCCGACTCGGATGCCGGCGGCGCTGGCGGGGCCGACCGGGTCGGAGTCCTGGCAGGGGGCGTTCGCGTCGATGTTGGATGACACGCAGGGCGTCACGGTCGACAGTGTCGTCGTGCGTCCGGGGATGCCGACCACGCCGACGGCCACAGCCAGCAGCACGATCCCCAGGACCAGGTTGGTGAGGATTCCCCCGGCCATGACGACGAGCTTCTTGGGGACGCTGAGGTGGTAGAAGGCCCGGTGCGCCTCTCCGGGCCGGATCTCCTCCAGGGCCTCGGCGCGCGCCTCGCCCACCATGCCCAGGCTTCCGTCCTTGCGCCGGCGGTCCGGCCTGCCGGGCTTGGCGGGCGGCAGCATGCCGACGAGCTTGACGTAGCCGCCCAGCCAGATGGCCTTGACACCGTACTCGGTCTCTCCGCGCTTGAACGACCAGATCTTGGGGCCGAAGCCGATGAAGTACTCGGGGACCTTCACGCCGAACCGCTTGGCGGGGATCATGTGCCCGAGCTCGTGAAGGGCCACCGAGACACCGATCCCGATGATGAGGATGACGATGCCCAGGATGTAGGCCAGGGTGGTGCTCACGAGTGCGTTCCTCCGTTTCGTGCCGCGATGAGCTCGTCGGCGCGGGCGCGTGCCCAGGTCTCCACGGCCAGGACGTCGTCGAGGCCCGGGCCGGTCAGGCCCTCGTGCTCGCCGATGACGGCCGCATCGATCTCGATGATGTCCAGCCACTCCAGGCCGCCGGCGAGGAAGGCGGCGACGGCCTGCTCGTTGGCCGCGTTGAGCACGGCCGGGTGGGTGTCCGAGGCCGCCACGGCGCTGCGGGCCAGGTCGACGGCGGGGAAGGCGGCACTGTCCAGCGGCTCGAAGGTCCAGCTGACCAGTTGGTGCCAGTCGTTGGGAGTCACCAGCCCCGACAGGTCGGGGCGCTCGGGCCAGGTCAGGCCCAGGGCGATGGGCAGGCGCATGTCGGGCGGGGAGGCCTGGGCGATGGTGGCGCCGTCGGTGAACTCCACCATGGAGTGGATGACGGACTGGGGGTGGACGACGACGTCGATCTGCTCGGGGGCCATGTCGAACAGGAGGTGGGCCTCGATGAGCTCGAGCCCCTTGTTGATGAGGGTCGAGGAGTTGATGGTCACCACCGGCCCCATGTCCCAGGTGGGGTGCTTGAGGGCGGCGGCGGCACTGATCCCGGTGAGCTCGGCGCGGCTGCGCCCGCGGAAGGGACCGCCGGAGGCGGTCAGGACCAGCCGCCTGACCTCACTGCGCCCGCTGAGGACGGGGCTGGTCAGTCCCTTCTCGTGGCGGCCGCAGGCCAGGGCCTGGGCGATGGCGGAGTGCTCGGAGTCCACGGGAACGATCTGGCCGGGTCGGGTGAGCGCCTGGCGGACCAGGGCGCCCCCGACGACGAGGGACTCCTTGTTGGCCAGGGCCAGGCGGGCTCCGCCGGCCAGGGCGGCCAGTGTGGGCAGCAGTCCCACCGAGCCGGTGATGCCGTTGACGACCGTGTCGCAGACCCCGAGCTCGGCGGCCTGGACCGCCGTGGTGGCGGCATCGGGGCCGGTGAGGATGGTGGTGACCGGGTCGGGTCGGCCCGCCTGGGAGGCTGCGGCCCTCAGGGCCTGGCGCAGGCGGTCGGCGAGGTCCTCTCCCCCGCCGGTGACGGCCAGGACGGGAACCTCCCAGGTGATGGCCTGGCGGGCCAGGAGCTCCAGGCGCGATCCGCCGGCGGCCAGGGCGACCACCTGCGGAGCGGCCGTCCCCAGGCGGGTGAGGACCTCGAGGGTCTGGGTGCCGATCGACCCGGTGGATCCCAGGAGGACCAGTCGCGGTGGGTGATGGCAGGGCGCTGGTGCGTGGCTGGTCATGGGGTGGCGGGTTTCCTCAGGATGTACTCGACTCACTCGACGGACAGGAGGACCTCGACGACGCGCGCCAGGTAGCGGTCGACGCTGGGCTCCCCGTAGGCCTTGTTCCCCCGGGCCCGGCGGAAGACCGCTCCGCGCACCTCGCTGGAGGTCAGGGTGGTGTCGGAGTCGAAGTAGCCGGCGATACGGTCCATGAGGGCGTCGACGTCGGTCTTGTCATACCCCTGCCCGGAGGCTGGGGCGAAGCGCTCGCCGGCCGGGCGCAGCAGACGCGGGTAGAGGGTGGTGGCGAGCTGGGTGACCTGGTCCATCCAGGCCTGGCGGCCCTTCTTGGCCACGAAGGCCGCCCGCCGGCGCTGGAGGAAGGCGGCCTCGAGCCGGTCGAGGGCCGCGTCCACGGCCTGGGGCTGGTAGCCGCGCAGGACGACGTCGAAGGCGACGGTGCGTACGCCCTCGGAGTCCATCTCGTCGAGCTCACCGGCGTCGTAGATTTCGTGAGCCGTCTCGAAGTAGCGGTCCACCTGCTCGGGGCGGTAGCCCGGTCGCAGGAGCGCTGCCTTGGGGAACATGTCGCTCATGTCGTCTTGGCCCTCTCCTGGTTGAGTACCTCGGTCGCGAGCTGACCGCAGGCACCGTCGATGTCGCTGCCTCGAGTGTCTCGCACTGTCGTGGTAATTCCGGCACGCCGGAGCGTGTCAACGAACATATCCTGAACCGCAACCTCCGAGCAGGTCCAGATGGACCCCGGGGTGGGGTTGAGCGGGATGGGGTTGACATGGGCCCATCCGGTGTCCCTGCGGTTGAGCTCGTCAGCGAGCAGCTGGGCACGCCAGGCGTGGTCGTTCATGTTCTTGATGAGCGCGTACTCGATGGACACGCGCCGGCCGGTGGCCAGGAAGTAGTCGTGGGCGGCGTCGAGCAGCTCACCGACCTTCCACTTGGAGTTGACGGGGATGAGCTCGTCGCGCAGCTCGTCGTCGGGGGCGTGCAGGGAGACGGCCAGGGTCACCGGCAGCCCCTCGCCGGCGAGCCGGCGGATGAGGGGGACGAGTCCCACGGTGGAGACGGTGATACCGCGGGCCGACAGGCCGAAGCCCTCCGGGGCCGGGTCGATGAGCCGGTGGAGGGCGCCGACGACGTTCTTGTAGTTGACCATCGGCTCGCCCATGCCCATGAAGACCACGTTGGACAGTCGGGCCGGTCCCCCGCTCAGCTCCCCGGCGGCCGAGGCCTGGGCGGCGTGGCGCACCTGCTCCACGATCTCCCCGGTGGACAGGTTGCGGGTCAGGCCCATCTGACCGGTGGCGCAGAAGGGGCAGGCCATGCCGCAGCCGGCCTGGGAGGAGACGCACAGGGTGGTGCGCTCCTTGTAGCGCATGAGGACGCTCTCGACGCGCACGCCGTCGTGCAGCTCCCACAGGTGCTTGATGGTGCGTCCGCCGTCGGCGCGCAGGGCGCGCACCGGGGTGATGAGCTCGGGCAGCAGCTCGGCGCACAGCTGCTCGCGCTGGGCGGCGGGCAGGTCGGTCATGTCCGCGCTGTCGCGGGTGAAGTGCGTGAAGTAGTGGCGTGAGAGCTGGTCGGCCCGGAAGGAGGGCAGGCCCGAGTCCTTGCAGGCGGCCTTACGGCCGGCCAGGTCGAGGTCGGCCAGGTGATGGGGGGCCTTTCCGCGCGCCGGCGGCACCGCGAAGGACAGGCGCGGTTTGGCGTCCGGGTTGGAGGCGCCCTCCGGGGGCTGGTCGGTGGGCATGACCTGGACCTGGCCGTCACGCGGCCGCCCGGTGATGCTGACGGGTTGTGGGCGCCGGGGGCGCTGCTGTACTCGCGATGGACTCACGCTCGTGCTCCTCGTGTCCCGGGGCTGGGGAGGGCCGGGCTGGTCGATAGGGATGGGTGCGGCATGCCGTCCCTATTTCACCAGGAGGGTGAAGGCGTAGACAAGTGGAGCGGCCACGAGGATCGAGTCGAGCCGGTCCATGATTCCCCCGTGTCCGGGCAGGAGCGTGCCCATGTCCTTGAGTCCCAGGTCGCGCTTGAGCAGGGACTCTCCCAGGTCGCCCAGGGTGGAGACGACCACGGTGCAGGCGCCCAGTGCGGCCCCGGCCCACCAGGGACCGCCGATGGCCCAGACGCAGCCGGCCCCGGTCGCCACCGTCGCCAGCAGGGAGCCCATGAGCCCCTCCCAGGACTTCTTGGGTGAGACCGAGGGCGCCAGGGGGTGACGGCCGAAGGTGATGCCGGCCATCCACCCGCCGGTGTCGTTGGCTGCCGCCAGGGCGATGAGCATCATGACTTTCCCCACGCCGTGCTCCTGCACGAGGAGCAGTACGGCGAAACCGGCCAGGAAGGGCAGGTAGGTGGCGGCGAAGACCGAGGCGGCCGCCGCGCTGGAGCGCGAGCGGCGGACCTCGTCGTGGGCCTCGGTGCGGGGGATGTCGTGACCGGCCTGCTCCAGGACGGTGCCGACCTCCGCCTCGGCCTGGTCCATGAAGCTCCACAGGACGCAGGCGCCGACGGTGGCGACGTAGGCCCCGAAGGCCGCCTCCGCTCCCACCTCCCAGGCGCACACGGAGATTCCCAGGGTCCCCAGCCACAGCGGCGCCAGGGGCAGGCGGATGCGCTTGCGGGCGAAGGCCGCCGCCAGCTCCCACAGCGCCCCGCAGACGGCCAGCACGACGACGCCCACGAAGATGACCTTGTAGAAGGCCAGAGAGCCCAGGACCACGGAGATGAGCACGACCGCCACCCCGATGGCGGCGGGCAGGTTGCGTCCCGCCCGCCCGGTGGCGGGCAGGGGGTCGTGGTTGCGCGTGGGACGCGGGTTCAGCAGAGGCGACACGGGGCTCACAGGGGTTGACGGGACAGGGGCGGGAGGCCGGGCGGGAGGCGCGGCCGATCCCGGGACGAGGCGGCTCAGACCTCGAGCAGCTCGGCCTCCTTGGCGCTCAGGGCGGCGTCGATCTGCTCGACGAAGCGCTTGGTGAGGCCGTCGAGCTCGTGCTCGGCACGCTTGACGTCGTCCTCGCCGGCCTCGCCGTCCTTCTTGATGGCCTCGAGCTCCTTCTTGGCCTTGCCGCGGATACCGCGCACCTGGACGCGGGAGTCCTCGGCGCGGGAGCGGGCGAGCTTGACGTAGTCCTTACGGCGCTCCTCGGTCAGGGCCGGCAGGGTGACGCGGATGACGGCGCCGTCATCGGTGGGGTTGACGCCGAGGTCGGACTCGCGGATGGCGGTGACGATGTCCTTCATGGCGGAGCGGTCGAAGGGGCTGACCAGGACGGTGCGGGCCTCGGGGATCGTCAGGGAGGCGAGCTGCTGGAGCGGGGTGGGGGCGCCGTAGTAGTCCACGACGATCCCGTTGAACATCGAGGGGTTGGCGCGGCCGGTGCGGATGGTGGCCAGCTCGCTCTTGGCGGCCTGGAGGGCCTTGTCCATCTTGTCCTCGGCCTCGAGCATGACGTCGTCGATCATGGTGCTTCCTTTACTGGGCGGTCGTGGGTTCGTCAGGTAGTGGTCGGGTCGGTCATCGTGGGGATGGCTGCGGGTTGGGAGGGTGTGCTGGCCGTCTGCGCCGGGGCGGCCACGGAGCTCGGACGGGACCGTCGGCGGTCCGTCGGAGCCCGCAGCCGGGTCAGTCGCAGCTGACGAGTGTCCCGATTCTCTCACCCAGCAGGGCGCGGGTGATGTTACCGGGCTCCCCCATGCCGAAGACCCGCATGGTCAGGCCGTTGTCGCGGCACAGGGCGAAGGCGGAGGCGTCGACCACCTGGAGGCCGTCGGCCAGGGCACGCTCATAGGTGAGCCGGTCCAGGCGCCGGGCCTCGGGGTTCTTGCGGGGGTCGGCGGTGTAGACGCCGTCGACCCCGTTCTTGCCCACGAGCAGCTCGTCGCAGTGGGTCTCCAGGGCGCGCTGGGCCGAGACGGTGTCCGTGGAGAAGTAGGGCAGGCCGGCACCGGCGCCGAAGACGACGACGCGGTTCTTCTCCATGTGGCGGATGGCCCGCAGGGGGATGTAGGACTCGGCGACCTGCCCCATGGCGATGGCCGTCTGGACGCGGGCGGGCACCCCCGCCTTCTCGATGAAGTCCTGAAGGGCCAGGGCGTTCATGACGGTCCCCAGCATGCCCATGTAGTCGGCGCGGGCGCGGTCCATGCCGCGTGAGGAGAGCTCGGCGCCGCGGAAGAAGTTCCCGCCTCCGACGACGACGGAGACCTGGACTCCGGCGCGTACGGCCTCGGCGATCTGGCGGGCGGCGTCGAAGACGACGTCGGAGTCCAGCCCTATCGATCCGCCGCCGAAGACCTCACCGGAGAGCTTGAGTAGAACACGTCGGGGGTGCGTGCCGTGGGCGACGCGGTCGTCACGAGCCGGTTCCTGACTCATTGCGCTATGTCTCCTGGGTTCGGTGGGCAGGCTTGGCACAGCCTACCCCGTCCCGGGCGGGCACCGGGCCACGATGAGCGTCAACCCGGGTGGTCAGGCATGCCATGGGACGAGGACCACGCATGAGGCGTGCTTGAGGAAGGCGCCCCGGGGAGCAGACGGTGAGGGACGTCGATGAGTGAGAGGGGAACAGGACGGGGCGGGGGCACGAGCATGGTGCTCGCACCCCCGCCCCGGATGTCTTCAGACATCACCGGTCGAGCCGACCTCGCCAGCGGCTGGCCGAACCGACCCGAACAGTGAACGGATCAGGCGCCGACGCGGAAGCGCACGAAGCCGGTCAGCTCGCCGCCGGTGGCCTCGACGACCTTGCCGACCGTGGTCTTGGGGTCCTTGGCGAAGGCCTGGTCGACCAGGACGTTCTCCTTGAAGAAGCCGTTGAGGCGACCCTCGACGATCTTGGGGATGGCCTTCTCGGGCTTGCCCTCGGCGCGGGTGGTCTCCTCGGCGATGGCGCGCTCCTTGTCCACGACCTCGGCCGGCACGTCGTCGCGGGTGGCGTAGGCCGGGGAGTACGCGGCGATGTGCATGGCGACGTCGTGAGCCGCCTCGGCGGCCTTGGCGTCGGTGCCCACCAGGACGCCGACCTGAGCGGGCAGGTCGGGGTTGGTGCGGTGCAGGTAGAGCTCGATCTTGTCGGCCTCAAGACGACCGACGCGACGCACGACGATCTTCTCGCCGATGACGGCCTGCATGCCGTCGGTGAGCTCCTTGACGGTGGAGCCGTCGACCTCGACCTCGGCCAGGGCCTCGGCGTCGGTGGCGCCGGAGTCGAGGGCGGCGGTGAGGACCTGCTCGGCGTAGTCGAGGAACTTCTGGTTCTTGGCCACGAAGTCGGTCTCGGCGTTGATCTCGACGAGGACGCCGACCTGGCCGTTGCCGGAGTCGACGACCTTGGCGGCGATGAGGCCGGCGGAGGCGGCGCGCCCCTCGCGCTTGGCAATGCCCTTGAGGCCCTTGACGCGAATGATCTCGATGGCCTTCTCGGTGTCGCCATTGGCCTCGTCGAGGGCCTTCTTGACGTCGAGCATGCCGGCGCCGGTCTTCTCGCGCAGCGCCTTGATGTCAGCGGTGGTGTAGTTCGCCATGAATGTCTCCTGGTCAGTCAGTGACTAATAGACGTGTGAAAAAGGACGAGTGAAGAGGTGCTCACAGCGCGGGGATGCCGCGCTGTGAGCGAGGAGCTGAGGCTGTGCGCTCAGGCCTGCTCGGCGGCAGGGGCCTCGGTGGCCTCGGCGGTCTCAGCGGCCGGCGCGTCGGCCTCGGCTCCGGCGAGGAGCTGGGCCTCCCACTCGGGCAGCGGCTCGGCGTCGGCGGGGGCGACCTCGGCCTCCTCACCGGTGCGGACGCGGCCGCCGGAGCGGGCCAGCAGGCCCTCGGCGGTGGCGTCGGCGACGACGCGGGTGAGCAGGGTGACGGCGCGGATGGCGTCGTCGTTGCCGGGGATGCCGTAGGTGGCCTCGTCCGGGTCGCAGTTGGTGTCCAGGATGGCGATGACCGGGATCCCGAGCTTCTGGGCCTCGGAGATGGCCAGGTGCTCCTTCTTGGTGTCCACGACCCACACGGCCGCGGGGAGCTTGCTCATGTCGCGGATACCGCCCAGGGTGCGCTGGAGCTTGTCCTTCTCGCGGCGCATCATGAGCAGCTCCTTCTTGGTGCGGCCGGAGCCGGCCACGTCGTCGAAGTCGATCTGCTCGAGCTCCTTCATGCGGTCCAGGCGGGCGCGCACGGTGGAGAAGTTGGTGAGCATGCCGCCCAGCCAGCGCTGGTTGACGTAGGGCATGCCGACGCGCTGGGCCTGCTCGGCCACGGCGGACTGAGCCTGCTTCTTGGTTCCGACGAACAGGATGTTGCCGCCGCGAGCGACGATCTCCTTGACGAAGTCGTAGGCGGTGTTGATGCCCTCAATGGACTGCTGGAGGTCGATGATGTAGATGCCGTTGCGCTCGGTGAGGATGAAGCGCTTCATCTTGGGGTTCCAGCGACGAGTCTGGTGCCCGAAGTGGACACCGCTGTCAAGGAGCTGGCGCATGGTAACGACGGCCATGACGGTCCTTCCGTGTGTGCCGAGAGGTTGCTCGACGCACGATCATTTCGGGGGACGGCCGAGCTGCGCTCGGGGACGTCCCGGGGTTCTTCTTCTGGGTTCTTCCCCGTGGTTCCGCACGCTTGCGAACGCGCACCGAAGCCGGTGACCGGCTGGGAGCCGGCGCGGATGGGGCCTGGTGCCTGCGACGCACGGCCACCCGTTCACCGTGGCGAACCGTGATGACCGGGACCGCGACCGTGTCGCCCGGAGGGACGTCCCGAGGTGCTCGGGTACAGGCACGCGAAGTCAGCATTCCGGGCCCGTCTCCCGCTGACGCCGGAGCGATCCGCAGAATGCTGCGGGGGCGAGGCTACCACAGGACTGGACCGGCTGCCGAGGCCGAATCCGCGGTATTCGGAGTCGTCCCAGTCACCACAGGCCGCTTCCTCAAGGGGCTTTCCACAGGGCCGACGACGCCCCCGGCACCGAAGGCCGCTCGGCGCGCACTCTGAGGGCATGCACCCACAGCAGCCCCGGCAAAGCCGCCACCTCCGAGATCATCGCACGCCGCCCTCTCCTCCCCACCACTCGCCCCGCCGCCTCGCGGCGCTGGCAACGGCCGTGATCACCTGCGGCTCACTGGCCGCACTGCCCGGTGCACCACCGGCTCAGGGCATGAGCGCAGTCACCAGTCCGGCCACCAGCACTGCCGTGACCACGGTTCCGCCTCCGTGGGTCCAGGATCCGTTGCTTCCCGAGCGGACGGGCAGCGTGTCCGGGCCGGCCGAGGCCGCCCACTGGTTGACCTCGTCGACCTCGCTCGTGACGAGCCTGAGCCCCTCCTCCCCACTCGTCAACGAGACGGGGACGGGCGACCAGGCGCTAACGGACCGGTCTGCGGGCACCCGTCGCCCGCGGGGCCGTTACCAGTGGCCGACCGGCGCGCCGGCCACCGTGGTGGAGGACTTCGACCCGCCCGCCGTCGTGTGGGGACGCGGGCACCGGGGAGTGGATCTCGCGGCCGCGGAGGGCGCTCAGATCCGCAGCGCCGCCGCGGGGACGGTCGCTTTCGCCGGCATGGTGGCCGGGCGCCCCGTGGTGTCCATCGATCACGCCGACGGGATCCGCACCACCTATGAGCCGGTCGAACCGGCCGTCAGCGCGGGTGAGGCGGTGGCTGCGGGACAGGTCGTCGGCACCCTGCTGCCGGGGCACCGCTCGGACGGGGTCTGCGCCCTGCACTGGGGGGCGCGCACCGGTCCCAAGACCTACATCAACCCGCTGCGCCTGCTGCAACCGGCCGTCATCCGCCTCAAGCCGGTCCAGTAGAGCCGGTGATCGACGCTTGATCTCGCCGGCATTCCTTCCGATGATGGGAGGTCGTGGAGCGTGGTGGGCTTTCGGGCACAGCCCCTTCAAAGGCGTCTTGTTGAGAGGTGGAGACATGAGGCCCTCCGAGTCCCTTCAGCGTTGGTTCGGCTCCTCCCTGCGTCCCAGGCTGGAGAGGATGGCCGCTAAGCGGCGCCCGCGGCTGCCGGCCCCGCAGGTGCTCATCGTCGCCCCGGGGGTGAGGCTCTCCTTCGGTGAGGTCGACCGGCCTTTTCATACCGCGAGCGCGGGAAAACCCTTCGTGGCGGTCGCGGCGGCGCGCCTGGCCCAGCAGGGGCTGCTGTCCCTGGATGCGCCGATCGGCGAGCTCGCCCCGGGCATCGATCTGTCCGCGCTACCCGCCGCTCCCGGCGTCATTCTGTCCCGGGACCTGACCCTGAGTCACCTGCTCAGCCACCGCTCAGGACTACCCGACCCGTTGCAGCCTCCGCGCGGGCACTCCACCGAGTGCTCGCTGGACCGCCTCATGCGCCAGCCCGACCGCCGGTGGGACCTGGCCGAGGTGATGGCGCAGTGCGCGGGGATGCCGCCCCAGGGCCGGCCCGGTGAGCGCTTCGCCTACGGGGACGCCAACTACGCCCTGGCTCAGTGCGTGCTCCAGGAGGTCACCGGCTTGTCCGCCCACGAGGTGCTGCGCACCCAGGTGTTCCAGCCCGCGGGGATGACGCGCACGGGTCAGCCGCACTCCACGGCCACCGATGAGGAGCTGGCAGGTCTGAAGATCGCTCCAGTCTGGGTCACAGGCCTGAAGATCGCTCCGGCCTGGGTCAAGGGTGCGGAGATCAGCCATGCCAGGGCGCTGTCCGCCGGGTCTGCTGACGGCGGCGCGGTGACCACCCTGGAGGACATGGTGCGCTTCCAGGAGGCCCTGCATGAGGGAGACCTGCTCGACCGGGATCTGCTGGCGCGCCTGGCCCGGCCCCGCTCCCGCCTGCGCGCGGGCCTCCACTACGGGACGGGCCTGGCCACGATCCGCTTCAACGAGTTCATGCCCTTGATCCTGCGGGGCCTGCCCGAGCCGGTGGGAGGCCTGGGCCTGTGGGCGGTACACAGCTTCTTCTACCCGCGCCAGCGCGCCCACGTCGTCATGAACCTCCACAGCACCGCGCAGATGCAGCGCAGCTTCTCGCTGCACATCGCGATCGCCCGCCGTCTGGCCCGTCTGTCCTGAGCTGCGCTCCCCCGCTGGCCGGTCCTCGGGTCCGGCACGCCTTCGGGGTGTCCTTGAGGTCCAGGACTCACCCGGGGTCAGCCCACCATGGTGCCGTCGGACGGACTCGCGCCGCCTCAGGCTCTGGGGAAGGCCTGCTCGTAGACGCTGCGCAGGCGCTCGGCCGAGACGTGGGTGTAGCGCTGGGTCGTGGCCAGTGAGGAGTGCCCGAGGAGCTCCTGGACGCTGCGCAGGTCCGCTCCCCCGCCCAGGACGTGGGTGGCGGTGCTGTGCCGCAGCCCGTGCGGTCCCAGGTCGGGGACCCGGGCGGCCGTGCACAGGCGGTGGACGACGTCGCGCACCGCCCGGGGATCGATACGCCGTCCCCGCGCCCCGAGGAAGAGGGCGCCTCCCGCGTCGTCGGCGCAGATCTCGCCGCGCCGACGCAGCCATGCCTCCAGTGCCTTGGCGGCGGGCAGCCCGTAGGGAACGGTGCGTTCCTTGCGGCCCTTCCCCAGGACTCGCAGGGTCCGTTGGGAGTGGTCGAGGTCGGCGACATCCAGGCCGACGAGCTCGGAGACCCGCACGCCGGTCGCATACAGCGTCTCGATGATGGCCAGGTCACGCACCGCCAGGACGTCCCCGTCCGAGGCGAGGTCCGCGGCGGTCTTGAGCAGCTGCGAGGCCTGCTGGGTCGTCAGCACCCCTGGCAGGCGGTTGTCGACGCGGGGCGCACGCAGGCGCGCGGCGACGTCGGAGGCGAGCAGTCCCGTCTCGAAGGCCCAGGAGGAGAAGGTCCTCGCCGAGGCCGAGCGGCGGGCCAGGGTGGCGCGCGAGTGACCGCTGGCGGCCATCGCGGCGAGCCAGTCCCGCAGGTCCGCCAGGTCCAGGGTGGCCAGGGCGGCGTCGACGGGCTCGGCGTCCCCCTCACCGACGCCGAGGAAGCTCAGCAGGTCGTTGAGGTCGATGAGATAGGCGCGCACGGTGTGCCCGGACAGGTCCCGCTGCAGGGCCAGGTAGCTGCGGTAGGAGGCGAGCAGATCGGCACGTGTCCTCGACATGACTCCCCTCCTGCCACGACGGCGATGACGAATGATGGCGGATAGATGACGAACAGTTGACGGCGATCAGCCTGACCCAACGGGTTCGCGCAGGCCGGCGCGAGGAGCCGCGCAGGCCTGGCGGCACGATCAGCTGAAGACTCGAGCAGCTGAAGACTACGGCGCCGGGGCGGGCCCTCCGTGGAGAGCGCGCCGCAGACGTCGACAGTGCACCGCCCGCGGCAGTATCTCCGCCTGGGACAGAAGCGGGCACCTTGATTCAACGCACAACCTCACCAGTCGAATCACAAGTTCATAACAACCACCCGGGCGGCATCGCGGATGCAGGCCATCCCTTCTCCTTGATCCCAACGAAAAATCCGCTCCCCCTCTGTGTCTCCGCACATTCGGAACGTTTGTTGCCGTCCAACAAGGAAGTTAAAATCTTGGTCGTTCTTACGAGCGCCATCCCCCTGGCCCATCCCTCATTTCTGCTGGAGCGCAGCACTGTGAAACGGTTCTCCAGGCGCCGCGTCTGTGTCGGCGTCATCGCGGTACTGACCGCTGCGGCTCTGGTCGCCATCGTCCTGCACCCGGGGATGGTCACTCATGATGTCGATCTTCATGACGGCGGGGTGTGGGTGACCAACGGGAAGATGAAGATGGTCGCCCACCTCAACTACCCCTCACAGACGCTCGACGGGGGCCTGCGCACCTCCTCGACGAGCTTCGACGTCGACCAGTCCGGTTCCCAGGTCTTCATGTCCGACGCATCCTCGGACACCTACACGCAGATCGACGTGGCCCGCACGACCCTCATGCCGCCGAACAGCTCGACCGGTTCATCCACCATGGAGCTGGGCGGGGACCGCATCGGGGTGGCCGATCCGGCCACGGGCCGGGTCTGGGTCGCCGACGTCTCGCAGGCCCCCACCTTCAGCCAGTCGGCAGCTCCTCCCACCATCTCCGACATGCCCGGCGCCGTTCTGGCCATGGGCACCGACGGCTCGGCCCACGTCGCATCGATCAGGACCGGCACCGTCAAGACGGTCACGCCCCGCGGCTCCGTCAACGACATCTCGACCACCTCGCTGCCGAAGCTGGCGGACGACGCCGAGCTGCAGGTCAGTGCGGTGGGAGACAAGAGCGTGGTCCTCGACCGCCGCAGCGGCACCCTCGTGCTCCCGGGAGGCCGGGCGGTATCACTGTCCGGGGACGACCTCCAGCTCCAGGTTCCCGGCCCCCAGGCCAACGAGGTCCTGGTCTCCTCGACCTCCGGGCTGCTTCGCGTGAGCCTGTCCGGAAAGGTCTCATCGGTCTCCCCCGGCGTCACCGGTGGCAGCCCCTCCCGGCCCGCGCAGCACTCGGGCTGCGCCTACGCGGCCTGGGGGGTCAAGGGCTCCTTCCTGCGGGACTGCGCGGGCACCGGCGACGACGTCGACATCCCCGTCCCCACGCTCAACAACGTCTCGAAAGCCGTCTTCCGTACCAACCGCGACGTCATCGTCCTCAACGACATCCCCACCGGCGGCGTGTGGCTGCCGGACAAGAACATGGTCCAGGTCGACAACTGGGAGCAGATCAGCTCCCAGACGAAGAGCGAGGAGTACTCCGACGAGGAGTCCACTGAGACCCGGGACGAGGCCACTCAGGAGCGGTCCAAGGAGAACACCCCTCCCCAGGCCCAGGACGACTCCTTCGGCGTGCGGCCCGGGCGGACCTCCTACCTGCCGGTCATCGCCAACGACACCGATCCCGACGGCGACGTCCTGGTGGCCACCGCGACCTCGCAGCCGTCCTTCGGAAAGGTGGGCCGGGTGCGCTCCGGCGCCGCCCTGCAGGTGAAGGTGGACGACAACGCCACGGGTTCATCGTCCTTCGCCTACACCCTCGATGACGGCCAGGCGCAGGCCAGCGCCAACGTCACCCTCAACGTCCACCCCTTCTCCGTCAACGCCGGCCCCGAGCAGAAACGTCTCTCCTCGCTCGACCTCGCCTCCGGAGCGAGCACGACTCTCAACGTCTCCGACGACTGGCTCGACCCCGACGGCGATCCCGTCTACCTCAAGAGCATCTCCTTCCCCTCAGGATTCGACGTCACGTACCGGGCCGACGGCACCATCACGGTCAAGGACATGGGGCAGGCGACGGGCAGCACGGACCTGACCGTCACCTACTCCGACGGCAACGAGGACACTGAGGGCCGCCTGACGGTCAAGGTGCACGGCAACGAGAACCTGCCCCCGGTGACCAACGCGGACCACGTCGTCGTCCCGGTGGGCCAGTCCGGTCAGGTCTCGCCGCTGGCCAATGACGTCGACGCCAACGGTGACACCCTGCGCCTGGCCTCCGTGGGGGAGGCGCCCGAGGGGCTGAGCTCCACGGCCGACGTCAGTACCGGGGTCGTCACGCTCAACCCGTCCAAGGCGGGCACCTTCTACTTGACCTACACGGTCAGTGACGGCCCCTCCGCCACCGAGGGCGTGATCCGGGTCGATGCCATCGAGGTCGACCAGTCCGCGCTGCCCGTGGCGCAGGACGACGTCATCACTCTGCCGGCGGGAGGACAGGCGCTGTCGGCGGTCCTGGACAACGACTCCGACCCGCAGGGCGGGGTGCTCTCCGTGCAGTCCGTGCGCACCCCCGAGGGCAGTCCCCTGGTGGTGGCGCTCCTGGAGCACCACCTCCTGCGCATCACGGCTCCCAACGGGCTGACCGAGACCACCACGGTCACCTACACGCTGGCCAACGCGGCCGGGACGGCTGAGGGCACGCTCCAGGTCATCCCGGTCCCGGCGGCCCCCAGCACCACGCCTCCCGAGCTCACCGATGACACGCTCGTGGTGCGGGCCGGGGACGTGGGCGCCATCAGCGTCCTGGACAACGACCGCTCCCCCGCAGGACTGGATATGAGTGTCCAGCCCGACCTCCAGCACGAGATCGACCCTGCCATGGGTGAGCCCTTCGTCTCCGACGACGTCGTCCGCTTCCGCGCCGGGGAGCAGCCCGGCAGCGGACGGATCATCTACAGCGTGCGAGACTCGGAGGGCAACGTCGCCTCGGCCAGCGTCAACCTGACCGTCGTGGCCCGCGACGACGAGCGCAACACGGCCCCGCACCCCAAGGACGTCACCGGCTGGGCCGTGGCCGGGGAGAAGGTGACGATCCCGATCCCCATGGAGGGGCTGGACTCCGAGGGCGACTCGGTCAGCCTCAGCGGGCTGATGTCCTCACCGCGTCTGGGCGGAGTGGAGCTGGAGGGGGCGTCCCTGACCTACACGGCCGCCCCGAAGGCATCAGGCACGGACGTCTTCAGCTACACCGTCCAGGACCGCCTCGGCAAGACGGCCTCGGCCGTGGTCCGGGTCGGTGTGGCGCCCGCCGGGGCGACGAACCAGAAGCCCGTCGCCGTGGCCGATGTCGTCACCGCACGGCCCGGCGTCGACCTGTCCGTCCCGGTACTGGCCAACGACGTCGACCCGGACGGGGACACTCTGTCCCTGGAGTCCTCCCTCGTCTCCGGCCAGGACTCGGGAGTGTCCCCGTCGGCCGACGGCCCACGGCTCAGACTCACGACCCCCAGCACCGAGGGGAGCTACACCGTCCAGTACGGCGTCACGGACGGCCGCTCCGAGCCCGTCGTCGGCATGGTGACCCTGGCGGTCTCCGCCTCGGCGCCGCTCCAGGCCCCCATCGCCCGCGACGACCGCATCAGCAGGGAGCAGGCCCGATCCAACCGGAGCGTCAAGGTCCCGGTTCTGGACAACGACGAGGACCCGGACGGCGACATCGACGCTGCCACCGTGACCACCAAGGACGAGGGCGTGAGCGTCGGGCAGGACGGGGAGCTGACGATCACGGTGGGCGAGGAGCCCCGCTTCGTGCTCTACACCGTCACCGATCCCAGTGGGCTGGCCTCCTCCGCCCTGGTCGAGGTCCCCGGATCGGTGGTCACCGAGCCCGAGGTCGACGCCGGCAAGATGCCCCTGACCGTGCGCTCCGGACAGACCCTGACCATCGCGCTGCGCGACTACGTGCTCACCCGTAAGGGCCGCAGCGTGCAGCTGACCGACGGCAACAAGGTGACAGCCGCCGCAGGCTGGAACGGCTCCAGCCTGGTCAAGGACTCCACCACGCTGACCTTCGCCTCACGCCCCGACTACTCGGGCCCCTCATCGGTCACCGTGGAGGTGACCGACGGCAAGGACCTCAACGACTCCAGTGGCAAGACCGCCTGGTTGACGCTTCCCATCACGGTGACCCCCGGGGACAACCGTCCGCCCACCATCGCCCCCACTGCCATCGAGGTGGCCCCCGGTGAGACCGCGACGGTCGACGTATCGCTGTGGGCCACCGACCCCGACGGGGAGAAACCGGCTGATCTGTCCTACTCGGTGCGAAACGTCCCTACCGGCGTCGAGGCCTCGATCAGCGGCAGGACCCTGTCGGTGACAGCACCTTCGGGAGCCTCGAAGGGTTCCCTGGGCTCGCTCACCATCGATGTCAAGGACGCCTCCGGGGCGCAGGGATCGGGCTCGGTGCCGGTGAGCATCGTCTCCTCGTCCCGGCCCCTCATCATGCTCTCACCGGCGTCGGTGAGCGCGGACGCCGGTCAGTCCACCACCGTGAACATCTCCTCCTACGCCGTCAACCCCTTCCCCGACTCCCCCCTCCGCCTCGTGGGGACCCCCACGGCCCCTGAGGGGATCACGGTCACGGGCTCCGGCTCCACCCTGACGATCACGCCCGCAGCCGGCGCCCGGACAGGAGTCATCACCTACCGGGTCGGGGACAAGACCGGTGACGCCGGACGCGAGGTCGAGGGCACGCTCCAGGTGACGGTGCGCAACCGGCCGAGTCCACCGACCTCGGTGGCGGCCTCCTCCAGCAGCGCCTCAACGGCCCTGGTCTCGTGGACCGCAGGGGCGGCGAACGGCGCGCCGATCAGTGGTTTCACCGTCTATGACGAGACGCAGGGCGACTCCCAGGACTGCGGCACGGTCACCAGCTGCCTCATGGAGGGCCGCACCAACGGCAAGGACCACACCTTCCACGTGGTGGCCCACAACGAGGTCGGTGACTCCGAGGCCTCGGCCTCGGCCACCACCTCGATCGACGTCGTCCCGGACACGGTGCCCCAGCCGGTGGCCACCGCCGGTGACGGCTCGGTGAGCGTGTCCTGGTCCGCCCCGTCCAACCAGGGCTCGGCCATCACCGGATACGTCGTCGCCCTCAGCCCGGGTGGCCAGCAGCAGACGGTGTCGGGAACAAGCGCCACCTTCTCCGGCCTGAGCAACGGGACGGCCTACACCGCGGTGGTCAAGGCCGTCAACGCCAAGGGTGAGAGCCAGCAGTGGTCCTCCGCCTCCCTGGCGGTCTCCCCCTACGGAAGGCCCGGACCGGTCGGCTCGGTCCAGGCGGCCTCGGCCAATCTCGGCACCGGCGGCTCCTCGGACACCGTCACCGTCTCCTGGGGGCCGGTGTCCGACACCAACGGCAGACCGATCGAGTACTACACCGTGACCTCCTCGACCGGGGCCTCCAAGACGGTCTCCGGCGCGGGCAACCGCTCGGCCACCCTGGAAGGGGTGAGCGCCTCCCAGAGCCAGGTGACCTTCACGGTGACGGCCACCAACGACTCCGCCAAGGCCTCCACCCACACCTCTGCGGGACAGTCCACCTCGACCTGGGTCGTGGGGCGCCCACCGGCGCCCACCGTCAGGGGCATCAGTGCCACCGGTACCAGCCGCCAGATCTCGCTGTCCACCGGCGCCTCCGCAGGCAACGGCTGGAGCGCCGGGGAGCTGGCCACCCAGTGGAGCACCGACGGCTCCTCCTGGCAGTCCATCAGCGACCTGAGCGGCAACGGGCTCAGTGACGGCAGCGCCTCAACCGTCTACGTGCGTGTCTGCGGGTCCAAGACCGGGAGCACCTCCTGCTCGGAGGCGGTCAGCGCCGGCAGCGTCACCCCCTTCGGCCCACCCGCCTCACCGAGCATCAGCTGCTCGGCCGGCAGCGCCACCTCCGTCTCCTGCTCCTGGTCCGGAGGGGGCGACGGCGGACGATCCACCCGCTACCGGTTGAGCGGCCCCTCCTCCGACGACGACGCCGGTGCCTCAGGCTCCCAGCAGTGGAGCGTCGCGGAGGGCAGCACGACACGGGTGTGCATCCGTGCCGTGCAGTCCTCCTCCGAGCTGGGCTCGCGCAAGGGCCAGGAGAACTGCGCCGAGGCGACGACCCGCTCCTTCGCCAGGAACTACGCCGGCTCACTCAGCGGCCAGGGGCGGTGCAACGTCGGAGGGTGTGCGGGACAGAACGCCCGGTACCAGGAGGTGACTCTCTCGGACTGGCCCCCCAACTCGACCGTGACCTGCAGCGGAACCTGGAACCGGCGGGAGGTCAGCACCACGCTCACGGTCGACGGCTCCGGCGGATACAGCGGCCGCCCCAGGTGGCAGGGCGGTTACAACACCATTCTGATGTCCAACGAGGATCGGGGGACCTGGTTCACATGCACGTAGCAACCGGCGCCCGCCCTCGTCGAGCCTCGACGCCGGGCTCGCCCCCACACCGATCAGCCGCCGAGTCCCCTGACCGGGTCGGCTCCCTTCACCGCAGTCAGCACCCCACCAGGAACGAGGGCGAAACATGGCGATGACGAATGAGAACGCGACCTGGTTCGCCGACACCTTCGACCGGATGGTGAACAACGTGGGGCAGGCGCTGCTGGGCAAGACCGAGGTCATTCGGCTGGCCCTGACCACCATGCTCGCCGAGGGCCACCTCCTGCTCGAGGACGCCCCCGGCACCGGCAAGACCGCCCTGGCCCGGGCCATCGCGGCAACCGTTCAGGGAACGCACTCGCGCATCCAGTT